>JANRKM010000081.1:0-36414 GCA_033763475.1 Kofleriaceae bacterium
CCCCGCGCGGGCGGCGGTGCGTGCTCACCTGCCGAGCGCGCCGTGCCTCGACGAAGCTCGCTGCCCGCGCGCGGCGCACCGGTCCGCGCTCGTGGCGCGAGGCCCGTCGACCGCGTGGCGCGTCGCTTGCGCGAACGCGTAGGCATCTCCGGTCACGGCGTTCCTTTCGTCGTGTTTTCGCCCTCCGCGAGAGGCCGCGCGCCGCGCGCCTGACGATCGCCGCAGACCACGGACGCCTCATCCCAGCGCGCGTCACGGTCCTCTCGCTGGAACGGGCGAACACGACGAAAGGAAACGCCATGACCTTCGATGCCTACGCCCGTTCGCTCCAGCTCCTCCGTGCCCTCGCGGTTCTCCTCAAGCGACTCGCGTCCAAGAACGCGGACCTCGCCAAGCAGCTGCGCCGCTGTGGGGCGTCCATCTCGCTCAACATCGCCGAGGCGAACCAGCGCGTCGGCGCGGATCGCGCGCACCTCTATCGCGTCGCGCTCGGCAGCGCCGCCGAGGTCACCGCGTGCCTCGAGGTCGCGCTCGCGCTCGAGTACCTGACGCACCCCGAGGTCGCCGAGGCGCTCGAGCTCGCGGACCGAGTCCGGGCGATGACCTACCGCCTCTCGAAGCGGTGAGGCCGCCAGGCCCGGGTCCGGACCTGCCACGAGGTTCCGGGCGTTGCTCCAGGTGCCCGACTCCGATGCCGAACCCGATGCCGACGTCGAACCCGATGCCGACGCCACTCCGAGACACGATGCCGAACCCGATGCCGAACCCGAACCCGGACCCCGAGACCGATGCCGAACCTGACCCCGAGACCGATGCCGACGCCGAGACCGATGCCGACGCCGAACCCGATGCCGACGCCGAACACCGATGCCGAACCCGATGCCGACGCCGAACCCGAGACCGACGCCGAACCCGAGACCGATGCCGATGCCGACCCGAGCCGAACCCGATGCCGAAGCCGACACCGACGCCGAACCCGGCACCAATGCCGATGCCGATGCCGACGCCGAACCCGACACCGAACACGACCCGAACCCGAGACCGATGCAGAACCCGACACCGACGCCCCGGAATCGAACCGGCTCGGTCGATCCTCGTTCGTGACCGCTGGTGGGCTACGCGCGGCCCTTGGGCATCACGGGCACGAACAGCCCGTTCTCGCCGAGCACGCGCGCGAGGTCCGCGGACAGCTCGCGCTTGCGCTGCAGCTTCTCGGGCGCCATCGCCTCGTTGAGTCTGCGCCGCGCTTCGTGCATCCGCCACGCGATGGTGCCCTCGGTGACGTTCTGCACGACCGCAACTTCGCCGTGCGACATACCCTGGAGCGAGACGAGGATGACGGTGGTGCGCATGTCGACCGGTAGACCATCGAGCGCGCGGAGCAGGCGCGCATAGGTCTGGCGCAGCTCGGCCGCGCGGCCCGGGTTGCTCCGCGCGTCTACGGCGACGGCGAGCTCGAGGCGCGGGTCATCGGGATCCTCGCCGCGGCGGGCGCGATCGCGGCGCGCGTTGAGCGAGCGGTTCACTGTCATCCGGTAGACCCAGGTGAAGAACTCACTGCGGCCCTCGAACTGCGGCAGCGCGCGGAAGGCCTTGAGGAAGACCTCCTGCGTGATGTCGTCGGCTTCACTGGAGGAACCGATGATGTGCAGCGCGAGCGCGAAGATGCGCTTGCGGTAGCGCCGCACCAGCGCTTCGAAGGCGCGCTGATCACCGGCCTTCGCTGCCTCGACGAGGGCAGAGGCAGTCGCAGCTTCGCGTTCGGCGTGGGTCATCGCAGGCAAAGCTATTGACGCCTAGGGTACGCCAAGGCTTTGAGAAATGTTTGCCTACACGGGGGCACACACGGCGCGCGTTCCGTGCCACCTGGCGAAGTCCGCGGATCGGCTCAGTTTGCTTCGTGCTCGGCGAACCGCGACGAAGAGGGGCACGCGAGCGAGAACGTCGCGATCTCCGCGTCGAAGTAGCTCCCGTCGTCGCGCCACATCCGATAGCTGCCCTGCATCGTGCCGATCGGCGTGGTGAGGACGCAGCCCGAGGTGTACTGGAAGCTCTGCCCCGGGCTCAGGCGTGGCTGCTCGCCAACCACGCCATCGCCGCGCACCTCTTCGATGCTGCCGCGACCATCGGTGATGATCCAGTGGCGCGTGCGGAGCTGACAGGTCGAAGGGCTCTCGTTCGAGATCGTGATCGTGTACGCGAACACGTAGCGATCATCACGTGGCGAGGATTGATCCGAGAGGTAGTGCGACTGCACGCGCACGCGAATCCCCTCGGTGACCGCAGACGACATCGGTTCCGCCATGGTGGGACGCATCGATCCGAATCTGGCCCGTCGTTGAATCAGTTGCAAGCGGGGCACGTCAGCGTGTCATGCTCGACGAGAAGTCGATGAAGCGAACGACGATCTTCGGAGCCGTGTTGCTCCTCGCCTGCGGGCCGATGCAACGCACCGAGCCATCTCCCCACCAGCCCGTGGCGCAGGAGCAGGCGGGCCCACCCGGCGGCGCTGCGGATCCGTGGCAGGTACAGCCCTCGGCACAGGAGCCCGTGGTTGCCGCAGCGCCGGCGCCCAAAGCTCCGCCGCCGCCCAAGCCGGCCGTCTCACCGAGCGGGCCCGCCGAGGTGATCGTCGATGCGCACAATCGCTATCGCGAGAAACACTGCGCGCCGCCGCTGACCTGGTCGCCCAAGATCGCCGAGGTCGCGCAAACGTGGGCCGACTCGCTGAAGGCGAAGGGCTGCGCCTTCGGACACTCGAACAACAACAAGTACGGCGAGAACCTCGCAGCGGGGACCACCGGCGCGCTACCGCCCGAGGCCGTGGTGGCGATGTGGTACGACGAGGTCGCGAAGTACTCGTTCAAAAAGCCCGGCTTCTCGATGGAGACCGGCCACTTCACGCAGGTCGTGTGGACGACCACGACAGAGGTCGGCTGCGGGATGGCTCAGTGCAAGGGCATGGACATCTGGGTGTGCAATTACGCCCCGCCCGGCAACTGGGAAGGCCGCTACAAGGAGCACGTGCTGCCGACGAGCTGCAAGAAGTAGCGAGCGGCTACTTCCGCTTCCGCATGAGTCGGAGCGCGCGCGACGCCGCATCTTTGACGCCCGGCGCGTTCTCGCAGCGCTGCACGTGTCCGAGCCCGCCGTCGACGATGGCGCGGAACTTCTGCTCCATCAGCTGGGCGCGCTCACCGGCCCACTTGGAATCGAGGCTGTCGCGGCACTCCTCCGACAGGTCCTTGGCCCACGCCTTCGCGCTCTCGACGACCTTCACGTAGGCATCGCCGTCCGCGCCGAGCGGATCGAGCGCGGCCTTGATCGCCTCGCACGACGTTGCGTCGGTCCACGGCTTCATTGTCGCCGACAGCTTCGAGAAGTAGACGTCGGTGGCGTCCATGGCTTGCTTCACGTAGTCATCCACGTAAGGTGGGCACACGGCCGCACTACCCGAGCCCGTGGGCGCAGGCGGGTCGCTCGGCTTCGATTTCTCGCAGCCGGCGACCAGGAGGAGCACGCAGCCGAAGCTAGCGCGACTCGATCGGAACGTACTTGCGAGCCTTCTCACCGGTGTAGACCTGGCGCGGGCGGCCGATCTTCGTACCCGGATCCTCGACCATCTCCTTCCAGTGGGCGATCCAGCCCGGGAGGCGGCCGAGCGCGAACATCACCGTGAACATGTTCGTCGGGATGCCGAGCGCGCGGTAGATGATGCCCGAGTAGAAGTCGACGTTCGGGTAGAGCTTCTTCGAGATGAAGTACTCGTCCTTGAGTGCGATCTCCTCCATGCCCTTCGCGAGGTCGAGCAGCGGATCCTTGATGCCGAGGTGCGCGAGGACCTCGTCGCACATCTTCTTGAGGATCTTCGCGCGCGGGTCGAAGTTCTTGTACACGCGGTGACCGAAGCCCATGAGGCGACGGTTGTCGCGCTTGTTCTTCACGTCATCGATGAACTTCTTGTAGTCGCCACCCGAGAGCTTGATCTCCTCGAGCATCTCGATGACGGCCTGGTTGGCGCCACCGTGCAGCGGCCCCCACAGCGCGAGGATGCCGGCGGCGATCGACGCGTAGAGGTTGGCGCCCGAGCTGCCGACCATGCGCACCGTCGACGTCGAGCAGTTCTGCTCGTGGTCGGCGTGGAGGATGAGCAGCTGGTTGACGGCCTTCTCCAGGATCGGCGAGACCTCGTACTCCTCGCTCGGCACCGCGAACATCATGTGGAGGAAGTTCCCGCAGTAGCGCAGCGAGTTCTTCGGGTACATGAGCGGCTGGCCGATGCTCTTTTTGTAAGCGAAGGCAGCGATCGTACGGACCTTCGATAGGATCCGCGTGATGTGCAGGTCGACCGCCGAGTTGCGGTCGAGGCTATCGGGGTAGTACGCCGACAGCGACGTCACCATCGCCGACAGGACCGCCATCGGGTGGCTGGTCGGGGGGTAGCCCGCGAAGAACTGGTGCATGTCCTCGTGGATGAGGCTGTGCCGCGTGAGCGCAGTGGAGAACGTGTTGCGTTCCGCCTGCGTGGGCAACTTGCCGTTGATGAGCAGATAGCTCGTCTCGACGAAGTCGCTCTTCTCGGCGAGCTCCTCGATCGAATAACCACGGTAGCGGAGGACACCCTCCTCGCCATCGAGGTACGTGATCGCGCTCGTCGTCGCGCCGGTATTCATATAACCGGAGTCGAGCGTGATGTAGCCCGTATCGGCACGCAGCGCCTTGATGTCGACGGCGTGCTCGTTTTCGGTGCCCACGACCACGGGCAGGGTGGCTTCCTTGCCACCCGGCAGGGTCAGCTTGGCGGTGAGTTTCTCGGACATGAGATCTCCCTCGGTGACGGTACTGATCGAACGCCGTGACCTTACCTGATTCGATTCGGCATGACGCTTTGCAGCGCCGAAAAAGCGAAAGCGGTCACACGATGGTGACCGCCGACATGCGAACTGCGAACCGGGCTCGCTATTCGAGGGTAACGAACGGGGACGAGCCGAGCGGCGTGTTGAACCGGTAGGTATACCCGAGGCTGACGTAGCCGGCGGCGCCTCCCTTATCCAGGCCCAGGGTCTCCGCGCTGAACACGGCGTCCATGGACTCCGACACGACCCGCGAGTAGACGTTGGTGCCGACGGCGACGCCGAGGACGTGCTCGTACCGGCTGCCGAACGCGTATTGCGCGCCGAGCTCGAGGCGCGCGCCGAGCGCGGTGTAGTTGAACACCTGGTACTCGTCGACGCTCTCGCCGGCGGGGCTCATCATCGCGATCTGCACGCCCGCGAGCGGTGTGATGCATAGGCGCTGCGTGCCAGTGAGGCAGACGTGCTTGTACGCCGCGATGCCGATGTCCATCACGTCCAGCGTGAGCACGTCGGCGGTCTGCATCTCGCCCTGACCAAAGTGCGAGAACTGAAAGTAGGCCTGCGCGCCGAACCGCGCCGCCGGGTTGATCAGATAGTCACCCTTGAGCCGCAGACCTGCGGATGCCGAGCCGTAGAAGTTGTCGCGCCCGAGCCTGCCGCCGCCGCCGAAGAAATCGGCGCCGAGGGTCCAGGTATAATTGTTGTCGGCCGTGGTGCCCGTGAACAGGCCCTGGCTGGGCGGACGCCCGACCGCGCCATTCGACACCGGGGGCCCAACGTTGGGATTCGGGTTGGCGTTCGGGTTGTTCGGATCGGGCGGCGGCAGGTTCGGGTCAGGGGGCATCGTGTTGGGATCCCCACCGCCACCACCCTCGGGCTGGAGGTTCACGCCCTGGTTCTTGGCCTCGTCCTGGATCTTGCCGATCAGCTTCGTGGCCTTGGTCTGAAGCTCCGGGGTCGGGTTGTTCTTCTCGACGGCGTTACACGCCGTGAGTGCCTCGCCGAACTTGCCCTCCTGGAACTTCGACGTGCACAGGTTGAAGAAGTACTTGGGCTCCGGCACGCGCGCGACGGCCTCGCTGAACTTGGCGCTCGCTTCCGCGTACTTCTGCGCGTACATGAGCGTCTTGCCTTCCTCGTTGAGCTTGGCGGCAAGGTCGGCCTGCTGAGCGAGCGCGGGCAGCGTGCTCACCGCCAGCGATGCGGCGGTGGCCGCGAGATACGAGAGCCTCGTCATAGTCTTGTCTCCCCGGACGTTCACCTGTCGGACGATCAGGCGGACCAATCGATTCTACCACTGTTTGCAGACGGTTCGCGGCAGGCGCAGCGGAGTGCGATCGGCGCCACGTTTGCTGGCAAGAAACGGGACCAGACCCGACCTAGGGTTAGCTCTTCGCCTTGGACCGCTTGCGCAGGGCGCGATCGATCAGGCGCTTCGCCGCCTCGTGGCCCCGGAGGTGCCAGTTCTCGGGGTTCCCAAACAGCACAGAGACAATAACCTCGGGCCGCTCGGCGGGGGCAAACCCCACGAACCACGAGTGCTCCATATAGAACGGCTCGTTTCGCGTCAGCGTCCCCGTCTTGCCGGCGACCTTCCACGGCCGCTCGCCGCGGTTGAAGATCTTGGCGGCGCTGCCCGAGTCGCATGTCCCGATCATCATCTTTGCGACCTCGCGGGCCATGTCCTCGGGGATCGCGCGGCGCGGCTTGGTGGCGGGCACCGCTGTACCGTCGATCGACGCGATCAGGCGCGGCACCGGCTGGTTGCCACCATCGGCGATCGTAGCGGCGAGCAGGGCGCCACCAGCGACGGATAGGCGCGAGCCCATGAAGCCGGCCGCGGTCTTGGCGTACGACAGGTCGCGCGTCTTGGGGATGTCCATCTCGCCGGCGTTGCCGGGGAGCTCCTTGCCGGGCAGGGCGCTCGTGAGGCCGAGCGTGTGCGCCATGCGATCGAGCTGCTCGGGCGGCAGCTTCTGGTACGCGAGCTTGCCCAGGATGGCGTTGTTCGAGTGCGCGAGGCCAAAGGAGAGGCTCTCGCAGCGCGAGTCGCGCTTGGAATCGACGAGGTTGCTCTCCATGACCGAGCGGACGCCCCCGTGGAAGCAGACCTTGTCGTCACCATCGACGCCGGCGCCGACGAGCGCGCTCGCGGTGACGATCTTGAACACCGAGGCAGCGGGCGCCCACACATCCGTCGCGAGGCGCCAGTCAAACGTCCCTTCGCGCGAGCCCTTCGGCTCCTCTGTGCGGCGGCCGGCGAGGGCGAGCACGCGCCCATCGGGATGCATCACCACGATCGCCGCACGCGGGGCGCGTGATTCGTCGAGGAGCTTCTCGGCGAGCGGCTGCAGCTCGGGATCGAGGGTCAGCTGGGCGCGCCGACCGTCGGCGAGTGGGGCCTCGTAGACGTCGCCGACGCGCTCGATATGGTCGAGGTCGATCAGCGCGCCGACCGGGATCTGCGACCGGGTGGGCTGGTCGGCCGTCTTCGCGTGGGCGAGGGCCTGAAACGCAGCGACCTCGGACGCGGGCGCCTGCGACGGCGCTGTCGCGTTCGGAGCGCTGCCAACCAGAGGCGCGCCCCCGATCGAGGCTGCAGGGGCGGCGTCATCTCCACCGAGAATCGCGGCGCCGCCGGCGACCACCGCGGCGCCGGCGAGCAGGACGAAACTGCGTCGCATCGCCCCGGATGTAGCCTCATCCCGGCGCAAGGCACAAGATTCTTTCGCAAACCTCGGCGTGTGGCATTTGCAGCGCTCGGCCGCACGAGATACGAAGACGGTCCACCGTATGTCGTTCAACCGATCCGCGTGGCACATCGCGCTCGCGCTCGCGGTCTCTGCGTGCACCAAGTCCGCGAAGACCACAACGCCGCGTGATATGCCCATGCCCAGCGTGCAGGTCGGTGCGTGCGGGCAGCCTGGCGTCGACGGCGTGGTCGGAAAATCCCCGAAGATCGAGCGATGGGATCGCGACCTCGACGGCGATGGCGTCGACGAGCTCGTCGTCGTCGATCGGTCGATGTGCTCCGACGGAAACTGCTACTGGAACGTGTTCCGTCCCCCCGCCGCAGGGACCAGCGAGTGCTCGCGCTATGCGGGCACGTTCGCAGCCGCGGCGCTCGAGCCATTGGCGGGGAAGGGCGAGGACAACATGCAGGATATCCGTGGCTACTGGCACCTACACGGCGGCAGGCTGCTCCTGCAGTCATACCGGTTCGTGCGGGGTGGCTATCAGCTCGTCGACGCCCTCCTGTGCAGGCGTGCAGCGGACGACAAGCTCGAGTGTACCGACTCTGAGCGCTAGCCGAATGGCGCGTAGCCCCTGGAACTCTGTTACGATCGGGGTTGGGTGAGCGATACCGGCAGGAACAAGACGGTCGTCACTGCGATCTCGAAGATCAGTGATCGGCCGGTCGCGAAGGAAGCCTGCCTTGTCGTGATCTACGGGCTCGAGCTGGGGAAGAAGTTCAACCTCAATCGGCCCCAGATCATCATCGGCCGGTCGTCGAAGGCGGACATCCAGATCGATCAGGAAGCCGTCTCGCGCAATCACTGCAAGATCATCAACACCGGCAACGCGATCATGTTGCGCGATATGGGGTCCACCAACGGCACCTACGTAAACGACGAGATGATCGACGAGTACGTGCTGCGCGATGGGGACTTCATCAAGGTCGGCCGCTGCATCTTCAAGTTCCTCAGCGGCAACAACATCGAGAACGCCTACCACGAGGAGATCTACCGCCTCACCACGGTCGACGGACTCACCCAGGTGTTCAACCGCCGCTACTTCGTCGAGACCCTCGAACGCGAGATCGGGCGGGCGCTACGCTATCGCCGCGACCTCTCGCTCATCATGTTCGACATCGACCGGTTCAAGGGCATCAACGACAGCTTCGGGCACCTCGCTGGTGACCACGTCCTCAAGCACCTCGCGTCGGTGATCAAGACCCGGATCCGCCGCGAGGACGTGCTCGCCCGCTACGGCGGCGAAGAGTTCGCGATCGTCCTCCCGGAGATCGACCACTACAATGCGATGCAATTCGCGGAGAAGATCCGCAAGCTCGTCGAAGGTGCGGAGTTCAAGTTCGAGGATGCGGTGATTCCGGTGACGGTTTCGATTGGTGTGGCGGCGCTGCGCGGTGAGATCGAAGACGCCCTCGAGTTCATCAAGCAGGCCGACACGTTCTTGTTCGCCGCAAAAGAAGCGGGCCGAAACCAGGTGAAGGGCTAGCAGCCTTGGTCTCGGGCGCTGCTGACGAGAGCGCGCGCCAGCTCCGCGAGAAGAAGCGAGTCCTCGCGGCGCTCGTGGTGCACGATCTTCGCAGCCCGCTGTCCGCGATCCAGGGCTGCCTGGAGCTGTTGCGTTCGGAGCTCACGGAGTCCGCGGGCGGCCCCTCGCCACAGTCGCTCGCGTACATCGATGACGCCACGACCCTCGTCGGCAAGGCGCTCGGCCTGGTCGCTACCATTCTCGACGTCGAGGAGCTCGAGGACGGCATCCTGCGCGCGCACCGGCAGTCGGCGCGCATCGTCGAGCTGATCGAGCGTGCGATCGCGGGCAACCGTGCGCAGTTCGAGGTGCGGCAGCTCGAGCTGGTGATCGACGTTGCCCCTGACCTCGTGGGTACGGTCGACCGCGAGCTGATCGGGCGCGTGCTCGAGAACCTGATCGACAACTCGGCGCGGTACGCCCCGCGTGGTGGCAAGGTCGTCGTCAAGGCGACGCGCGACGCCCACTTCCTCGAGCTCGCGATCGGCAACAACGGCGTACCCGTCCCCGACACCGAGCGCGAGCGGATCTTCGGCCGCTACTTCCAGGTCGAGGCACGCCGGGCTTCGGCACGTGCGAATCGCGGGCTCGGCCTCTACTTCTGCAAGCTCGCGGCGGAAGCGCATGGAGGCTCGATCCACGTCGAGCAACGGGGCGAGCTCGGCGCCGTGTTTGTCGTCCGGCTCGCCGAGTCGTAGGCCCACGATGAGCGAAGTGAAGCGATGTTGGGCCCGGCGCCTCACGGCGAGCATTCGATGACCTGGGCACCACTGTTCTTGTCGCTCGAGATCGCGACGCTCGCGATGGTGATGTCCCTCGTGCTCGGGACCTCACTCGCCGTCCTTCTCAACTGGAAGAAGTTGCCGGGGCGCGACCTCTGGTACGCCGTCGTGTGCGCGCCGCTCGTGTTGCCACCGACGGTGCTCGGCTACTATCTCCTCGTCGCACTCGGGCGCGAGAGTGCGATCGGCCGCGCCTGGCAGAGCCTGACCGGCTCGACGATCGTGTTCTCGTTCACCGGCGCGGTGATCGCGGCCGCCATCGGCTCGCTGCCGCTCGTCGTGCGCGCGGCGCGCATCGGGCTCGAGTCCGTCGACGCGAACCTCGTCGCCGCTGCGCGCACGCTCGGCGCGCGTCCCCTCCGGGTGTTGTTCACGATCGTGCTGCCGCTCGCGGCCCCCGCGATCATCGCCGGCGCGATGCTCGCTTTCGCGCGCGCGCTCGGCGACTACGGCATCACGCAGATGGTCGCGGGCCAGATGATCGACGGCACGGAGACGGCCTCCATTCACGTCATGAACGCGCTCTACGGCGGGCGCGAGGTCGACGCGCGCAACATGGCGATCGTGACGACGATCGTCGGTGTCGCGATGATGTACCTCGCCAACCGGGTCCTCAAGCGGTTCGCGGGTGGCCATGTCTGAGCTCGCGGCGCAGCTCCAGCTCGCGCGCGGCGAGTTTGTCCTCGACGTCGAGCTCGCGTGTGGTCCGGGCATCACGTGTGTGATGGGCCCGTCCGGGTCGGGCAAGAGCACCATCCTCGCCGCGCTCGCCGGCCTCGCGTTGCCCGACAGGGGCAAGGTCACCCTCGGCAACGAAGTCTGGCTCGATCGCGCGAAAGGCATCGACGTACCGGTGCACCTGCGCCGCCTCTCGTACATGTTCCAGGGCCTCGCGCTGTTCCCGCACATGACCGCGATCGGCAACGTCAGCTACGGCATGCACGAGATCCCGCGCGCCGAGCGGCACCTGCGCGCGGCCGCGCTCCTCGAGCGGCTCGGCGTCGGGCACCTGGCGCATCGCCGGCCGCGCACGTTCTCCGGCGGCGAGGCCCAGCGCGTCGCGCTCGCCCGCGCGCTCGCGCGCCAGCCGCGGCTCATCCTCCTCGACGAGCCGTTCTCGGCGCTCGATCGCGATCTGCGCAAGCAGCTCACCACGCTCGTGCGCGAGCTCGTCGGCGAGCTCGGCGTGCCGCTCGTGCACGTCACGCACTCAATCGCCGAAGCACGGCTGCTCGCGGATCAAGTGGTGCGCATCGAGCGCGGCACGATCGTCGCGCGCGGCACGCCCGCCGAGGTGCTCGCGGACGTCACGAGCCTCGACGAGTAGCCCTACGGAACCACGAGGCCGCTGGCCACCGGCTCGGGGTGGAACCGTGCGCCATCGCCGAGCTCGCCGTAGCGATTGAGGCCCCAGCAGGATACGCTCTTCCGATCGAGCGTGATCCCACAGGAGTGGGTGCTGCTCGTCGCGACCTCGGCCCAGGTGCCTGTATGGACGAGCTTGGGCACGCCCGACGAGCCGACGGCACCGAGCTCGCCGTTGTCATTGCCGCCCCAGCAGTAAAGCTGGTGGAGGCTGTCGAGCTGGCAGCTGTGATTGGCGCCGACCGCGATCCGCGGCGTCGACGTCAGCGACGGATCCGCGAGCCCCGTCGATTGCTGGATCGCCCACGTCGCGGAGGGCACGCACGCATCGGGGTGCGCGGGATCCGGGCTGACCTGGTCGCTCGTGTTGACGCCCCAGCACACGGTGCCGAGCTCGCCGTCGGCGAGCTTGAAGCTCACGCATGCGTGGCTGCCGTTGTGCTGGGCCGCCGCGACGCGCGCGGTCGCGAGCTCGAGCCCGTACAGTAGATTCGGGCTCGGGTCGGAGGGCGAGATCGCGGGACCGGAGGCACTCGACGCCGCACATTGCTTGCCGAAGCTCATGATCCGGGGTCGCGTGCCCTCGAGGGTTGTCCCGACCGCGAAGTCCGAACCAACGGCGATCGAGGTCCACTTCCACTGGGCGGTGCCCGCGAAGCCGTAGTCCTGGCGGAGGTTGGACCCTCCGACGCCGGGGATGGCGCCCCAGCACGACAGCTTCTCGTCGGCGATGGCGCAGGTCGCGGAGCTGCCCGCCGCGACGTAGGTCCACGCGGCGGTGCCGGGCGGTTTGGCGATCGTGCGCGTACCATCGGTGGCGGGGTTGGCGCCGAGCTGCAGGCTCGTGTTGTCACCGCGGCACGTGATGTCGGCGCCGCCGACTCCGAGGCCGCACACGTGATGGCCGCCGCTGGCGAGTTGCGTGAACAGCATCGAGCTGGCGACAGGCAACGGCTCGGAGAGCGTCATCGGCGTCGCGATCTGCTGGTCGAGGTTGCGTCCCCAGCAGTACGCGGTGGCGCCGCCGGTGGCGGGGCCCACGAGGGCGCAGGTGTGGTTGTCCCCGACGATCACTTGACGGACGACGTCGGTGGCACCGACGGCGAGCGGAACGGTGCGGGGGGACATCGAGCTCGCGACCTCGCGGTTGCCCAGCTCGCCGGTGCGATTGCCACCCCAGCACTTCAACGTTGCCGTCGCCTGATCGAGCGCACAGGCGAAGCCGTCGCCGGACACGAGCTGGCTGACGCCCGCGAGTTGCGGTGTTCCAGGGATGGACGAGCGCGCTTGGAACGTCGTGCCGCCGGTCGCACCGTCGAGGTTGGGGCCGTAACAGAAGACCTCGCCCGCGGTGGTCAGCGCGCAGCCATGGTCCTCGCCGATCGCGACGGAGCCCCACGCGCGCGTTGCATCGACGGTGTGATTGGCGGTCTTCATCGTCGGGCCGCCCGGAAAGTGTCCACGCCCGACCGAGCCCCAGCACACGAGGTCGTCGTCGGTCGTGGTCCCGCAGCTGACGTCGTTCGTGACCGTGATGGCCTTGAACGGGGTCGCGTGCGAAGCCGTGACCGCCGCGTCGTAGGCTGCCTGCGTCACTGACGTCTGGCCGAGCTCGTAGCTCGTGTTGTCGCCCCAGCAGCGCACGGTGCCTCCGACCGCGAGGGCGCACCCGTGGTCGTAGGCGAGCGCGAACGACGTGAACGTGGTCCCCGCGAGGAACGGACGCACGCCCGCCGGTTGTGCCTGCGAAGCGCCGAGATCGTGATCACCCCAGCAGTGCGCTGACTGGTCGGCGAGGATCGCGCAGCTGAGGGACGCTCCGGCGAACACCTTGACCGGGGCCGACGCGAGCACGACCTCGGTGATCCCGGTGGCGTTCGAGGTCATCGTCGCGTCGCTCTGCTGGCCGTCGTTGTCGCCCCAGCAGTAGACCTTGTTCGCGCGAATGCCACACGTGTGCCGGTAGCCGGCGCTGATCCACGTCCAGCCGTCTTGCATCGCGGGCGTCGTCGACACCAGACCGGGATTGCCGCTCGCGAAGTCCGCGCGCTCGCCGAGCTGCCCCTCTTGGTTATCGCCCCAGCACCACAGCCGCGTCGATGTATCGATGCCGCAGGCATGATGATGACCTGCGCTGATCTGGGTGAACGTCAGCGCGACGGGCTGCGGTGCATCGACCGGCGCATCGATCGGCGCGTCGCTCGGCGCATCGGCGGCACCATCCACCTGTGCGTCGGTCATGCCGTCCGCATCGACGCCGGCATCACCGTTGCCGCGGAAGCCGGGCTTGGAGAAACACGCGCATAGCGCGAGGGTGGAGAGCGGGACGAAAGATAGGCGCATGTCAGAACGGGGGCGCGACGGCCGAGCCTGCGTCGGCGGGCTTCGTCGTCGCAGGGGAGGGGTTGGTGGCGGTGCTCGGCGTCGTTGGGGCGGGCTTGCTCGGTGGCGGGCGCTTGCCCGGCGGCTTTTGCCCGGTGGTCGAGGTCGCGCGGGGGCGCGTGGGCTTCGCGCTCGAAGCCGCGCTCGCGTCCGCGGGCTGCGGAGGGCTGGCGGTTGTCGCTGCACTGCCTGCGGTCGCCGCTGCACGGGCCTCCGCCGGCGTCGGGGAGACGGGCTGCTCGCTGGGCGGAGGTGCGGGGTCGGGTGGCGACGGAGCAACGACAGGATCCGGCTCGCGCGGCGTCTTCTTGCTCTGACCGAACGCGACCACGCCGACGACGACCGCTGCGATCGCGACGAGCGCGGCGAGCCCGACCCACACTCGCGAGCGCGCCACCGTCGCGTCCTGGGGCAGTGTGGTCTCCGCCGCCGCCGACTTCGGCGTCGCGGTGTTCGGGGTGCTCGGCACCGGCGTGGCGAGCATCGTCGCCTCGGTGACCAGGCGCTCGGCCTCGGTCTTGGTCGGCGCACGGCGCGACGGTCGGGAAGGCGTCGCGAGATGTGCGAACTGCGCGCTCTCGGCCGGGAACGGGACGAGACTCGGGTTGGTGTCCTGATCGAGGCCAGGCGTGCCCTGCGCGAGCGAGCTCTCGAGGGCACGCAGCGCTTCGGCGGCACTCTGATACCTCTTCGCCGGATCCTTCTGGAGCAGCGTATCGATGACCTGCGCGAGCCGGGGCGGGACGCCGGTCATCGGCGGTGCAGGCTCGTCGCTACCATGCAGCGCGAGGAGCTCGTGCACGGAGTCGGAGACGAACGGCAGCCGCCCCGTTCCGAGCTGGTACAGGATCACGCCGAGCGAGTAGAGGTCGGCGCGCCCATCACAGGCGATGCCTCGCGCCAGCTCTGGCGGCATGAACGCAGGCGTCCCGAGCACGGCGCCGACCCCGGTCATCGTCGTCGACGTCTGGTCGGGCGAGATCGACTTGGCGAGGCCGAAGTCGAGCACCTTCACCAGGTCACGACCCTTCGCGAGCAGCATGATGTTCGACGGCTTGAGATCGCGATGGATGATCGACAGCGCGTGGGCGCCCTCGAGGGCATCGAGGACCTGCGTGCCGATCCGCACCAGGCGCTCGGGCTTGAACACCTTCTCGGCTCGCAGGACCACGTCGAGCGGGCGGCCGCTGACCAGCTCCATCGCGAGATAGAACACGCCGTCCGCGGTCTGATTGAAGTCGAGCACGGCGACGGCGTTCGGGTGCGCGAGCTTGCTCGCGAGCTTTGCCTCGCGCAGGAACCGCTTGATCACGTCGGGGTCGGTGATCAGGTTCGCGTTGACAACTTTGATCGCGACCTCGCGATCCACGGAGTGCTGCTGCGCGCGATACACCGCGCCCATGCCGCCTTGCCCCAGCTTCTCGATCACCGTGTAGCGGCCGTCGAGATCGCGGCCGAGGAGCGGGTCGAGCGCCGCCTTGATCCGCATCAGGCGCGTGCCGTCGGTGGGGCACTTATCGCCCACGTGGAACGTCTTCTCGCACGTGGTGCAATACAGCTCGCCGGGTGGATTGGAATCGGCGGCCGCGGTCATCGCGTCCACCCCACGGACACCATCGCGCCGCCGTCGCTCGGCACCACCGCGACCTCGGGGACGTGGCGCTTGTGCTTGGTGAACCCGAGCACCACGCCGACGCCCACGGTCACGGCGCTCGTCGCGTAGAGCGCGATCGAGAGCGCGCGATAGCGATCGAACCGCTCCTCGGCCGAGCGGTACTCGCCGATGTCCGTCGCGTTCGTCATGTCGTTGCGCGCACCGCGAAACAACGTGAGGTGGACCAGCGCGCCGGCCACGCCGACGCCCGCGCCCACGCCCATCACCGCCACCGGGACCTTGCTAGCAGGGGGCACCGGCTGCCGCTCTACGTGCGGTGTCGGCTCGCCGAGTGGGGCGCCCGCCGTGACGGGCTCCATCGTAATCACGACGCGTTGCGGAGACCGATCTGTCACCTCGACGGTGTGCTGCGCGTCGCGGAAGCCAGGCGCGGTCGCGACGATGAGGTGGCGACCCGGCGGGAGATGGATCGTGCGCGCGGTGAACCGCTCGTCCGGCGCGAAGCTCGAGACCGTGAGCGTCGCATTCGTGCCGGCCGGGGCCAGCGCGATCTCGATCGGCGCGACGTTGACGGATGCGAGCCGCTCGGCGAGCTGCTGCTTTGCGGTGGGCACCCACTCCGGGAGCGGATCCGCCGGCGTGGCGCGCGCCTCGCACTGCTCGAGGAAGATCTCGGCTTGCGACCACGCCTCGCGGCGGGTGTACGCGAGGGCAATCAGGCACGCATGGCGTGCGCGGGGCTCGAGGCGCTCCGCCGCCTTGAACGCATCGATCGCCTCGGAGAACCGGCCGCTCTTGGCGAGCTGCTCGCCGCGCGCACGCATCTCCTCCGCCGACTCGGCGTCTGCATTCACCGGCGCGAGCGCGATCAGCGCCGCGACCCCGACCGCAAGCGACCTCACAGCCTCCAATGTTAACAGAACCCGCGCGGAGCTTCAGCCCGACGGTGAGCACTCAGAAAAGGGGGCCCGGTGGCGCACTCTCGAGGCAGCCCTGCGCCTGGCGGCGGTCGGCTTGCTCGGGGATCGCGGGTCTCGTCACGCAGCCCTCGGCGGTGCAACGCGCGAGCAGGCGGTTGTGCGGGTAGTCGACGTCGATCTCGGCGGCCTTGATGATGTCGGTACCAATGATGCCGTCGACCTCCGCCTGATTGGGACGCAGCTCGGTGCGCAGCGCCTGCAAGGTTTGGTCGGCGTCGGGCACCACCAGCACGCTGACGCCCGTCGGCGGCGTCAGCTCGACGACCGCGGCCACCGGGCAGAAGCCGTTGTCGCTGTTCTCCTCGCACGGACAGTCGTCGGCCACGACGCAGTTGCGCGCGGTCATGAAGTGGTTCGCATAGACCTGGCGGCACGCCGAGAGCGTCTCGGAGCTAGTCGCGGCGACCAGCGCGAGGTTGTCGAGCGTCGCGCGCTTGCCCACGACGAGGCCCGACGGCAGATAGACGCTGTCGTCGGCGAGCTCCGGGAGGGGCAGGGCGGTCGGATGAGTGGCGCGGTAGCGCTCGTACGCCGCCTCGCCCAGCAGCGAGACGCCGACGCTGGTCGACATCACGAGCAGCGAGTCGGTGCCGCGCTGTCCTTGCGGCAGGAGCGGATCCGGGTTGGCGCCGAGGCAGGCATTGAGCGCGATGCGGCGCCCGCCGAACCCGACCTCGGTGCCATTTAGGATGAGCGTGCCGCCCCCGCGATACGGCGACGGAAACACGCCATCGCACGCGTGCGTGTGGGCTGCTTCGGTCCCGCCGATATCGGGGAGGATGAAGATCTGCTCGTCGCCGAGGCGAAGACGGACGGCATCACCCGCGAGGGCCTGCGCGCCGATGATCGCCTGGTACGGGACTGGCGCCGCGGTTGGTCCCACGACACATGGCTCGAGGTCGTCGCTACACGGGTGGAACGAGACCAGATCGGACCCGTCGAGGTACGCGCGCGGCGTGCTGCCGGAGAGCAGGTAGACGTCTTCGGCGCGCACCGAGGGCGTCGCAGCTGCGCCTGGATCCACAACGGTGAACGGCGACAACACGTCGAGGATCGCGACGCGATCTGCCACGCCGGGCTCGCGCAGCCCGACGATCACGGCGCCGCTGTCGAGCTCGACGGCGATCGGGAACTCGTCGCCGGAGAAGTCGTTGGTGACGAAGCTGTCGGTCAGGAGGCTGCAACCCGCGAGCGCGAGACACGCCGTAGGAGCCAACGTTCTCAGGACCACGGTAGCTCGTGCGTGACGGCGCGACGGCCGTCGATCTCGACGGTGTCCCCCACATTCCACGCCGTGCGATGCAGATAGCCGAGCGCGATCACCGCGTCACCGTCGACGATCGACGAGGTGACGGTGCCCGCGGTGTCCTTCGCGGGATGTTTGATCGTCGTCCCCGCTGCGACCGGCGCCGTGCCCTCGATCCGGAACCCACGCAGCGTCTTCGCCGCGTTGCCCTGCGCGTGCACGCGGAACACCGGCTCCTGGCCGACGTAGCAGCCCTTGCTGTAGTCGAGGTAGCCGGCGAGCGGCGTCTCGAACGGGAAGTGGTCCTCGCTGACGTCGGCACCGTAGCGGAGGAAGCCGGCACGAATGCGCAGCCGTTCGACCTCGGGCGCGTTCTCGTCGAGCGCGCTCGGCCCTTCACCCTCGATGATCGGCGCGCTCCACACCGAGCTCGCGTCCTCCCACACCTGATGTGCAGGCCCTCCGAGCGGCTCGAACACGACGTCGTCCATCACGGCGTAGCGCTCGAGGATTGAACGTGTCTTCTCGGCGATGTCCGCCTGACACGAGATCATGAACGCATCGCCGGTACGCGCGATGTCGATCACCGAGAGCATGCGGCCCTTGGGATTCAGGATCGCGCCCCAGCCATGCGTCCCGTCGGCGAGCTGCTCGACGTTCACCGTGGTGAGACCCTGGAGGAACCGCACGCGGTCTCCACCCGTCACGCGCAACCGGCCCCAACGACTCCGATCGACGACGATCACGGACATCACTTGCCTCCTCGGCCCGCGGCTTCGAGGCGCGCCTTGCGACGCAGCGCCGCCTCGGCGTGCCGGCGGTGGTCATCCTCGGTGGTCAGCTCGAGCGGGATGAGCGGCCGCGGCCGCCCGCTCGGATCGACGGCGACAAACGTCAGGTACGCCTTGGTGACATAGCGCCGCGTGCGCGTGTGCATGTCCTCGGTCTCCACGCGACAGCCGACCTCCATCGAGGTCTTGGCCACGTAGTTCACCTGCGCCTGCAACACGACGATCTCGCCGACCTGCACGGGCGACAAGAAGTCGAGCCGATCGATCGACGCCGTCAGCACGGCACCGGCAGCGTGGCGCATGGCGGCGACGCCGGCGCACACGTCGATCCACTGCATCATCACACCGCCGAACATGACACCGGCCACACCATTGGTGTGCATCGGCATCACGATCTGCGTCATCACGCAGCGGGTCTGCTCGGGCGTCACGCCCGACTACCTTACTTCTTCTTCGCGGGCGCGGCAGGCTTCTTGGCGGCCTTGCCGGCGGCGATCTTGCGCTTGATGCGGGCCTTGAGCTTAGCCTGGCTCTTCTTGCGGCGCATCTTGAGCGTACGGCGATTGTCGTTGCGTCCCATGGGGGCGCATCTTGCGGAAACCGCCCCCCGACGTCAACCCGTCGGCGTTGAATCAGAATTGGGCGCGGGCCGCGAACCACAGGTGCCAGCGACCCCGCGGGTCGTCGCCGAGCTGGGGGCGCAGGGGGATCGCCCGCTCCAGGGCCCCGGTCCCGAAGGAGGTGGCAAATCTGATCAGGGCGACACCGACGGACGGCCGAATGTCGTTCTCCGTCACCGTCGACCAGCTATTCGTGATGACGCCCGCGTCGACAAACGCCGCGGTGGCGAACACCTTCCAGATGCGCAGCTGGGCGTCCAGGCTGCCCATCGCGCGGATGTTGCCGCCGGCGGGCAGGATGCGGATCTGCTGCACGTTGTTGAACGGCGGCACGCCGACCTGGATGATCTCCGTGGCGAGTCGGTCGTCTTCGTAGCCGCGCACCGTGGTGTCTCCGCCGCCGAAGAAGCGCTCGACCTCGGGCAGCAGCACCGCGCCGCCGAGCGGGAAGCCATGGTCGTAGCGCAGGTCGGCGCGCAGGACGAGATGGTCCGTCAGCAGCCACCACTTCGAGCCTGCGCCCGAGAGCTTGAGGAACGTGTTCTGACCGCCGAGGTACGGCGTCGCGAACATCGCCTGCCCCTCGAGGCGGAACCCACCCTCCGGCGCAAGCGGCGATAGCGCGCCACTCTTGTCGACGCGCTGCTCCCATTCGAAGTTGACGCCGAACGAGCCCGTGCGCGTGGAGATCGGGACCTGCGAGTCGCTGTCATCGGCGCCCGCGGGGCGAAGCACGTCGACCGGGCGCTCGCGGCGGCGGAAGTCGATGTGCGGAGAGAACGTAAGCGCCCGTGCCGGCTTCGTCGCGGTGCGCTGACGCGAGACCGTGCGCGACATCGAGACCGTGAGGCCGTCGGTGGTTAGCTGTCCGAACCGGGCGGTGTCCTGAATGCGGCGGAACGCGTTGACGTCGGTGCGGCCTAGCGGCGTCGGATTGAGCCACGCCGGAATGCCGAGGTTCGCGCTGAGCGACAGCTGTTGGAACTCGAGGTCCTGTTGTTCGAGCAGCGGCCCGAGCTTGACGCCGACCGTCCCCTCGAGATCGAGCGAGATGCCCTGTCCGCCGAGGTTCTTGAGCGACGGCCGCAGTGAAGCGAACGTACCGAAGGTGCCGTTGTACTGGGAGAAGCCACCTTCGACCGCGACTTGCATCTTGTAGTCGTAGCGCTCGGTGACTTCGACGACCGCGTTGACGGATCCCTCGCTCACGTTGTCGAGGTCCGGCATCGCGATGTTGACGGAGTCGAAGAGTCCCGTGTTGCGCAGGTTGCGGGCGCCGGCCGCCAGTGAATCCTTGGTGAGCGGCTGCCCCTCGACGAGCCCCAGCTGACCGCGGATCACGTTCGCGCTCGTGCGGAAGTTGCCGCGGATCACGATCTTGCCGAGGCGCAGCACCTGAACATTGGTGAGCTTGTACGTCGCGGCCACGCGGCGCGGGCCGATCATCTGCGCCTCGTAGGTCACCTTGGCGCGAGGCCGACCGTGGCTGAACATGTGGTCGCGCAGCTGATCTGCGGCGGTGGCCGCATCGAAGTCGCGGAACTTGAGGCTCGGGGCGGTCGCGATGCAGCGATTGTCGGTGGCGGCGCGAGTGAGCTGAGGCTCGTTGGGCGGGGCGAGGCTCGCGGTGAGCGCTGCGAATGCGAGGTCGCACAGCGCGCGTTGCTCCGGCGTCGTGATCGCGTCGCCCTGGTCGGACAGCGCCACGCTGATCTGGGTCAGCAGCGTCGGCTGTCCTTCTTCGATGTGAAAGCGGACGTAGAGATCGGTTCCGCGCTCCGCGAGGAGGAGTGATGCGGCCAGCGCCGCACTGTCGAGCGCGACCGGCTGGGTAGCCACCGTGACCCACACACGGGCGTCCCGGTAGCCCGCACGCCGGTAGGCGCTGACGATGCGGTCGACGTCGGCGGCGAGGTCCGCGGACGTGGGGGCCGTGCGCTTGCCGAACAGCCCCGACGAGAACCCACCGGCCGTCTGCGTCGCGATCATGTCTTCAAGGTCGCCGACGCTGAAACCCATCGCATGGTTGCCGACGAATTCGACGGAGCGCACGCGCCGGATCTCGCCTTGCTCGATGCGAAAGATGATCTTGTCGAAGCTGTCGAACCGCTCGCGCCTCACCATCACGCGCGCGTCGAAGTAGCCACGGCCTTGCAGGAACCTTGCGAGTGCTTTTGCCGACGCTTCCGCTTCCACGTCGTCGGCGCTCGCCGTCTTGTTGAACGTGAGCTGCGCTCTCAGGTCGGACTCGGAGACGCTCCCCGGCGTCTGGCCTTCGAACACGACCTCGATGAGCCGGCGCTGGTCGATGATGATCTTGAACTCGACCTGCTTGGTCCTGCGGTTCGCCGAAGTCGCGCGATCGTAGGTGCTGCGCACGCGGACCCCCGGGTAGCCCTTGCTGTGGAAGATCGCGACGACCTTCTGGAGGTCTTCCTGGTGCTGCGTCTGGCGGAAGCGGTTGGTGCCGAAGCAAAGGGTGGCCACGCAGAATGCTTTGTGCTCGAACTGTTTGATGATCTCGGCGGGGCGAATCTCGGCCGGTGGGGGCTGGTCCAAGACGGGCGCCGCGCTCGTGTACTCGGGGCCGAGCCGGGCCTTTACCCGCAACACCACCGCGCGCCCGGTGCGCTTAGGCGTGATCGTCACGTCCGCCTCGAAGTAGCCCTCGTCGGCCAGAAACTCCTCGAGGCGCCGAACCTCGTCTTCGATCTCGCACGCGCGCTCGTTGTCATCCCACGCGAGGTAGACCCCGACGCGCAGGCGCATGCGGCGCCGGATGTCGTCGTCGATCGGTGCGCTCCAGAACGAGCCGCCGGCATCAACGTCGATCGCGCGCACCATCGGCATCGGTGCCAGACGAACGACGGCCTTGGTGCCATCGGAGGTCTCCTTGGCCGTGAGGCGTTCGAGGTGATAGCCGAACGCCGCGGTGACGTTCTTGATGTCCTCGCGCGCCGCGTCCGTCAACGCGCGATGGCGCTGCATGGTCGGCTCGAGCAGTGCACGCACGGTCGCTGCCTCGCCGTTCTCCGGGAACGAGCCGTCGAGCTCGAAGCCGTTCCACGTCACGGGTGGAGGAGCAATACCGTCGGCGGGCGCAGGGCGGGGCGCCGGCGCTGGTGCGCGCACACACTTCGCCTCGGCCGGGGCCGCTTTTGCGGTGCCGGGCTGCGCGTAGGTCGTGCCCGCGACCGCGCACACGACCGCCAGTACGAGGACGCGGTTCATGGCGTCCAGAGCCGGAACGTGCGGCTGGCCTTGAGGTTTTGATCCGAGATGTCCTGCTCGGCCGGGTCCTCGAAGTCCTTGATCAGCCAACCGCCCTGGATGGTGATGCGCAGCGGCGTGCGCCACTCGCCGCGGATGTTCGTGGTGGTGCCGCGGATCGTCTGCTCGTAGTCGCCGATCACGCGGATGTTGGCGAGGATGTTCTTCTCGAGCTTGACGCCGATCGAGCCGAACCCGATCTCGACGCGCACCACGTCGAGGCCCGTCAGGTCGGTGAGCGAGTTGCCGACGAGGCTCGACACCCAGTCCCCGGCAAGGTCCTTGACGATCTGATCGGCGAAGCCCTGGCTCGGGTTCGTGGTCGGGTCCTGATTGGTGAGCGCCGTGCCGAGCGTCTGATCGCCGAGCGAGCGGCGCAGCGACTCTTGGCTACGGCCGAGCAGCAGCAGCGACAACGTCTGGCTCTTGTTGAGGCCCGTCGAGGTCTTGAGGTCCCACAGCGGGTTCGAGAGGGCGCCGGTGAGCGTCAGCGTGATCGCGTGCTCCTGACCCGACAGGTCGCGATAGTCGGGGTCCTCGGCGGTGATGCTGAGCTGCGGATCGCCTGCCTTCTGGTTCTCCGCGAAGTCGACCGAGCCGGTCGTGCGCGAGAACGTCGCGCGCGTGCCGGGGATCTGGAAGCGTCCTTGCTCGACGCGAATCGAGCCGGACATGCGCGGATCGCGCGGGGTATTGGTAATTTCGATCAGTGGACCGACGAGGGTGATGTTGGCGAGGTTGTTCTGCACGACGAACCGGCGTACCTCGAGCGAGAGATAGAGCTCCGCGTTGCCCAGGGACGGGTACTCCTCCCAGAACGGCTTGGTCGCCGCGCTGCTCGAGCCGATCGAGCGCAGCTGTTCGGTGAGATTGACGTTCTTCGTGTACTTGCCGTCGATGATCGAGATGTTGCCGCGCATCGACAGCGTGCCGTTCGCGCCGGCCTTGTCGATGTGGATGTTGCGCGCCGACAGCGTGACGTCGAGCGTGCCCGCGAGGCGAAAGGGGACGTTGTCGGCGTCGAGCGAAACGTCGAGGCTCGTGAGCTCGCCGTTCTCGATCTGGAGCTCGCCCGCGATGTTGGAGAGCCGGCCTTCGCCACCGATCTCACCGCCGATCTGGTTCATCGCGAGCACGTAGGTGCGGCGGTCGCCGTCGGTGACAGTCTCGATGTCGAGGCCGCCGCGGTCGAGCTTGATCTCGCGGCCCACACCGCGCGGGATAACGGCAATCGGGCGCCCTTGCGCCGGCGTGTCGAACAGGATCGTGCCCGAGACCAGCGGCATCAGGCCTTTCCCCGTGAGGCTCAGATAGCCTTCAATGGTCGCTAGGCCACCTGCCTGCGAGACCGCACCCGGTGCCGCGACCATCAGCATCTTGCCGGCGACCTTGCCGGAGATCAGGACGGACCAGTTCGCGGGCGTGAGACCATCGAGCGTGATGTTGCCCTTCACGTGCAGCTCGCCTTGTTCGTCGAGGTGCTGATCGCGGACCTGGAGCACGACGTCGGTGAAGCCGAGGCTGCCGTTGGCGAGCTTGATGAGGCCGGTCGGCGCCTCGAGCACGGTGTCGCCGCCGATCGGACGGAACCGCACCGGCGAGGCGGTCTTGGGATCGCGGCGGTAGGCACCTTCGGGGTCGAGGTCGAGCGAGGCCTCGAAGCTCGGGTTGGCAAACGTGCCTGCCACCGATGCGGCGAGCCGCACGAAGCCCGAGGCCTCGTCGAAGCGGTCGTCGAGGAGGGGGGCGATAAGCGCGAGGTCGAGCGTGCCGAGGGCCTCGATCGCGACCGACGACGCGTTGGCGTGGCCGCGCACCTCGATCACGCCTGCGGGCGTCGCGATGCGCGTCGAGCACGGCTCGCGGCCGCCGGGCGCAGCCGGGTTCTTGCAGGCGAGCTCGAGCGTCGACGGCGTCACGCGCATCGACACCGCAGCGCGCGCACCGGGCTGCTGGTCGATCACGCTGAGGCGCAGCGGGATGAGGCGGCCGTCGGCGGCGCGGTGGTTCACGATGGCGACCACCTCGGTCAGCTCGATCCACGCCTCGGGCTCGACGGGGCGCGTCGGGGCGAGCTCGGTCTTCACCGTGATGGTGCCGGAGACCCACGCTTGCAAGGGCTCCTTGATGCCGAGCATGGCATTGAGGTCATTGACGACATCGAGCTCGAGGCGGTGTGCCGTGACCGCGAGCTGGACAGGGTAGGGCGCGGTGGTACCGATCATGCCGTCGATCTCCAGGCGATCGGTCAGCGTCTTGCCGACGATGCGCACACCAGGCTTGCCGGTCGCGAGGGTCACGGGCTCGACGCGTAGCTGGGTATCGCCGACGAACGCGCGTTCGAACCACGTGCGCAGGAGCGTGATGTGACCGCTGGCCTGCGGCGCGTTGGGCGTCCCCGCGAGGTGCAGCGTCGTGCGGCTCTCCCCGCCGAGGTGCACGGCGCCACCGATGAACTGGTCGAGCACCGCAAGCGGGAGGTCGATCGAGATGGCGCCGCCGAGCCGCCCGGGCACCACGGTGCGGCCGTTCTTCGTCGCCGCCAGCTTGGCCACCGTCGCATCGATCACGCCGCCGCCGTCCCGCCGCGCCGTGGCGACGATGCACGAACCGCCCGATTTCTTGGCGACCGCACAGGCCGTGAGGGCCGAGACGTCCGCCAATAGCGGGCGCGGGCGACACGCGGTATCGTCCTTGCGGTTCAGGCACAGCGCGACGTCCGAGTACGGATCGCCCATCACTTTCAGCTTGGGCGCCTTCGCGTAGACCTCGGCGAAATCGATCCAGTCGAGCGGCGAGCGGTTCTTGTCGATCGACGCGCTCGTGATCTTCGCCTCGACGGTGTCGAGCGTGCCCTTGATCACGGTGCCGACACCGCACACGCGCCCGGCGTCGATCCGGCGGCCCGAGAGCTGGAGCTTCTCGATGAACGGTGCGGCACCGTCGACGCGGACGCGGCCGCTGCCCGTGAGCTCGCCGCCGAGGCCCTGCGAGCTCATCCTACGAATGTCCACGATCCCGTCGGCGAACGTGGTGTCGACGAGTCGCAGCTTGTCGACACACGGCACCCCCTCGAGCGTCGTGTTCACGTTCACCGTCGGGTTCTTGAGGGGGCCCTTGATCACGATGCGGGTGCCGCCCATGGCACCAGACACCATGCGCGCGAGCGAGGGTTGCCCGAACCGGGTGAGCCACGTCCCGAGGTCCGGGTAGATGCCCTCGATGACGAGGCCGTCCTCGGAGTAGAGGTTGACGAGATCGATCGTGCCGTCGATCAGCGCGCGCGTGGCGCCCGCGTCGATGCGCACGTTCTCGATGTGCAGGGAGTCGAAGGCATCGGGCGTGAACAGCCGACCCTCGTAGACGCGCAGCCTCTTCTCGGCCGGCGTCGTGCCGAGCGAGAGATCGAAGTCCTCGAGCGCGAACCCGAGCTCCGTGTCGCCGCGCGCCCGCAGCCGGCCCTTGAGGAACTTGCCGGCAGCGGAGACCGCCTGTGGCGGCAGAAAGCGCGCGACGTCGATCGCCTTCGTGATCTCGACCTGCGCGTTCGCGTAGAGCGGCTTCAGGCCGAACGTCGCCGACACCTCGACCTCGCCGGGCTCTTTGCCGCCGCGGATGAGGGCCTTCGTGCGGTCGATGAAGCCCTGCTCGTTGACCAGGTCGATGCCGCCGTGCACCTCGGCGAGCGTGAGCCGCACCGGCTCTTCGGCGGCAGACAGCGGGATGTCGAAGTCGAGGTTCTTGAGATCCAGGCCGACCTTGGGCGCCGCGATGAACGGGCCGGTCAGCGTGATCGCGCCGTGCAGGTCATCGCCACCGACGGTGGCCTTGATGCACGAGCGCACCGTCGGGCCGAGGTTCTGGGTGTCGAGCCGCAGGTTCCACGAGCCGTCATACGGGCGGTCCCAGTAGTCGTGCAGCTCGCCCGAAAGCCGCAGCTTCGCTCCGAGCTTCGGATCTGGATGCTGATCCAGCTCGGTGGGGCAGGGCAGCGTGTCCATCGAGAGATCGAGCTCGAGCGTGTTGGCGACGAAGTCGTGGCGCGGCCACTGCGTCGGTAGCTGCGCGAGGCGATCGAGCCGGATGTTGGTGACCGCGATGTCGTAGAGCGCGGTGCGTCCCGGTGGTGGCCACGCTTCGGGCGTTGGCGATGGCCCCTCGAGCGGCAAGCGGAACGCCGCGCTCGGCCCTTCGTCGAGGACGCGGATGGTGCCCTTGTCGGCCTGCACCGCGAGCCGCACGTAAAACTTCGGGACGAGCGGGTCGTTGCCGTCCATGTAGAGATACGCGTGGTTCTTGCGCTTGCACTCCGCGTAGTCCGCGCTGCTCACAGGGCACGTCGTGTCCGAGTCGACATTGACGTTTTCGAGCCGCGCGGCGAAGCCGTACGAGACGTCACCGTTCGCGAGCTTGGAAGGCACGAAGTGGACCGTGAGGTTCAGGTCCTTGATGTGGATGTCGCGCAGGTCGAAGATCGGCGGTGCCGACTCGGCGTAGATGCCCGCGCTGAACCCGGGCTTCTTGCGCGGGTAAAACGCGGTCACGAGGCTGACGATCGTCTTGTCGTATGCGTGGAGCGGATACGGCTCGCGCGTCTCCTCGAGCAAGGCTTCGCCGCCGTGCACCCACACGTTGCGCAGCACGAAGTCGTGGTTGCCGAACATGACCGCGTGGACATCGAGCTCCGCGGTGATGAGCTCGGTGCGCAGCAGGAGCTTGCGCGGCTTGCGCTTGCTGTTCGGATCCGGGTCCGGCCGCTCGTCGGGCGTGCAGTCGTCGTTGGGATCACCGAGGCGCACGTCGTCGAGCGCGTCGACATTGGCTGTGAGTGCGCAGTCATCCCACACTTTCACGCCGCGGACGCGAACCGGGACCCAGCCGCCGGTGAACACCTGCTTGAGCGACGCGGTGTCCCACTCGATCGAACGGATCGAGATCCGCCCGCGCATCCGCTTGTTGAGGATCGACGCGACGGTCTCTCCGAGATCCTCTCCTTCGAACTTGATGCGCAGAACGGCGAACGCGCTGCCCAAAAGAAGCAGCAACATCAAGCCGATGACGAGGAACCACCGGCGTCTTCGTCGACGAGAAGACGTCACGAAACCGTGCTCCCGAAGCTATCACGGGGAGATCTTCGAGCGCCGGGTGAGCCCGTCGCGATTTGTTGCGCGCACTTCCGCTGCGGCGATCGGCCGCGTCCCATGGTGTCGCGCGCCTCACGCATTCAGAGCTCGTCGACGTTCCGAGTGTGAAGAGATTCACGTCGACGCATTTCGGGATGGTCAGGGCGGGGGCACATCCGTATAGTGGGGAGTAGGACCGAAAGCGAGGCACGTACGATGTCCGACGATTCGCCCGAGACTTCTCCAGTCCTCCGTCGTGAAGCGCTGCTCCCCAACGAGCGCAGTCGAGGACTAGGCACGGTAGCTGTCGTCTGCACGATGGCAGGTGTGGCCTCGGGACTGGCGCTGGCGACCACGCTCATGGCGATGCAGGTCGCCGACAGCATGACCACCCGCGGCTGTCCGTATCACCAGCAGGCTGCTGCTGTTCAGACCGTTCAGCGGTCGGAACACGGCTTCCTCGGCATTCGCTACGTATTCCACGGAGGCGTGGCCGAGATCGATAGCGTTCTCCCGGGCACCCCGGCGGAGGCGATCGCGCTCAAGCCTGGCGACCATGTCATCTCGATCAACGGCGATCGGGTCGACTCCGCCAGCGAGCTGCAGGAGCGCATTTACAGCGCCGCGCCGGGTTCGCGTCCGACGCTCATCGTCGAGCGCGATGGCACGATGCAGACGCTCCGCCCGACGCTAATCAACTGGCCGTCCGTCTCGTCCTATTAGGGTCCGACCCTACTTGCTCAACTTGCGCGTCACGCAGCGTGTCACGTGCGTGAGCGCTACGTTGCGCAAATAGGGTCCGACCCCTTTCCGAGCTACGGATCGCAGTACGCGAGCGAGCTCTGCGGGCCCTCGCGCAGACGGATGCAGGTCGAGACGGTCTGGTCTTCACGCTGGAAGGTGACGACCATCTGCTCGTCGAGCTCCGCGCGCACCGGCGCCGTGGGGCCGACGCTGCCGTCTGGACGCGCGGCCTCGATGACGCCCACGCCCCGGTCGCGATTGTAGACGAACACGATCGAGCCTTCGTAGTTCACGTTCGGCGGGTACTCGAAGATGGCAACGTGGTTGCCGGCTTCGCCCTGCAGCTCGAACGTCATCATCGCCGGATCCGGCGGGGGAATCGGGATCGAAGGAGTGATGCAGCCCGCGATGGACATCATCAGTCCGACCACCACCAAGAGCACGGTTCGCTGCATGGAGAACAGGTAACGGGTCAGCAAGCGACGATCCATTGCACCTTACGGAATCTCGGGCACTTACAAGAACGGCCTGCCAATTTCGTTGGCAGGCCGTCAACTTGGTAGTGCGTGGCGGTCAGGGAGTGCGCTTGACCGTCATCGGGAACATGATCGAGATACCTGCGCCGAAGAACAGGTGGTGCATGAAGCGGTTGTCCTCGCTGGTCACCGCGAGGTCCGCGTTGAAGTCCGCACCTGATGGGTTGTCGGTGAACGCGTAGTCGCGCACCGTCAAGTCAAGGGCGAGGAAGTCGTTGAGGAAGACGTGGATACCGCCGCCGAGGTACAGGCCGAGGCGACCACCGCTGTTGAGCGCGGGATCATTGTTCGGGTTTTGATCGGCAGGGTTGCCCATCGCGTCGGGGACGCCGGGGCTCATGTCAGTGCAGACGGTCGGGGGGCAGTCGCTCTTGAGCTGCGCGAACGACACGCCGGCCTGGAAGTAGAAGTCGAAGGCGACGAACGCCTGACTGAACGCGGCCAGCTTGCCGTACCACGGCGTGATGCTGACGTAGCCCGCGCCGTGGAACGGCATCGAGTTGAGGCGCGTCATGAACTCGTCGCGGCTCGGCTCGCGCGTCGTCGGATCCGCCGTTGGCTCGAGCGTCGGCTCGATCTTCGCGATGAGGCCGGTGTTGAGCGCGGTCGCGCCAACGCCGACGACACCGAACGAGAGCATGTCGCCGAGGTGGTACTCGAGCTTCGCGCCGCCGCCGACGATGTGGCGGAAGTCGGCGTTGATCGTCGACTCGAAGAGCGGGGTGAATTCGAAGCGGTTGCGCACGAGGAGGCGGCGGTGGCGAACCGCGACGTCGTTCTGGAGACCGCTGAGACGGCGACCGCTGCTCGTGGTCTTCTTATCTTCGGCGTGCGCCTTGGTGACGTCCGCGGTGATCGGGGCAACGGCAGCCGCGATGAGGAGGGCCGTGCCGAGGAAGGTCTTGTTCATGGCGATTCCTGTTCTCTCGGTCGGGCTCAGCGGAAGGTCGTGTACTCGAACGAGGTCGGCAGCCAGAAGCTCAGGCCGACCTGGAACATGACGTTGTTGATGAGCGCGCCGTCGGAGTTGGCCTTCGCCTCGTCAGCCGTGGCGTTCATGGTCGGCGACCGGTCGGTCGGCTCGAACTTGTCGTAGAAGATGTAGTCGCGAACGCCCGCGCTGACGGTGAGCCACTTCGTGAGGAAGAAGCGCATGCTCGCGCCGACGTTCGGCTGGATGAGGAGGTTCGAGAAGCCCGGGAACTTCTTGTCGCGCTCCTCGACGCGGCTCTGGCCTGCGCCGATACCCGCGGTGAAGGCGACCTCCCAGGTGACGAGCTTCTTATCGAACACGGCGAACTTGCCGTAGACCGGGACGTAGTGGAAATCGAGCGCGGCGCTCCACATGTAGGTGTTGACCGTGGGGAGGCGGCGCGCCTGGCGAGCCACGAGGTCGAACGGCTCGCGGAACGTCGGCTGGTAGTAGAAGCCTTCGACGCCGATCGCGAGGACGTCGGTGAGGTAGTACGAAAGCTGGCCGCCGATCGAGTAGTGGCGAACCATGTTGTCGTTCAGCGTGGTGCCGAACATCGGGAACAGCTCGGTGCGGCCCGACTTGAGGAAGGGCTTGCGGACGACGACGAGGATGTCCTTCCACGACAGCGGGGTGCGCTTGACGTCCGTGGCTTTGACCGCCGTCTCCTTCGCCTCTGCAGCGGCGAGGTCCGCGCTCAGGTCGCTGGGGGGCGGCTCCGCGCCCATGTCGATCTCACCGTCGCCACCACCGTCGGCGGGGGGATCTCCCATCTCGATCTCGCCGCCGTCCTCAGCTGCGGGCGCTGGGGCTTTTTTGTCCTTCGGTTGTGCCGACGCTGAGCCAGCCACGAAGGCCAACCCGGCGAAGACGGAAATGACGGATCGGTGGAATGCCCGCATTCGTAGAGGCTTCATAACACGTGCCTTTTTCCGCGCTCAAGCAATCGGCGCATGATCAGATGGGGATCGAGACAAACCCCATTCCGCAAGGTTGCATTTGCGAAAAGGCCGTACGAGAACTACGCAGCTTCCGTCGAGGATGCGTCGGAGTACAGCGCGTCGACGAATGCGGCGGGGTCGAACGGGCGTAGGTCGCCGATCTGTTCGCCGACGCCAATGAAACGAACTGGAACTTTCAGCTCGTCGCAGATGCCGAGCACGACGCCACCCTTGGACGAGCCGTCGAGCTTGGTGAGCACGATGCCCGTGATCTCCATGTCGGCCTTGAACGTCTTGGCCTGCGAGATGGCGTTCTGGCCGGTGGTCGAGTCGAGCACCATCCACGTCTCGTGAGGCGCACCGGCCATTGCCTTGTCTGCGACGCGGCGGACCTTCTTGAGCTCGTCCATAAGGCCCGAGTTGGAGTGCAGGCGACCCGCGGTATCGCAGATGACGATGTCGAACTTCTCGTCGACGCCCCGCTTGATCGCATCGAAGATGACGGATGACGGATCGCCGTTCGGCTTGCCCTTCACGACGGGCACGTTGGCCCGCTTGCCCCACTCCTCGAGCTGCTCGGTCGCGGCCGCGCGGAACGTATCGCCCGCGGCGAGGAGCACCTTCTTGCCCTCGTCGGACCACTTCTTCGCGAGCTTGCCGATCGTGGTCGTCTTGCCAACGCCGTTTACACCCAGCACGAGCAGCACGAACGGCTGATGCTTGGTCAGATCGACCGGCTTGGCCTCGAGCGTGAGGATGTCTTGCGACGTCCGCTTGATCCGCTTCCAGATCTTGGCCGCGTCCTCGAGATCGTCCTTGGACAGGCCCGTCTTCACGGACTGGAAGATGCGGTCGGCTGCGCGCGGGCCGATGTCGGCGGTGAAAAGCACTTCCTCCAGCTCGTCGAGGGTCGCGGCGTCGATCTTCTTCTTGCCGAACAGCTTGCCGAGCTTGGCGACGAACCCGCCACGGGTCTTGGCGAGGCCAGCCTTGTAGGCGCCGACTGCTTCCAGATCGGTGGCGACCTCCGGCTCCTCGACTTCTTCCTCGCGCTCGCGGCGGGCGGGGAGCTCGGGCTCACCCGGCCGAGGACGCTTGCGTTCGCGGCGGGGTCGGGCGACCTCGGCCTCGGGTTCGACGCCGAGCCGGGCACGCGTGCTCGTCGGGGCTTTCTGGCGGCTCTTCGCGGCGGACCGGCGGAGCACGAGAATGACCAGCACGAGCACGACGAGCGCGACCGCGAAGGTAATCAGCTCCTGTGGCTGCATGGGCGGCTTATACCCCAGCCCGGGAAATACATCACGACGTTGAGCGAGCCCAAGCGGAACGAGGCGGATCGGGGCGCACGCCCGGAAGCGCGGCGAGGCCCGAGGTTTTTCCAGGCGTGAGCGAGAAGCGGCCGTGCCCTCGGAGATGCCCGCGCCGAGACGGTCGCGTCATGCTGGAGCGCTAGGCGTACCTGGAGCTGGCGCCGACGCGGCGCGCGTGCGCTCTCGGATCGCGCGCTCGACGCGATCGCTCGCGGTCGGCAGCACGCTCTCCGCGGCGAGTCGCGGGGAGAAGTAGATCTCCTCGACGAAATCGGTCAGGTCCGAGAGCGCCGGGCTCTGCTTCTTGGCCTTCACGTGGTCGACGATCTGGCGCGGCGACCAGATGCCCCACAGGCGCGCCTCCGGGAGGATGGGCTCGGCCGCGCGACGGTAGAGCTGGAACACGCGCTCGCGGACGGGCACGAGGTCGATGCGCGCACCCCGTAGCTCGCCGCGATGCGGGATGGATAGGCCGAACTTCTCGGTGACGTGACCCGCCGCCGCGACCTCGGCGCGCCACTCACCCGCGGCGAGCTTCTCGATCGCGAACGAGCCGTCGGCAGATGTCCGGACCTCGCGCTCCTCGGTGCCGAGGAGCAGGCGAACCACCGCTTCGCCGACTGGGCGCCCGCGGACCGTGTCACGCACGACCCCCGAGAACCCCTCGTCGTTGGGGCGGCGGAGCGTCGACATGACGCCGGGGCGATTGGCGACCAGCCCCCCGACGAGCTCACCTTCCGCGGCCTGTGCGGGCGCTGCCTCGGCGGCCGGGGCAGAGCGGCGTAACCGGCGCCAGGGCTTGCTGCGCGCGAGGAAGAACCCGGCCGCCGCCAGGCCCGTCGCGAGGAATGCGGCGATCGTGTAGGAGACCGGAACTGGCTGCGGCGCCGCGATGGTGATGATCATGGGCTCCGCGCGGCTCGGCTTCATCGACGTCGAGCCAGGATCCGCCTGGACCTGGATCGCGAACTGGCCCTGGCCAATGACCTCGGCTTCGATCTCGAACTTGTAGGTCCCGTCGTTGCCCGTGGCGCCCGAGGCAAGGCGGCGATCGCCGGACACCAGGTAGACCGCGGCGCGCACGACCGGCTTGCCGTCGCCGTCGACGACCTTGCCCTTCACGCCAAGGTCGTCCTCGAACGCGAGGCTGGTCGAGGACAGCTGCATCGTCGTGGTCGAGGCTTCGACGAGCTCGAGCGTGACCTCGGTGCTCGCGGGCTGCCGCGAGTCGTCGCCAACGAACGAAGCTCGCACCCGGCGCGTGCCCGCCCCGCCAGCGTCGGCGCGCGTGACGGTGAACGGGGTCTCGGTGCCCACGGTGCGGAGCTTCTTGAGCTCCTTGTCCGTCGGCGCCCCGACGAAGATGTCGATCGGCAGCTTGACGGGGAGGTCGTTGGCCGTCGCGCGCACGGTCAGCGTCGGTGACCCGCCCGCCTGGGTGGGCTCGTCGACGATCACCGCGAGCGTCACCTGCGTGCGCGACGGGTCGGTGATCATGGTCAGCGCCGACTCCTCCATCATCGCAGCGCCGCCGAACTCGATGTGGATCTCCTGCGGTCCGGCGGTGACCGCCATGTTCGTGCGGAACTTGCCGTCGGGCGTCGTGGTGGCCGTCACCGTCTCGCCGCCGAGCCGGATGCGGACCTGCTGGCCGCCGATGCCGTCGCCGGTGAGCTTGTCGAGCAGCTGCCCCGACACCTCGGCGAGGCCCTCTTCGCGGAGCTGGACCTTCTCGAGCTGGAGCTGGGTCTGGGCGCGGATGTCGATCGTCGGACCGGCGGCGACTGGAACGGCATTCACCGCCAGCACAGCGACGATCAGCAACACCCCGAAACGCACGCCTCAGGTGATAGCACGAGGGGGGCGGGACGGTCGCCGAAGGGGCTGAATGTCATAGGGGTGATCCACCCTGCGACAGCCTCGAGCTATGCCTGGGGGCCCCGGAGTTGCCATGCGCATCAAGCGTGTCGAGATCATCGGCTTCAAGTCGTTCTGCGATCGAGCTGTCGTCAACATCAGCGAGCAGATCACGGGGGTCGTCGGGCCAAACGGCTGCGGGAAGTCGAACATCGTCGATGCCATCCGCTGGTGCATGGGCGAGCAGAGCGCCAAGCATTTGCGCGGCAAGGCGATGGAGGACGTCATCTTCGCGGGCTCCGAGACCCGCGGGCCGGCGCCGATGGCCGAGGTCTCGCTGACCTTCGACGATGTCGGGTTCTCGCAGGACAAGCTCGAGCTCGCGCGCAACAGCGACGAGGCCGAGACCGAGCGCACGCTTAACTCCCTGGCATCGGATGGCGAGGAGCCACGTCTCGAAGGCGCGCAACAGGCGGTCGAGGGCGCGATCGACCAGATCCATGCAATCCCGGAACAGCCGCCGATGCCGCCGCTCGGCGACAGCCTCGTCGACACGCCGGTCTCGGTCGGCACCTGGACCGACGCCCAGGGCAACCAGATCGCCTCGCCGACCGAAGAGGTCGCGCAGCTCCTCGCGGACACGCCGCCGGAGTTCGACTTCGCGCGCTACACCGAGGTGACGATCACGCGCCGTCTCTATCGCGACGGCACCAGCCAGTACTTCATCAACAAGTCTCCATGCCGCCTGCGCGACATCACAGACTTCTTCCTCGGTACCGGCATCGGCACCAAGGCGTACGCGATCATCGAGCAGGGTCGCATCGGCCAGATCGTTAGCGCGCGTCCAGGTGATCGTCGCGCGATCATCGAGGAGGCTGCGGGCATCACCAAGTTCAAGGCCAAGAAGAAGGCAGCGGAGAAGAAGCTCGATCAGACGCGGCAGAACCTCATGCGCGTCTCGGACATCGTCGCCGAGCTCGACAAGCGCATGGGCACCCTGCGTCGCCAGGCCCAGAAGGCCGAGCGCTTCCGCAAGTACAAGTCCGAGATGAAGGACATCGAGTTGTGGAAGGGCGCGCACCGCTGGCTCGAGCTCGCGAGCGAGGGCAACCTCATCAGCGGGCGGCTCGTCGAGGCGCGCACCGAGCTCGAGGAGGCGCGTACCGCGTGGACGGCCAAGGACGCGCACGTCGTTGCCGAGCGCGCCGAGCTGTCCACCGAGGAGCGCCGGCTCGCGGGCCTCGAGCACGGCCTGCACGAGCTCGATAACCAGCTGTCGCTCGGCGAGAGCAAGATCGGCTTCGAGCGCCGCGAGGCCGAGGACCTCGACGCACGCATCGCCACGTCGCGCACCGAGATCGAGCAGATCGCCGAGCAGCGCGCCCGTGGCGCCGAGGAGCTCGCGATGCGTCAGCGCGAGCTCGCCGAGCTCGAGGCCGAGGTCGCGCGCGAGGGCGACGAGGTCGCGACGCGCGAAGCCGCGGCGGGGGAAGCCCGCCAGATGTTGACCAATGCCCAGGGCCGCCTCGACGAGGCGCGCCAGGAGCTCGCCGGTCGGCGCACGGAGATCGCGACCACCACCACCCAGCTCGAGTCGCTGATGCGCCGTCGCGAGGAAGGGCAGCGCCGGCTCGAGCGCGTGCTCGAGGAGAGTGAGCAGCATAACGCGCGCGTGCGCGAGCTCGATCGCGAGGCGCGCCGGGGCAACGAGGCCCTGGCTGGGCTGCGGCAGACCCGGCTCGACCTCGGCAACCAGAACCAGGGCTTCGAGGTGCGCCGCGATGTACTCACCGACGAAGTGGCGCGCGGTGAGGCCGAGGTCGAGATGCTGCGCACCGAGCTGCACCGGCGCACCTCGCGTCTGACCTCGCTCAAGGAGATCCAGGATCGCTACGAGGGCTTCGCACGCGGCACGCGCGCCGTCATGCAGGGCACCGACTCCGTGGGCGAGCGTGGGTTCGTCGACGAGGACATCCGCGGCGTCGTCGCCGACGTCGTGCGCGCGCCCGAGTTGCTCGAGGTCGCGGTCGAAGCGGCGCTCGGCGACCGCCTCGGCGGCGTGCTCGTGACCCAGCCCGAGGTAGGCCTCGCGGCCGTCGGGTTCCTCAAGTCGGGCGGTGGCGGACGCAGCGCGTTTGTCCCGATGGTCGACCGGGTCGCGCGCAAACAGGCGGGCTCGGCGTTCGAGGTCGAAGACCGCACGGAGCTCAACTCTGCGATCCAGAACGCGCGCGGTGACCGCTTCAACGACACCGCCGGTGTGCTCGGCCGAATGTCGGACCTCGTGAAGTTCGAGGAAGGCTACTCCGAGGTCGGCAAGCGGCTGCTTGGTTCGACGGTCGTGGTCGAGGACCTGTCGCGCGCGCTGCGCCTTCACGAGGAAGGTGTCACCGATCGGCTCGTCACCCTCGAGGGCGATGTTGTCGACGAGGACGGCGTGGTGTCCGGCGGCTCGCGCGATGCGCAGGGCGCCGGCGTGCTCGCGCAGAAGCGCGAGATCCGCGACCTCGAGGAGATCGTGGGGCGCCTCGAGCACGATCTATCCGACGCGATGACGCGCCTCGTGACGGCGAAGACGGAGCTCAAGCAGGTTGTCCTCGCGCTCGAAGGCCTGCGCAATCAGGTCCACGAGGGCGACCTCGCGATCATGAGCCACGAGAAGGACGAAGCCCGCGTGCGCGCCGATCTCGAGCGCTACCGCGACCGCCTCGGCCATCTCGCCACCGAGCAGCTCGAGCTCGAGGA
>JANRKM010000082.1:0-1768 GCA_033763475.1 Kofleriaceae bacterium
GATCCGAGTGTCGCTCTCCTTCCACATCTCGGTGACCAGCGTCTCGCCGGGCAGCACGGGATCGGCGAAGCGCACTTTGATGCTCTTGAAGTACCGAGGATCCCCGTCCTTCGCGAACGACTGGATCACGTGGCGCCCCGCGTAGCCGAACGTGCAGAGGCCATGGAGGATCGGCCGATCGAACCCGAACGCCTTTGCGAACCCGGGGTCGGCGTGCAGCGGATTCCAGTCGCCGCTCAAACGGTAGAGAAGCGCGCTGTTCGCGTCGGTCTTCTGCTCCACCGTCTTGTCGGGCGCGCGATCCGGCGGAACGTTCACCTCGGCGCTCGGCCCCCGATCACCGCCCCATCCACCGGCGCCGCGGACGAACGTGCTGACCTCGTTCTTGATCAGCACATCGCCGTCCTCGTCGAAGGAGTCGATCGCGGTGATGACGACCGCGCCGCCCTTCTTGCCGCCGTCCGAGCCCTTGTCCCAGATGTCCTCGACCTTCGCCTTGTGCGTGAGTCGCTGCTTGGCGGGCAGCGGCCGCACGAGCTCGAGGTACTGCTCGCCGTGCAGCACGCGATCGAGCCCGTACTTCATGCCCGGCGCGGTCCTGCCCTCCTTGCCCATCGTGAGGATGCAGTTGATCGCCGGAATGACTCCGTACGTCGGCAGGGCCTTGAAGCCATGGCCGTGCATCTCGTAGACGAGCTGCAGATCGCGATCGTCGTTGGGATCGCGGGCCGCGCCGACGCCGAGCGCGTAGAGCGCGAGATCACGCTCGTCGTAGGCGCTCTTCATCTCCGGGAACTCGTATCCGAGCGCCTCATCGACGTCGATGTACTGATTGCCACCCTTGCTGGGGCCGGCCTCGACGTTGTCCATGATGGGCTGCAACGACCCCGCGATGTGCGGCGGGTGCGTCGCACCCTCGTCGAACTTCGAGATCTCGCCCCACGCCTCGTGCACGTCCTCGGCGCTCACCGGGCGGCCGAGCCGGAAGAGCTTGCCCTTGGTGCGCTCCCACCGGAGCTTGCCGTAGAAGCCGCCGCCCACCTCGTAGAGCCCGCCGGTGTCCTCGTGCGACTCGTGGCAGAGCTCGACCACCAGCGCAGTGACGTACTCGGGCTTGAGCGCGTCGAGCAGGTTCTGCGGCATGACGGTCTCGGTCATGCGCGAGCCCGCCACCGGCGCGATCGTGTTCACGATCACGTTGTTCTTGCGACCTTCGATCGCGAGCGTGTTCGCGAAGCCCGCCAATCCGAGCTTCGCCATCGCGTAGTTCGCCTGACCGAAGTTGCCGTAGATGCCGGCGGCGCTCGCCGTCATGAGGATCCGGCCGAACTTCTGATCGCGCATGTAGGGCCACGCCGCGTGGGTGCACTTGAACGCGCCCTTGACGTGCACGCGATAGACGAGGTCCCAGTCCTGCTCGGTCATCTTCGCGAACGAGACGTCGCGCAGGATGCCGGCGTTGTTGATCAGCACGTCGATGCGGCCGAACGCGTCGATCGCGGTCTGGACGATCTTGTCGCCATTCTCGACCGAGTCGTAGTTGGGCACCGCCTCGCCGCCGGCCGCCTTGATCTCGTCGACGACCTTCTGTGCCGCGGTCTGGCTCGCGCCCTCGCCGGTGTGCGTGCCGCCGAGATCGTTGACCACCACCTTCGCGCCGCGACGCGCGAGCTCGAGCGCATGCGAGCGCCCGAGCCCGTTGCCCGCGCCCGTGACGACGACGACCTTCCCGTCGAACCGGAGCTCCTTCGACATCGACCGTTCCTCC
>JANRKM010000083.1:0-5243 GCA_033763475.1 Kofleriaceae bacterium
GTCCTCGATGCGCCGTGCTCGGGCCTCGGCGTGTTGCGCCGGCATCCCGATGCGAAGTGGCGCCTGACCGCCGGGGATGTTCCGCGCCTCGCGGATCTCCAGCGGCAGCTGCTCGATGCGGTGGTGCCGCGGCTCGCGCCCGGCGGAACGCTCGTCTATTCGGTCTGCACGTTCACGCGCGCCGAAGGGCCGCAGCAAATCGCGGCGCTCGTCGCGCGCACCGGGCTGCGCCTCGTCGAGGAGCACCGCTCGTGGCCGCCGGATGCGGACGCGTTCTATCTCGCGCGCCTCGTGCGTCCCTGAGTCAGCGCATCTGCACCGTGGCGGGGGCGAGCCCCGGGGCTGTCACCGTGTAAACCGCGTTCGCGGTAGGCGCAGCCGACCTAGATGTCACGGGCGTGTCCGCCTTGGTCGGCACGAGCAGGTTGATGCCGATGCCGAGCAAACCACCGCCGCCGAGCAGATACCCGACGTACGCGGCCCCGGCGCTACCCAACCCACACCCAACATTATCGCAGTCCGCGTCGTCGGCGAAGGCGGTGGCGACCATGACCGCGCCTGCGGCCACGAGAAGGCCATTCGCGACGTAGGCGCCTCGCTTGGTCGCCTTGCTACGGCCCAAGTAACAACCCGTCGTTGGCGCTAGCGCGGCGACGAGGGCGAGAGAGGCAACCGCATGGAGTGTGCGCATGCCGCAGCGTTAAGCATCCAGTGTGCCATCGACGCCTCGCGGGGTTACACGAGCATGCGGCTTGCTCATGTCCGGAACTGACGGGCGTTAATCCACGCCATGTTGGAACCGGTGGCAGGCGTTCTGGCCTACGCCTGGGGGCGTCCGCGCGGGATGGCGGCGTTGGCGCGCGCGCGCATCTCGGCGATCGTCGCCGCATAGTCCTTGGTGCCGTAGATGCCCGAGCCCGAGACGATGACGTTGGCGCCCGCCGCGACGACCTCGGCGACGTTGTCGACCTTGATGCCACCGTCGACCTCGATGTCGGCAGCGAGGCCGCGCTCGTCGATGATCTTGCGCAGCGCACGGATCTTGTCGAGCTGGCTCCTGATGAAGCGCTGCCCGCCGAAGCCCGGGTTGACCGACATGATCAGTACCTGTTGCACGTCCTCGAGCACGTGCTCGATCGCGTGCAGCGGCGTCGCCGGATTGAGCACCACACACGCGCGCTTGCCGAGCTCGCGGATCTGCCCGATGGTGCGATGCAGGTGCGGCGCTGCCTCGACGTGGACGCCGATGATGTCCGCTCCGGCCTTCGCGTACGACGCGACCCACCGCTCGGCGTCCTCGATCATGAGGTGGACGTCGAGGGGCAGGGAGGTGGCCCGCTTCACGGCCTCGATCACCACGGGGCCGATCGTCAGGTTCGGAACGAAGTGTCCGTCCATGACATCGACGTGGACATAGTCCGCCGTCGCGATCGCCTTGACCTCCTCCGCGAGGCGGCCGAAGTCCGCCGACAGGATCGATGGCGCGATCTTGATCTGCACCGGCGGAAGCTATCAGCTAGTAGCCGCCGAACAAATCCGTCAAGCGCACGTCGAGCGCGGTCGCGACCTTGAACAAGCTCGAAACGCTGGCGCTCGATTCGGCGCGCTCGATCTGCGAGAGCAGCGACACCGAGAGGTTCGTGCGCCGGGCCATCTGCTTGAGCGTCAGCCCGCGCGCCTTGCGAAGATCTCGGATCTGCCGGCCGATGGCCGCGTGTAGCTCGTCCTCGCGCCGGAGCACGAGGCCCTTCTTCTTCGCGATCCGCGCGATCACGTCGCGGAACTCCGCTGGCGTGAACGGCTTGTTGATGTACGCCGAGACCTCGTGCTGGATCGACGCCGAGGCGGTCTCCAGCGACGGATGGCCGGTGAGGATGATCACCGCGATATCGTCGTCGACGCCGCGAATCTGCTGCAGCAGGTCGAGGCCCGAGATTTTCGGCATCATCAGGTCGAGCACGACGAGGTGAAACACCTCATCGCGAATGCGCTCGACGGCCAGGCTCGGGTCCGCCAGCGTCGTGACCTCAAAACCCTCGGCCTGCAAGAAGTCCTGCAGGTACTCGCGAATGTCCTGATCGTCGTCGACGACGAGAACGGAGAGTTTGGACGCCGTTCGCAGGGGGACCGCTCCAGCTACCATCGCCACCACCATACGCCCGTTCTCTACCAAAAAGAACGCCGCGAGCTCCGCCAGATGTAACTGGCGAAGTCGCGGCGTTTGCGTCGGGGCGACAGGATTTGAACCTGCGACTCCTTGGTCCCGAACCAAGTGCGCTACCAGGCTGCGCTACGCCCCGTGAGGATGCGTTAAGTAGCTGGCTTAATCGGCGCTGTCAACGGGTCAGCGCCGGAAGACGGGCAGCGCGATATGGACGCCGATCTCCGCGAAACCTCCCAGCTCCTGTACGACCCCCGCGCGGACGAAGGGCGTCACGCCCAAAAACGCCCAAACGCCGACGCTGCCGCCGATCCGTGGGTGGTTGAGCTCGCCGAGCTCGAGAAGCGGACCGAGGGTCGCTCCCACCGTCCGACTCCCGAGGCGGGTTCCGATCACGCCATCGAACCAGACCCGTCCACCGCCACGCTCCGTCCATAGGGAGCCGCCGATGCTGGCGCCCACGAGGCCGAGCGCCGCGCGCTCGCGGACGCGCAGGAGCGCGAGGTGTCCGCCGAAGGTGGAGTCCCACTCATTGTCCACGTGGCTCGCCGCCGCCGTCGGGCCGAGCCAAAGGTAGGTCCCGTCGAGGTCCCAGCTCGGGCGAAACCCCGGGGCGCTGACCGTTGGAGTCCCAGACCTGGGGACTTCGTCCGTCGCCGTTCTCGTCGTCGGATCGGCGGCTGCGGTCGCCGAGATCGCCAGAACGGCCCAAACGGCGGCTTTCCGGCCTGGGGAGCGCACACCCCGGGTCAATTGCCCCAGGCCCTTACAGCGGCGATGCATCCGTGTAGAATGGCTGGGTAAACGTGGTACCTCGGGGGCGGGCGCATTGTTTGCTTCCGTCCCTTCCTCAGCTTTGAGGAACGAGGTCTCCCCGCAGCAGCTCTCCGCGTCTGCATTTACCGGCGAGATGTCGAACTTGGCCATCCAGCGAGGCGCCCCGGTAGGACCGACGGGGATGCTACCACCCGGTTTGGAGCACGACTACGCGCTCGTCCGTCAGCTTCCGCTGTTCGAGGGTGTTGGCAACGAAGACCTGATCGCGGCGATGCATCAAGGCGGCATCATGGTCCGTCGCCTCGAGCGCGACATGTTCGTGCTCGACCCCATTGGCCTGGCGCAGGGACAGGTGGCCCCGGTCTTCTGCATCGCGACCGGGCAGGTCTCCGCCGCAGTGTTCATGGAGCACGAGCTGACGGAGCGTCGGGCGCAGCAGATCGCCCACGAAAATGCGACGAAGGAGGAGCGCGAGGCGGAGTCGCTGATCAAGCCGCTACCGCTGGCCCGCGTCGCCCTGAAGAACGTCGCCCTGTTCATCGAGAACGACCTCTTCAACTCGGGCGCGCTGCAGGCGTCACGCGGGCAGCCGATCGCGTTCTACACGACGGCGCCCTCGCAGCTCGTCGGCCTCGACCAGCGCTGGATCGCCGAGCTCGCGGTCCGCTATCCGGTGTTCGAGGCGCGCCTGCGTCGCGCGCTCAATGTCGCCAAGGAGCGCCTCGCCTGGGTCTCGGGCGTGAAGCAGGAGCTGCTCGACTTCTTCGTCCGTCAGGGCATCAGCGTCTCCGGCGAGATGGTGCGCGTGCGCCAGCTCGGCCTGTGCATCGACTGCAAGCTATGCGAGGAGGCCTGCGAAGATCGCTACGGTGCGCGGCGGCTGACGCTGGGTGGTTACCAGCTCGGCATGCTCGACTTCATCTACACGTGCCGCACGTGCACCGATCAGCGGTGCATCGATCCGTGCGCGTACGATTCGATCAAGTTCGACGCCAAGAAGGGCGAGGTCGTCATCAACGAGAGTACGTGTACGGGCTGCACGGCGTGCGCGCAGTCGTGCCCGTACGGCGCCATCGACATGATCGAGGTCGAGCCCGACGCGCCGACGTTCAAGAAGAACTTCAAGGCACGGCTCGAGAAGAAGGGCTCGCTGCAGTTCGGCCCGGGCACCCCGCGCGTCGCGCGCGCGCGCCGGATCGCCAACAAGTGCGATCACTGCATCGCCTACGGTGACCAGGCCTGCGTGTCCGCGTGCCCGACGGGCGCGCTGATCGAGGTCAACGCGTACGACCTGTTCCGCGAGCGGTCGCCCAGGATGATCGAGCTCGCGAAGACGGGCTACGACGCGGATCTGACCCCCAAGGACCGCAAGGAGGTCCTGCCGGTGATGCCGTTCACCGAGGGCCTCGCGGTGCGCTCGGGCGGTCTCGCCAAGGTGAAGCGGGGCCGCTACGCGCCGCTGCTGACCTGGGTGCTCGGCATCTTCGCGTTCCTCGTCGCGTTCGGCGAGGCGCTACTCCGCGCCTACGCGCCGACGCTCTCGTTTCAGTTCAGCCAGGTCGCGGCGACCGAGGAGTACAAGGACCTGCCCACGGAGGCGATCCTCGAGGCGGTCAAGAACACCCCAGGCGACCAGCTCTCGACGTACGCGGGCCTCGTGGGCACCGGGCTCATGATCATCGCCGCGATCTATCCGATCTTCCGGCGCATCGGCATCTTCCGGTGGATGGCGTCGAACACGATGTGGTTCGACTTCCACCTCATGGCCGGCACCGTCGGCCCGATGTTCATCGCCTTGCACTCCGTTCTCCGCCTCGACTCGTGGGTGTCGTCGGCGTTCTGGAGCATGGTGATCGTCGTCATCAGCGGTTTCCTCGGTCGCTACCTGTACACGCAGGTGCCCGAGCTCTCGAGCGGCGTCGAGCTCGAGGAGCTGGACCACGAGCGGTTCTTCCAGCTGCACCGGCCGCGCATCACGGTGGGCATGGCGGAGATCGACCGCGAGCTCGCCGAGCAGCGCGCGCACGCCCAGCGCGTCGCGATGTCGCCGAGCATCATGCGCGCGTTGTGGTGGCTGATCTTTCAGGACGTCGGTCGTATCCCGCGCACGTTCGCGCGCCGGGGCCGGCTCGCGCAGCTCGGCGTCGACCGCAAGACCCGTGCGGAGCTCGCCAAGCGTGCGGGGCGCATGATCGTCATCGCGCGCCGTCAGGTTGTCGCACCGAAGGCGCAGCTCCTGCTGCACTCGTGGAAGAAGGTCCACGTCCCGTTCACCGTGCTGCTCACCGTCCTCTCGGTTGCGCAC
>JANRKM010000084.1:0-73031 GCA_033763475.1 Kofleriaceae bacterium
CCCGGGGGCGGATTCTTGAACGGGTTGCCCTTCGGGTCGACGCTGTCGACAGGCTTGTCCGAGAACGCGGTCGGGATGTCCTGCTCCGTGCGCTCGCCGATGTCCTTGCGCACGATCGCGGCGACGCGGGTGCGCGGGGTAATGATGAAGTATTCGGTCTCGCCCTTCGGCGGGTTCGCCGGATCGAGCTCGGCGCCCTCGGGGAGCTTGCCGGGCTTCTCGTGCTTGTAGAGCGCGAGGGTGCCAAGGGTGGCGCCGCGCTCGTCCTTGTAGGTGAGGGTCACGAGCGGCGCGCCCGTGGGCTTGAGGGTGGGGTTGTATTCGGTCGGACGCAGGTTGCCGGCGTTGTCGATGAAGTTGGCCAGGGTCTGGTTGGCCTTCTTCGTCTGCGGATCACCCCACGTCTTGACCTGCTTGCCCTCTTCGCCAGCCGTCACGCGCGCGGCGGTCTTGGATTTGCCGTCAGCGTCGATGATGACGGTGGCGATCTTGTTGACGTCGAAGCCACGCGCGTCGGTGAGCTGCATCGACGACATCCCGACCTCGAGGTTGGTGATCATGTCGCGCGAAAGGACGTACGCGACGCCCGAGGCCTGGTCCATCACGTAGCGATCGGTGCCGCCGTAGACCGTGCCACCGACGAGGAACGTGCGCTTGCCATCCTTGAGCTCGACGGTGAGCGTGGTCTTGGCGTCGTTGAGCTTGTAGTCCTTCTTCGCCTGGTCGGTGGGCTTGCCGAGGTCGCGCAACGCGCGCGCGCCCAGGTAGTTCTTGACGAGCTTCTCGCCGTTATCACCGAGCGGGAACTCGCGCGTCTTGCGCTCTTCCTCTTCGACCACCGGAGGCTTCGCGGCGGCCGCGCTGCCTGCAGCGGAGCCAGAGCCGGCGGCAGAGCCTTCGGCGACTACCGCAGAGCCCGAGCCCGCCGCAGAGCCCGCAGCCGAACCGGAGCCTGCGCCCGAACCCGAGCCCGCGCCCGACCCCGCAGCGGAACCTGCCGCCGAACCGGAGCCTGCGGCGCTACCCTGATCGGCGGGCGGCGGCGGCGGCTTGACCTTCTTGGTGATGGTCGTCTCCGAGCCCCACCAGTAGGCGTTGTCGCGACGCTCGATGCGAACGACCTTGTTCTCGGTCTTCCACTCGAGGGCGACGAGGTCGGCCTCGGACTTGTCCCACAGGACCACGTTGCCGATGTTCGGCTTCACGGTCTTGTCGCGCGTCCACGTGCGGTAGCCGTAGACGAGCATGATGGCGAGCAACACGCCGTGAATCAGGGCGCCTCTCATGACATCACCTCGGTCTTCTTGCCGCGCTTGCGGCGGGCCCACGTTCCAATGAGGCCCAACGTCAGGACAACGAGCGGCCCGCCGACGACGGTCAACGTGAACCACTTCGCGTCCTGAGCCTTCGTGTGCTTGATCGGCTTGTCGTCCTCGGAGACGACCTCGCCGACGAACTGCTCCTCGCCACCAAGCCAGCGCACGGCGTCATCGAGCAGGTAGGGCGAGATCATGGTGATCGCGGTGCGGCCCATCTGCGAGATCATGATGTCCGCGAACAGGTCGGTGTCGGCGACCACGAGCGCGCGGTAGCCGTCCTTGTCCTTGCCATCCTTGTCCTTGAGCTTCGGGCCCTCGATGGCGGCCGCGAGGTTCCAGCGCTGGCGCTTCTCGGTCGCGGCGTCGAACGTGAAGTTGTTGTTGTAGTCGAGCCAGCTCGAGTCCATCGAGCGGATGGTGAACGTACGCGTCGGGTTGGTCTGGCCCGCCGCGAACGGCGCTTCCTCGAGCGCGCCCGAGTCGATCAGGATGAGCCCGCCCTTGTCCGCGGCGCGCGACAGCGTCGTGGTCGACGCGTGCGCCGAGAACTGCGTGGTGAACGCGAACCGGCGATCCGCTGGGGTACCGCGCTGCGGCAGGAACGCCTTGTCGTCGGTGAGGTCACCCGGGTTGAAGCGCACGCCGAGCTTGCTCTCGAGGGTGCCCAGGTTCGGGTCGGCCTTCGGGTCGAGCGCGATCAGCAGGCGGCCACCCTTGTCGAGGTAGCGCGCCAGCGCGTCCCACTCGGCCGGCTGCAGCGCGACGGTCGGCGCGAGCATGATGACCACGGTCGCGTCGTCGGGGACGTTGCTCGCGAGGTCGACGAGGCCGAGGTCCTTCACCTCGTAGTTGAGCTCGCCGAGACGCTTCTTGAACACGGTCGTGCGGCGATCCGGGATCCTCCCCTTGAGGTCGGGCGGGATGGAGTCCGGATCGTTGATCTCGCCGTGGCCCGTCATCACGTAGGCCTTGCGCTTCTCGCGCACGACCTTCATGAGGAGCGAGTTGACCTCGCGGTCGAGGTTGCGCAGCTTGCCCGAGCCCTTGCGCGCCTTCTCGAGGTCGGTGTCGACCTCCAGGGTCTGCGAGCGCTCGTCGGCAGCGGGCGGCTCCTTGCCGTCCTTGGGCTTGTCCTTCTCGTCGACCGCCTTCTGGCGCACGAGGACGATCACGCCGTCCTTGTTGACCTTGTACTTGCCCGCGAGCTCGGCATCGAGGAAGCGATCGTGCTCCTCGATGACGATCTTGCCGGGGGCTGCTGCCGACAGCGCGTTGAAGTAGTCGAACACCTGCGACTTGACCTCGTTTGCTGCCGGGAAGAACAGCAGCACCTTGATCGGGTCGGGCGTCGACCTGACGATGTTCTTGGTCGAGTCGCCCGGCGAGGCCGTGCGGAAGTAGCTGACGTCGCGCTGGACGTTGCGCTCCTTGGCGACCTGGCAGGTCACCATCAGGAACGACGCCGCGAATGCGATCGAGAGGCCCGACCAGCCCACGTCGCGCACGCGGTAGTACTCGACGCCCGCGTCATCGCTGGAGTCGACCTGGAAGTGCGTGCGCAGCGCCTGACCGAGCGCGAGCTCGATCATGAGCACCGGGACCAGCGACGCGACCAGGAGGACGGCGTACAGCACCGTCATCGCGCCCTCGAACCGGATGGCGGTTGCCTCCGGGAACGACAGCTTGCTCATGCCCCACGTGGTCGTGAGCGCATAAAGGATGAGCGCGGTGAGGGTGCCGACGTGGCAGAGCAGCAGCACGCCCTCGACCTTGCGGCGGGCGCCCTTGCTGCCGGCGAACGTCCACCCACGCACGAGCGTGACGGACAGGACGAGGACGGCGCCGAGCATCGCGACGCCCGACGAATCCATGAGCCGTGCTCCGACGAGCACGAGCAGAAGGCCGAACCCGAGAACCAGGGACAGCCACCACGGTGAAGCGGTTCTCATTGCCATCGCTTCGCCTCCAGAGTCTTCACGGCGAGCAACAGGAAGAAGTAGATCACCGCGAGGTAATAGATGAGATCTTTGAGGTTAAAGACGCCGCGCATGAAGCCGGTCTGGAAGTGGATCCACCACAGATCGACCTCCTGCAGCACCTCGCGCACCGGCGATTCGAGCCGCTTCGCGAACGGAAACAGGAACACCATCAGCATCAACACGGCGAGGGCGACCACGCCCGCGATGAGCTGATTCTTGGCGATTGCACTCGCGAACAAGCCGATCGCGAGAGCCGCCGCGCCGATGAGCAGGAGGCCCATGTAGCCGACCATCACCTGCGCAGCCGTGATCTTGCCGTTCACCTTGATGAGGAGCGGCATGTAGAACGATAGCGCGAGCAGGATCGTGAGGAAGGTCAGCGCGGCGAGGAACTTGCCCATCACGATCTCGGTGTCGCGCACCGGCGACGTGTTGAGCAGCACCAGCGAGTGCGTCTGGCGTTCTTCCGAGATCAGGCGGAACGAGAGCAAGAGACCCGCGCCGATGGCGACGCCGCTCGACGTGTAGAAGAAGCGCTCGAGCACCATGGCAGACAGCTGTTCGCCCGCCATCGCGTGCGCCTGAAAGAGAATGCCCATGACGAGCAAGCACAGCGCCACGGTCACCCAGGCGAACGGTGACCGTAGATACGCGCCGAGCTCGCGACGGTAGATGATGCTAATTGCTCGCATCGGCTCCTCCCACGAGGCGAATGAACGTGTTCTCGAGCTCGCTGCGTGCGTAGTCGAGCTTGATGAGGTCGAAGTTGGCCGCGACGACGGCACGGCTCACCTCGGCACGGCAGTCCTTCGTGGTTGACAGCGCGTACGACAGACCGCCGCCCTGCTCGTACGGATCGGCGACACTTCTCACGCCATCGACCGACTCGAGCACTTTCTTGATGCGGCCCTTGGGGTCGTCCCCCCCGGGCGGGCGCACCGTGACCGTGACCTGGCGAATCTCGCTCTCGCTGGCGGCGAGGTCGTGCTCGCTGCCCGCGCCGAGCAGCTTGCCCTTGCCGAGCACGAGCAGCCGATCACACGTCTGGCTGATCTCGGTCAGGATGTGACTCGAGATCATCACGGTGTGGTTCTGCTTGAGGTCGTGGATGAGGTTGCGCATCTCGACGATCTGCACCGGGTCGAGACCGCGGGTTGGCTCGTCGAGGATGAGGAACTTCGGCTGGTGGATGATCGCCTGGGCGACACCGACGCGCTGGCGAAAGCCATGCGACAGCGTTCCGATCGGCTCTCCCGCCACATCGCCAAGATCCGTGATCTCGAGGACATCCGGCATCCGCCGCTTCACCTGGCCGCGCGACATCCCGCGCAGCTCCCCGGCGAACGACAGGTAGTCGAGCACCGTCATCTCCATATAGATGGGTGGATGCTCGGGGAGGAAGCCGATGCGCTTCCGGACCTCGTGCGGCGACGCGACCGCGTCGACACCGCCGACCTCGATCGTACCCGACGACGGTCGCAGGTCGCACGCGAGGATCCGGAGTGCGGTCGTCTTGCCCGCACCGTTGAGTCCGAGGAAGCCGACGGTTTCACCGTCGGCGATCTCGAACGAGACCTGCGCGAGCGCGCGTTTGCTACCGTAGAACTTGCTGAGATTCGATGCTCGAATCATTCGACCTCGCGTGCGCCATAGGCGCGGAATCGCTGGGCTTTGGTAAATCGGGGTTCGTGTCGTGTCAAGAAGCGGCGGCCCCACAAACCAGCGACCCCATGAAGCTTCTTCCCGCCCGCGTCACATTCCTAGACCGACGCACGTTCACCTGGTTGAATCTCCGACGGTGGTGCGGCAGATCCCCTAGGTGGAAGCCCCGCCCAGGGACCGGCCGCTGACCCGCAAGGCCGTGCCGCTCGCCGACCGGCCACGGCCCTCGAAGGCGCTCCTGGTCGTAGCCGTCGTCTTCGCGGTCGCCGCGGCCGTGTCGATCGCGGTTTTCGACCAGCCCGTCGCCCGCTGGATCAGCGGTTACCAGCGCTTGGCGTTCTGGGACCAGGGCCTCCTCGTGCTCGAGTGGGGCGCCCTGCTGCCGGTATTCACATGGGCGTTCGCGATCCTCCTGGTCGTCGGTATGGTCGTCACGCTCGCGGTCCCACGGTGGCGGTACCTCATGCCAGCCTGGGCGTTCGTCGCGGCCACACACCTGCTGTCGCGGATCGCGATGCTCGAGGTGAAGCTTGCGACCGAGCGCATGCGCCCGAAGGCGTGGCTCGAGCAGGGCGGTGACACGTTCTTACGCGAGCTGCTCAACCCGGCGTTCCCGTCGGGCCACGTGGTGTCGTTCGCGAGCCTCGTGATCCCGACGGTCGTGCTGTTCCCGCGCGCGAAGCCGCTCCTCCTCGTCGTCGCTTATGTGATGACGGCGCGCATCGTTGCCAACGCACACTGGGTCTCCGACACGCTCGCAGCGATCAGCCTGACCTGTCTGGTGACCTGGGCGTGCGCGTGGGTGATCCGGCCACTGCGCGGCTGACGACCACGGTCCCGAGCACGATCAACGCGGCGCCGCCGAGCGTCCACACCGTCGGCGCGGCCCCGAAGACGCTCCACTGCCACACGATCGCAAACGCGATCTGCAAGTAGCCGATCGACATCGCGCGGCCTGCGCTCTCGATCATCAGCGCCTTGGTCAGGAACACCTGCCCGAGCTGCGTCGAGAGCCCCACCAAGATCAGCACCAGCACATCCATCGGCGCCGGCGTCACCCACGTGGCCGCCGCCCACGGGACGATCAGCGGCGTCGCGATCAACGGGAAGTAGAAGACGATGACGTACGGGTGCTCGGTGCGGCCGAGCTGACGGACGGTGACGTAGGCGATCGAGGACGTCACGGCGGCGCCCACGCCGGTCGCGACACCGACGGGATCGAACCCGGAGCCGCTCGGGTGCACGACGATCACGACGCCCACAATGCCGCACGCGAGCGCGAATACGGTCGCCTTCCCGATGGGCTCGCCGAGGATGAAGTACGCGAACACCGTCGTGATCAGCGGCACCGTTTGCTGGATCGTCATCGCGTCGGCGAGCGGCAGGTGCGCGAGCGACACGTAATACGTGCTGAGGCCCGCGAACCCGACAAGCCCGCGGAAGACGAGGCCCCGCTTGTTGGTGCCCCAGATCGGAATGCGCGCGCGGACGACCAGCACGTACGAGGCGGCGAGCGTGATCACCGCACGCGCGAGCACCACCTCTCCCATCGGCAACCGTTCGTTCGCGAGCTTCACGAACACGGCCATCGCGGAGAACGCGAGGGCGCTGGCCGCCATGTACAGCACGGCGCGAGGAACGGGCATGAGACGAGTACGATGCAGTGTCGCACGTTCCCGCCTCGATGTTCTCAGCCGGCGGCCGAGGCGACGACGAGCGAGCGAGCGATCACCGGGTACAGCTGGATGTTCGGCCGATACGTCGCGAGCAGCCCAGCGACGGTAGCGAGCACGCGGCCGAGCAACACGAACGAGCGCGGGATGGTCAGGCCGGAGAGCTGCTTGGCCTGCGCGATCTGCGTCGCGAAGGCGCTCTCCCAGTCGAGCTCGCTCACGGCGGCGCCCGGCCGCATCGCACCGATCAGCGCGGTGGTGATCGCCACGAGTTGCTCGGGTGCGTCGGCGATGAAGCCCAGCACGGCGAGCTCGCGCATCGCGGCGGCCTGATCAGCGGCGCCGATCGCGAGTACGAGGCGCGCATATGCCGCACGCTCGGCAGGAGCGAGCTCGAGCGTGCACCCGAAGTCGAGCATCGCGAGCGTGCCACCCGCGGTGACCATGAAGTTGCCCGGGTGCGGATCAGCGTGCACGTCACCGCGCTCCAGCACCTGCGCGGCGACCTCGCCCACCAGCGCGCCAAGCAGGCGCGCACGTTCGTCGGGCGAGGCCGCATCGAGCCACGGCACGAGCTTGGCGCCCTCGAGCCGCGTCATCGTCAGCACGCGCGCGGTCGACGCGGCGCGGATCGGGCGCGGCACCACCACGCTGCTGCGCGACGTCGCGAACCGCTCGAGCGCGTCGGCCTCGGCGACGTAATCGAGCTCGCTGGCAAGTGACCGCGCGAGCTCGTCGGCGAGCATCGGCAGATCGACGCCGGGCAGCTCGCCGAGCGCGCCTGCGAGCGCGCGCAGTGCGGCGATGTCGGCCTCGATCACATCCTCGATCGCGGGCACCTGGACCTTGACTGCGACCGGCGTACCGTCGAGTAGCGTGGCCGCATGGACCTGCGCGAGCGAGGCGGCTGCGAGCGGCGCTTCGTCGAACGTCGCGAACACCTCGGCGAGCGGACGCTCGAGCTCGGCCTCCACGCACGCGCGGATCGCCTCCGTGGGCACCGGCGGCACGTCATCTTGCAGGCGCGCGAGCTCGCTCGCCCAGATCGGCCCGACGAGGTCCGGCCGGCACGAGGCGAGCTGCCCGAGCTTCGCGATGCCGCCGCGCAGCTGCGCCGCCGCCTGTACCGTGCGCCGCGCGAGGTCGCGATGATCCTCGTCGCGCAACGCCTCGTGCCCGCGCGCCGCGGCCGCGAGCCGGAGCCAACGATGGCGCGCGAGCAGCGCCGTGCCCACCTGCACGAGCTTCGCGGCCCGGGGCGTCGCGCGATACAGCGTGCCGGCGCGCTCCTGCGCGAGGTGCGCGAACGCCTGCGCATCGCGTGTCACCGCGCCCAGATCACGCGCGAGATCGAGCGACATCGCATCGAGCCGGCCGCCGACGTGGCGCAGCAGGCGCAGAGTTTCGAGTAGCGGCTCGACGAACGGTTGGGTGTTCATGACCGGAGCTCCTTGAGGCACGAGGGACACACCACGAGCAGCGAGTTGACGCCGACGGCGGCGTCCTCGCCCCTGGGCAGGATCGCGTTGCACTGCGCGCACACCGCGTTCTTCGCGAGCACGATCGGCTGCCAGCCGAGCACGTCATCGATCGACGTGACCTGCCCAACCGGTATGGCCTTGCGCTCGCCGCGCGCGGCCCGTGCGATCGCGTGACTGTCGGCGACCACATCACCGACGAGACCGAACGCATGGCCCAGTACATTGCGCACGAGGTTCGAGACACTCATGCCCAGCTCCTGCGCGCGCTCCCGCAGCTCGGACTCGAGGCTCTCGGGCACGCGGGTGTGGATCACGCGCTCCTTGCGCTCGGGTTCGTCATCGGGCGGCTCGGTGGGCGGCTTCTTGCGTATCACGATGTGTCACATCTTGTATCACTTCGTGACACAAAGTCAAATCTGCCGATGGGGCATCGATCGCGCCGCCCATAACCACGCCATGCCGCCGCGACTTGCGCACGGTTATCGCAGCAAGCGTCTACGGTGGCTCGGTCGTCATCGTCCCGGAACACGCCCGCAAGTCGCCCGTCGCCAAGATTCCGCTACGGCGCCTCGGCGAGCCACACGAGATCGATGCCGCGATCCGCTTCATCCTGGAGTGCGATTACTTCACGGGGGAGTGCATCGCCCTGCCGACCGCCGTGCCGATTGACACGTCGGCTCGTGCGAGCTATTGCGAGCGCGTGGGAGGCTACCGAACCCGCAGCGCTGGCTCCCCCGCTCGGGTGAGCCAGGAGGACCTCGCGCATGCCCTCGACGCGGCGCGTGCGGCATGGCCCGACGTCGAGCTGTCCCCGGACCAGTTCGCGGCTTGGCTCGGGGAGCGGCTCGAGCCGGGTGAGCCGCTCTCGAAGCTGAGGACGTCGGAACTCTACCTCGTCTGTGCGTGCGCCGCGGGTGACGTACGCGCGCTCAGGTACTTTGACGAGCACATCTTCAACGAGGTCGACCAAGGCCTGCTCCGGGTCGGGATCTCGCGCGACGCAGTCGACGACTACAAGCAAGACCTGCGGGAGTACCTGTTGCTCGGTCACGGCGGCGCCGCCGGCCGGATCGCCACCTACTCGGGGACGGGACCACTGCGCAACTGGGTCCGCGTGGTGGCGGTGCGCGCGGCCCTGCGACGTGCGCGCCAGGCGAAATCACACACGCAGCTCGACAGCTCGTTGCTAGGAGCGGTCGCCGCCGAGGCGCTCGATGTCGAGCGGGAGTACCTGAAGCGACGCTACGGCGCCGCGTTCGAGGACGCGCTTCGCGCCGCGTTCAGCGAGCTCCCCCCGCGCACGCAGACCATCCTTCGCTTCTACTACGGCGAGCGGCTCACGATCGACAAGCTCGGTGCCATGTACTGCGTGCATCGCGTGACCGCTTCGCGCTGGGTTCGGCAGGCGATGGAGCAGCTCGTCGAACACACCCGCCTCCTGATGAAGCGCGACCTGGCGGCGACCGACAGCGAGATCACGAGCCTCTTGCGCCTTGTCGCGAGCCGCATCGAACCCGTCCTGCAGAGCTTGATCCGGCACGCGGACGGGTGACTCACCGGAGCTCTGCGAGCCACGCGTCGTACTCGCCTCGCGCAGGAGCATCGGCGGGAAGCGCGTCTCTGCCCTCGGTGACGAGCGCGCGCGCCCGGCGGCGCGAAGCCGGCGTGCCTTCGGTCCACAGCACGGAGGCGAGGCCGATCCGGAGCTCCTGCCAAGTCGACACATTCGTCGATCGCGATGCGAGGGCAAGGGCGCGCTCGAACGCGTCGCGCGCGCGGCCGAGGTCGCCCTTGCGCTGGTAGGCGGTGCCGAGGCTGGCCAGGACGTACTCTCGCGGGACCCCGCGCACCTCCGGGGCTCGCTCTTGAAGCTCCAGCACGCGGAGGTGCAACGAGATCGCGCGATCGTGGTCCCCCCGCCTGGATAGCGCGCGCCCCAGGTTGATGAGCGCGGCCCAATACACGTAGTGTTTCTCGCCGAGCGTGTGCGCGGTGAGCGTGATAGCGTGCTCGTACTGGGCGATCGCCTCGTCGAGCCTCCCCATCCCGTAGAGGACGTTGCCGAGGTTCATGTGGGCCCCGCTGACCTTCGGATGGGTGGGCCCGAGGCGGTCGATCCAGATGTCGGCCGCGCGCTGGCATTGCTCGAGTGCGCTCTCGTATGCCCTCAGATTGTTCCTCACGACGCATAGACTATTGCGAGTCATCGCCACCTCGTGACTACGCACGCCGTGTACGGCCTCGCGCACCGCGGCGGCGTGCTCGAGGGTCTCCACCCCCTGCTCGATGGTCGCGGCGTCGCCCGAAACGCTCCCTTTCGCGACGAGCGCATTACCGAGAGAGTGCAGTCGCCTGCCCTCGAGCCTGGCGCTCATCCCTCGATCTCCCACGCGCGCGATCACGGCCGCCGCAGCTCCGTCGAGCTCCGCGATGATCGCACCGTTGCCCAGCATGGAGCCCTCGACGTGCAAACGGCTCGTCAGCGCCTCGGCGCGCACCGCATCCTCCTTCGCGATGTCGGCGAGCTCGGCCGCGCGGCGGAGGGTGGCCGACGCGGAGACGGCGTCCCCCGCGTCCATCTCGGCTTGTCCGATGCGGAGCCTGGCCAGGGCCGCGAGCGACGGATCGTCGAGCTCGTCGCTCGCCTGCGCCGCGGCCTTGGCGAGCGCGAGACTGTCGGTGATCCGTCCGGCCGCGCGGAGTAGGTGTGCGCGCGACAGGTCCGCGCGGAGCGCGGCGACCTTCTCGCGTTGCGCGGTCGACATCGTTCGGTCCCCGAGCGCGAGCGCGTCGCATTGGCCGAGCGCTCCAAGGCCGTCGACGGCGTTCACAGCGTTGTTCACGACATCCGCATCCGCGTGGACCAGGACGTCGATGAGGGTGCGCAGATCGCCGAGGCGCTCCGCGAGGCATCCGACGCGTCGATCCAGCAGCTCGGACGATTGCTCCCGCCGTTCGTAGGTCGCGTCGCATGCTTCCACGTGCATCGCGGTCCAGTGAGCGCCGTAGGTGTCGATCGCGTTGTCGACGCGCGTCGAGGCGTCCGCGGCGTTGGCGACCCCGGTCGCCAAGAACGCCGCGCGGATGGCGGCGCGTTGCGGTGCCCCCCACACGGCCAGGAGCTTCCCAGGCACCTCGTCACGGCAGCTTGGCTGTTCCGTACGACTTGTGGCCATGCGCGAACCGGCGGCGACGAGCGCGACCCCGGCGAGCGCTCCCACGGCGATGCGGCGCCGGGTCGCGGTGCGGTCGCGCGCGAGCGCGGCGAGCAGCGCGTCCATCGATGCGAACCGATCCTCCGGTGACGCGGAGAGACCGCGGCGGATCGCGCGCTGGACGTGCTTGGGCGCGCCACGTGCGTCGACGAAGTCCTGCCCCGCGATGGCGGCGAGGAGCTCGGCGGAATGCTTGCCGCGGAAGGGGCGCTCGCCGGTGAGCCCCTCGTGAAGCGCGACGCAGAACGAGAACAGATCGGCGCGGGCGTCGATCTGCTCGCGGCGGAGTTGCTCCGGCGCCATGTACGCCGGCGTACCTGCGAGGACGTGCGGCTCGTCACTCTCGGCGGACGCGTCGCGTGCGAGACCGAAGTCGGTCACGACGACGCGGCCGTCGCGTCCGACGAGCACGTTATCGGGCTTGAAGTCGCGATGAACGACGCCCGCGGCGTGGGCAGCGGCGAGGCCGCGCCCGGCGGCGAGGAACGTGGTCAACACCGAGCGCGTTGGCCGCGACTCCGCCAGCCACGTGCGGAGCGTTTCGCCGTCGATGAGCTCCATCGCGAGGAACACGTGCTCGCCGAACATGCCGACGTCGTGGACGGTGACGACGTTCGGGTGGGTGAGCTTGGCCATCGTGCGAGCTTCTCGGAGCAGACGGCGGTCCGCATCGGCACCTCGGCCCGCGCGTACCAACTTCAGCGCGATCGTGCGGCCCAGCTCGGCGTCGATCGCCGCGTACACCCTGCCCATGGCGCCCGCGCCGACGAGCGACGTCACTTCATAGCGTCCGACGCGCGTTCCGCGGCGCAGGACGTCGAGGCCGGGGGCGCCATCGCTGGTGCTGACCACCGAGCCTGAAGCCAACGCGGCCTTCGCCGTCGATATCGCCTTCGCAGATGCAGCGACGAGCGCGAAGCAGCGTGCGCACGAATCGACGTGGGTCTGGATGGCCGAGGCGCTCACCTGATCGAGCATTCCTGCGACGAACGCGGCCACCGTGTTCTCGTCGAAACACCCCATACGCGCGAATATATCGGTGCCGTACGAACGATGGACGAATTCAGCGAGGTTGTGCGCAACATTGCACGTGCGCGTGCCTCTTTATAAATGTGGCTTTTTTTGGGGCGTTGGCGCCCCCAGCTGACTTTCGGTCCGATCGGGGACTCCCACGCGCAGATCGGGGATCACGACCGTTAATGAGACGAGCGGTGCGCGGGGAACGTGGCCTACGTCTGTCTTCGCACCAAATGGGAATCCGGTGGGACCTGCAGCGGCCCCCCGACGCGTGCGTCGGATGCCACTTCTTCCGCCGTGAACCGGACGAGGACGCGCTGTTGTCCGAACGCGGCCAGGTCGGCCGATGCAGGTGAAAGCTTCTGGACCGGATGAGTCATCGACCGATCCACGCATGCCTCCCGGCGCTCGTGCGTCGATCCACCGGATCATCGAGGCCCACGCGGCGGCTCGACCCGACGCGCGCGCGCTCGTGTTCGGCGCAGACGAGTTGACGTACGCGCAGCTCGATGCTCGTGCCAACCGCCTCGCCCACCTCCTCGTCCGCCATGGCGTCGGCCCCGAAGTCATCGTCGGCGTCCACCTGGAGCGCTCGCTTGACCTCGTCGTCGCCATGCTCGCGGTCCTCAAGGCCGGCGGCGCCTACCTCCCCATCGATCCCAACTATCCCGCCGATCGACTCGTTTTCATGCTCGCGGACAGCCGTGCGCCGGTCGTCCTTACCGATCGCCCGCTCGCAGGCTCGTTCGCCGGCGTGTGCATCGATCTGCGCGCGGCCTCCGCCGCGGCCGCGAGCGAGCCCGCCACACCCGTTGCGCGCGATGTCGACCCCGCAAACCTCGCGTACGTCATCTACACCTCGGGCTCGACTGGGAAGCCCAAGGGCGTCCTCGTCCCGCACGACCGCGTCGTCCGCCTCATGTCGTCGACGGACGCATGGTTCCGCTTCGACGAGCACGACGTCTGGACGTTCTTTCACTCCTACGCCTTCGATTTCTCCGTCTGGGAGATCTGGGGCGCGCTTGTCTACGGCGGCTCGGTCGTCATCGTCCCCGAACACGCGCGCAAGTCGCCCGACGAGCTTTTCGCCCTGATCGTCAAGCACCGGGTTACCGTCCTCAACCAAGTTCCCTCGGCGTTCCGTCACCTCATCGCCGCCGCCACCCGCCATGCCCCGCCAACGCCGCTCGCACTTCGCTACGTCATCTTCGGCGGCGAGGCCCTCGAGTTGCGGTCCCTCGTCCCGTGGTTCGAGCGCTATCCGCACGCCCCGCAGCTCGTCAACATGTACGGGATCACCGAGACCACGGTACACGTCACCTACCGGGTCATCGAGCCCGCTGAGTGCCGCGATCCCAAAGGCAGTCCCATCGGCGTCCCGATCCCCGATCTGGAGCTGCACATTCTCGACTCCGCGCTGCGGCCCGTCGCCGACGGCCAGGAAGGCGAGATCTACGTCGGCGGGGCCGGCCTCGCGCGCGGCTATCACGCTCGCCCGTCGCTGACCGCCGAGCGCTTCATCCCCGATCCGTTCTCGGGTCGCCCCGGTGCGCGCCTGTACAAGACCGGCGACGTCGCGCGCGGCCTCCCCGACGGCTCCTTCGAGTACCTCGGCCGCAACGACGCCCAGGTCAAGATCCGTGGCTATCGGATCGAGACCGGCGAGATCGCCTCGATCCTTGCCACTCATCCCGGCGTCCGCGAGGCCGCCGTCGTCGCACGTGACGTCGGCGAGGACGATCGCCGCCTCGTCGCCTACGTGGCGTTGAACACGCCGACCGCGACCGACGCGCTCCGTGACTTCCTCGCCGCGAGGCTCCCCGCCTACATGGTCCCGTCGGCGTTCGTCACCGTCGACGCACTCCCCATCACCCCCAGCGGCAAGATCGACGTCAAGGCACTCCCCTCTCCAGACTGGTCCGCGCAGGCCGCCCGCGCCGACTACGTGGTACCGCGGACCGAGGACGAGCGGATCATGGCGGCGCTGTGGTCGAGCCTGATCGGTGTCGAGCGCATCGGCTGCGATGATCGCTTCTTCGAGCTCGGCGGACACTCGCTTATGGCCGCGCAGGTAGCCGCGCGGCTGAGCGCCGACTACGGCACCTCGGTACCGGTCCGGCTGTTCCTCACGAGTCCCACGCTCGCCGAGGCCGCCGCGGCATTCGGCGAGGCGCGCCGCAGCCAGGGTGGGCAAGCGCGCGGCAGGCGTCAGATTCCGCAACGGCCGGACGTCGAGCGCGCGCCGGTCACGTTCGCCCAGGAGTCGATCTGGGTCCACGAGCAGGTCATGCAGGACGTACTGCGCCGGCCGCGCGGCTACGTCGAATGTCCGGTGCTCCAGCTCCGCGGCCGCGTCGCGCTGCCGCTGCTCGAGCGTGCGCTCAACGAGATCGCAGCGCGCCACGAGATCTGGCGCACGTCGTTCGTCCTCGAGGCTGAGCTCGTCCAGGTGATCGGGCGCTCCGCGCGGATTCCGCTCAAGCTCCACGATCGCCGCGCCACGCCCGAGGCAGAGCGCCGGCAAGAGCTCGAAAGCATCGCCGAGACGATGGCCGCGCAGCCGTTCGTGCTCGCACGCGCGCCGCTCGTGCGCATCGCACTCGTCACGTTCTCCGACGACGAGCACGCGCTGGTCATGCTGATGCACCACCTGATCACCGACGCGTGGTCGGAGAATCTGATCGCCGCCGATCTCGCGCGCCTGTACGGCTTTCTGGCTGCAGGTGAACCACTGCCCCCACGCACCGAGGTCGAAACCCAATACGCGGACTACGCGGCGTGGGAGCGCGGCAAGCAACACGAGCGCGAGCGAGAGGAGGCTCGCGCGTTCTGGCGGGCGCGGTTCGCACCGGCGCCGGACGGCGCGTTCGAGCGCGCGCGGATCGCACCGCTCGCGCTGCCGCAGGTCGCGGGCGAAACCTCGACCAAGGCCGTGCGCTCGAGCCGCCCGCTCGGCGCCCACGGCTCGTCGCAGCTCGCCGCGTTCTGCCGCCGGAACAACCTGTCGCCGTCGGCGGTCTTGTACGCGGCGTTCGCGGCGCTGCTCGCCCGGCACGCCCGCGACGGGCGCTTCGTGCTCGGCGTGGCGAACGCGAACCGCAGCGCCGAATCGGAGCGCGTGTCGGGCAGCTTCGCCGGGGTGCTGCCGCTCGTCGTCGATCTGTCCGACGGCCCGAGCTTCGTGGCGCTCGCGCAGCAGCTGATGACCGGCATCGCAGACGCGGTGCCGCACGCGGGCATCCCTCTACCGGAGATCGCGCGGCTCGTCGGCCACCGGAAAGGACCGCTCGTGCAGGTGCAGGTCTCGACGCAGCTCGCGTCGACGAGCCACACCGCTGGCGGGATCGAGTTTCAGCAGGACTACATCCCAGTCAACGACGCGAAGTTCGCGCTCGAGATGATCGCGCAGGAGCACGGGGATCGATCGATCACGCTGACGTGGGTCGCGGATCCGGCGAGCTTCTCTGTCGCCGACCTCCAGCGCTTCGCGGCCGCGCTCGAGGCGATCCTCGCCCGCGGCATCGCCGACCCGGCAGTGCCTGTCGAGGCGTTCGGTGCGCTCGACCTGGAGGCAATCCCCGCGCCCGACTGGCCCGCTGAGGCCGCGGCCGCGGAGGCAGGTGCGGCAGGTGCGGCGCTCACCCCCGAGCAGGACGCGATCGCGAAGCTGATGTGCGCGATCTTGAAGGTCGATCGCGTTCGCCCGGGCGATGACTTCTTCGAGCTCGGCGGTCACTCGCTGCTCGCGATTCACCTCGTGTCGAAGGTCCGCGCTGCGTTCGGGGTCGATGTGGCCCTCGCGCATCTCTACGAGACGCCTACGGTCGAGGGGCTCGCCGCCGAGGTGGTGCGCTTGCGCGGCAGCGCCGTCTCCGCCCTCGCGCCGATCCCGCGCGTGCCTCGCGCGCAGCCGCTCGTGGCCTCGAACGCACAAGAGCGGGTGTGGTTCATCGAGCGCATGCTTCCGGACAACGGCCCACGGCCGTTCAATGTCGCCATCGCGATCGCGATGCGCGGTGCGGTCGACGCGACCATTCTCGCACGCTGCCTGAACGAACTGATCGCGCGTCACGAGAGCTTGCGGACGAACTTCAAGCTCGCGAAGGGGCAGCTCGTCCAGGTCATCTCGCCGCCGTTCACCATCGAGCTACCCGTCGCGGACCAAGGTCCGCTGACCGGCGCCGCGCGGGCCGCGCGGCTGGTCGAGCTCGCGCGCGACCAAGCGCGGGCCCCGTATGACCTGGCGAAGGATCGCCTTGTTCGCGCGAGCTTCGTCCGGTTCGCGGCGGATGATCATGTGCTCCTCGTCAACCTCCACCACACGGTCTACGACGGGGCGTCGATCGGGGTGCTCGTCCGCGAGCTGAGCGCCACGTACGATGCGTTCCGTAACGGCCAACCTTCCCCGCTTCCCCTGATGGAGGCCCAGTACGCCGACATCGCGACCTGGCAGCGTGCCTCGCTCTCCGAGCACGAGCTCGAGCGCCAGCTCGCCTACTGGCGCGCGCAGCTGGCCGACGCCCCCAACGTCGATGTCCCGAGCGACTTTCCGCGGCCCGCCACGTTCGAGTACCACGGCGCGCACTTCGACTTGCTCGTCCCGCGTCAGCTGTCGTTGGCCGTGCGGACGCTCGCGCGTAGTGAGGGGACCAGCCTGTTCACGACGCTGCTCGCGGCGTTCAACGCGCTCCTCGTTGATCGCCTCGCCCAGACCGATCTTCTGGTGGGGACCGCGGTCACGATGCGCAGCCGGCCCGAACTCGAGGCGGTGATCGGCTTGCTCGTCAATACGATCGTCCTTCGTACAGATGCGTCCGGCGATCCGACCTTCCGGGAGCTAGTGCTGCGCGTGCACGACGTCGTGATCGACGGCTTGAAGCACGCGGAAGTACCGTACGAGAAGGTCATCGCCGCGCTCAAGCGCAAGCAGGATCTCGGGCGCGGGCCGTTGCAGCAGGTCACGCTGGCTGTTCTCCGGATCGAGGCCCCACCTTCCCCGGCGGGACAGGTCTGGACCGTCGATATCGCTGACACGGGCGCCGTACTCGACGATCTGACGCTCCAGTTCTTCGACGACGGCGTCGATCTGACGGCATCGTTCGAGTATCGAACGGACCTATTCGAACGACGCACCATCGAGCGCCTCGCCGCCGAGTACTTCTCGCTACTCGCGCGCGCGCTCGAGGCGCCGGGTCGCCCGATCTCGACACTGTGCGCCCCCTATGACGCCAACGAGTTGGTCGAACAGCAACTCGCGTATTGGCGGACGCGCTTGATGGGCGTGGCGCGGCTGGAGCTGCCGACAGATCGTCCGCGGCCCGCCGAGCTCCGCGCCGGCGGCATGACGGTCGATCGAATCTTGCCTGCCGAGCTGGCGCGTGGAGTCGAGGCGCTCGGGAGGGCGCACGCCACGACGCCGTTCATGACGTACCTGGCGGCGTTCTACGTGCTCTTGCACCGCTACAGCCATCAGGACGACCTGTCCGTCGGCACGCCCGTCGCAGATCGCGGGCGCGCGGAGACCGACGCGCTGAGCGGCACTTCCCTCAACACGGTCGTGTTGCGCGTCGACCTTTCGGGCAGTCCGCGGTTCGCGGAGCTGTTGGCGCAGGTAACGCAATCCGCGCTCGGCGCGTACGCACACAAGGATGTCCCGTTCGAACGCGTGGTCGAAGCGCTGCGCATGCCCGGTGATACTTCGCGCTCGCCGCTGGTTCAGGTGATGTTCGGGCACCACAAGGCGGGCGGCGAACCGGGGGGGATCCCAGGCGTCGCGACGGAACGCGTCGAGCTCGGCCAGGACACGTCGACGTTCGAGCTGGCGCTCACGGTCGTCGAGCGCTCCACCGGAGTCGCGTGCGCGATCGAGTTCAATACGGACCTGTTCGATCCGGCGACGATCGAGCGGATGCTCGGGCACTACCAGACGTTGCTCGAGGGGCTCGTGGTCGAGCCATCACGACCGATCCGTGAACTGGGGCTGCTCGCTCCGGCCGAGCGGCAGCGGATCCTCGTCGACTGGAACGCGACGTCGCATGCGTACCCGCGCGACGTATGCGTACACGAGCTGGTCGGACGTCAGGCTCACCGCACCCCGAACGCGGTGGCGGTGGTATTCGAGGGGGCGCAGCTGACGTATCGCGCGCTAGACGAGCGCGCGAACGAGCTCGCGCATCGGCTGATCGCGCAGGGCGTAAAACCTGGCGATTACGTCGCGACGTTGCTCGAGCGCGGGCTCGGGCTGGTGATCGCGGAGCTGGGCATCCTGAAGACAGGCGCCGCGTACGTCCCGCTCGACGTGGAGGCGCCCGGCGAGCGTCATGCGTGGATCGTGGCGGACTGCGCCGCGCGGGTGGTGATCGCGGAGGGAGCGCCCGCGGTGCCGCAGGGCGTCACGGTGGTGCGCATCGAGGACGTGGCCGGACGCCCAGACACGCCCGCGGTAAAGCGGCTAGCGACGGACGTCGCCTACGTGATCTACACGTCGGGATCGACGGGCCAGCCCAAGGGGGTGATGGTATCGCACCGCGGGATCGGCCGGCTGGTGCACAGCTCGTCGGTCGCGGTGGAGTCGACGGATCGGGTGGCCTGGATCGGCAACCCGGCGTTTGACATCAGCACGTACGAGGTATGGGCGCCCCTGGTGCACGGCGCGTGCATCGTCGTAGTGCCCAAGGAAGCAGCGTTGAAGCCGGCCGCGCTGCGCGCGGTGATCGTGGAGCGCGAGCTCACCGTGCTGCATCTGACCGCCGGCCTGTTTCATCAAGTCGTCGACGGACTCGGCGCTGCACTCGGTCGGTTGCGCATGGTGCTGACGGGTGGCGACGTGGTGGATCCTCTCGTGGTGCGACGCATGCGCGCGCACGCGCAGAAAGTCGTGCACTGTTACGGGCCGACCGAGGCCACCACGTTCGCGACGACGTACGAGGTGCGCGAGGTCGAGGCTGGCTGTACGCGGCTGCCGATCGGGCGGCCGATCGGAAACACGCAGGTCTACGTGCTGGACGCGCACCAACAGCCCGTGCCGGTCGGCGTCATCGGTGAGCTCTGCATTGGTGGCGATGGGGTGGCGTGCGGGTACTTGAATCGGCCGGAGCTCACGGCGGAGCGGTTCGTGGCCGATCCGTTCAGCGGCCAAGCGCGCAGTCGACTGTACCGGACCGGCGACCTCGCGCGGTACCTGCCCGACGGCAACATCGAGTTCCTGGGCCGTAACGACTTCCAGGTGAAGATCCGCGGTTACCGGATCGAGCTCGGTGAGGTCGAGGGAGCGCTGCTGCGTGACCCGGCCGTGCGCGACGCGGCGGTGCTGGCGCGTGAGGATTCGCCCGGGGACAAGCGGCTGGTCGCCTATGTCATCGGGCACGGTGAGGCGCCGGACGTCTCGGCGCTGCGGGCGCGGCTCGCCGCCTCGTTGCCTCCGTACATGGTGCCATCGGCCTTCGTCGTGCTGGACGCCATGCCTCTGACCCAGAACGGCAAGCTCGACCGCAAGGCCCTGCCGGCGCCCGCTTTCAGCCCGTCCGGCATCACGTCACCCAGTTCCGGCGGCGACCGTGTCGCGCTCAAGATTGCGGCGCTGTTCGCCGAGGTACTCGGGGTCCCCGAGGTCGGCGTCCACGATCACTTCTTCGAGCTCGGCGGACATTCCCTGTTGGCCGTGAAGCTGGTGTCTCGCATCGAAGAAGACTTCGGTGTCGAGCTGCCATTACGCGCCGTGTTCGCGGCCCCGGTCCCAGCCGAGATCGCGAAGCTCGTGCCTCTCGACGCAGGCCCGGCTGCCGCGGCTTCCCCGCCGGCCGCCGCGTCGGCGCTGGATCGCACCGCGAATTCGATCGCGGACGCGTTCGCGGAGATCCTCGAAAAGCCAACGGCCGACGCCCAGGACAACGACCTGCTCGTGAGGCAGGTGATCTCGCGGCTCCGCGCGCGCCTCGGCGCATCTGGGGCGGGCGATGTCGCCGCGATCGAGACTCTTGTCGACGCTGCCGTGCGGCTCCGAGGCGAGCCTACCGCGGCCGTCGATGCCGAGCCGGTGGATAGCGCCCCGCCGATCTCCGGGCCGCTCGCGCTGTCGTACGCCCAGCAGCGGCTGTGGCTCGTCGAGCGGATGACGCCGGGCGGCACCGCGTACCACATGCCGATGGGGCGCAGAGTGCACGGCGCGCTTGCCCCCGAGGCGTTGCGGCGGGCGTTCGAGGATGTCGTGCGCAGGCACGAGGCCCTGCGCACCGTATTTCCATCGGAGGACGGACTGCCACGGCAGCAGATCCTCCCCCCGGGGGCATGGGAGCTGCCGCTCGACGATCTATCCCGGCTCCCCGAGAGTGAGCGCGCGGCGCAGCTGGCGCGCATCTCGCGTGAGGACGCCGAGGCGCGTTTCGATCTGGCAACCGGCCCGCTGCTCCGCACGCGCCTCGTGCGGCTCGGGCCCGCTGACCACGTCGTGCTCGTCACGCTGCACCACATCATCGCCGATGGGTGGTCGCTCGACGTGTTCTGGCGCGAGGTCGCTGCGTGCTACGAGGCCCGCCGGCGGGGAAGGCCGCATGCGCTTGCACCGCTGCCGCTCCAGTACGCGGAGTTCGCGGCGCAGCAGCGCGCGGAGCTGACCGGGGACAAGCTCGAGCGTCACCTCACGTACTGGAAGCAGCACCTTGCTGGCGCGCCCGCGGAGACCGCGCTTCCGCGGCGCGCCGACCGCGCTGCCGCGCGTGGCCAGGCCGATGTGAGCGTGGCGTTCGTGGGCGCCGAGACCGCGCGAGCATTGCGCGAGCTCGGGCTGCGCGAAGGGGCGACGCTATTCATGATCCTGCTGGCCGCCTTCCGCGCCGTGATCGCACGGACGACCGGGCAGGACGACCTGGTGATCGGAACCCCGATCGCGGGCCGCGGTCGGCGCGAGCTCGAGGGGCTGATCGGCTTGTTCGTGGAGACACTCGTATTGCGTGGCGAGGTGGACCGCGCGGCGACCTTCACGGAGCTCGTGCGGCGCGAGCGCGACACGATCCTCGCCGCACACGCACACCGGGCGGCGCCGTTCGACATGATCGTGGACGCACTCGGTGTCGATCGCAGCGCCGCGCGTTCGCCGATCTTCCAGCTGTGGTTTGTCCAGGAGTCGCTCGGTCAGGGGCGAACCAGCCTCGCAAGCGACCTCATCGACCAGGCGTTCGAGCGCAGCGCGGGCGACAACAAGTTCGATCTTTCGGTTTACGTCAACGAAACCCACGACGGTGTCGAGCTCGCGCTGACCTTCGATACCGCGCAGTTCGATCGCGACGTCATCGACGGCATCGCCAGCAGATTCGTGAGGGCCCTCGAGCTCGCGACGCCGTCGCCGAATCGCTCGTTCGCCGAGCTCGACCTCGGCCCCCCACCGCCGGGGTGCGATCCACGCGCCCCCCTCGCCCAGCCGGACTACCCGCCCGTTCTCGACGTCCTCGAGGCACTCGTCCGCGCGGCGCCCGAGGCGGCGGCCGTTCGTCACGGCGGCCGCGAGCTCACGCGCGCCGCGCTGTGGGCCGCGAGCACCGACGTCGTTCATGGGCTCGCCGACGCCGGCATTCGGCCCGGCGATCGCGTAGCACTCGCCGGGCCGACCTCGCCGGGTCTGATCGCGGGCTACCTCGGCATCCTCCGCAGCGGCGCGTGCCTCGTCCCGCTTTCGTCGCGCCTGTCGGCCGAGCACGCCGAGCGGCTGCTCGAGCACGTGGGCGCGCGCGTGATCGTCGAGGCCTCCGGCGGCACGCCGCGCACGAACGCGCGCGTCCCGACCGCGACGATCGATGCGGCGACGGGCGCGATCTCGATGCCGGCGTCGCTCGCGGCGGCGGCTCCGCTGTCGGATCCCGCGATCAAGTACATCTATTTCACGTCGGGCACGACCGGCGCGCAGAAGGGCGTCGTCGGTGACCTGGTCGCGCTCGCGCACTTCTCGGCGTGGCAGCGCTCGATGTTCGGCGAGCTCGCAGGTCCGATCAGCGCGCAGCTCACGGAGCTCGGCTTCGACGTGTTCCTGCGCGACACCATGTTTGCGCTCACCGCGGGCAAGCTGATGGTGCTGCCGCCCAAGGACGTCGCCGAGGTCGATCCCGCCGAGCTGACGCGCTGGCTCGACCGCGAGGGCGTCACCGCGATCCACACGGTGCCATCGCTCGCGCGCTCGTGGCTCAACGAGTGCCCGCCGGACGTCGAGCTGCGCGCGCTGCGCTGCATCTTCCTCGTCGGCGAGCCCCTCGACGCCACCCTCGTCGAGCGGTGGCGCGCGCGGTTCCGACCCGACACGGAGTTCATCAACCTGTACGGCACGACCGAGACCGGCCCGGCGAAGTGCTGGTATCGCGTACCGCCCCATCCTGAGCCGGGCATCCAGCCCGTGGGATGGCCGCTGCCCGACACACAGATCCTCGTCATGCGCGACGCGCGCGCGCTGGCCGCCGCCGGCGAGGTGGGCGAGGTCGTGATTCGCACGCCGTTCTCGACACGCGGCTACCTCGATGAGCGCGACGCTGACGCTCCGCGATTCGTCGGCAACCCGTTCCGTTCCGATCCCGCCGATCGCCTCTACCGCACCGGCGATCTGGGCCGCCACCGTCCCGACGGCACCGTCGAGATCCTCGGGCGGCTCGACGACCAGGTGAAGCTCCGCGGCCAGCGCGTCGACCCGCCGGGCATCGCGGCGGTGCTGCGCGCGCACCCGGGCGTGATCGACGCGGCCGTGATCGCGGTGAAGCGCGACCGCGACGATGTGCGGCTGATCGCGTACGTCGTACGCGCGCAGCCGGCGCCGACGACCGCGGAGCTGCGCGAGCACCTCCGGCGCAGGATCCCGCCGTACATGATCCCGGCGAGCTTCGTGTTCCTCGACGTGCTGCCACGCAAGCCCAACGGCAAGCTCGATCGAGCGGCGCTGCCCACCCCCGACGCGGACGCCGACGACACGAACCCGTTCGTCCCTCCGCGAAGCCCGGAGGAGGAGATGATCGCGGCGATCTGGCGCGAGGTCCTGGAGCTCGAGCGGATCAGCGTCCGCGACGACTTCTTCGCGCTCGGTGGCCACTCGCTGCGCGCGGTCCGCGTGATGGCGCGGGTGCGCGCGCAGCTCGGCGTCGAGCTCGACTTCCCGCAGTTCTTCGAAGCGCCAACCATCGAGGGGCTCGCCGCCAGCATCGTCCGGCTGCGCGCCGGCGCACCGCGGACGGCCGCGCCCCCTCCGATCGTGCCGGTGCCACGTCGCGACGCGCTCCCGCTGTCGTTCGCGCAGCAGCGGATGTGGTTCCTTCACCAACTCGCGCCGACGAGCTCGGCGTATCACATGGCGTTCCGGCGTCGGCTCCACGGCGCGCTCGACGCCGAGGCGTTGCGGCGTAGCTTCGAGGACGTGATCGCCCGCCACGAAGTGCTGCGGTCGTCGTTCCCCACGCGGGAGGGCGTGCCGTACGCGACGATCCACCCGGCCGAGCCAAGGGCGCTACCGCTCGTCGATCTGAGCGCTTCGCCGCCCGCGCAGCGCGCCGCCGAGCTCGACCGGATCTCGCGCGAGGAGGCCGCGCACCCCTTCGATCTCGCGGCTGACGCGCTCGTGCGCGCGACGCTGGTCCACCTGGCGCCGTTCGAGCACGTCGTATTGCTCACCCTCCATCACATCGTCTCCGATGGGTGGTCGATCGGCCTCTTCTGGCACGAGCTGGAGGAGTTTTACACCGCGCGGGTCGAGGCGCGCCGACCGAGGCTGGCAACGCTCGCGGTGCAGTACATGGATCACGCGCACTGGCAGCGCACGTGGCTCGTGGGCGAGGTGCTCGAGGGGCAGCTCGCCTACTGGCAGGCGCGCCTGCGCGGCGCGCCCGAGGATACCGCGCTGCCCTTCAAGGGGCCCCGCCCACCCGTCGAGACGCACCACGGCGCGGCATGCACGCTCGCCCTACCGGCGGAGCTCGCCGCCCGCCTGCGCGCGCTGAGCCAACGGCACGGCAGCACGCTGTCCACCACCCTACTGGCCGCGTTCCGCGCGCTGCTGTTCCGCTACACCGGGCAAGCGGACATCTGCATCGGCGTGCCTAGCGCGAACCGGCGGCAGCGCGAGGTCGAGGCGCTGATCGGCCTGTTCATCAACACCGTCGTGTTCCGCACGCCCGCCAGCGGCGCGATGACGTTCGCCGAGTTGCTCGCCCACGAGCACGCGACGGCCCTAGAGGCGTTCGAGCACGCGGACACGCCCCTCGAGATGGTGATCGAGCGGCTCGACATCGTGCGCTCGCTGAGCCGCAACCCGCTGTTCCAGGTCATGTTCCAGGTCCAGTACGCCGACGCGCGGCCGCCCGCGGTCGGGTTCGCCGGCCTGAACGCGGAGGACATCGAGCGCGGCCTGATCTCGACCCACGTCGACCTCGACCTCACGGCGGTCGTCACGGCCGATCAGATCGACCTCGTGTTCGTCTACAACACGGATCTGTTCGCGCCTGCCGTCGTCGAGCAGATGCCTCGCCACTTCGAGGCGCTGCTCGCGGCCGTCGTGGCAGCCCCGGAGACGCCGCTCGATGCGCTGGGCCTGCTCGCCGAGGCCGAACGCGACCATCTCCTGCATGCCTGGAACCGCACCGAACGCGCGGTGCCGCGGACGACCCTACCCGCCCTGCTCGCGGACCGCATCGCCCAGACCCCCAATGCAATCGCGATCGAGGCGGACGGGCGGACGCTCACGTATCGCGTGTTAGCGGACCGCAGCAACGTGCTCGCTCGCCACCTCCTCGACCTGGGGCTCGCGCCCGAGGAACGCGTCGGCATCTGCCTCGACCGCGGCCCCGAGCTCGTGGTCGCGATGCTCGCCGTGCTCGTCGCCGGCGGCGCGTACGTGCCGCTCGACAGCGAGCTGCCGCCAGATCGCCTCGCATTCATGGTGGCCGACGCGCGCGTGCGCATCGTGCTCACCGCGCCGCACCTCCGCGACCGGGTGACCGTGGACCACCACGTGCTCGTCGACTTCGCGCAGCCACCGCTCGCGACCCTGCCTAGCGACGCCCCGAAGATCGCGCTGGCGCCCGAGCAGCTCGCCTACGTCCTCTATACGTCGGGCTCGACCGGGCGCCCCAAGGGCGTCCAGATCCAGCACGCGTCGCTGGTCAACTTCCTCATCTCGATGCTCGACGCGCCGGGCCTCACCGCGCAGGACACCCTGCTCGCCGTCACGACCGCGTCGTTCGACATCTCCGGCCTCGAGCTCTACCTGCCGCTGCTCGCGGGGGCGCGGCTCGTCATCGCCTCGCGCGACGACGCGCGAGATGGCGCCCGCCTCATGCAGCTCCTCGCCCAGCACCAAGTGACCGTCATGCAGGCGACGCCCGCGACGTGGCGCCTGCTCGTCGAGCGTGGCTGGCAGCCCGGGCCCGGCTTCGTCGCACTCTGCGGCGGTGAAGCCCTCCCCCCCGATCTCGCGGCCGCGCTGGTCCCGCGGGTCGGCGCGCTGTGGAACCTCTACGGCCCCACCGAGACGACGATCTGGTCAGCGCGCGAACGGATCACTGCGGGTGCGCCGATCCGCCTCGGCGAGCCGATCGCGAACACGCAGCTCTACGTGCTCGATCCGACCTCGCTGCAGGTGCAGCCGCTCGAGGTCGCGGGCGAGCTATACATCGCGGGGGCAGGCCTCGCGCGTGGCTACGGCGATCGGCCGGACCTCACCGCTTCGCGTTTCGTCCCCGATCCATATGCGCGCGTCCCCGGCGCGCGCATGTACCGCACCGGCGACCTCGTCCGCCGCCGCACCGACGGCGCGCTCGAGTTCCTGGGCCGCATCGACCACCAGGTCAAGCTCCGCGGCTTCCGGATCGAGCTCGGCGAGATCGAGGCCGTGCTCGCGGAGGAACCGCACGTCGCCGATGTCGCGGTGATGGTGCGCGAGGACGGCGGCGAGCCGCGCCTCATCGCGTACGTCGTCCCGAACGACGCCGCACTGACCAGCACGGCGCTGCTGGCGATCGCGCGCGCGCGACTGCCCGACTACATGGTGCCGGCGGCCGTCGTGTTCCTCGCCGAGATGCCGCGGTCGCCGGCCGGCAAGCTCGACCGCCGCGCGCTGCCGGCGCCCGACCGCGCCGCGTTCGGTGGCGCGCCCTACGTGGCACCACGCGGTCCGAGCGAGGAGATCCTCGCCGGGATCTGGACGCAGCTCTTGGGCGTGGAGCGCGTCGGCGCGCACGACGACTTCTTCGGGCTCGGCGGCCATTCGCTCCTCGCGCTCCGCCTGCTGTGGGCGATCGACCAGACCTTCCACATCGACCTCGGCCTCGAGCGGCTGTTCGCCGGGCCAACCATCGCCGAGCTCGCGACGGCGATCGCGACGCTGCAGGGCGACGGTCAGGCGATCGCGCTGCCACCGATCCGACCCGCGGCCCACACCGACGGGCTACCGCTCTCGTACGCGCAGGAGCGGATGTGGTTCCTGCACCAGCTGAACCCGAACAGCCCGGCGTACAACCTCGTAAGCCGCCTCCGCCTGCGCGGAGCGCTCGACGTCGAGGCGCTGCGGCGTGCGTTCGACGACGTCGTCGCACGCCACGCGTCGTTGCGAACGGTGTTCCCAGCGGAGCGAGGGGTCCCGCGCCAGGAGATCCACGCCGTCACGCGGTGGGACCTGCCCGTCGAGGACCTCTCGCACCTCGACGCCGCGGAGCGCGACGCGGAGCTCGCGCAGCGCTCGAGCGACGAGGGACGGCGTCCGTTCGATCTGGGAACCGGCCCGCTGGTTCGCACGACGCTGCTTCGCGCTGCGTCCGACGACCACCTCGTGCTCGTCACGCTGCACCACATCGTCTCCGACAGGTGGTCGATGGGCGTGTTGTGGACCGAGGTCGCCGATCTCTACGCGCATCACGCGACCGGCGTGCCGACGCGCCTACCGGCGCTGCCGATCTCGTACGCGGACTACGCGGCGTGGCAGCGCTCGTGGCTCACCGGCGACCGGCTCGATCGGCAACTCGCGTACTGGGCCGATCAGCTGCGCGACGCGCCGAGCGAAGTCGCGCTTCCGTTCAAGGGGCCGCGCCCGGCCGTATCGAGCGCGCGCGGTGGCGTGGTCCCGCTCGAGCTCGATGAGGAGCTGGCCGCCAGGCTCGGGACGTTCACCAGAACGGCCCGCGCGACGCAGTTCGTCACGCTCCTCGCCGCCCTCCGCGCGGTGCTCGCCCGGATCTCGGGGCAGGACGATCTGTGCATCGGCACGCCGATCGCCAGCCGGAACTCCCCAGAGCTCGAGCATGTCATCGGCATCGTGCTCAACACCCTGGTGCTGCGGACGCCGATCGATCCGCGCGAGAGCTTCGCGGAGCTCGTGCGGCGCGAGCGCGCCACCGCGCTCGCCGCCTATGCACACCAGGAAGCGCCGTTCGAGATGGTCGTCGATGCGCTGAAGATCGAGCGCAGCCTGAACCGCACCCCGCTGTTCCAGGTGTCGTTCGTGCACCAGCCCCTGTCGCAGGAGTTGCCACCGATCGGCGAGCTCCGCGAGGAGCCGTTCGCGGGGAGAGAGGCCACGACGCGCTTCGATCTCTCGATCGTCAGCGTCGAGCACGGCCGCACGCTCCAGCTCGAGCTCGTGTACAACATCGAGCTGTTCGATCGCTGGCAGATCGAGCAGCTCGCCGCGCAGCTCGTCCACTTCTTGCGTGAAGCGCTGCGCGACCCGGCACGCCCGATCGCCGACATCCCGATCGTCTCGGCCGCCGAGCGCCACCGGCTCGTCGCGGAATGGAACCAGCCGCCCGAGGCGCCACGCGACCTCACGTTGCCCGCGATGTTCGGACATCAGGTGGACCGCACGCCGGATGCCCCGGCGCTGTTCCTCGGAGACGTCCAGCTTAGCTACCGCGAGCTCGACGCGCGGGCGAACCGCATCGCGCACGCGCTGCGCGCGCGCGGCGTCGGCCCGGAGACGCGCGTCGGGATCTCGCTCGAGCGCTCGTTCGACCTCGTCGCAGCGATCCTCGGTGTTAGCAAGGCCGGCGGCGCGTGGGTTCCGCTCGATCCGCACCTCCCGGCGGCGCGCCTCGCCGCGATCGCCGCGGTCGCGCACCCCGCGGTCGTGATCGTCGACGCGTCCACCCGGATGACGCCCGGTCTCGAGGGTGCACGCCTCGAGCTCGACGACGCCCTGCTCGCGCAGCTGCCGGCCAGCCGGCCGCCGGACAATGAGCTTGTCCCCGACCACCTCGCGTATGTCCTGTTCACCTCCGGTTCGACGGGTCAGCCCAAGGGGGTCATGATCTCGCACCGCGGCATCGTCAACGAGCTGATCTCCGCGCAGACGTTGCGCGCGCAGCTCGACGGCACCGACCGCTTCCTCCAGCTGGCGCCGTACACGTTCGATCTCTCGGTTCACGAGATCCTGTGGCCGCTCACCGTCGGCGCGAGCGTGGTCCTGCTCCCCGAGGGAGCGCACCGCGAGCCGCGCCGGATCCTCGAGGAGATGCGTGCACGGCAGGTCACGATCATGCACCCGGTGCCGGCGCTGCTGCAGAGCCTGCTCGAGGGCGACGCGCTCGACAAGTGCACGGATCTGCGGGTGATGTGCTCGGGCGGCGACGCGCTACCGCTCGACCTGCTGCGCGGGTTCACGTCACGCCGTCCCGACGTCACGCTGATCAACTCGTACGGCCCGACCGAAGCATCGGTGACGGTCAGCGGGTGGCGCTGTCGCCCCGACGCGAGCGGTGTGGCGATCGGCACCCCGTACCTCGGCACGCAGATGTACGTGCTCGACGACCGGCTCGAGCTGGCGCCGCTCGGAGTTCCGGGCGAGCTCTACCTCGGAGGCGTGCAGCTCGCTCGTGGCTACGCGGCGCAACCGGCGCAGACGGCGGCGGCGTTCCTCCCCGATCCGTTCTCCACCGTCCCCGGTGCGCGGATGTACCGGACAGGTGATCGCGCGCGCCGCTGGCCCGACGGCAACGTCGAGATCCTCGGCCGCGCCGACCGCCAGGTGAAGGTGCGCGGCTTCCGCATCGAGCTCGGTGAGATCGAGGCCGTCCTTCACCAGCATCCCGAGGTCCGCGACGTGGCGATTACCGTGCACGGCACGGGGCTGGACGCGCGCCTCGTGGCGTATGTCGTGCCGGCGAGCGTGCCGGCCGAAACGTTGCGTACCTTCCTCGCAGAGCGGTTGCCCGAGTACATGGTGCCGCGCGCGCACATCGGCCTCGCTGCGATGCCGCTCACCCGAAGCGGCAAGGTCGATCGCAACGCGCTGCCCCCGCCCGATGATGCCGCGTTCGTGCCGCACGACGGCTACGAGGCGCCGCGCACGCCGCTCGAAGAGACCCTCGCGGGCATCTGGAGCGAGCTGCTCGGCATCGAGCGGATCAGCCGACGCGCCAACTTCTTCGACCTCGGCGGCCACTCGCTCCTCGCCGCGCGCCTCGCGTGGGAGACCAAGACGACGATCGCGACGGTGTTCGCCGCGCCGACGCTGTGCGAGCTCGCCGAGAGGCTGGGTCGGGCGACGGGGGCGGAGCCGCCGCCGCTGGTCCCGGTGCCGCGAGAGGACACGCTCGAGGCCTCGTTCGGGCAGCAGCGGTTCTGGGTGCTCGCGCAACTCGCGGAGCGCGATGCGTACGACATGTCGCAAGCGATCCGGATCCGGGGTGCGCTCGATGTCGCGGCGATGGCACGAGCGATCGACGCGCTCGTCGCGCGGCACGAAGTGCTACGGACGACGCTGGCCGAGGTCGAGGACACGTTGCTACAGCGGATCGCGCCGGCGCGTACAGGGACGCTGACCGTCGTGGACATAGCGCCGTCCGAGGAGGAGGCACGCATCTATGTGCGCGAGGCGTTCCGGCGTCCGTATGATCTGACGAAAGGTCCGCTGTTCCAGCCGGAGCTCGTGCGTGTCAGCGCCGAAGACCATGTCTTGCTGCTGCGGATGCATCACGCCGTGGGCGACGAGTGGTCGCTGGATGTGCTGTGGCGCGAGCTGGCGGCGCTCTATCGGGGCCAGGCGCTGGCACCGTTGGCCGTGCAGTACGCGGACTTCGCGGCATGGCAGCGTTCATGGCTTGTCGGCGACGTGCTCGAGGAGCAGCTCGCGTACTGGCGCGAGCGGCTCGCGGGCGTCGAACCAATGGCGCTGCCGACCGACCGGCCGCGGCCCGCGGTGCTCGGGAACAAAGGCGCGTTGGTGGTGCGGCGGTTGCCGGTGGAGCTGGGACGCGCGATGGCGGCGCTCGGGCGCGCGCACGGCACCACGCCGTTCATGACCTACCTGGCGGCGTTCTTCGTGCTCCTGCACCGCTACAGCCACCAAGACGATATCTCCGTCGGCGCGCCGGTTGCCAACCGCGGGCGGGCGGAGACCGACGCGCTCATCGGCTACTTCCTCAACACGGTGGTGCTGCGCGCCGACCTGTCGAACAACCCGAGCTTCGCGGACCTGCTAGCGCACGTGCGCGAGCTCGCGCTTGGCGCCTACACGCACCAAGACGCTCCGTTCGAGCGCGTGGTGGAGGAGCTGCGGGTGCCGCGCGACACCGGGCGCAGCCCGCTGTTCCAGGTCATGTTCGTACACCAGCGGGCGGAAGCGGGCGCTTCAAGCTGGGGGCCCGGGGTCACGGTCGAGGCCGTGGACGGAGCTGCCGTTGGTGGTGCCACCGCCAAGTTCGAGCTGTCGCTCTACGTCAACGAGCTTCCGGACGGCGTAACGTGCATGGTCGAGCTCAATACCGAGCTGTTCGACGCAACGACGATCGAGCGCATGCTGGGCCACTACCAGACCCTGCTCGAAGCCATCGTCACCGGGCCCGCGCGCGCGATCGACGACCTGCCGCTGCTGACCGACGGCGAGCGCCAGCAGGTGTTGATCGACTGGAACGCGACGGCGCGGGCCTACCCGCAGGACGCGACGCTGCACGAGCTGTTCGAGGCGCAGGTGGACCGGACGCCGGACGCGGTGGCCGTCGAGTTCGACGGCACCCAGCTGACCTACCGCGAGCTCGACCAGCGCGCGAACCAGCTCGCGCATCACCTGCGGTCGCTCGGCGTCGCGCCCGACGTCCGCGTGGGCGTGTGCGCCGAGCGGTCGCTCGAGCTGGTGATCGCGCTGTACGGCGTGCTGAAGGCCGGCGGCGCCTACGTGCCGCTGGATCCGACCTACCCGCCCGAGCGGCTCGCGTTCATGCTCGAGGACGCGGCCGTCCCGGTGCTGCTCACCCAGGCACACCTCACCGGCGTCGTGCCGTCCCACGATGCGCGCGTGGTGCGGCTCGACGCCGACGCGATCGCGACCGCGAGCACGGCGCGGCTCGGGCGCACCTCGGGGCCGCGCGACCTGGCGTACGTGATCTTCACCTCGGGCTCGACGGGGCGGCCCAAGGGGGCGATGAACGAGCACCGCGCGATCGTCAACCGCCTGGTGTGGATGCAGGACGCGTACGGCCTGGACGCGTCCGACGCGGTGCTCCAGAAGACGCCGTTCTCGTTCGACGTCTCGGTCTGGGAGTTCTTCTGGCCGCTGCAGGTCGGCGCACGCCTGGTCGTGGCGCGCCCGGAGGGCCACAAGGATCCGGCGTACCTCGTCGAGGCGATCCGCGCCCACCAGATTACGACCCTGCACTTCGTGCCGTCGATGCTGGCCGTGTTCCTGGAGGCGGACGGCGTCGAGGCTTGCACGAGCCTGCGCCGCGTCGTCACCAGCGGCGAGGCGCTCGCGCCCGCGCACCTCGAGCGCTGCTTCGTGCGGCTGCCACACGCGGAGCTGTTCAACTTGTACGGGCCGACCGAAGCCGCGATCGACGTGACGCACTGGACGGCGCGCGCGGGCGTGCGGATGGTGCCGATCGGCCAGCCGATCGCCAACATCCAGATCTACATCGTGGCCGCGAGCGGGCAGCCGGTGCCGGTGGGGGTGGCTGGCGAGCTGTGGATCGGCGGCGTCGGCGTCGGCCGCGGCTATTTGAATCGGCCCGAGCTGACCGCCGAGAAGTTCATCGCGAACCCGTTCGGCGCGGGGCGCCTGTATCGCACCGGCGATCTGGCCCGCTGGCAAGCCGACGGGACGATCGAGTACCTGGGACGCATCGATCACCAGGTGAAGGTGCGCGGGTTCCGGATCGAGCTCGGCGAGATCGAGGCGGCCATCGCAGACTACGCGACGGTCGACGAGGCGGCGGTACTGGCGCGCGAGGACGTGCCGGGCGACAAGCGGCTGGTGGCCTACGTGGTGGCGCGCGCGACCGCGGCCGCTCTCGACATCGAGGCGCTGCGGGCGCACGTCGCGGCGTCTTTGCCCGAGTACATGGTGCCATCGGCGTTCGTCGTGCTGGACGCGATGCCGGTGACGCCCAACGGCAAGCTGGACCGCAACGCGCTGCCCGCGCCCGACCAGGACGCGGTGGTGCAGCAGGCCTACGTGGCGCCGCGCACCCCGGCCGAGGTGTTGCTGGCAGGCCTCTGGTGCGAGCTGTTGCGCGTCGAGCGCGTGGGCAAGCACGACAACTTCTTCGAGCTGGGGGGGCACTCGCTGTTGGCAGTTCGCATGACCGCGGCGTTGCGCAAGCTGGGCTTCGCGCTGGAGGTGCGCGTCCTGTTCGCGACGCCGACGCTGGAGGCGGTGGCGGCCGCATTGAGCCAACGGCGCGAAGTGCACGTGCCACCCACGCTGATCGAGGCGGGCGCGACAGCGATCACGCCAGCGCAGCTGCCGCTGATCACGCTGACCCAAGCCGACATCGACAAGATCGCCGCGCGGGTGCCCGGTGGGGTCTCGAACATCCAGGACATTTACGCGCTGACGCCCCTGCAGGAGGGGATGCTGTTCCATCACCAGCTCACGACCGAGGGCGATACGTATCTGCTGGTCGCGCGGATGGCGTTCCCGGATCGCGCGCTCCTCGATCGCTATCTCGCCGCGATGCAGCGGATGGTCGAGCGACACGACGTGCTGCGGACGTCGCTGTCCTGGGATGGGCTGTCGACGCCAGCGCAGGTAGTGTGGCGAACGGCCTCGTTACGCGTCACCGAGACCACGCTCGACGGCGCGGGGCCCGACGCGTTCGCGCTGCTGGCAGCGCAGTACGATCCGCGCCACTACCGGCTCGATTTGACGTGCGCGCCGCTGATGCAGGTCGTGATCGCGCAGGAACCCGCGAGCGAGCGGTGGCTCGTGATCGAGCTCTGGCATCACACCATCAGTGACCACGAGTCGCTCGCGCTGATGCAAGAAGAGATCGAGGCGGTGCTCGCGGGTCGCGAGCACGAGCTGCCTCCGTCGCGGCCGTTCCGCGAGCTGGTGGCAGAGGCGCGCTTCGGCCGCCTCGCCCCCGCCGACCACGAGGCATACTTCCGTTCGCTGCTCGGGGACATCGAGGAGCCGACCGCGCCGTTCGGGCTCACCGATGCGCTACGCGACGGCCACGAGCTGGACGAGGCGTACCGGGCGCTGTCGCCGAGCCTGGCAGAGGCGCTGCGCGGCCAAGCGCGACAGTTCGGCGTGAGCGTCGCGACCCTATGTCACGTGGCATGGGGGCAGGTGCTGGCGCGGACGAGCGGCCGCGAGCAGGTGGTGTACGGCACGGTCCTATTCGGGCGCATGCACGCGGGCGGCGCCGAGCACGCGATGGGCTTGTACCTGAACACGCTGCCGTTCCGGATCGACCTGGATGCGACGTCGGTGAGAGCCACCGTGCGACGGGCGCAAGCGACGCTGGCGGCGCTGATGCGCCACGAGCACGCGCCGCTGTCGCTGGCGCAGCGGTCCAGCAACGTGGCGCCGCCGACGCCGCTGTTCAGCGCGCTGCTCAACTACCGGCACAACGCATCCGGGGCCCAGGAGCCGGGCCCGTTGGCGGCGGTCGAGGGGTTCGGCGCCCAGGAGCGCACGAACTATCCGCTTGCGCTCTCCGTGGACGATGACGGCGCCAAGCTCAGGCTGAGCGTTCAGGTCGTCAAGCCTGAATCCGCCGCGCGCGTGTGCGCGATGATGGAGCAAGCGCTGGAGGAGCTGGCGTCCGCGCTCGCCCACGCGCCGGAAAAGCCGGTGCGCGCGCTCGACGTGCTGCCGCCGGACGAGCGGCAGCAGCTGCTCGTGGACTGGAATGCGACCGCACGCGAATACCCACGTGATGCATCGCTCCACGCGCTGGTCGAAGCGCAGGTCGATCGTTCGCCAGAGGCGATCGCGGTGGCGCTCGATGGCGTGGAGCTAACCTACGGCGAGCTCGAGGCGCGGGCGAACCAGCTCGCGCACCACCTGATCGGCCTCGGCGCGAGGCCCGAGGTGAAGGTGGGGTTGTTGGTAACGCGGTCGATCGAGATGGTCGTGGGGATCGTGGGGATCCTGAAGGCGGGTGCGGCCTACGTGCCGCTAGAGACCAAGGCGCCGGCAGATCGCCTCGCGTTCATTCTCGACGACGCGTCGGCCCACCTCGTGGTCACGCAAGCGCACCTGGTGCGGCATCTGGGCGAGGTGTCCCCGCGGCTGGTGAGGATCGACGCCGACGCGGGGCTCATCGGCGGCCAGCCGACGACGCGACCGCAGACTGAGGTGCGCGCCGACAATCTCGCGTACGCGATCTACACGTCAGGCTCGACCGGTCGGCCCAAGGGGGTGCAGATCGAGCACCGGCAGATCGTAAACTTGGTGACGGCGTCGGGTGCGGTGGAGGGCATCGTGCCGACGGATCGGCTGCTGCAATTCTCGTCGATCGCGTTCGACTCGAGCGTGGAGGAGCTGTTCACGCCGCTCGCCCACGGCGCGACGATCGTGCTGCGTGGCGAGGAGGTCCCGACGGCGCTGGAGCTGTTCGGACCGCGGTACGCGGGCGTCACGGTGATGAACATGGCGACGGCCTACTGGCACGCGATCGCCGTCGTCCTCAAAAGCAACGAGCTTGCGCCGCCCCCAGCGCTACGAATGATCAACATCGGCGGAGAGCGCGCGCTGCCGGAGTACTTGCGGCTGTGGCACGACCTGATGCCGGGATGCGCGCTGAACAACCAGTACGGCCCGACGGAGACGACGGTGATGGCGACGGCGTGGCGGCTCGTTCGAAGCGAGCTCCTCGAGGGGCGAGAGGCGCCCATCGGGCGGCCGCTGCCGAACTTCAGAGTGTACGTACTCGATGCGCACGGGGCGCTCGTCCCGGTGGGCGTCGAGGGTGAGCTCTATATCGGCGGCGACAGCGTCGCGCGCGGGTACCTGAATCGGCCCGAGCTGACGGCAGAGAAATTCCTCGAAAATCCGTTCGGGCAGGGACGGCTGTATCGCACCGGAGACCTGGTGCGGTGGCGCACGGACGGCAACCTCGAGTTCGTGGGACGCGTGGACGACCAGGTAAAGATCCGCGGGTACCGGATCGAGCTCGGCGAGATCGAGGCCGCGTTCGCGGAACATCCGGCGGTGCAGAACGTGGCGCTGGTGGCGCGGGCGGGCGACGGTGGGGAGAAGCACCTGGTGGCGTATGTGGTGCTCGGTGCAGCGGTAACGCCCGCGGAGCTGGGTGCGCACGTGGAGTCGCGACTGCCCGCCTATATGGTGCCGGCGCGCCTGGTCGTCGTCGACGCGATTCCGATCTCGGCGACCGGCAAGGTGAACAAGGCGGCGCTGCCGAAGGTGGCTGGCGAGGCGCTCGCGGCGCCACGGACGTACGAGCCACCGGCGGGCAGGCTCGAGGAGCAGCTCGCGCGGATCTGGTGCGAGCTGCTCGGGCTCGAACGGGTTGGCCGCAACGACAATTTCTTCGAGATCGGGGGACACTCACTGCTGGTGATGCAGTTGGTGGGGCGTGTGCGGAAGACGCAGGCGGCCGAGCTCACCGTGCGAACGGTGTTCGAGGCGCCGACGCTGAGCGCGCTCGCGGAAGTACTCGGGCGCTCGATGACAGCGTCGGCGACACCGCCGCTGGTCCCGGTGCCGCGCGACGAGGCGCTCGCGGCGTCGTTCGGCCAGCAGCGGTTCTGGGTGCTCGCGCAGCTCGCCGAGCGCGACGCCTACGACATGTCGCAAGTCGTGCGGCTCCGCGGGGCGCTGGACGTGGCGGCGCTCCGACGAGCGGTCGACACGCTGGTCGCGCGGCACGAGGTGCTGCGCACGACGTTGGCCGAGGTCGACGGGAACTTGGTCCAGCGGATCGCGCCGCCGCGTACGGGGCTGCTCGTGACCGTGGATGCGAGCTCGTACGAGCAGGCACGCACGTACTGTGAACAGGCGCTCCAACGCGCGTACGACCTGACAGCGGGGCCGTTGTTCGCGCCGGCGCTGGTGCGGATCACGGGCGAAGATCACGTGCTGCTGCTGCGGATGCACCACGTCGTCGGCGACGAGTGGTCGATGGGGCCGCTATGGCGCGAGCTCGGCGCTCTGTATCGCGGTGAGGCGTTGGAGCCGCTGGCGATCCAGTACGCCGACTTCGCGGCGTGGCAACGGGCCTTGCTGGTCGGCGACGTGCTCGCCCACCAGCTGGCGTACTGGCGCGAGCGGCTCGCGGGCGTCGTACCGCTGGAGTTGCCGACCGATCGGCCACGGCCGGCGGTGCTCGGGAACCCAGGCGCGTGGGTGGTGCGGAACCTGCCCGCGTCGCTCGGGCGCGCGATGGAGGCGTTGGGGCGCGCGCACGGCACCACGCCGTTCATGACCTACCTGGCCGCGTTCTACGTGTTGCTCCACCGCCATAGCCAGCAAGACGACGTGGCGGTGGGCACGCCGGTCGCGAACCGCGGGCGGGCGGAGACCGACGCGCTGATCGGCTACTTCCTGAACACGCTCGTGCTGCGCGTGGACCTCGCGACGAATCCGCGCTTCGCGGACGTGCTAGCGCAGGTGCGCGAGGTGGCGCTGGCAGCGTACGCGCACCAGGACGCCCCGTTCGAGCGCGTCGTCGAGGAGCTGCGCGTACCGCGCGACGCCGGGCGGAGTCCGCTGTTCCAGGTGATGTTCGTGCACCAGCGGGGAGCGAACGAGCGGAACGAGGGTGGGTTTCCCGGGCTCGCGCTCGAGGGCGTCGCGCTCGGCGACGACACGTTCAGTCGCACCTCGAAATTCGAGTTGACGCTCGTCGTCAACGAGGGCGCGGACGGCGTGACGTGCGCGATCGAGCTCAACACCGAGCTCTATGCCCCCGCGACCATCGAGCGGATGCTGGGGCACTACCAGACGCTGCTCGAGGGGATCGTCGCCGATCCGATGCAGCGCATCGGCGCGCTGCCGCTGCTCACCGACGCCGAGCAGCAGCGACTGCTGGTGACCTGGAACGCGACCGCGCGTGACTATCCGCGCGATGTCTGCGTGCACGAGTTGTTCGAGGCGCAGGTGGACCGGACGCCGGACGCGGTCGCAGTGGTATTCGAGGGGATGCAGCTGACGTATGCGCAACTAGATGCGCGCGCGAACCAGCTCGCGCATCACCTGCGGGCGCTCGGCGTGGTGCCGGAGCTGCGGGTGGCCATCTGCGTGCGGCGGTCGCTCGACATGATCGTCGGTGTACTTGGCATCCTCAAGGCGGGCGGCACGTACGTGCCGATCGATCCGAGCTACCCCGCCGAGCGCATCGCCTTCATGCTCGAGGATGCGGCGACGCCGGTCGTTGTGGCGCACGGGGACGTCGCGCAGCATGTGAGGGCGGCGGGCACGCAGCTAGTGCGGATCGACGCGGATCGGGCGGTCCTGGACCGCTACGCCCACGCACGACCGCCGCGCGCCGCGCGGCCCGACAACGTCGCGTACGTGATCTACACCTCTGGTTCGACGGGACGGCCCAAGGGCGTGCAGATCGAGCACGCGATGGTCGTCAACCTCACCATCGCGCTGGGCGAGCGGTACGGCCTGGGTCCGGCGGATCGCATGACGCAGACGGTTTCGCTCTCGTTCGACGGGAGCGTGCTCGAGATCTTCCCCGCGCTGTGTTTCGGCGCGGCCCTGGTGGTGCGCGGCGACGCCATGCCGACACCGGAAGAGCTATTCGGCGAGCCGTACGCGGGGGTGACGGTGATGTTCCTCATCACGCCGTACTGGCACACCCTCGTCGATCACCAACCGCCGCCATCGCTGCGGCTCGTGGTGATCGGCGGCGATCGGGCGCTGCCGGAGCACGTACGAACCTGGCGCGCGCAGGCCCCAGGTTGTCAGCTGTTGAATCTCTACGGCCCGACCGAGGCGACGGTCGCCGCCACGGGCACGTTCCTGGACGACGTGGCGTTGCCGCCTGGACACGAGGTGCCGATCGGCGCCCCCTTGCCGAACTACCAGGTATACGTGCTCGATCCGAGTGGTCATCCGGTGCCCATCGGGGTGGCGGGCGAGCTCTACATCGGCGGCGTCGGCGTGGCGCGTGGCTATCTGAACCAGCCCGAGCTCACCGCCACGAAGTTCGTCGACAACGCGTTCGGAGCGGGCCGCCTGTATCGGACCGGCGACAAGGTGCGCTGGTTCGCCGACGGGCAACTCGAGTTCCTCGGCCGCATCGACCACCAGGTGAAGGTGCGCGGCTACCGCATCGAGCTCGGCGAGATCGAGTCCGTGCTCGCCGCACACGCAACGGTGCGCGAGGTGGTGGTGGTGGCGCGCGAGGACGTGCCCGGGGACAAGCGGCTCGTGGCCTACGTGGTCGGGCGCGAGGGCGCGAGCACCGTCGACGTCGAGGCGCTGCGCGCGCACGCGACCAGCGCCCTGCCCGACTACATGGTGCCATCGGCGTTCGTGGTGCTCGACGCGCTGCCGCTCACGCCGAACGCTAAGCTCGATCGCAAGGCGCTGCCGGCCCCCGAGCGCGGCGCGCTCGCGCAGCGGGACTACATCGCGCCGCGGACGTATGCCGAAGCGCTGCTGGCGCAGATCTGGTCCGAGCTACTGCGGATCGACCGCGTGAGTGTGCACGATAACTTCTTCGAGCTCGGCGGGCACTCGCTGTTGGCAGTTCGAATGGTCGCGGCGCTACGCAAACGCGGACTCGCCTTGGAGGTGCGCGCGCTGTTTGCGACGCCGACACTGGGGGACGTCGCGACGGCGTTGAGTCAGCATCGCGAGGTTCGGGTGCCGGCCAACGCGATCGGACCGGGGGCGACCGCGATCACGCCAGCGCAGCTTCCGCTGATCGAGCTGACGCAGGCCGACATCGACAGGATCATCGCTGGGGTACCGGGCGGCATCGCCAACGTCCAGGACATCTACGCGTTGTCGCCGCTGCAAGAGGGGATGCTGTTCCACCATCAGCTCGCGACTGACGGGGATCCGTACGTGCTGGTCGGGCGGATGAGATTCCCGGATCGTGCGCTGCTGGATCGCTACTTGGAGGCGATGCAGCGCGTCGTGGATCGGCACGACGTCCTTCGGACGTCGTTCTGCTGGGAAGGGTTGTCGGCGCCCGCGCAGGTGGTGTGGCGCAACGCGCCGTTGCAGGTCACCGAGGTCGTGCTGGAAGCGTCGGGGCCGAGGCCGATGGAGCAGCTGGCGGCGCGCTTCGATCCGCGCCACGACCGGATCGATCTCACCCGAGCGCCGCTGTTGCGTTACACGATCGCGCAGGAGCCGGGCTGCGAGCGGTGGCTGGTGCTCGAGCTGATGCATCACATCGTCGGCGACCACGAATCGCTGGACCTGATGCAAGGGGAGGTCGACGCGCTGCTCGCGGGTCAGGAGCACCAGCTGACGGCGGCGCGGCCGTTCCGCAATTTGGTTGCGGCGGCGCGGCTCGGCGGGCTCGGGGCGGCCGAGCACGAACGCTACTTCCGATCGCTGCTCGAGGATATCGAGGAACCGTCGGCGCCATTCGGGCTCGCCGATGCCTTGCGTGGCGGGCAGCGGGTAAAGGATGCGTACCTGCGGCTGCCCAACGAGGTCACCGCACAACTGCGCGGGCAGGCCCGCCGGCTCGGCGTGAGCGTGGCGACCCTATGTCACGTCGCGTGGGGCCAGGTGATCGCACGCACGAACGGGCGCGAGCAGGTGGTGTTCGGCACCGTGCTGTTCGGCCGCATGCACGCCACGGGCGCGGATCGAGCGATCGGTCTGTACTTGAACACCCTACCGATGCGCCTCGATCTGGACGCGAGCTCGGTCGAGGATACGGTGCGACGAGCGCAAACGACGCTAGCGGAGCTGATGGCGCACGAGCACGCCCCGCTAGCGCTCGCACAGCGATGCAGCGGGGTGGCGCCGCCGGCGCCGCTGTTCAGCGCGTTACTCAACTATCGTCACAACACTCCCGGATCCACGGGGACGGGCGTGGAGCCAGTGGGCCCGCTTGCAACGGTCGAGTTTGTCGGCGCCGAGGAGCACACGAACTATCCATTCGTCATGTCGGTCGACGATAACGTCGACGCCCTAGCGCTGCGCGCTCAGGTCGCGGACCCGATCTCGCCGGACCGCGTGTGCGCGATGATGGCGCGCGCGCTCGAGGAGCTCGCGCGCGCGCTCGAGCACGCACCGCATACGCCGGTCCGGGCGCTCGACATCCTGCCGCCGGCTGAGCGGCAGCAACTGCTCGTCGACTGGAACACGACGACGGCATACCCAACGGACCACTGCCTGCACGAGTTGTTCGAGGCGCGGGCTGATCAGGCGCCCGACGCGGTGGCCGTGGTGTTCGAGAATTCGCAGCTGACCTATGCCGAGCTCGATCGGCGCGCGAACCAGCTCGCGCATCACCTGCGCGCGCGCGGCGTCGGGCCCGACGTGCTCGTCGCGATGTGTGTCGCGCGCTCGCTCGACATGATCGTGGGCATCCTCGGGATCCTGAAGGCCGGCGGCGCGTACGTGCCGCTCGATCCGAGCTATCCCGCGGAGCGGCTAGCGTTCACGCTGGAGGATGCGGCCCCCGCGGTGATCCTCGCGCACGCTGACCTGATGTCGGTGTTGCCGTCGAACCGCGCGCATATCGTGCGCCTCGATGCGGACGCGGCGTTGCTCGCGCGCGAGCCCGTGGAACGGCTGTCGCCCGCGGCGAACGCAGATCACCTCGCGTACATCATCTATACGTCCGGATCGACCGGGCGGCCCAAAGGCGTGATGATCACGCACGGCAACGCGACGCGGCTGTTCGCGGCGACCGCGGCTTGGTATGGCTTCAGCGCGCGTGATGTGTGGACGCTGTTCCACTCGTACGCGTTCGACTTCTCGGTGTGGGAGATCTGGGGCGCGCTGCTGTATGGCGGGCGGCTGGTGGTGGTGCCGCACCTGACGACTCGGGCGCCGGACGAGTTCCGCGCGCTGCTGGCCGCCGAGCGGGTGACCGTCCTGAACCAGACACCGTCGGCGTTCTACGAGCTGATCCGCGCCGACGAGGAAGCACGGACGCCGCTAGCGTTGCGGCTCGTGATCTTCGGCGGCGAGGCATTGAGCTTCGCGAAGCTCGGGCCGTGGTTCGAGCGCCATGGGGACCGTGCGCCGCAGCTGGTGAACATGTACGGGATCACGGAGACGACGGTCCACGTGACGTACAGGCCGCTGGTGGCGGACGACGTGCGCTCGCACGCCAATAGCGCGATCGGCGAGCCGATCGCGGATCTGCAGCTGTTCGTGCTGGATCGACACCTGAATCCGGTGCCGATCGGCGTGGCGGGGGAGCTGTTCGTGGGCGGCGCCGGGCTGGCGCGCGGCTACTTGAACCGGCCCGAGCTGACGGCGGAGCGGTTCATCGTGAATCCGTTTGGAACCGGCCGGCTGTATCGCACGGGAGATCTGGCGCGGTGGCTGCGCGACGGGGAGCTGGACTACCTCGGGCGGATCGACGACCAGGTAAAGATTCGCGGGTTCCGGATCGAGCTCGGCGAGATCGAGGCGACGGTCGCGGCGCATTCGACGGTGCGCGAGGTGGTGGTCCTGGCGCGGGAGGACGTGCCGGGCGACAAGCGGCTGGTGGCATATGTGGTGGCGCGTGCGGGCGCGGTCACTCTCGACATCGAGGCGCTGCGCGCACACGTCGCGGCGTCCCTGCCCGAGTACATGGTGCCGTCGGCGTTCGTCGCGCTCGATGCGATGCCGATGACGCCCAACGGCAAGCTGGACCGCAAGGCGCTACCCGCGCCCGACCAGGACGCGGTGGTGCAGCAGGCCTACGTGGCGCCACGCACGCCGGCCGAGGTGTTGCTCGCGCGGATCTGGTGCGAGCTGTTGGGCGTCGAGCGAGTCGGCGTGCACGACGACTTCTTCGCGCTGGGCGGTCATTCGCTTGTCGTGATGCAGTTGGTGGCGCGGGTCCGACAGGTCTTCGCCGCCGAGCTCACCGTGCGCGCGGTGTTCGGCGCCCCGACGCTGGGCGCGCTCGCGGAGGTGATCGGCCGCGCGACGACGACGAGCGCGCCGCCGCTGGTCGCGGTGCCCCGCGATGGAGTGCTCGCCGCGTCGTTCGGCCAGCAGCGGTTCTGGGTGCTCGGGCAGCTCGCCGAGCGCGATGCGTACGACATGTCGCAAATCGTCCGGCTGCGCGGCCGGCTGGACGTCGCGGCGCTCCAACACGCCGTGGACGCGCTCGTCGCACGGCACGAGGCGCTGCGCACGACGTTGGCCGAAGTCGAGGACGTGGTGGTGCAGCGCATCGCGCCGCCGCGCGCGGGCGTGCTGGCCGTCGTGGAGGTCGCGACGGCCGAGGAGGCGCGCGCGTTCTGCCACGAGGTGGTGCAGCGCCCCTACGATCTGACGACCGGGCCCTTGTTCGCGCCCGCCTTGGTGCGCCTTGGCGCCGAAGACCATGTGCTGGTGTTGCGCATGCACCACGCCGTCGCGGACGAGTGGTCGCTGGATGTGCTGTGGCGCGAGCTGGCAGCGCTCTATCGAGGCGACGAGCTGGCGCCGCTGGCCGTGCAGTACGCGGACTTCGCCGCGTGGCAACGGGCATGGCTCGTAGGCGACGTGCTCGAGCAGCAGCTCGGGTACTGGCGCGAGCAGCTCGCGGGCGTCGAGCCGCTACAGCTCCCGACCGATCGGCCGCGGCCTGCGGTGCTCGGGAACGCGGGAGCATGGGTGGCGCGGCGGCTGCCGCTCGCGCTGGGCCGCGCAATGGCGGAACTCGGGCGGGCGCACGGCACCACGCCGTTCATGACCTACCTGGCGGCGTTCTACGTGCTGTTGCACCGCTACAGCCGCCAGGACGACGTAACGGTCGGGACCCCGGTGGCCAACCGCGGGCGCGCGGAGACCGACGCGCTGATCGGCTACTTCGTAAATACGATGGTTCTGCGGGCGGACCTCACGGCGAACCCGAGCTTCGTCGCGCTCTTGGCGCAAGTGCGCGACGTAGCACTGAACGCGTATGCGCACCAGGACACGCCGTTCGAGCGGGTGGTCGAGGCGCTGCGGGTGCCGCGCGACACCGGGCGCAGCCCGTTGTTCCAGGTCATGTTCGTACACCAGCAGGCAGGGACGGGCGACAACCTCTTGGCGCCCGGGGTCACGATCGAGGACGTTGACGGCGCTGCACCGGGAGGCTCGACGGCGAAGTTCGACCTCACCCTCTTCGTCAACGAGGGCCCCAATGGCGTGACCTGCGCGGCGGAGCTGAACACCGAGCTGTTCGACGTGACGACGATCGAACGGATGCTCGGGCACTACGAAGTGCTGCTCGAGGGAATCGTCGCGCAGCCTGGAGGCGCGATCGACGAGCTGCCGTTGCTGACGGACGGCGAGCGGCAGCAAGTGCTCGTTGACTGGAACGCGACGGCGCGCGAGAACCCGCGGGACATCACACTACACGAGTTGTTCGAGGCGCAGACGGACCGGACGCCGGACGCGGTGGCGGTCGTATTCGACGGCACGCAGCTGACGTACGCTGAGCTCGACCGGCGCGCGAATCAGCTGGCGCATCACCTGCGCGCGCTCGGCGTGGGCCCGGAGGTCCGCGTGGGGATCTGCGTGCGGCGATCGCTCGACATGGTGGTCGGCGTGCTCGGCATCCTCAAGGCGGGTGGAGCGTACCTGCCGCTCGATCCGAGCTATCCGGCCCAGCGGCTGGCGTTCATGATGGACGACACGTCGACGCCCGTGGTGGTGTCACACGACGCGCTGGCGGAGCGCGTGACGCGGCCGGGCGTGTGCGTCGTTCGGATCGACGCCGAGCACGCGGAGATCGCCGAGCTGCCGACAACTCGGCTCGCGCCGACGTCTAGGAGCGAGAACCTCGCGTACGTGATCTATACATCGGGCTCGACGGGGCGGCCCAAGGGCGTGCTCGTCGAGCATCGGCAGGTCGTGAATCACGCGCTCGGGTGGGGAAGCGTCGAGCGGCTGGCCCCGACGGACCGGGTGCTGCAGCTGGCGTCGCTGTCGTTCGACGGCAGCGTGCTGGAGATGTTCCCCGCGTGGCTGTTCGGGGCCACCTTGGTGCTGCGCGGGGAGGATCTGCCGACAGCAGCCGAGCTGTTCGGCGAACGTTACGCGGGGATCACGGTGGCGTTCTTCCCGACCGCGTACTTTCACACCCTCGTCGGCAGTGTGGCGCCCGCTTCGCTGCGGTTGGTGTCGTTCGGCGGCGAGCGCGTGAGCCCTGCGCACGCGCGGACGTGGTTGGAGCTCAACCCTCACTGCGAGATGTTCAACGGCTACGGGCCGACCGAGGCGACGGCGTACACGACCGTGATGCGCCTTGGGCTTGAGGCGCTCCCACCAGGACGGGAGGCGCCGATCGGCCGGCCACTGCCGAACTACCAGGTGTACGTGCTGGACGCGCTCCGGCAGCCCGTGCCGGTCGGGATTCCCGGCGAGCTCTACATCGGCGGGGAGAGCGTCGCGCGCGGATACCACGAACGACCGGAGCTGACGGCGGAGAAGTTCGTCGCGAATCCGTTCGGGGAGGGGCGGCTGTACCGGACGGGGGACCTCGTGCGCTGGGCCCCCGATGGGGTGATCGAATTCATCGGGCGAATCGATCACCAGGTGAAGGTGCGCGGGTACCGGATCGAGCTGGGAGAGATCGAGGCGGTGGTTGCGACGCACGCGTCGGTGCGCGAGGTGGTGGTGGTTGCGAACGACGACGTGCCGGGGGACACGCGCCTGGTGGCGTACGTGGTCGGGCGCGAAGGCACGCCGGGTGCGGAGATCTTGCGTGCGCACGCGGCTGAAATGCTGCCGACGTACATGGTGCCCTCGACGTTCGTAGCCCTCCCCGCGCTGCCGCTCACTACAAACGGCAAGCTGGATCGCAAGGCGCTGCCGGCGCCGGATACCTCTGCGGTCGCGCCACTGGCGTACGTGGCACCGCGGACGGAAGCGGAAGTGTTGCTCGCAGGGATATGGAGCCAGCTGCTGGGCATCGCGCACGTCGGTCAGAACGACGACTTCTTCGCGTTGGGCGGGCACTCGCTGTTGGTCATGCAGCTGGTGGCGCGGGTCCGGGAAACGCTCGCGGCGGAGCTGACCGTGCGGCAGGTGTTCGAAGCGCGGACCTTGACCGGACTGGCGGAGGTGCTCGGCCGCGCATCTGCCGCGGCCGCGCCGCCTCTCGTGCCCGTCCCGCGCGGAGGGGACCTCGACGCGTCGTTCGGGCAGCAGCGGTTCTGGATGCTCGCGCAGCTCTCCGAGCGCGACGCCTACGACATGTCACAAGCAGTCCGGCTACGAGGCCCGCTCGATGTCGCGGCGCTCCGGCGCGCGGTGGACGCGCTCGTCGCGCGACACGAAGTGCTGCGGACGATGTTGGCCGCGGTGAACAACCGCGTGGCCCAGCGGATCGCGTCTGCGCCCTCGGACGTAATGGCGATCGTGGGTGTCGAATCGGACGAAGCGGCGAGCCGGTACCTGTGCGAGGCCGGTCAGCGCCCCTACGATCTGACCGCGGGGCCGTTGTTTGCGCCGGAATTGCTGCGTATCGGCGGTGACGGCAGCGAGGACCACATCTTGCTACTGCGGATGCATCACGCCGTGGGCGACGAGTGGTCGTTGAACCTGCTGTGGCGCGAGCTCGCAGCACTGTATCGGGGCCACGCGCTGGCGCCGCTGGCGGTGCAGTACGCGGACTTCGCCGCATGGCAGCGTGCGTGGCTCGTAGGTGACGTGCTCGAGCAGCAGCTCGGGTACTGGTGCGAGCGGCTCGCCGGCGTCGAGCCGCTCGCGCTGCCGACCGACCGGCCGCGGCCCGCGGTGCTCGGGAACCAAGGCGCGTTGGTGGTGCGGCGGTTGCCGGTAGAGCTGGGACGCGCGATGGCGGCGCTCGGGCGCGCGCACGGCACCACGCCGTTCATGACCTACCTGGCGGCGTTCTACGTGCTCTTGCACCGCTACAGCCACCAGAACGACATTACGGTCGGGACCCCGGTGGCCAACCGCGGGCGGGCGGAGACCGACGCGCTGATCGGCTACTTCCTCAACACGGTGGTGCTGCGCGCGGACCTGTCGAACAACCCGAGCTTCGCGAAGCTGCTGGCACACGTGCGAGAGCTCGCGCTAGGCGCATACACCCACCAAGACGCGCCGTTCGAGCGCGTGGTCGATGCGCTGCGGGTGCCGCGCGACACCGGGCGCAGCCCATTGTTCCAGGTCATGTTCGTACACCAGCGGACGGAAACGGGCGACTCAAGCTGGGGGCCCGAGGTCACGGTCGAGGCCGTGGACGAAGCCACCGTGGGCGACGTCACCGCAAAGTTCGAGCTGTCGCTCTACGTCAACGAGCACCCGGACGGCGTGACGTGCACGGTCGAGCTCAACACCGAGCTGTTCGATGCGACAACGATCGAGCGCATGCTGGCCCACTACCAGACCCTGCTCGAAGGCATCGTCGCGGAGCCTGCGCGTTCGATCGACGAGCTGCCGCTGCTGATGGACGGCGAGCGCCAGCAAGTGCTGGTCGACTGGAACGCGACGACGGCGGCGTACCCGGCAGACACGTGCGTGCACGAGTTGTTCGAGGCGCAGATGGACCGGACGCCGGACGCGGTGGCGGTCGTGTTCGACGGCACGCAGCTGACCTACCGCGAGCTCGAGGAGCGGGCGAACCAGCTCGCGCATTACCTGCGCGGGCTAGGGCTCGGGCCCGACCGGCTCGCGGCGATCTTCATGGAGCGTTCGCTCGAGATGGTCGTCGGGATGTTGGCGGTGCACAAGGCGGGCGGCGCGTACGTGCCGCTGGATCCGAACTACCCCGAGGACCGGGTGCGATTCATCCAGGAGGACGCGGCAAGCGTCGTGCTCTTGACGCAGGCGCGGCTGGCAGGACGGCTGCCGAGCAACGATGGCGCGGTGGTCGTGCATGTGGATCACGCGTGGCCGGAGATCGCGCGCGGGTCGCGAGCGCGCCCTGCGCCGACGGCGACGGCGCAGCAGCTGTCGCACGTGATCTATACGTCGGGCTCGACGGGGCGGCCCAAGGGGGTCGCGATCGAGCATGGCAGCGTCGTGAGCTTCTGCCACTGGGCGCGGGAGGCGTTCACGGCCGAGCAGCGTGACGGCGTGTTGTTCTCGACGTCGATCTGCTTCGACCTGTCGGTGTTCGAGCTGTTCGCGACGCTGGCGTGGGGCGGGCGCGTGGTGCTGGTGGAGAACGCGTTGGCGCTCGCGGAGCTGCCGGCCGAGACGAAAGTCCGGCTGGTGAACACGGTACCGTCGGTGCTCGCGTCGGTGCTCGAGAAAACGACGCTGCCGGCGACCGTGCGGACGGTGAACCTCGCGGGTGAACCGCTCACGGACGAGCTGGTGGCGCAGGTGTATGCGATCCCGAGCGTTCAGGATCTGTTCGATCTGTACGGACCGTCGGAGACGACGACGTACTCGACGTACACGCGGCGCGTCGCGGGGGAGCGGGCGTCGATCGGTCGGCCGGTGGCGAACACGCAGGTGTACGTGCTCGACGCGCACCGCCAACCGGTGCCGATCGGGGTGCCCGGGGAGCTGTACATCGGCGGCGTGGGCGTGGCGCGGGGCTATCTCGGGCGCCCGGAGCTGACGGCCGAGCGGTTTGTGCCGGATCCGTTCTCGAGTGCGGTGGGTGCGCGGATCTACAAGACGGGCGACCTGGTGCGGTGGCTCGCGAACGGAACGCTCGAATATCTGGGGCGGCTCGACCACCAGGTGAAGATCCGTGGGTTCCGGATCGAGCTGGGGGAGATCGAGGCGGTGCTCGCAAGGCATACTACGGTGCGCGAGGTGGTGGTGGTGGCGCGCGAGGATCATCCCGGCGACAAGCGGCTGGTGGCGTATGTGTTGGGGCGCGAGGGCGTGCACACCCTCGACATCGAGGCGCTGCGGGCCCACGTCGCGGCGTCCCTGCCGGCGTACATGGTGCCGTCGGCGTTCGTCATGCTGGACGCGATGCCAGTGACGCCCAACGGCAAGCTGGACCGCAACGCGCTGCCCGCGCCCGACCAGGACGCGGTGGTGCGGCAGACCTACCTGGCGCCACGCACGCCGGTCGAGGTGTTGCTGGCGGGGATCTGGTGCGAGCTGTTGCGCGTCGAGCGGGTGGGCGTGCATGACGACTTCTTCGCACTTGGCGGTCATTCGCTCGTGGTGATGCAGTTGGTGGCGCGGGTCCGACAGGTCCTCGCGGCCGAGCTGACGGTGCGTGCGGTGTTCGGAGCGCCGACGCTGGGCGCGCTCGCGGAGGTGATCGGCCGCTCGACGACGGCGATGGCGCCGCCGCTGGTCGCGGTGCCCCGCGACGGAGCGCTCGCAGCGTCGTTCGGCCAGCAGCGGTTCTGGGTGCTCGCACAGCTCGCCGAGCGCGATGCGTACGACATGTCGCAAATCGTCCGGCTACGCGGCCGGCTCGACGTCGCGGCGCTCGAACGCGCCGTGGACGCGCTCGTCGCACGGCACGAAGTGCTACGGACGACGCTGGCCGAGGTCGAAGACGCGGTGGTGCAACGCATCGAGCCTGCGCGCGCGGGTATGCTTGCGGTCGTGGAGGTCGCGACGGCCGAGGAGGCGCGCGCGTTCTGCCACGAGGTGGTGCAGCGTCCCTACGATCTGACGGCGGGGCCATTGTTCGCGCCGGCCTTGGTGTGCATCGGCGCCGAGGACCATGTGCTGGTGTTACGCATGCATCACGTCGTCGCCGATGAGTGGTCGCTGGATGTGCTGTGGCGCGAGCTGGCGGCGCTCTATCGGGGCCAAGCGCTGGCGCCGCTGGCGGTGCAGTACGCGGACTTCGCGGCGTGGCAGCGTTCGTGGCTCGTAGGTGACGTGCTCGAACAGCAGCTCGGCTACTGGCGCGAGCGGCTCGCGGGCGTCCAGCCGCTACAGCTACCGACGGATCGGCCGCGGCCGGCGGTGCTCGGAAACTCGGGCGCATGGATCGAGCGGAAGTTGCCGGTCGTGCTTACGCGCGCGATGGCGGCGCTGGGGCGGGCGCACGGCACCACGCCGTTCATGACCTACCTGGCGGCGTTCTACGTGCTCTTGCGCCGCTACAGCCACCAGGACGACGTTACGGTGGGGACCCCGGTGGCTAACCGTGCGCGCGCGGAGACCGACGCGCTGATCGGCTACTTCCTCAACACGGTGGTGCTGCGCGCCGACCTGTCGAACAACCCGAGCTTCGCCGAGCTGTTGGCGCACGTGCGCGAGCTCGCGCTCGGCGCCTACACGCACCAAGACGCGCCGTTCGAGCGCGTGGTCGAGGCGCTACGGGTGCCGCGGGACGCGGGGCGAAGCCCACTGTTCCAGGTCCTGTATGTACACCAGCAGGCGGGGGCGGGGGATTCAAGCTGGGCGCCCGGAGTCACGGTCGAGGCCGTGGACGGAGCTGCCGCGGGCGACGTCACCGCCAAGTTCGAGCTGTCGCTCTACGTCAACGAGCTTCCGGACGGCGTGACGTGCATGGTCGAGCTCAACACCGAGCTGTTCGACGCGACGACGATCGAGCGCATGCTGGGCCACTACCAGACCCTGCTCGAAGGCATCGTCGCGGAGCCTTCGCGCGCGATCGACGACCTGCCGCTGCTGACCGACGGCGAGCGCCAGCAAGTGCTGGTCGACTGGAATGCGACGGCTCGGGCCTACCCGCAGGACGCGACGCTGCACGAGCTGTTCGAGGCGCAGGTGGACCGGACGCCGGACGCGGTGGCCGTAGAGTTCGACGGCACCCAGCTGACCTACCGCGAGCTCGACCGGCGCGCGAACCAGCTCGCGCATCACCTGCGCTCGCTGGGCGTCGGGCCCGACGTGCGCGTGGGCGTGTGCGCCGAGCGGTCACTCGAGCTGGTGATCGCGCTGTACGGCGTGCTCAAGGCGGGTGGCGCGTACGTGCCGCTGGATCCGACCTATCCGGCCGAGCGGCTCGCGTTCATGCTCGAGGACGCGGCGGTGCCGGTACTGCTGACGCAGGCACACCTCGCCGGCGCGGTGCCGGCGCACCACGCGCGCGTGGTGCGGCTGGATGCCGACGCCGACGCGATCGCGACCGCGAGCACGGCGCGGCTCGGGCGGACCGCGGGGCCGCGCGATCTGGCGTACGTGATCTTCACCTCGGGCTCGACGGGGCGGCCCAAGGGGGCGATGAACGAGCACGGCGCGGTCGTCAACCGGCTGGTGTGGATGCAGGACGCGTACGGCCTGGACGCGACGGACGCGGTGCTGCAAAAGACGCCGTTCTCGTTCGACGTCTCGGTCTGGGAGTTCTTCTGGCCGCTGCAGGTCGGCGCGCGCCTGGTCGTGGCGCGACCCGAGGGCCACAAGGATCCGGCGTACCTCGTCGAGGTCATCCGCGCCCACCGGATCACCACTCTGCACTTCGTGCCGTCGATGCTGGCGGTGTTCCTGGAGGCGGACGGCGTCGAGGCCTGCACGAGCCTGCGCCGCGTCGTCACCAGCGGCGAGGCGCTCGCGCCCGCGCACCTCGAGCGGTGCTTCGCGCGCCTCCCGCGCGCCGGGCTATTCAACTTGTACGGGCCGACCGAAGCCGCGATCGACGTGACGCACTGGACGGCGCGCGCGGGCGTGCGGGTGGTGCCGATCGGCCAGCCGATCGCGAACATCCAGATCTACATCGTGGCCGCGAGCGGGCAGCCGGTGCCGGTGGGAGTGGCCGGCGAGCTGTGGATCGGCGGCGTGGGCGTCGGCCGCGGCTACTTGAATCGGCCCGAGCTGACCGCCGAGAAGTTCATCGCGAACCCGTTCGGCGCGGGGCGCCTCTATCGCACCGGCGATCTGGCCCGCTGGCAGGCCGATGGGACGATCGAGTACCTGGGGCGCATCGATCACCAGGTGAAGGTGCGCGGGTTCCGGATCGAGCTCGGCGAGATCGAAGCGGCGATCGCGGAGCACGCGACGGTCGACGAGGTGGCGGTACTGGCGCGCGAGGACGTGCCCGGCGACAAACGGCTGGTGGCGTATGTGGTGGCGCGCGCGGGCGCGGCCACCCTCGACATCGAGGCGCTGCGAGCACACGTCGCGGCGTCCCTGCCCGAGTACATGGTGCCATCGGCGTTTCTCGTGCTCGACGCGATGCCGGTGACGCCCAACGGCAAGCTGGATCGCAAGGCGCTGCCCGCGCCCGACCAGGCGGCGTCTGCGGCGCGGGCCTATGTGGCGCCGCGGACCCCGACCGAGCGTGCGCTCGTGGAGATCTGGTCCCAGATCCTCCGGCTCGAGCGGGTGGGAATCCGAGATGACTTCTTCGAGCTCGGTGGTCACTCTCTGCTCGCGGTGCAGGCCGTGGCCAAGGTGCGCGAGCGCTTCGGGGTGGCGATACCTCTCGTGGCGCTGTTTCAAGCCCGGACCATCGAGGCGCTCGCTCCCGAGCTTGGCCCCACGGCGCAGGCGCGGTGTCTGGTGCCGCTACGCGCGGTGGTCAGGGGAAGGCCCTCCGTCGTCTGCCTGCATCCGATCGGTGGGACCATCGATGCATTTCTAGCGATCAGCGCGCAGGGCGGTCACGCGCGGGGCTTCGATGGCATCGAAGCGCGTGGGTTGTTCGGGGACGAGCTTCCGTTCACGTCCCTGCCCGAGATGGCAGCGCACTACGCTCGTGAGCTCGTCGAGTGCCGGGGCGCGGATCCCGTGCACTTGCTCGGCTGGTCGTTCGGCGGGATGGTCGCGTACGAGCTGCGACGTCAGCTCGTCGCCGCGGGGGTCGAGGTCGCGTCGACGACGATGCTAGACACACTGGCGCCGTCGCCTCGCCCGGATTCGCCCGGGGATGTGGCGCTGGAGGCGCTACGCGAGGTCGCGGGGTGGTTCGGGATCGCGCTGTCCGACGACGAGCTGGCCGCGCGGTCGACAGAGGAAGCACTCGCGTGGGTCGCGGAGCGCGCCCGCGAGTCCGGGCAACCGGGAGCCGACGATGCCTCGCTGGCGCGCTACTTCCGCGTAACCGAGGCGCACCTGCGCGCGATGCACAGCTACGCGCCTGCACCGACGAACGAGCGGATCGTGCTGGTCAACGCGGCGGATGGAGAACGACAAGCCCAGCGGAGCGATGGATGGCGCCGCTACGCGCCCAACCTGGCGGTCTACACGTCCCCAGGCACCCACGGGTCCATGCTCTTCCCCCCACACGTCGCGGTGCTCTACGCCTTGCTCGAAGACATCTGGCGATGATCGAGCACCTAGAACGAGTGGTCCGGGCGAGCGCCACGTGTGTCGACGCGCCCATCTTCTGGCGCAGGCTCAGCGTGCGCATGTCGGTCCATACCGTATCGATGTGGGCGAGACACGCGGGCTTGGTGTCCCGCTTGCCAACCGTGCGCCAGCCGGCGGGAACTTCCCGATCGGCCGGCCATATCGAGATCAACAACCTATGGAGCCGAGCCGATGACTACGCCTCTGGTCGCTGACGCCATCGCGCACTACGACGAGCTTCTCAGCGGCAGGTTCGAGCCCGCGAGCTGGTGGCCGGAGCACCGCGACACGGTCCTTCGCCACTGGGTCGAGGAGGCCCCGATGTCCGCATTCGTGCTTCGCCCGCGGATGGTCGACGAGGCGACCTACGCGAGCGTGAAGGCCTCGGTCGCACTGGTGCTTCGCGGAGTCATGATCGCGACCGACCGGCTAGCCACCGACGAGTCGTTGCGCCGGGCGATCAAGATACCGGCCTACCTGGAGCCGCTGCTCGAGCTCGATCGTACGATCGGCAAGCCGTCGATCCTCGGCCGTATCGATGGGCACATGGCGAATGACGGCTGCGTGAAGTTTATCGAGTTCAACGCGCAGCCGCTGTCGGCGGCGTTCCAGTACGAGCTCGAGCGATCGTTCGCGCGGCTGCCGATCTCGAGCGAGTTCGAGAAGCGATTTCGGGTGCGCTCGGTCGATCTCTACGAGCGGCTGCACTCCGCCTTGAATGCCCGCAGCCGCGACGGTCGCACGCCTTGCACCGCGATCGTCGATAAGGCCCTGTGGCGCTCACCTCGTCGAGCGTCTCACTTTCGCCCCCTGATGTACTGCTCCGCGAGAGGGGCCCCGGTCCTCTACGTGGACCCCGAGGAGCTTGACTACCGCAACGGCAAGTTGACGGCGAACGGGATCCAGGTCGACGTCATCGCGTTCCCCAACTGGGACCTGCTCATCAATGCGCGCAAGCGGCTCGTGAAGATCTTGAAGGCGGTCGCCGACGGCGCGGTCGACGTTTTCGGTGGCGTCTCACGTGGCCTGCTCGCTAGCTACAAGGCCACGTTCGAGCTGCTGAGCAGCCCCGAGCACCGCGAGCTGTTTCCACCCGAGGTGAACGAGGCGCTCGCGCGTCACATCCCGTGGACGCGCGTGCTGGGCGAGCGCAAAACCAGCCTCGGCGGGACGGAGGTCGATCTCTTGCCGTTCGTCGCCGCGCACCGCGAGCAGCTGGTGATCAAGCCGGCAGGTGGCAGTGGCGGCCAGAATATTCATATCGGCCGCGACCTCACCGACGACGCGTGGACGCAGGCGATCCACAAGGGCGTCGCGCAGAACTGGATTGTCCAAGCCCTCGCGTTGCCGGAGCGCCAGGCGTTCCCGGCCGTGCGTATCGCGAGCGATGGCCGCGGCGAAGTCGGTACGCACGAGCTCAACTGCGAGCTCACGCCGTACGTCTGGAACGGCACCCAAGCCGAGGGCGTCCTGTCCCGCGTGGTCGCGGGCTCGGTGATCAGCGACCTCGGCGACCAACCAATTGGTCTCGCGAATGGCGTCGAGACCGCGACCTGGATCATCGATCGAAAGTGAGGCCATGCTGATGTCCGCGAACTCTTCATCCTCGTCACAGGCCGCTAGCGCCTGGACCGTCAGCTGTCACAACGAGTGGGACCCTCTCGAGGAAGTCATCGTCGGACACGTCGAAGGGACCGTCGTGACCCAGTGGGAGCCTGGCTTCGAAGCCATGATCCCGCACGAACACCGCGAGACCATCAAGGAGTACCACCTCCGGAATGCGGGGCAGCCGTTCACCGAGGAGCAGTTCATCCCCGCGCGCGCCGAGCTCGCCGAGTTCGTGCGGGTGCTCGAGAGCGAGGGCGTGACCGTGCGGAGGCCGGACCTGGTCGATCATACGGTCGCGTACTCGACGCCCGATTTCTACTCGCCCGGCGGGTTCGGCCAGTACAACCCGCGCGACGTGGTCACCGCGATCGGCAACGAGCTGATCGAGGCGCCGATGTCGTGGCGTTCGCGCTACTTCGAGTTCCGCGCGTTCCGCACGCTGATGAAGACGTACTTCGCCCACGGCGCGAAGTGGACACAGGCCCCCAAGCCAGAAATGACCGACGAGCTGTATCGGTCGTCGCCGAAGATGGGCAAGGACTGGGAGTGGATCACGACGGAGTTCGAGCCGGTGTGGGATGCGGCCGACATCGTGCGCTGCGGCCGGGACATCTTTTTTCAGCGGAGCCACACGACGAACGAGTTCGGCATCGAATGGCTGCGCCGTCACCTCGGGCCGACGTATCGCGTCCACCAGATCGAGTTCGAGGACGATCGTGCCGTCCACATCGACGCCACGTTCATGCCGCTGGCGCCGGGTAAGCTGCTCGTAAACCCGGATCGTCCGGCCAAGCACCTGCCGGAGATCTTCAAGAAGTCGGGCTGGGACATCCGCGAGTGTCCACGGACGACGTACCCGCGCGACCTGCCATCATTCCGGGGCTTCGAGTGGCTCGTGATGAACACGCTCAGCCTCGACGAGAAGCGCATCATCGTCGAGAAGCAGGAAGAGCCGTTCATCCGGTTCTTGAAGGACTGGGGGTTCACGCCGATCCCGGTCGCGTATCGCAACTGCTACAAGCATGGTGGCAGCTTCCACTGCTCGACGCTCGACGTGCGCCGACGCGGCGAGTTACGGTCCTACTTCGCCTGACGACGATCTGCGTGTTGGGCTTGTCAGTCGAACGCCGCCTCATCCAGCGAAGAGAGGACACGTCATGCAGATCCGCGACCTGAAGATCATCGTGACGGGTGCCGCAAGCGGGCTCGGCGCGAGCGCGGCCGCCTGCTTGGCCCGCGAGGGTGCGACCGTGATCGCGGTCGACATCGACCGCGAGGGACTCGAGACGCTGCGCACCTCGATCTCCGGCTCCGGTGGGCGCATTTCGGTCCATCCCGCGGACGTGAGCGTGGAACAGGACGTGATTAACGTCGTGAAGAAGGCCGTCAGCGAGCACGGCGCCGTCAACGGACTCGTCAACAGCGCCGGCATGTATCGCGACGGCTTGCTGGTTCATCCCGACGGACGCAAGCTCAGTCTCGCGCAGTGGAAGAAGGTTATCGACGTGGACCTTACAGGATCGTTCCTGATGGTCCGCGAGGTCGCTGCGCAGATGGTCCTCAGCAAGACCTCGCCCGGCGTGATCATCAACATCGCGTCGATCTCGCGCCACGGCAACCTCGGCCAGTCGAACTATTCGGCGGCCAAGTCGGCCGTGGTTGCGGCGACACGGACGTGGGCTCGCGAGCTCGCGCGCTATGGGATCCGCGTCGCCGCGGTCTCGCCAGGGCTGATTCGCACTCCGATCCTATCCGAGGAGCTGGTCGACCCTGCGGTGCTCGCCGACTATGTCTCGCGCATTCCGCTGGGGCGGATTGGCGAGCCCAAGGAGATCGATTCGGCGATCCGGTTCATCATCGACTGCGACTACTTCACCGGCGAGTGTGTCGAGGTCAATGGCGGGTTCTTCTTCTGAGTCCGCCGAACTAAGACCTGCGCACACTGGCCCCGCAACGCACTAGCCTCGCTCCCACGGGGCGCCCGAAAACGAGAAGAGGCTGTCTGTTAGACAGCCTCGACTCGTTTCGTGCGCGAAGGGGGACTCGAACCCCCACGGTGTTACCCACTAGCACCTCAAGCTAGCGCGTCTACCAATTCCGCCATCCGCGCATTCAATTGTCAGGTGCCACACTTTCTATGGGGTTTACGGTGTGCGGTCAAGTGAATCGTGGACCGTTCGCGGGTGCAGCTTCCGCCGAACCAGGCTCCGCTTACGGCATAGTAGGCCGACGGGCATGTCGTTTTCGTCGCGTAGTACTCCGAGCCCGGCTCCGCCGCTTTCGCGGGCGAGTATGGTGATCGGGCTGTACGGCGGGATGGCGATCGTCGCGGTGCTGATCGCCGCGGGCCGCGGTAACCCGGACGTGTATCGGGTCGGCGAGGCCGCGATGTGGTGGCTGGCGGCGGGACCAGCCCTCGGGGTGTTGATCGGCCTCGTAGTCGTGGGTCTGACCCGGTTGGCGACCCGCCGGTTCCAATGGGCCAAGGATCTCCACGCGAGCTTTCGGGATCTCCTGGGGCCACTGACGGGGAAGGAGATCGTCATCCTCGCCCTGGCGAGCTCGATCGGCGAGGAGCTGCTGTTCCGCGGGGCGCTGATGCCGTGGCTCGGGCTGTGGGTCCAGGGCTTGATCTTTGCCCTCCTTCACGTGGGCCCCAAGCGGCGGTTTCTGCCCTGGACCGTGTCCGCGCTGGTGCTCGGCGTGGGGTTTGGCGCGGTTGCGCAGTACACCGGCAACCTGGGTGCCCCGATCGCGGCGCACTTCGTGATCAACTTCCTGAACCTCCGCCACATCGTCGCGACCGCCGTTTAGTTGCTCGCATCGGCGACGGCTGCCTACCTAGAGGCATGCTCCGCGCGCTGGCCTCGGTGACCTGGTGGTTTGTCGTCGCGTTCGCAGCGGGGTTCGGCGCCATGCGCGTCGCCTGGGCCGACGAGACCTCGGCGACCGACAAGCTACGAATTCTATATTCGACGCGGATGTCGTTCACCGACAGCGGCGTGCCGCTCATCACCGTCGAGATCATGAGCAAGCGCAAGGACGTCCGGCTGCGCGCCAAGGGCGGCATCGTGGTGCGCCCCGACGGTCAGGGCGGCTCCGCGATCGAGACCGATGGTGGCGAAGCATGGACGATCACCGCCGAGGCGACCAAGCCCGCCGTGATCCACGAGTGGACGATCGTCGAGACTCTCCAGCCGGATGACCAGGCGGGCATCGCCGCGGCCCTCGCGCGGTGGAAGGATCGCGGGTTCGAGCCGCGGTCGTTCGAGATCGGGACCGTGTTCGGCGTCGACGGCGAGGTGATCGACACGCGCGAGGTGCGCATCGCGATCGACCCGGTACCGTCGGGCAAGGGCGCCGCGCGCGCTGCAGAACACGGCAAGCGGTATGGCGTGCCGACGTCGCTGCATCAGGAGCTCGTGCGCCGCCCCGCAGGAACGATCGTCGCGAGGAGTGGCAGCACCGTCATCAAGAACCCGTCGGTACTGTGGTTCACCCCCGCGCGCTCCACGGAGACACTAACGGTCGCGGACGTCCCGACCGGGACCGGCGGCAGCCAGCTCACCACGGGCATCGAAGATCGCCGCTATTGGGGCTCCGTGTACGTCACGCTCGATCGCGAAGGCTCGCTGCTCGTCGCCAACGCGGTCGCCGAGGACAAGCTGCTCGCCGGCCTCGTGCCCGCGGAGATGTATCCCGATGCCCCCGATGCCGCACTCGAGGCGCAGGCGATCGCCGCACGCACGGAGCTCTTGCAGAAGATCGGGCGCCGCAATCTCACGGATCCATTTCTTCTGTGCTCGACGCAGCAGTGCCAGGTGTACGCGGGCGCAGGTAAGGAGCATCCGCGGGCGACGCGCGCTGTCGAGAAGACGCGTGGCGTGGTGCTGCTGCGCAATGGTGGTGGCCTCGTCGACATCCGCTACAGCGCGTCGTGTGGCGGGCACACGGAGGACAACGACGTGATCTGGGGTGGCGAGCCCGATCCGTCGCTGCGCGGCCGCGACGACGATGCGAGGGGCGGCATGACCCGCATCACCGAGGGCAGCCTCGATGCCTTTCTCGATGGTCACGAGGACGCGTGGTGCAACCAGCACAAGCTCGGCAAGGGGCGGTTCCGCTGGACCGAGCGCCTGCGCGCCGACGATCTGTCCGCGCGCATCGCCATCGACTATCCCGAAGTCGGCCGCCTCACCGCACTCGTGCCCAAGCTGCGCGGCACCTCCGGCCGCATCCGCACGATCACGCTGAAGGGCGACAAGGGCTCGATCGACGTCGGCGGAGACCTCAAGATCCGGCGGTTGCTCGGTGGCCTCAAGTCGACGCTGTTCGAGGTGAAGCGCGAGGGCGACGTGTTCGTGTTCCGCGGCGCAGGCTTCGGTCACGGCGTCGGCATGTGCCAGATGGGCGCGATCGGGATGGCGAGCGCCGGCAAGGCGCACGACAAGATCCTCGGGCACTACTACCGCGGCACGCACCTGCACCGCCTCTACTAGTCTAGAAGCTCACGTCACGCCGAGCCAGCCCAGCACGCCGAGCGCACGCTCGCCGTAGAGGATCGCGAACGCGACGGTGAGGTCGACGATGGTCAGCACGGAGCCGTAGCGCAAGAACTGCCAGAACCCGATCTCGCCGCGCGGCCCCGCGCCCTCCATCACGATGATGTTGGCGACGCTGCCGAACAGCGTCAGGTTGCCGGCAAGCGTCGAGGACGCGGCGAGCATGACGTAGCCCCACGTCGGGTCGTGCATCTGGGGCACCCACCCGACCGCGACGAGCACGAGGGGGACGTTGGACACCACGTTCGACGCGACGACGACCAGCGCGATGAACGCGATGTCTGCCAACAGGTCGCCGCGCGCGATGGTCGGCGCGACCACCTCGAACAGCTCGTCGAGGACGCCGGCGTGAGCGACGCCCGCGACGACGATGAACAGGCCGGCAAAGAATACGAGCAGCTGCCAGTCGACCTGCGCGAAGGCTACCTTCGGGGGCGTGCGCGCGATGACCATCAGGCCCGCGGCCGCACACATCGCGGCACCGGCGAGCGAGACGCCCGCCGCGGCGAGGATCGCAAACGCGGCGAGCGCGAGCAGGCCCTTGGTCGCGAGCACGCGATCGATCGCGGGCTTCGGAGGGGAGCGGTCGGCGAGCGGTCCCACCGGTAGCTCGTGGCGGAACATCCACGCGAGCACGGCGGCATTGGCCGCGAGACACGCAAGGCCGGCGGGCAGCGTGAACGCGAGGTACTGCGCGTAGCCGATCGTGCCATGCGCCGCCGCCCCGACGATCATGTTCTGCGGGTTGCCCGAGAAGCTGACGACACCGCCGACGTTGGCCGCGGACGCGAGTGCGAGGAGATAGGGCAGCGCCGGCAGGCGCGCCTCGACGACGACCGCGACCACGAGTGGCGTGAGCAGCACGCACACCGTGTCGTTGAGGAGCAGCGCCGAGAGTGCGCCGACGACAAACGTGAGGCCGAATAACAGCGAGCGCGCCGACTTCGCGCGGGTCAGCACGAGGTACGCGGTGAGGCGGAAGAATCGGGCCTCGGCCAGGTAGGCGGCGATGAGCAGCACGCCGAATAGCAGGATCACGACGTGGAGATCGATCGCGGCGAGCGCGCGCTCCATCGGCAGGCCACCCACGACGACCATCGCGACCGCACCGACCACGGCTCCCGCGGGACGATCGAGGCCGATCCACCGTAGCTGACGGCTCGCGATCACGAGATACGTCAAGCAAAAGACGACGAGCGACCCGACCACTGCGACACGCACGATACGCCGAGTCGCCACGCGTCAGTAGCTGCGAGTCTGGCTCTCAGATCTGCTCGCAGACCGGCGCGTTGTGGCCGAGATGTCGCGACGTTGGCTCATCACGGTTTCTCTGGTCGCTCATGCTGGCATCGGCGTGGGCATGATCGCATCCGGTGTCTGGCGGCTCGACCGCCTCGATAGCGACCGCAGTGGCTCGATCGGCCTCGGGGTGATGTCGCCGCCGGGGCTGCTTTCCGAGGGCGGGCACGCGAAGGCGGGCGAGGCGCCCAAGCTGGCCCCCAAGAAGAAGGTGCAGCGCAAGATCGTCAAAGAACTGACCCAGCTCGCGCCGCCGGAGAAGAAGGATGCCCCTGACACGGCGACTCGTCTGGCGGCCGAGGAGGACGGTAACGGCGAGGGCGAAGGTGGGGGTAAAGGCACCAAGACCGGCATCGGCACCGGGATCCCGAGCGACGATGAATGTCCCCCGGGACAGGACTGCACGGGCGGCGGCGGAAGCACGCCGGCCGCGGCGATGTGCGGCAACGCGCTCGTCGAGACCGGCGAGACCTGCGACGACGGCAACCGCACGGCCGGGGACGGTTGCTCGGCCGTGTGCAGCACCGAGCCCAGGAAGCAGAGCGTGGTGCTGCCGCCCAACGTGATGGGTGGACTTCGCACGGGGGGAGACACGCAGATCCACCCGCCCGCGACGGTGAAGACAGAGATGCAGCGCGATGGCCGTGATCGCATCACCGGGACCGTCAAGCTGTGCCTCGACACCGCGGGGCGCGTGGCCTCGGCGCAGATCCTCGGCACCACCAAATACCCGGCCTATGATGCCGTCTTGCTGGCGAAGGTCCGGGAATGGACGTACCGCCCGTACGCGGTCAACGGCACGCCCGTTCCGGCCTGTAGCGCGGTGACGTTCCAGTACTCGATGCGCTGACCGACCCGCGCTATCCTGCGGCGGCTTTGCCCGACCTGGCGATCGATGTACGCGAGCTGCGGAAGACCTACCGCACGCCGTTCGCACGCAAAAAGGTAGAAGCGCTGCGCGGGGTAACATTCTCCGTCGAGCGCGGGCACATCTTTGGCTTCGTCGGGCCCAACGGCGCCGGCAAGACCACGACGATCCGCACGCTGATGGGGCTCATTCGCCCGACCAGCGGCTCCGCGAAGCTGCTCGGTGAGTCCATCCCGAGCCGGGTCGCGCGCACCAAGGTCGGGTTCTTGCCCGAGTCGCCGTACTTCTACGACTACCTCACGGTCGGCGAGCTCCTCGATCTCGCGGGCCGCCTGTTCGGCCTCGCGGCGGCGGTCCGCAAGAAGCGCGCGGACGAGCTGATCGAGCGCGTCGGCCTCGGGCGTGCGCGCACGCAGAACTTGAAGAAGTACAGCAAGGGCATGCTCCAGCGCGCTGGCCTCGCGCAGGCGCTGATGAACGACCCCGAGCTGGTCGTGCTCGACGAGCCGATGAGTGGCCTCGATCCGATCGGACGCAAAGAGGTCCGCGACCTGATCCTCGAGCTGCGCACGCGCGGCAAGACGGTCTTCTTCTCGACGCACATCTTGTCGGACGTCGAGGCGATCACCGATCGCGTCGCGATCGTCGCGCGCGGTCAGCTGCAGGCGAGTGGCCGGCCCGCCGAGCTCGTCAAGCGCACCACGCTCGGCGTCGACGTCACGGTACGGCTCCCCGCCGGGGTCGACACCGCGGCGCTCGTCGATGGTGCGAGCAAGGTGAACCGCACGCAGGACGAGCTCTCGCTGATGTTGCCTGCCGACGCCGACGTCGATGCCTGGCTCGCGCGCGCGCACGCCGCTGGCGCCAGGGTGGTCGAAGTCACGCCGCGCCACGAAACGCTCGAAGACCTCTTCTTGCGTCAGGTCGCCGCGGCCGACGCCCCCGCGGAGGCGCGCTCGTGATCGGCCGGATCTGGGCCGTCGCGCTCAACACGTTCCGCGAGGCCGCACGCATCCGCGTGCTGTACGGCATCCTCGTACTCGTCGTCGGCGCGAACCTCCTCGCGCTCGTGCTCGGCGAGATGGTCGCTAACGAGGAAGCACGCGTCGCCCGTGATGTCGGTCTCGCGGGCATCTCGTTGTTCGGCTCGCTCACCGCGATCTTCCTCGGCGTGTTCCTCCTCTACACCGAGGTGCAGCGGCGCACGATCCATTCGATCGTGAGCAAGCCCATCGAGCGCTGGGAGTTCGTGCTCGGTAAGTACCTCGGTATGGCGCTGGTGCTCACCGTGCTCGTCGCCGTGTTCGCGATCGCGATGCTCGCGATCGGTGGCGGTGCCTCCTCCAACGTCGCCAAGGCGGTCGTGCTCGCGTGGTTCGAGGTGCTCACCGTTGCCGCGATCGCGATCTTCTTCTCGTCGTTCTCGACCCCGTTCATGTCGGGCATCTTCGCGCTTGCCATGTGGGTCATCGGCCGGCTCACCCCCGACGTCGAGGCTGCCGCGCGCGATGCGTCGCCGTGGATCAAGGGCGTCACGCGTGTCGCGCTCGAGATCGTCCCCGACCTCCACCTGTTCGCCGTCTCCGGCCGCACCGTCGATGGCGAGCACGTCAGCGTCCACGCCGATTTCGTCTCTTGGGGCTACGTCGGCTTGGCCAGCCTTCACGGCCTCGGCTGGATCGTCGCCCTGCTCGCCCTCGCCGCCTATCTGTTCCACCGTCGAGACTTCGTGTGAAGCGTCGCACGCTGCTCGCGCTCGCGATCACGGTAACAGCGCTCGCCGCCATCGCGGGCCGCGTCGTGTTCGCGGGGCGCTTGGCGCTCGCCGACGGCGATGAGGCGGCCGCTGCCGGGCGTCTCGACGAGGCCATCGCCAACTGGGAGCGCGCCGCGCGCTGGTACCTTCCGCTCGCGCCCCACGTCGACGACGCCTACGCGCGCCTCACCGACCTCGCCACCCGCAGCCATCCGCATGCCCTCTCCGCCTGGCGCGCGGTGCGCTCTGCCTCCCTCGCGACGCGCACGCTGTGGACGCCGCACGCCGACGATCTCGCCGCCGCCAACGCCCAGATCGCCGAGCTGTCATCGCGTGATCCCGCGGGCGCCGCTTCCGGTGGCCCGGACGCCGCCTCCCGCAAGCCGTTCCACGTCGAGCGCCTCGCCCACGATCCCCGGCTCAGTCGCGCGGCTGCCGCCCTCGCGCTCCTCGGTATCGGCACGTGGCTCGGTGGTCTCGCGTACCTCGTCCGCCGCGGCCTCGACGCGCACCAGCGCTTCGTGCGTCGCCCAGCCGCCATCGGCGGCGGCACCGCGCTCGCGGGCCTGGCGCTCTGGCTCGTCGCCCTGGGACTCTGATACGCGCGGTCCTCCTCGCTCGACCGTCGCCGGTTGCGCGACCTCGAAGCCGCGATGCCTCGTCAGCCTCGCCTCCGGCGTCTCGAGCGGGCTTGCCGCAGAGCGCAGGCGCTCCGAGACGCGGCGCCCGAGCTCGGCGCCGACCTCGTCCACCATCGGGGGCCTGCGATCCCGGCTTCCCTGGCCATGCGACGCCTCGGTAGCCCTCGCAGGCCGTCCTTAGGCCCGCTGTTCGACCTCCCAGCGGCGCGCGCGGATGCGGTAGGTTCCCTCGCTAAGAGGACCACCATGGCCAGGAATCTAGGCGGAGCGATCATCGACCTGCTCGACTCGGAGCGAGTGGATCTGCGCGCGGCGGCGGCGACCGTGCTGGCCGCGGTTGGTAAGGGCGACAAGTCGGTCGAGTCGGCGCTGACCGGCCGCCTCTCCGACACGGACGGCATGGTTCGCAAGATCGCGCTCGAGGGGCTTGCCGACATGGGGGCGACGGGCATCGCGGCCAAGCTGGTGCCGCTCCTGCACTCCGGTGACGAGGTGCTGGCGGAGCGCGCGGCGCAGGTGCTCGCACAGCAAGGCGCCGCCGCCGAGACGACGCTCCGCAAAGAGATCGCGATGGGCCCGGTCTCGGCGCGTCGCGTGATGGCGCAGCTGCTGCTGCGGCGCGGAACGCAGCCAGCCGTGGACGCGGTCCTCGACCAGCTGCCCGACAACGAGTTCGGGGAACAAGCGCTGCAGCTCGTGCGCGCCGAGCTCGACGGCGGCAACGAGAAACTCGCCAACCAGGTCGAGAAGGCGGCGGTCGAGCGCGCGAGCGAAGCGAACCGCGAGCTCGGCAAGGCGTGGGCGCGCGCCCAGAAGGCGGCCGCCGAGGCAGCGAAGGAAGCTGCCAAGGATGCGAAGAAAGCAAAGGCCAAGAAGGCCGCGCCGACCAACGGCAGTGGCACGAACAGTCAGGCGCCGGATCCGCTGCGCGATCCCGAGGTGGCGCGCGGCGTCGCCGAGCTAGGAAGCCTGCTGCGCTTGATCGGGTACCTCGCGCGGCCTTCCACGCAGTCGCTGCTGCTCAAGTACGCCGCCCCCGACGAGCCGCGCCCGATTCGCCTCGCCGCGATCGCAGGTCTGCGGCGCATCGTCGCGACGTCGGAGGCACGCGGCACCGAGAAGGTGATCGAGGCGCTGATCGACTTCGCCGATGGTGATGACCTCGCGGTCGCGCAGTCGGCCGTCGATACGCTGCGCGGTGCGCGCATCCCCGAGTCGCTCGCGAAGGCGTTCGCAGGCCTCGCGAAGTCCAAGAACGTCGCCGCGCAGAAGCTCGCGATGGAGCGCATTCCCGCGGGCGGCGGCGCCTCCGCGGTGAAGGCGCTCGTCGAGGCGATCGCCGGCGACGAGCCGACGGCCCGCGACGCTGCCGCGCGTGGCCTCGCCAAGGCCCCCGAGGCCGTGCTTCCTGTCACCCGCGCACTGCTCGCGACCACCGACGAGCAGGTCGCGCGGCGCTACGCCGGCGTGCTGCGCTCGCACCGCGGCAACATCTCGAACCAGGCCATCGAGGAGCTGGTCGAGCGCGTGCGCGAGTACGTGGATCTTCACTTCAAGGGCAAAGCGACGGCCGACAAGATCGTCCTCGAGCGCGTGCTCGCGGAGTTGATCGCCGACGTCGCCCCGGCCAAACACGTCGAGCTCCTGTTCGAGCGCGCGAAGCGCCTGCGCAAGCAGGGCAAGAGCGTCGAGGCGTTCGGCAGCCTGAAGCCGCTGCTCCGCTCGCGCGCCGACATCGACACTGCCATCGACGACGAGCAACGCTTCTTCCTCGCCCTGCTCTCCCTCGAGGCTGCGGGTGAAGGGCTCATCCGCACCTCGCGCGCCGATGACCCGGTGTTCGAGCAGTTCTCGCGGCTCGCCGCGAAGGGCTACCCGGTCGCCAGGCAGCTCGCGCGCGAGAAGGACCTCTCCGACGAGGCCCTGTACGCCCTCGGCTTCCGGCTCCTCGAATCGGGCGACGCTTCGAACGAAGAGCTCGGCGCCGAGCTGCTGCAGGGGATCATCGACGAGCGCCCGCGCAGCAAGCTCGCCAAGGCGGCCAAGAACAAGCTCAAGCTCACCGGCCACCTGGACGACGACTGATCGTCAGGGGACGAGCTTGTAGCCGAGACCGTAGACCGTGAGGATGTGGCGCGGGCTCTTCTGATCTTCTTCGAGCTTGCGGCGCAGCTTCACGATGAAGTTGTCGACGGTGCGGCTCGTCGGCGAAGCCTGGATGCCCCAGACTTTCTCGAGCAGCTCGTCGCGCGACACCGTCTCCTCGGAGCGCTCGCGCAACAGCTTCAGGACCTCGAGCTCGTAGAACGTGAGGCGCTTGCTCGTGCGGCCCTTGGCCATCGTGTGCTTGCGCGCGTTGATCGTCCAGCTGCCGATGGTGAAGGTCTCGTCGGAGTGCGAGACCATGCGCGCCTGACGCCGGAAGATCGCATTGATGCGCGCGATCAGCTCGGCGACGGAGAACGGCTTGGTGACGTAGTCGTCGGCGCCGGCGTCGAGGCCGCGGATCTTGTCGGTCTCCTGCGCCTTCGCCGTCAGAATGATGATCGGCACCGTCTCGTCGCGCTGCCGCAGCGTCTCGCAAACGCGGTAGCCGTTGTCGTCGGGGAGCATCAGGTCGAGGAGCACGCAGTCCGGCGCCCACTCCATAGCCGCGGCGAGGCCCTCGGCGCCCGTCCCCTTGGCCTGGACATCGAAGCCCTCGAACGTCAGTGCGTCACGCAGGCCGCGAACGATGTCGGGCTCGTCCTCGATCACGAGGATACGCTTGCGCGTCGGCTCTTCCTCCGCAGTCGCCACGGCTAGCTTTTACCACCAGTCGAGCCCACCATCGTGTCGCGCTGCCGCGCGACGGGCTCGATCACGAGGATGCGCTTGCGCGTCGCCTCTTCCTCGGCTGCAGCCACGGCTAGCTTTTACCATCAGTTGGCAGCGAGATGCTGAACGTGGCCCCTTTGCCCGGCTCGCTCGCTACCGTCGCCGCGCCGCCATGGGCCTTGGCGATGTGTTGGACCAGTGCGAGACCGATTCCAGAGCCGCGTATCGGCTTCAGCCGGATCGACCGAGCGCGGTAAAATCGCTCGAAGATCTTCTCCTGCTCCTCGGCCTCGATCCCGGGACCGTAGTCGCGGAGCGCGAGTACCACGCGATCCCCGGCATGCTTGAGGGAGAGGTCGATCTTCTTGCCGTCCGCGGCGTATTTGATCGCGTTGTCGATCAGGTTGAGCACCGCGAGCGTGAACGCGTTCGCGTCGAGCTGGACGAGTGGCAGGTCGGGTTCGATGTCCACCGAGAGCTGCATCTCCGCCGCTTGCACGCGCCGTCCCGACAACTCGACGGCGCGGTCGACGACCTCGCCGATGTCCGTCTCGGCGAACTCGTACACCCCCATGCCGCGTTCGATCTTTGCAAAGTCGAGCACATTGTCGATCAAGCGGCCGAGGCGCACGCTCTCGCGCCAGATGATCTCGGCGTATTCATGCGCCTGCTCGGGACTCTTCGTGCGACCCTCGGCGAGCATCTCGCCGAACATCGAGATGATCGAAAGCGGCGTCTTCAGCTCGTGCGAGACATTCGAGATGAATTCGCTCTTGAGCTCGTTGAGGCGGCGCTCGCGGCGAATCGCGAACCCGAGGAAGCCGAGCCCGCCGACGATGACCGTGATCGCGCCGCCGATCAGCACCGAGTCGACAAGCTTCTTGCGCTTCAGCGCCTTCTCCCCGTCGACGTCGCGCTGGCGCACGCGCAGCCACCAGCCGTCGACGGTCAGCTGGAATTGCCGCTCGCGGATCAGCTCGCCCTTGGTCTCGGCGATCTGCTGCCCGAACACCAGGTCACCCAGCTCGTCGACGACCTGATACGCGCGCTTGCTGTCCTGCCCCACGAGCAAGAACTGGGGAAACAGGTTGCCGACGAGGTAGGCCAAATTATCCTCGATCACCACGTAGAATGTCCGGTCGCCGGACTGCCGGCGCATGAACGAGAACAGGTACCAGCTGCTCGACGCTGCGTCCGGCGTCGACGCGACCCGGAAGAACAGGTGGCCGCGCACGCCGAGTGGCTGCTTCTCGAGCTGTAGCTCGGGTAGAACGCGAGATAGGAAGTACTCGCGAAACGCGGCACTCTCCTTGTTGTCCCGCCGATTCGAGTGATACCCGTCCGGGATTAGCTCGAGTCCTTCGTCGAGGACGAACACGCTCGCCACCGCGGCACCGGTCGACCGCACCAGGCTGGAGAGATCGGCCAGCCGATCTGGATGAACCTCGCGGAGGAGCTTGGAGTCTGCGGCGTCGATGATCGAATCGATGTTGACGACCTTCTCGTCCGCGAGCTCCTGCATCAGGGCTAGCTCGCGTTCGCGCGAAGACGCCTCGCTCGCAAAGCTATAGCCGTAGTAGGCCAGAGCGACCGCCGCGGCCAACACCGCGAAGATCAAGGCATTCAGAAGCAGGACGCGTCTCACCGGCCGAAATCCTGCTCTATCGATAACACTAGTAAGGCCGCTAGGTTGCTTGGTCACTGCATCCCGTGTTAGACGGCTGACTAAAGCTAGCGTCAATCCGGATCTCCGGATTAGCCGGAATTCCGGCTAGTTAGCCCAAAACTAGTAGGGTTACCGGTCCAGAAGAGGACATCGATGGATTCCATCTTCGAAGAAGACGCAGACGAGGTCGGAGGAGAGATCGAGGCGTACTGCCCGTCTCCCAGGTGTAAGGCCGACACGACTCACACCATCATCAGCATGTACGAGGACGAGGTTCGCCGCGTCCAGTGCGTGGTTTGTGGCGAGGTACACGCGTACCGCAAGCCGCGGGGTGACGGTGCCGAGGACGGCAGCGGCGAAGCGGGCAAGAAGTCTGCCCCCAAGCGTGCGACCTGGGACGACGCCATGGCCCGCGCCACCGACGCCGACCTCGCGAATTGCCGCCCGTACTCGATTCGCGATGCGTACGAGGAAGGCGACGTCGTTCACCACAAGGCGTTCGATATCGGCTTCGTCACGGAGCTCCTCCCCGACAACAAGGTCGAGGTAATCTTCCGCGACGGCGGCTCCCGCATCCTGGTCCACAACCGCGGCGATCTAGCCTCGCGGATGCCGGACATCAGCGAGATCCCTGTCCCGCGCGAGGCCAAGAAGAAGAAGCGCGCCAAGAAGCCCGAGGTCGCCGCCGCGCCGCTCTCCGTGCGCAGCAAAGCCGAGGTCGAGGCCGCGGTTGCCCGTGCCCGTACGGCCGCGCAGGCCCGTATGGACGAGGCCTCCAAGACCGCCGAAGAGCGCAACAAGAAGCTCAAGGCCGAGGCCAAGAAGACCAAGGGCAAGGCTCCCGCTCCGGCCGCCAAGCCTGCGCCGGCACCCGCCGCTGCGGTCAAGGCCACGCCCGCTGCCAAGCCCGCGCCCGCCGCCAAGTCCGCGCCTGCTGCCAAGGCTGCCGCGAAGCCCGCGCCCGCCGGCAAGGGCGCGGCCGCCAAGCCCACCGCGAAGCCTGCGGCCAAAGCTGCTGCCAAGCCCGCCAAGCCCGCCAAGCCCGCCAAGCCGGCAGCCAAGCCCGCGAAGCCGGCAGCGAAGGCCGCCGCCAAGCCGGCAGCCAAGAAGCCCGCCGCCAAGCCGGCAAAGCCCGCAGCAAAGCCCGCCAAGAAGAAAAAGTAAGCGCGCGAGCGCATCGCGAGCAGTAGCGCCGCCTCGTCATCGAGGGCGGCGCTTCGCGTTTCTCGGGAAACCGGCGAACTAGCGGGCCGGCGGCTCGGACGGCCGCACCTGATGCTTGAATGGCAGGAGCACCGTGAACTCCGTGAACACCTGGGGCTGCGAATCGACGGTGATGAGCCCGCCATGCATCTCGATCAATCCACGGGCGATGTAGAGGCCGAGGCCTGCGGAGTCGGGGCCCGCACTCGTGTGGTGCTTGGCAGGCTGCGCGTGCAGGAACGGATCGAAGATGCGCTGGCGATCTTCCTCCGCGATGCCGACGCCATTGTCGCGCACGCGCAACCGCGCCCAGCCACCGGGATAGCGCTCGCGCGGTGCTTCGTCGACCTCGATGGTGATGCGCCCCTCTTCGGGCGTGTAGCGAATGGCGTTGCTGACGAGGTTGACCGCGATCTGGTGGAGCTTGTCGCGATCGGCATCGATTTGCTCGACCGGCTCCATGCGCGTTTCCACCTGCTGATGGCGCGCGTTGGCCAGCGGCAGGAGCTCGGTGACGACGTCGCGCACGACCTCGCCGAGATCGACGGGCTCGCGCCGCAGCACCATGCGACCAGCCTCGATGCGCGAGACGTCGAGCATGTCGTCGACGAGCCGCTTGAGTCGGTGCGCGTTGCGGCGGACCGAGGAGATCGGCCGCTCGAGCATGTGCGGCAGGTCTCCGAACCGACCCTCGGAGAACAGATCGAGGTAGCCGACAATGCTGGTGAGCGGCGTGCGCAGCTCGTGAGCGGCGATCGAGATAAAGTCCGACTTGATCTTCGACTGCCGCTCGAGCTCGTTGTTCTTGGTGCGCAGCTGCGCTTCCGATTCGGCGAGCGCACGCGTTCGCTGGCGCACGATCTGATCGAGGTTGGCGCGCAGCGCACGGAACTCGGCACGTGCATCTTCGACCTCGCGCGTGCGTTCCTCGAGCACGTTGCCGAGGCGAACGGCGGCATCGAACAGCTCCGCCTGCGTGGGTGACGCGGTGCCAGAGCGTTCGAGGCGCGCGATCAGGACATCGATCGTGCGCTTGGCGGCGGCGAGCTCGGCTTCGAGCTCGGTGATTCGTGGGTCATCTGTGTCGCCGCTCATCGCTCGCTCCTCTGCTCACCGATCGCCAACCCCGTCAACGAGTGGTTCACCAGCAACATCCCCGATTGCTCGCCAGAAGTCTGGAACCCGACCGTTGGATAGCGTGCGAACACCCCCGCGAGCTCGCGATCCAGAGATCTAGCCTTGGCCTCGATGTGCCGGCCCATACATGAGAACGCGAGGAATGCGGCGATCTCGCCACCAACGCGCTGTGCCGCCATCGCCAGGTCACGTTGCGTCACCCCGATCAGGTCGCCTGGCCGCATGACTCGCAACACGTGCCCGGTCTCGACGGCGCTGGCGAGGCCGAGCCGCTCGTCGACAATGCGCAGGATCGAACGAACGTACGGAAAGCCGTCGATGTAGCGCGCGAGTGAGTGCTGCGGATACGGCTCGGCGAGCGTGTCACCGACCTGCCGTACGAGCTCCCGCAGGCGCGTCGTGGCCGGCCGCCCGTCGAGCTCGTCGATCATCCTGCCCGAGACAGCCGTCACGACGGTGCGGACGTCCGTCGTGACCAGGTGCGCCGACGTCAGCGCGTAGAACGGCAGCTCGCTCGCGAGTACGAGCACGACGCCCGCATCGACGAGCACCTCGCCGTTGACCCACACCAGCGCGCGGCGGTCGGTGCCCTGCTCCGTCGAGGTGCAGCCACCGACGAACCGGATCTTGGGCGCTGCCGCGGCGGACCCGATGCAGAACGCCTCCTCGTGGCCGCAGGTACCATCGATGATCGAGATGCCCACGTGCTTGTTGGCGTCCAGCGCGTCGACGCGCGTCCCCAGCATCGTCGCCGCGTGCTGGACCGCATCGCGGCTGCGCGCGAGGGCCGCCTTGGGCAGCTCGGGCGCGACCCCGATGCCGACGCGTAGCCAGTCCCCGTAGAAGCCAATGCCGACGGCTGAGATCTCTTCACACGGAACATTGCGGCCGATCACCCCCGTCGTCCCCCCTCCGACCACCGGCGCGCGCAGCCCGCGATACGTAGCCGACGCGATCACCGCGGGATCGAGCCTCCAGTCGGCGAACACCAGCGCCAGGCGAAGGTCGGGGCCAGCGAGCTCGTCGACGATGCGCGACGCGATCTTCGCCGCGTCCGTTCCTGTCGCCACCACCTGCCGAGCGATCGAAGGCATACGAAGCAACTATAGCTCCCTCGTGTCAACGATCCGAGGGAATCGGCCCTTGCCGGGGCCCGCGGCGGGCCGAAAAGTTGCCCCGTCTCCGTCGATGCCGCTTCGATAAGGGCATGGAGAAGACGTGCAGCGCGTGTGGGCAGGTGTTTCGGCCCGCCTTCGTGTTTCAGATCGCCGTCACAGCGACCGGTCAGAAGAGCTTCTTTTGTTCGTTGCCTTGTCGCACGGAGTCTCTCGGTGCGGAGTCATTCCGTCAGAAGCGCGCACGTCGGATCGCGATCCTGAACCAAAAGGGCGGCACCGGCAAAACCACCACCGCCGTCAACCTCGCGGCCGGCCTCGCAGAGCGCGCGAGTGAGGTGCTCCTGATCGATACGGATGCGCAAGGAAACGTCGGCGTCTCTCTCGGCGTCGCGGGTGAGAAGTCGCTCTATCACGTGCTCGTCGACGGCGTGGAGCCCGGCGACGCGAGTGTTCCCGTCCGCCAACACCTCGACGTCGTCACCTCCGACTCCACCCTCGCCGCCGCGGAGATCTGGCTCGCTCGGCAGAACACCGACGCGCGCAGCAAGACCCTCACCAAGCGGCTCACGCAGACCGCGGTCTCGCGTCGCTACGACTACGTGATCATCGACTGCGGCCCCTCGCTCAACCTCCTCAACCAGAACGCGCTGTCATATGTCGACGAGGTCATCATTCCCGTCACCTGCGACTACCTCGCACTGGTCGGCGTGAAGCAGGTGCTCCGCACGATCAAGGACGTCGAGCGCCATCTCGGGCATGCCGTGCGGATCTCCGCGGTCCTCCCGACGTTCTACGACGGTCGTACGCGCCTCGCGCGCGAAGTGCTCGAGACGCTGCAGGGCCACTTCAAGCACAAGTGCCTCGAGCCAATACGCCACAACACGCGGCTCGCCGAAGCGCCGAGCCACAAGAAATCCATCTTCGAATACGCGCCGAACTCCCACGGCGCGGCTGACTACAACCGCGTCGTCGATTGGGTGCTCGCAAGCAACGCGCACACCGAGACGACGCTTCATTCCGAGCCGGCCACCTCCGCGGCCGTGTGAAAGGTCCTATGAAGGAAGAGAAGCTGATGGGCCACGACCCGCTGAGCGATGCCGACGAGATCCTGCGCAAGGAGTACTACGGCACCTCCACAGAGGAGACATCCCCGCGACGTGCGCGCGCCGGCACCGCGAACCCGATGAAGGATCGGCCCACGCATTACAAGGTGATCTGCATCTCGATGTACACGCGCGATCTGGAAGAGCTCGACGCGAAGGTCGCCGAGCTCAAGCGTCGCGGCTGGACCAAAGCCAACAAGTCGCAGCTGATCCGGCTCGCGCTCTCGCAGGTCGATCTCGACAAGCTACCGACGCCGCGTCAGTAGCGGCGCGGCCTGACGCATTGCCTCCAAGAAGCCTCTAGCAGGGCGCTGAGAAACGCCGCACCGCGGCGGTTCTCGCGCCCTGCTCCCGTGCCCGTGCCCGTGCCCGTGCCCGTGCCCGATCGCTCGCGCGGCGCCGGCCGCGACAGGCCGGTGCCTTGGCGGTCTATGTCGCA
>JANRKM010000085.1:0-4047 GCA_033763475.1 Kofleriaceae bacterium
CCCGGCGGCGAGGTCCACATCGCCGACTGGGGCAAGGCCCAGAGTCCGGCCATGCGCGTGGCGTTCCTGGTAATTCAACTGCTCGACGGCTTTGCGACGACCACCGACAACGTCCGTGGGTTCTTGCCGACGTTCATGGCCGAAGCGGGCTTTCGCGCGGTCGAAGAGACCCACCGGGAGATGACGGTATTCGGGACGCTCTCTCTGTACCGCGGCTTCGCTCCCTAGACGCGCTTACGCGCGCGCCCCTGTCACACTCGATGCCCGTGCTGCCTAGACGCTCGTGCCCTCCCGTCCTCGAAGCGGCGTCCTCAAGCGCTCTGTTGCGGTCGCGACACTCGTCTCCGTCGCCAGCGGGTGTGTCTCCACGCAAACCCGGCGGACCCTAGATCGGTCCTACGAGGTAGCAACTGCGCGTGTTCGGGAAGCCCCCCGGCGCCCGACGCAAGAAAGCGCTGTCGCCGAAGCCGATCTTGCAGGTCCACTCGAGCGCGACGTGGTCGTCGCCGCGGCTGTGGAGCGTAGCCCCGCCCTTGCAGTGATGGCGCATCGAGCCCGAGCGCTTGTCCACGCCGGTCGCGCCGAAGGCTCGCTACCGCCGGCCGAGCTCGGCTTCGAGGCCTGGAACCTGCCGCTGGCGCGACCCTACGCCCTCGGGGAAGCGGACATGTACATGGTCGAGTTGCGCCAACGGTTTCCGGCGGCTGGCTCACTCGACGCGCGAGCGCGAGCCATGGCCGAGGAGGCGCAGGCGATGCTCGCCGAGCTTTCCTCCGAGGAGAGGCTCGTCGCGGAGCGAGCGGCCAATGCTTTCGCCGACTACGTGCAGGCCTTTGCGGAGAAGCGCTTGCAAGAGGGCCAGATCGCGCTGCTCGCACGCATGGGGCAGGCGGTCCGCGCTCGTTACACCACGGGTGGCTCCGGGCTCGCAGAGGCTGCCCGCATCGATGTGGAGGTCACGAAGGCGCAGCGAGCACTGGCACGCGTCGGCGGTGACATCGCGCGCTCGCGCGCGACGCTCAACGCGGTGCTGAGGCGACCTCCGGGCGCCGCTCTTGGCGAACCGCGTGAGACCCCGCCCGAAACGGTACGCATCTCCGTCGAAGATCTGATCGCGCGCGCGGAAGCGAATCGCGGCGCGACGCTCTCCGCGGACGCACGGGTGAGAGCGGCCGGCGCTCGACGCGAGGCAGCCGAGGCGGAGGCACGAATTCCGGAGTTCATGGTCGGGCTCGGGTACTGGCAGGACCCCACCATGCGCCCTGGTGTGGGCGTGACCGCATCCATGTCGCTCCCGTGGCTGTGGGGCCCAAGCCGCGATCGCGTGCGCCAAGCCGGCGAGGAGGAAGCTGCCGAACGCGCGGCCCGCGACAGCGCGGGTCTCGACACGCAGGCCGAGGTAAGCGAGGCCCATGCGAGGCTCTTGTCGCTGGAGGCACAACTCTCGGTCATCCGCGGGCAGGCGCTGCCAGCAACATCGCGATCGATGGAGGCGCTCACCGCCGCCTTCTCCACGGGGAACGCGAGCCTCCTCGAGTGGGTCGACGTCGCGCGCTCCCTGCTTGATCTCGAGATGGAGATGGTCGTGCTGCACGGCGACCTTCAGCGCGGTGTCGCCAGCCTCGAGCGGGCCGTCGGAACGGCGCTCCCTCGAACGCCCTTGCATGAGGATTCGACGCCATGAGTACCGGAGAAACAACGCAGCCCCCAGAGACCAGCCACGAAGGGCATCAAGAGCCGCACGGACCGGCGCCGAGTCGCCGTGCCCTCCGAACGATGGCGGTCGTTCGCTGGGCTCTGCTCGGCCTCGTCACGTTGCTCGCCGCATACACCGTATGGACCTTTTGGGGACCCAAACAGGACGGTCACGCCGCGCACGAAGAGGCTCGATACTACTGCCCGATGCACCCGCAGATCCGCTCCCCGGAGCCCGGGGAGTGCCCGATCTGTCACATGAACCTCGAGCCGATCCCCGAGGAGCGGCGCAACGCGCCCGCGCCCTCGTCCGCCCAAGCGGCATCGCCATCGGCACCAAGTCCGTCGAACGTCACGCCTGTCACGGTAAGTGAAGAGAAGCAGCGGGCAGTTGGACTCGCCACGAGCGTCGTGGAGAGCACCACGGTCGGTGATCGCTTGCGTGTCCCAGGCGTCATCAGCGCACCGGAGACCGGCCTCGCACAGGCGCGCGTACGGGCGCCCGGCTTCGTCGAGCAAGTCGCCGTTCGCCAGACAGGCGTGCGTGTGACCCGAGGCCAACCGCTCGCGTTTATCTACAGCCCAGAAATCTATCGCGCGCAGGAGGAGTTCCTTGCTGCCACGCGCTGGAGCGGCGCCGGGAGCGGAGACGGCACCGCACCAACGGGTGCAGCCGACATCGCACCCGCCGCGCGTCGCGCGCTCGAGCTCCTCGGGCTCAGCACGACCGACATTGAGGAGATCACTCGAACGGGAAGACCGATCCGTGCTGTCGCTGTTCGAGCCCCAGCATCTGGTTACGTGACGCGGTTCAACGCGGTGCTTGGCTCGCGCGCCGAGCCTGAGACGGTGCTCTACGAGATCGCCGATCTCTCGAGCGTCTGGGTTGTCGCCAGCGTTCACGAGCGCGACCTGAACGCGATGCGCGTCGGCATGACTGCGCGCTTCGCGACGACGAACGCCCCGACAGAGCCGCTGAGCGGGCGCGTGGACCTCATCGAGCCGCTCCTCGAGGAGTCGACGCGCACGACGCGGGTGCGCCTCGTCGTCCCCAATCGCGAGGGGCGTCTTCGACCCGGCCAGTTCGGCGAGGTCGAGTTCGAGATCCCCGCCTCGGCCGGGCTCTTCGTACCACGTGACGCCGTGATCCGTACCGGCGAGCACGAGTACGTGTACGTCGCGACGAGCGCAGAGCGCTTCGAACCGCGCGTGGTTCGGACCGGGCTCTCGCGAGAGGGACGGGTCCAGGTGCTCTCCGGCGTAGCCGAGGGCGATCGGGTGGTGACCCGCGGCAGCTTCATGCTCGACTCCGAGAGTCGCCTCCAGGCATCTCTGGCCGCGGCCCCAGCGCCAGCTGCGGGTTCACAGGGAGGTTCGGCCGACCAGGGCCCTTCGTGCGAGACGGAGTTCGACCAACAGAGCCAGTCCGACAAGTACCGGCAGTGCCGCGCGTGCGAGCGGCAGCACGCCGGTATGGGCAGCATGGTCGCGGACTGCAAGAACGCCATTCCGAGGCCGTGGAGGTGATGCCGTGATCGGTTGGCTCATCGACGCCTCGGCGAAGAATCGTGCGCTCGTGCTCTTCGCTGCGATTGCGCTCGCGGTCGCGGGCGTGACGGCGATGCGCAACATCAAGCTCGACGCGATCCCCGACCTCTCTGACCCACAGGTCATCGTCTTCACCGAGTGGATGGGGCGCTCACCCACGCTCGTCGAGGATCAGGTCACCTATCCGCTCGTCACCTCGCTGCTCGGCGCACCGCACGTGGTCGACGTGCGCGGCCAGACGATGTTCGGGATGAGCTTCGTGTACGTCGTCTTCGAAGAGGGGACGGACCTCTACTGGGCCCGCTCTCGTGTGCTCGAGTACCTGAACACCGTTCGGAGCCGGCTCCCCCCAGATGCGAACACCCGCATCGGCCCGGACGCGACAGGCATCGGCTGGGTTTACCAGTACGCGCTCGTCGATCGGAGCGGCCAGCACGACCTCGGGCAGCTCCGCACCCTGCAAGATTTCTCGCTTCGCTACGCATTGACCAGCGTCCCCGGCGTAGCCGAGGTGGCGTCCGTCGGAGGGTACGAGCAGCAGTATCAGGTCACGGTCGATCCGGTCCGACTGCGCAACTTCGGGATCTCGGTCTCGGACGTCGTTCAGGCGGTGCGGCGCTCCAACAACGACGTCGGCGCCCGCGTGCTCGAGATGTCCGAGCGCGAGTATTTTGTTCGTGGTCGCGGCTACCTCACGCGCGTCGAGGACATCGAGAACATCGTCATTCGAGCGGAACGGGGGACCCCCGTGCTGGTTCGCGACGTCGGCCACGTGACGATGGGCGGCGACATTCGGCGCGGCGC
>JANRKM010000086.1:0-6072 GCA_033763475.1 Kofleriaceae bacterium
GCATCGCCCGCGGCGCCGGTGAGCCGTAGGTCCGCGATGGTGACGCTCGCGGTGCCCTTGACCTCGAGCAAGGGGCCCGGCGTGGATCGCGAGAGGCGGGCGCCCGCGGTGGCGAAGATCTGGAAGCTACCGGCGTTGAACGAGGCGAGCTTGTCGTCGGTGATCGCCCCGGTGACCTTGATGATCGGCCGTCCCGCCTGCCGCGCGACCTCGAGCGAGCCACACGGTGCGCCGCTCGTGCAGTCGACGCCGGTGCCGCCCTCCTGGACGTGGCTGATGTCGGAGGCCGCGGCGCACGCGCCCGAGGAGAGGCACACGCCCGAGCCGCACTCGTCGTGGCTCGCGCACGCGTGGCACGTGTTGTCAGCGCCGCACACCGGCGTGGTGCCCGTGCACGCGCTCGTGCGGTCGGGAAGCGCGCACTGCACACAGCTCGTTCGATCGAGGCACACCGGCAGCGATGGATCGGACGCCGCGCAGTCGCTGTCGAACACGCATGCACCGGAGCCGGCGCAGCGCTCGAGATCGTCGGGGTGCTTGTCGCAGTAGGTCGCGCTGACCTTGGTGCATGCGCCGAGCGCGAGGAGAGAGAACGCCCAGGCCTTCATCAGAACGACCTCGCCCAGCCGACGTACGCGCCGCCGGGGAGCAGCGCGACGCTCGGAACCGAATCCGCGGATCTTCTTGCCTTCACGTAGAGGTAGGCGCCCGTGCTCGCCGCGGCGAGGCCGAGGGTGCCGAGCACGAAGCCGGCGGTGCGGTTCCGGCCGTCGTAGTAGAGGTACTTGTCGCCGGTGTCGTTCTCGGTGATCGCGACCAGCGTGATGCCGGTGACCAGCAGCGCGGCGCCGCCACCGATCAGCGCGTAGGGAAGCGTGCGCGACGCGCGCCCCGGTGGCGGCGTGACGAGGGGCGGCACCGCAGGGGGCGCGGAGACCACCGGCATCGCCCGGCCGTCGAGGGCGGCCACGAGCTCGGCCACGGCGCTGCGCAGCGTCGCATCGGTGCACGCCTCGCAGGTGCGCGTCTCGGCGAGCGCGGGCTGGTCCTTGGTGAACCAGTGGCCGCGCAGTGTGATCGTACGGGCGCCTTCGTCGGTATCGACTTCGACGTTCACCACGACCACCGCGCCCGCGGTCGCGTGGTCGTTGACGACGTGCGACGCGCACGTCTGGTCGTCGATCGCGAAGCAGTCGATCAGCTGGTCGAGGGCATCGGGCGCGAGGGCGGAGGCCGCGAGCGTGCGCCCGTGGTTGTGGAGCCAGTCCTCGACCTGCGCGGTGATGCGCGGCTGCGAGGTGGCATCACCCGTGACGATGACGTCGACGTCGTCCGCGTGAGCGACGGTGGAGAGGCCGAACAGTACGGCCGCGAGGAGGGATCCTGAAGCGGGGCGCATGAGTCTCGTGCCTTGCGGAGGGACCATCCCCCCTCCGCAGGCTGCGACGATTGGATGCTACGTGCATCTTTTTTGCTGTCGCCGCCCCGGGGAGCCGGTCGGGCCACTACCAGGCGACCCGAGGCGCGCCCGGAGGCATGGATGCGCGCGTTCGCCGGCGGCAAGGCTGGAGGTTCCGCGACGGCCGCAACGTCGCGGCCGCGCTGCGCCGCGATGGCGGGATCGAGGGCGATCGGATGCTCGACGGCGGCCTCGGGATCGGGGTCATGCGTGCCGTAATGGTGGGGGTGGAGCCAGGGCACGTAGCCGCACTCGGCCTCGACGATGCGGCGCATCTCGCGCGCCGGGCGGCGGATGACATCGCGGTGGTAGTCGCCCAGGCCGCCCCACTCGGGGTGCTCGAAGGTCTGGTAGTAGCGATGCACGTTGAGGTTGACGTACGACAGCTGGGTGAGATGCGGCGAGCGGGGCGAGGGCCACGAGCGCACGCTCGGAGAGCTGCGTCGCGTCTTCGAGGGCCAGGTGTCGGAGGTTGCGCAGGCGCGGCGAAGCGGCGATGCGCTCGATGTCCTCGTCGGTCCATTCGTTGAGCCGCATGTGCTCGTTGATAATGTCCCTGCTGGGCAGCGAGAGGCTGCGAATGCGCTCGAGGTGCGGCGAGTCGAGCAGCTGATCGAGGTAGTCCTGCGCGCTTTCATCGCGACGTGCTCGGCGAAGCCGCGGTAGTCACGACGTGCTCCATGCTTCTGCTCGTGCCCGCCTTCGTCAAAATCGAGATACGAGCTACGTAGCGATACGTAGGGCACCCAGCGCGTTTCGACGTGCGCTCCCGCCGGCTTGTTCTGCGGATCGCTCGCGTGATACCAGGTGAAGCAGGCGCAGCAGTGGTGGCGTGGTGACGTACAGGGCGGTCAAGGCGCGTCGGGTCGATGCGCTGCAGCCCCTCACTGCGACGCCGAGGAGTTTCATGTCGGGCTGGTCTCTGATCGCGTGGGCGTTTCCGTTCGTGACAGTCGTCGGAGGGTGTTCGTCACCGAAGGACTGCGTGGTGAGCTGCGCCGAGGACGCCGAGTGCCCTGACGGCCAGGGCTGCACGGCCGCGGGGCGCTGCAGCGCTGACGACACATGCCCGTGCACACCGGGGGCGTTCTTGACGTGCGCGGACGAGGACACTGCGGCGGTCTGTGCCGCGGACGGACGCACGGTTCAGGTCGAGGGCTGCGAGTCGCACGGCTGCAACGCCCCGGCGAGCCGGTGCAACGCCTGCACGCCGGGGGAGGCGTCGTGCGCGGGGCTCGATCTGGCGCTGTGTGGTGCCGAGGGCCTGGTGACCGATACGGTAGATTGTGTCCTGCCCTGCGTCGATGATGCTGCAGGAAGCCGCTGCGGCAGGATCGTCCCGAAGTGGCTCGGCGAGGTGTGCAACACGACCGCGGTCGCACCATCGCTAGACTATCCCGCCATCGCGACCATCGACACCTCGCTCGACACGAGCTGCACCGCGATCGTGCCTCAGACCAACGGGCCCGAGATCTGCGTCGTCCGTGCGCAGGCGATCATGCTGTCCTCCTCGCTCAAGATCGTGGGGCAGCGGCCGATCGCATTCGTCGCCGACGAACGGCTCCACGTGCCGTCGACCGGGAGGCTCGATGTTTCGGCGGACGGCGGAACGTCTGGGCCAGGCGGTGGCTTCGAGACGTCGGGCGCCGGCCGGTCGAATGCGAACGGAGGTGGCGGTGCGGGCTTTGCGACCAACGGGGCGAATGGCGGGTCGACCGCGGCGGATGGCCAAGGCGGTGCCGGAGGTGCCGCGTTCGCGCCGAGCTCGCGGACCTACTTCGCGGGCGGCCCGAAGGCCGTCGGTGGGGGCGGCGGCGGCGGACTGCTCTTGATCTCGTGTCAAGACGAGGTGGTCATCGAGGGCTCGATCGATGCCGGCGGCGGCGGCGGGTCGGCCGGCTACGACTCGCGCACGGTGACCGCGGGGACCGATCTCGAGGGATCCGGCGGCGGCGGGGCCGGCGGGTATGTCGTGTTGCAGGGGCCACGCGTCACCGTCACCGGGACGACGAGCCAGCTGATCGCGAACGGTGGCGGCGGCGGTGGCGGATGTTCTGCCGATAACTGCGTCGGCGAGCGCGGCGACGACGCGCTCAGCAAGAACGCCGCGCCCGGCGGGACGCCCAGTGGTGGTGGCGGCGCGGGCGGCGCCGGCGGCAGCAGCTCATCCCTCCCCGTGAACGGGCGCGCCGGTTCTTCCGCGGGCGGTGGTGGCGGCAGCGTGGGCGTCTTCGAGGTCTATGTACCCGCGGGGGCCACGCCTACGCTCGAACCGATGAACGTCTCACCGAACATCTCGCCGCACGGCGTGATCGAGACGCGTTGATCAGGCAGTTCTCGACGAGCGATGTCAGCGAGCTAGCAAGGCTCCAAGGAACCAGACACCCTCCCATCGCAAACCGGTACGAACGGCCGTTAGTACGGGTTTGAACCGAACCCCCTGCGGCGCGGTGCAGGCCCCTGCGTTAGAACAGCGCTCGAACAGCGCTAGAAGCTGCCCGAATAGCCGATCGATGCTTCGCGAGGCGCCACCGTGACGGTGACGTGGGACGCGGTCGAGGGGCTACGTGCGCTGACCAGCAGCACGATGCCACCCACGAGGAGCGCGCCCCCGACCGAGCCGGCGATGATCGCCCTGGTCCGCGCATGGTCCTGCACGCGCGTGAGCTCCATGGCCTCGGCGCTGGTGCACGAGACGGAGCACACGCGCTCGAGGTCGTTGCCCGCGGTGCGCGCGTCGAGCCCGAACTTCACAGCGAAGCTCGCACCACCCACGCCGAGCGCGAGCGCGGCGATGCCGGTCCACTTCTTCCAGCGAACGGGTGAGCGGGGAACCGCGGTGCCGGGGGCACTCGACAACGCAGGTGCCTCGCTCACCGCGACCTCGAGGTCCGGCGACGCCGCATCGCCCGCCAGGAATCTTCCGAGTGAGCGAACGCGCTCCATCGTCGGCTCGGGCTCGAGCGCCAGGCTCGCGCGCCGGATCTCGCGCGCGGTCTGAAGGTCGACGAGGACGCCCGTCAGCGAGGGCCGGCCGCGCACCAGATCGAAGCCGACGACGACGACCGACGTCGCCTTCGCCGCTTGCGCGATGTTGACCGCGAACCGCGCCTCGTGTTGCTCCCGCTCCGCGGGACTCGCCCACAAGAACCCCGTCCAGCTCGGCTCGGTGCGCAGCGTCGCGTCGAGCTTGGGATCGATCGCGAGCACCGTCTCGCGATCGCGCTCGATCACGATGCGGTGGACGCGCGAGGTCTGCTTCGCCGCCTGCACGTACACCCGGTACGCCCCCGGGATCAGATCGGGCTTGGTGACCGTGCCCACGTTCTCGAACCGCTCGTTCACGAACACGACCTCGGACTCGGTCGGCGTCTTCACGACCAGCCGCCCGCGGCCGCCGCTCCCAGCCGCCTGGCGCACGCTCTCGAACAGCGCGTAGGCGTCGGGGCCATATTGCGCGCGGGACACGGACGCCTCGGGGAAGCTGCGCAGCACCTCGGCCAGCGTGCTCTTGGCATCCGCGAGGTCCCCCTTCCGCTGCTGCGACAACGCGAGCGCGATCAACGCTTTCAGCAGCTTCTCGCGCAGGGGCTGGTTCTGCGCGAACGCCCCCGCGTTGGCGCGCGCCAGCTCGATCGTCGGCACCAGTGTCGCCACCGCGTCGTCGAAGCGCCCCGAGATCCACGCCTTGTGCCCGCGCTCGACGCGTTCGCCGAAGTCCGGGGGCAACCCCTCGCCCGTCTGGGCCGGCCTCGACACGTTCGCCTCGAACGTCCGCTGCAACCGCTCGCGCGTCAGATACCCTCGCGCATCGAGCTCCTCGTGCAGCGGGGCCAGCACGCGCGTGGCATCCGCCGGTCGCGTGCCCGTGAACGACTCGATCACCACGCCGTCCGCCTCCGCGACGCGCCCCATCGCGACCATCCAGACGACGACGACGAGCCACGCGGACGTTCGCGTGGAACCGAGGCTTCGAAGGACCAGGCTGGCGGCGTGCTTCATGTTCATGGCTTGTACTCGTCTGCTCCCCGGTCCTTCTGCGCGCCCTGCGGACGAACATCGCCGTCGACGTCGACCGTGATCGTCGACGACGGGGTTGTCGCCTGGTCGATGGCCGAGCTGCCCGAGCTGAGGTGGTAGTCCTGCGGCGGGACGTCCGGCGACACGAAGCTGAGCCCCGTCACGTCGGGCCCGACCGTGGAGGTCGGGAACGTGCAGCCGCCTAAGGTTTGGGCGTTGGCGACCGACGCCGATCCGCCGACGGTGTTGCGAACCACGAGGTTGTTCGGCGCGCTGAAGCCCACGATGTCGCAGAGAACCCCGCCGACGCGCGTGCCTCCGACGGATGCGCGATTGTCAGCGACGGTGTTGAACTCGAAGCGATTCGCAGCCACGGCTGTCACCTTCAGCTCCACGCCGCCGAACGTGCCAGCATCTTGATTGCCGTTTCGAACGATGAAGTTGTTGGTGATGTGAAGGTGGCGCCATTCGACACGGAGATGCCGCCGCCCTGGTTGGTGGCGATGGTGGACTGCGTCACCGTGAGCGCCCCGCCGGAGGAAGAGATGCCGCCGCCCTGGTTGGTGGCGATGGTGGACTGCGTCACCGTGAGC
>JANRKM010000087.1:0-16618 GCA_033763475.1 Kofleriaceae bacterium
GAAGATGATGAAGTCGAACTGCTGGCCTTGGACCGCCGCGAACAAGTCGCTTTCGACGATGGTGGAGCGATCCGCGACGCCGTGACGGGCGACGTTCTCGCGGGTGTTCGCGAGCGCAGCGGGATTGATATCGGCGAAGACCACGCTCGAGGCTCCTCGCTCGAGCGCGAAGATACCGAGGACGCCGCTACCGCATCCCATGTCCAGCACCCGAGCGCCGGGGGGCGGGTTCAAGGCGTTGACCATGCACTTCGTCATCGGGGCTGCGGGGCTGTACACCGATGGCAGGCCCGTGAACGTCTTGCCGTTGATCTCGACGGTCGTGGGCTCGTTATTGTAGCTCTGCCAGTGAGTCTCGAGCCGGGAAACGAGCGCGTCAGCGCCAATGTCCGCTACGATCGAATCTTTTGACATCGTATCGGTTCAGGGTAGGTCGCGTTGCCCCGTCCACGCAAGACGCTTCAACATGACGTTTTCGGGCGGGTCGCGCGGTCGAGCTCTTCGCCGCGGCGCGTACACCGGCGGATCAGCCCAAGATGCCCCATCGTGTACGAATTTCTACTGTGCAGACGCGGATACCGTCGCACCTTTCATCTTGGTTGCCGACGGATACGCATAACCCTCCACCTGCAGCTGTCGCAGAATTCGAGATTCAGAGTCTCGAAAATGCGCGTGCTTCCGCTGTGCCCGCGAGGTGCGCGGCCGGCACCACGAGAGCTCGTGGGCCCGCCGCGTCACCGCAGCGATTCGGTTCACCACGTTGGCGCTCTTGACGAACTTGTACTTGCGCTGCGTGGTCACGCGCCCGCTCGTGTACGGCGCGTCGCGATTCTAGCTCGCTGAAAGCGCGTCAGGCGAGTGAACCCGTTCCGGGGCCTGGTGCCGTCACGGTCGACGATTGTGTAAGGATGTTTGTCGTGAGCGATTCCTCGGCAAACTTAGTTCCGTCGATGAAGGTTCCCTTGCGCCGGGAATGGCTGTTGCTCGGTGCGGTTGCCGTGATGTGGGTGGTGAGCTGGTACCTCATCAACGGGTACGCATTTCCCGAGGAGGATCAAGCGATCCACAACTCGTACATCGTTCACGCTGGCGATCCCACATTGCTCACGCGAGACCTCACGGTCGCCAACGTCGTCTACCACCCGTCGCTACTGTGGCCGGCGCTCGCGTTCTTGCTCAAGTTACTTCCGATCGAGCCGCTATACCTCATCATCCATGCGCTGTCGGTGTTCGCGATGCTGCTCGCGGTGCGGTGGTGGGCGATCGGCATCGTCGGCGACCGGCCAGGTGCACGGCGTGCGGGGTTGATCGCCCCGCTGCTGGTGCTCGTCAGCCACAACACGCTCGCGGCGATCCCGATGATGGATCACCTCGTCCTGCCGCGCAGCATGATGGCCGGCGTCCTGTTCTTCGCGCTGGGCGCGGCGAGCCGCGCGAGGTTCGCGCTCGCGTACGCGCTGTGCGGCGCCGCCTTCACCGTGCACGCGACGACCGCCACGCACGCTGCCTTCCTCGTGTTCTGCATCTCGCTCGGATTGCGTACGCCCTGGAAGCGTCTGCTGCTGAGCCCGTTGTGGTTCATCGCGCTGGCGTCGCCGCTGCTCCTGCAGATCCTGTTGCACGAGAAGGCCTCCGGGGTGCCGTTTCCGCCTCCGACCGAGTGGGTCGAATTGCAGCGCCTGCTCGTCGAATTCCACCACATCATCTCCCGATTCGACTCTTGGCCGGTGCTCATCCCGTTGATCGCGCCGCTGGTGGTGACGATTCGCTGGCGCATGTGGGCACCGCTCGCGGTGTTCGCTGGCGTCGTGGCGTTCTCGGCGACGGGGTACGTGTTGATCGAGAAGCTCGGCGTGCCGATCGCGTTCCAGCTTCACATGCAGGAGATAACGCGCTTCCTGCCGTACTGCGGAGCGGTGGTCGTGGCGGCGTGGTTCGTGCGCGCGCTCGATGGCGAGGCGCATATCGCGGGCCCCGTTCTCGCAGGCGCGGCGCTGATCACAGGCTACGCGGAGGTCGAATACGCGGCGCTCGCGTGGCTTGTGGTGGAACGGTTGTTCGCGGAGAAGCTGCCCTTCACCGGGCGAGCGTGGTCCCCGCGGGCCTGGACCTTGGTCGCGGCGACCGTCGCGATCACGGCCTTCGGGCGCTGGCACGTCGAGCGTCCGAACGTCGACATCGCGGGCCGCGATATGATGGCCTGGGCCAAGGCGAACCTACCCAAGGATGCGCTCGTGGTGATCCCGCTCGACTGGGGGCCCGAGATGCACTTCCGCCACCTCGCCGAGCGCGCCATCTTCGTGTCTCTCAAGGACGGCAGCGAGAGCACGTTCAGCCTCGACGCGACCAGGGAGTGGATGCGCCGCGTCGTTGCATTATGCAAGTGCGACGCGTTCAACGTGGACCTTGACGTGTATGACCCGCGCGCCGAGTTCATCGAGCACATGCAGGCGCGTTACAAGACGATCGACGAAGCCCACCTGCGCGAGTTGGCGCGCGAGTTCGGCGTCACACATGCGGTGACACGCGCGGACCGCGAGCTCGCGCTGCCAGTTCTGTACTCGGATGCCGAGTACAAGATTTTCGCACTAAACCGCTCCGATTAAGCAAGAGGCGCGCTGGATCTACCGCTACGCTAGAGATTCCGACGGTACCTGGTGTAACGTACTCGTTCGTTGCGGCTCATCGACTACTATCTATTTAATTTCGCGAATCGGGATCTTTCACACACCAACATTACACCGTTCCGACGAGTGTGCTCCCGTGACCCAAGACTCCATTGCTGCAGCGCTGCCCACGACAGTCCCCATGCTGTCGATCGTGATCCCCGCGTACAACGAGGAGAAGCGTCTGCCGCGCACGCTCGTCGAGACGCTTTCCTATCTGCACGCGCAGCCCTACACGAGCGAGCTGCTCGTCGTCGACGATGGCTCGCGTGACGGTACGGCGGAGGTCGTGCGCCAGTTCGAGAAGGAGTCGAACATCGTCTGCTTGCTACGCGGCGAGACCAACCAAGGTAAGGGCGCGTCCGTACGCCGCGGCGTCCTGCACAGCCGCGGCGACTACGTCCTTTTCATGGACGCCGACCTCGCCACCTCGCTCGACGCCGTCGCCCTGCTCCTCAACGAGCTAACGAGTGGCAGTGCCGATCTCGTCATCGGCTCACGCAAGGCTGCTACCTCCCAGGTCACGCAGTCGTTGCCGCGCCAAATCCTGTCTTTCGGGTTCTCGTGGTCACGCAAGCTCCTGACCAACCTCCGCTTTGAAGACACCCAGTGCGGATTCAAGGGCTTTCGTGGCGCCGTCGCGCGCGCGATCTTCGGCGAGTCCCGACTCAACGGCTGGTCATTCGACGTGGAGGTGCTGATGATCGCAGAGCGCCAGGGGTGGCGCGCGAAGGAGATCCCCGTCGAGTGGCGCGACGTCGACGGCAGTAAGGTGAGCGCCTTCACACCTGTCAAGATGCTCCTCGACCTCGTCCGGCTCCGCCGCGACTTCCGCAGCCGCCGCCACCAGCGCCTCCCCACCGCGCTCGCACTCTCGGTACGTAGCCCCTCCGGCGAGCCCGAGCTGCGATTCGCCAGCAACCTCAGCAGCGGCGGTGTCTTCGTCGTGATGGAAAACCCGCCCGCGGTCGGCACGCCCATGAACGTCTCGATCGCCCTTCCGAGCGGCGACGTGCTCTCGCTCGACGCGCACGTCGCGCATTCGAGTGCGGCCGCCCGGGGCGTCGGTCTCGAGTTCGTGCAGCTCGGCAGCGAACAACGCGACGCGATCCTGCAGCTGCTGAAGCGGCTCGAAAGCCACTGAGCGGCCCGCCGCCCAGAAAGGCGTGGCGCCGGTGGACGTGATCGTGCGGGCGGGTGGCTCTCGGCGGCATTGAGGTTCGGTCGCGTCTCGTCCGTTCGCGCCAGCTCGTCATTGAACTCCCGTGCCCGTACCTGTGACGGTTGGATCCCAGCTCACGTGCAGGTGGTGATGGTGCGCGTGGTACCAACCGCGACCTTCATCCTGCAGCTCGTACTGCAGCCGACCGCGCTCACACGCGCTGCGCGGAAGCCAGTGGTCGCGACATAGCTGGCGAAGGGCGGCCTCGATCGCCGGGGCGGCCTTGCCATCGATGCCGATCACGCGGATTCCAGGTTCCTCCATCAGCGCGCCGATCAGGAGCGCCGTGCGCCACGAATCGAGCGTGGTCGGCTCGCCCAGACAGCGGTACTGCTTCACGCCGTCGATGGTGTGGTCGCAGATCGGCCGGATCTGATTGTCGCCGGTTGCGCGCTGGAAGTACGCGAGGTCGATGTCGCGGCCGCGGGTATGCGATCCCGTCATGTGACGCGGCCGGCCCGTCCGCGACCCGGGGGGCCTGCCGTCGACCTCGCTCATGTCACCGAGCGCGATCGGACCACCGTTCCCGGTCTGCCAGCCGGCCGCCACACACGCGACCTTGGCGGCCGCATACTGGACGCGCATCATCAGATCGCGCCGCACATAACTGGTCGAGGTCGCCGCCGACTCCTCGCCCTTGACCGGAACATCGACGTAACCGGGCCCCGAGGCCGGCGCGAACGGCACGAGCTCGTCGCAGCGCGCCTTGCACACCGCGGGGGGAAGCTCGCATGCCGGTACCGGACCAGGCCCGGGCGGCACGCTGGCAGCGCGCACGAACAGCGGTGGCTCCTGCGGCGCGCGAGGCCGCGGCGCCCGCCCAAGCACGAAGGCGAACCCGATGGTGACGGCAAGCGACAGCGCGACCAGCCAGCGGGTGTCCACCTGCCATCGACATCACCTGCCGACGCGAGTTGCGCCGGCGCGTTGGGCGCTCGCGAAGGGCCGCGCGGACGGCTCTCCGTGAAATGTGCGTCGATGCGGGGCGAGGCAGGTCCGCTGCGATCGCTCAGAGACGCTTCTTGATCTGACGGAGCATGCCACCGACGACGGCGGAAGCCGCTGGCGGCGTCGAACGGGGAAGTCACCCGTGAGCGTGTGGAAGGCGTCGGCGAACACGAGCCCGGCGCATGGAGCTCCTCCAGGCGAGGGAGCCAGGTGGGACCGAAGTCATCGTAGAAGCTCCGGAACCGCGCGAGCGCATGATCGATCTGCATCGCCATCGTGTGACTCGGCTGCGGCGAACGTGGAGACATGCCGCGCCGCCCCTCGTTGCGTGCGGTGCAAGACCGCTTGAATAGAGCCGTGGCTCGCGTCGTCTCCCCTCGGTCTCGAAGTGCTGTCGACCGCCGGGTATGCGACGTGCTGCAGGTGAGCTCTATCGTGTCGCGTGGCAGGTGCGTACATCGCTCCCACGACGCGACAGCGCGCGGCTCGACGATGCGGCCTACGCGGCGGATCGAGGTAACATCGCGCCCTCGCCACGTACAGGAGCTCTGATGCGCATCGTCGATTCGAAGATCTCGAGCCTGCTGTTGATCCTCCCGTTGGTCGGCGCGCCGATCGAGGCTGCGGCGCAGAAGCCCCCGCTCCGCCGGCCACAGCCCGGTCCGATGGTGCCCGCGCCCCCTCCGCAGGTGCCAATGCAGCCGATCACGCCGAAGGCGACCGCGCGCCAGGCGCTGATCACGACGACCATCGCCGGGCCCAACCTGTCGCGCAGCCCGGAGAAGGACACGGATCCGCACGCCGCCTCGGCGGGGCGGACGCTGTACGTCACGTGGCGGCGCGGCGCGAGCATCTTCGTCGCGACCAGCGAGGACGCAGGTGTGACGTTCCGCGCGCCGGTGGAGGTCGGGACCACGCTGGCGTCCGGCCGGCCTCGCATCGCGGCGTCGGGCAACGAGGTCCACGTCGTGTGGGCGCAGGCGATCGAGAGCAAGGCGCCCACCGCCGCGGAGTGTGCCGCGCAGCCGCGCACTCGCGCGGGCAACATCCTCGAGGGCATCTGCCTGGCGCGCTACGCGAACGTCGGCCGCGCCAACCCCGGCCCTCAGTCGCGCGATGCGATCGCCCGCGCGTGCGAGCGCGAGATCCCGCTCGGTGACCGGGCGCGCGACCTCGGCGACGCGCACCTCGCGCGCAACGTGTGCAAGGGGCTCGCGGACGGCAAGTGCGACCACGGCGAGATCGATGTGCACAATGGTCCTGCGATCAAGAACGCGGTCTGTCGCGCGGCGCAGGACCGGTGCGGCGCACTCACCGACGCGGGCGAGATCGCGCTGTGCACGGAGATGGCGAGCTACCTCGCGATCCCGCAGCGCGCGACCGAGCGCGTCGTGTACGCGAAGAGCACCGACGGCGGTCGCACGTTCGGCGCGCCCGTCGACATCAGCGAGTCGCGCGGCGCGGCGCGCGATCCCGCGATCGCGGTGGACAGCGCTGGCGGGGTCTACGTCGCGTGGGTCGACTCGGTGAATGGCGACGACGACATCTACTTCCGGCGGATCGGTCAGCCCAAGGTCCACGTGCTGCGCGATCCGAACCGCCAGTCCGAGCCACAGCTCGTGGCCAACGGCTCGAACGTCTACGTGTCGTTCCTCGGCGCGATCCGCGGCGAGTGGGGCCGCGACGTGTTCTTCGCGGCGAGCCTCGACCGCGGCCGCACGGTCACGGCACCCGAAATCGGCCGGTCTCCGAACGGCGACGCGAGGTCGGCCTTCCGCGACGTCGGCGATCAGTACAACGTCGTCATGTACCCCCGGCAGGGAGGGGGCGTTCACTTCGCGTTCGAGACGCTGTACCGGCACCCGTCCCGTCGATCGGACCGCGAGCACTACGCGGTGCTCGACTGGCTCGAGGCAGACGGACAGCAGGGCCGGGGCAGCAACACCTTCGGAAGGCACGGGGACCCCGAGCGTGGCTCGCCGTTCACGAGCTCCGACGATCCGATGCTGCTCGGGGATCTGGTGCCGAGCATCGTGGCGAACGCCAGCGGCCAGGTGGGGTTCGTATACGCGCACTGGGCCCCGATCGGCGCGGGCATGCGCGAGATCTGCGCGGCGCCGCCCACCGTGCGGGCTCCCGGGTGCCTCAGCGCCAAGCCGCGCAGTACGCGCGCCGCGGGCAACGGCAGCGCGTCGCTCGCCGTCTACGTGACCGACGACGGCGACATGGTGATGATGAAGGACCTCGGCGTGGTGGGCAGCTCCCCGATCGGCGAGCGGGGGGTGAAGGTGACGCAGCACGAGGTGGTCCCCGTCGGGGACGGCTTCGCCGTGGTGTACGCCGGGACCTCGGGCGGCAACGACGAGATCTACGTCGCCCCGGTCCCGCGCTGGACGCCCTGACGAGCGCTGCCTGGCGGCCGTGCTCGAGAAGCACGCAGCGCTGGTCCCACCTCCGCAGGATCGCCGCCACGCGTCGCAGCTGCTCGGTACCATGGCGGTGTCAGGAGCAGACGGAGATCCTGGCGCCTCCGCGGTGCGTCGGCGAGCTCAGCGAAGCACCGGCAGCACGCCCGTGCTGAGTCAGCAATAGCCCACGTGCATCACGCACTCGCCGGAGCGCAGCTCGGCGGGAATGACGGTATGGCCCTCGTCCTCGGCGGCGGCGCTACAGCCACCGGCTCCGTCGCGATCCAACCGTGCCCACGCCCAGCCGGCCACGGCGAGCCGAACATCGACACCGCCTTCGAACTCGACGCCGTGTTCCTGCTCGAGCACCTCCCAGAACTCGCCGGGGATGGCCTCCGCCCGCGCGAGGTCCAGGGCATCGGCGCTCACGGTGTGGGCGACGGTCTGGTTGACGTCGCTGTATCCGCTGAACGTGATGAGACCGATCAAGATGCCCGCATACTCGACGCCGTCGGGCCAATTGTTCGTCGTACTGCAGTACACGAGCCCAAGCGGCAGGGAGAGCTTCTCTGCCATTGGTCCACGAGGTCGGCGAGGCCCTCCACGTCGTCGGGCTGGTCGTACGAGGTCGCGACGACCTTGCCGATGACGACCAATCCCTCGTACTCCATTCGTTCAGGCGTGATGACATGGTCTCCTCGTGGGACGATGGTTCGAAGAGTATGCCCGCAGCGACGTTCTCATGGGCCGATTCTGGACGCTCCTGCAGGTGCACGGGCCTGCCTGGGCGATGCGATCGGCACGGTGAAGTAGAACGTCGTTCCCTTCGCGAGCTGACTCTCGACCCAGATCCGCCCCCCGTGGGCCTCGACGATGCCCTTGGCGATGGGGAGTCCGAGTCCTGCGCTACGACGGTCGCTACGCCGCGCCTGCCAGAACCGATCGAATACGTACGGTAGGTTCTCGGCGGGAATGCCCGCGCCGGTGTCACGCACCCAGAACAGGACCTGGCCTGCGCGCGGTGTCGCCCCCACCGTGATCCGTCCACCAGGCGCGGTGAACTTGATGGCGTTGCCGAGGAGGTTGTCGAGCACTTGCAGCAGGCGGTTGCGATCTGCCCAGACGTCGGGGAGATCGGGTGCGAGCTCGAGCCGAAACTCGAGCGACGCGCCTGCCGCGAGCTCCTTCTGTGTCTCGACGCAATCGATCGCGACGTCCTCGGGGGCTACCCGCGCCTGCTCGATCCGCAAACTGCCTGCTTCCATGCGGGAAACGTCGAGGAGATCCTCGATGAGGCGATCCATCCGACTGGCGGCGCGCTCGATGGTGTCGGCAGCCCGGCGCGAGAAGCTCGCGGACTCGGCGCCGTGGAGATGAAGGATCTGGACCTGCAAGCGGACGGTGTTGAGCGGATTCCGGAGGTCGTGGGCGACGATGCCGAGCACGTCGTCCCGAGCCTGGATCGCACGTCGAGCGGTGAGGTAGAGCCGCGCGTTCTCGATCGACAGCGCGGCGCGGCGCGCGAGCTCCTCCGCGAGGCGTAGGTCCGTCTGCCCATACACCCGAAAGGGCGCCGACGACACGAACGCGATCGCGCCGAGTAACCGCTCGTACGCCAGCAACGGCACCGTGATGATGGACCTCGGATCGATGGCCCGCAGCAGCCGGTGATGCTCCTTGCTCTGGGCCAGGGACGCGACCAGCTCCGGTGACACTTGCTGCGTCAGGACGGAGTGTCTCGTCTCGAGGGTCGCCTGGAGCAGGTGTGGACGTGTTCGATCGAGCGAAAACTGTTCGAGCCGCTCGGTGACGCCTGCCAGGGCAGGGTCGCGGCTGACCACTCTACGATGCCGAACGTTACCCGTCTCCTCGACGACCTCCAGGATGCAGACGTCCGCGAGGTCCTTCACCGACAGCTCGGCGATGCGGGTCAACGTGTCCTCGTAGTCGAGGGAGGCGGCCAGGGCCGTTCCTGCCTCCGCGAGGATCCGTTGTTCGCGCTCGACGCGCTTCTGCTCGGTGGCGTCGCGGAGGGATACCGTGACAACGCGCGTCCCGCCGACCTCGAGCGTCGAGATGGCCGCGTCGGCGGGGAACTCCTCGCCGTTCTTGCGCAGCCCGAAGATCTGCATGCCCCGCTCGCCCATGCCCCGCGCGACCTCGGTGCCCCCGGCGAACTCCTCCACGTGAGCTCGGTGGATGGCGCGGTAACGCTCGGGGATGAGGAGGTCGAGCGAGCGCCCGAGCATCTCCTCCTTCAAATACCCGAAGATCTGCTCGGCTCCGTCGTTAAATAGGGTGATCCGCTGGCCCTCGTCGATCGAGATGATCGCGTCGGCGGAGATGGAGACGATGCCCGAGGACTTGGCCTCGAGCAGGCGGATCGCATCCTCGGCCCGCTTGCGCTCCGTGATGTCGAGGACGACGCCGGCCATGCGCTCTGGCCGGCCCGTTGCATCGCGCGCGCTCACGCGACCGATCCCACTGAGCCAGATGTATTCGCCCGACGGCTTTCTGACGCGGTACTCGATGGCCGACTGGGTGGTCTTGCCCTCGAGATGGTCCTGCATCGCCTTTTCGACGCCTGGCCAATCCTCCGGATGAATGAGGTCTCGAAAGAATGCGGACGCCGAATGCAGATCTTCGGCCGGGCGCCCGATCAGCTCCCAGTACCGTGGGCTCAGATGAGCTTCATCGGTGACGAGGTTCCAGTCCCACAGCCCTTGTCCCGAAGCTTCGATGGCCAGGGTCAGCCGTTCTTCGCTGACGCGCAGCTCGTCCTGGACCCGCTTGCGCTCGGTGACGTCTTCGACATGCGCGATGTAATAGAGCGGAGCGCCATCGGGGCTTCGCACCATGGACGCGCTCAGGAGGGTGTCGACCGATGCGCCATCCTTGCGGCGGTAGCGCTTCGCGAGCTGGTAGCGCGGGATCTCGCCATGCGCGAGTTGCGTGGCCAGCGCTACGTCGGTATCGAGATCGTCGGGATGGGTGATGGCTTGGAACGTAAGGCTGGTTAGCTCCTCGCGCGCGTACCCGACGATCTCGCACAAGACCGTGTTGACGCGCAGGAAGCGACCGTCCAGGCCGACGAGTGCCACGCCGATCGGCGCCTCGTCGAACGCCAGCCGAAACCGCTCCTCGCTCTCACGGATCGCTTCGGCCTGCGCCTGGCTCTGGCGATAGGTGCGCGCATTCTCGACGGCGATCGCGGCCTGGTCCGCCAATGCCGACAGGAACTCCTCGTCGTCGTCCGCCCGCCCCCCGGGCGCGCGTCGATAGGCGGCGAGCACCCCGATCGTCTCACCGCGCAGCACCAGCGGCACCGCCACGCACCCAACGAGCCCGGTGTCGTGCCCGAGCGTGCTGATCGACGACATCACCCCGGGCCCCAACGCTAGCCGGACCTCGGGGGTGGGCTCGCGAAGGTTGTACGCGGCCGCGATCTTCAGGGTTCCACCTTCGCGAAGCAACAAGGCAGCAGCGTCGGCCTTCACCAGCCGCGCGGCCTGCTGAACGACGGTGGGCAGCACCACGACGGGGTCGAGCGACGACGTGATCAGTCGATTGATGTCGAGGAGCTCGCGATAGTGTTGCGCGACTCCTGGCATGGATCACCTCGGCGCGGGGCGGCCGACCTCCACCCCGTGCGCTCCGATCGTGATGCGTCGGATGTGCTGGTCGTGGGCGCCGCCGCGGCACTTCACCACCGACAGCGTGCGCGCAATTGCCTGGTCGGGGCCGAGCCCCCCTTCGACGAAGTACCGCAACGCGATCACGTTGTCGCTGATGTACGAGGCACCGACCCGCGTGAACGACGAGTAGCCCGGGTCGACGAGCGATTCACTCGTCGCGTAGCTGGTCACCCCTCGGACCGCAAACAGCTGCATCAACGAATAGATGTAGCTGCGAAACCGCTGGGGATCTGACGAGGCGGCCTCGAGGTCGCCGAGGCTGTCGATCACCACGCGCCGGATCGGCTTCGCCTCCAGCACTGCCATCACGCGTTGCACGACATCATCGATGTTCATCTCCGCTGGTGACACGTACACGGAGGACAACCGACCACCCTCGTCGAGTTCCTTGACGTTCCACCCGAGCCCAGCGGTGAGTTGGCGCAACAGCGTCGGGTTCTCCTGAAAGCTGACGAGCAGTCCGTGTTCTCCGGCAGCGACGCCGGCGAACAGGAAGTGCAGCCCCAACAGCGTCTTGCCGGTACCGGCGGCGCCGACCACGAGCGTCGAGGATCCGCGGCGTAGCCCGCCATGCGTCATGCGGTCGAGCCCGGCCACGCCGGTGCTGATGCGGTCCGTCGGAGAGCTGTACGCGGCGGGCTCGGACGGGGTGACCAGCCGCGGGAAGATCGAGAGTCCGTGTCCCGCGATGCGAAAGGCGTGCTCGCCCGCGCGGTAGCCACTACCGCGTAGCTTGCGCACCCGGAGGTATCGCTCGTCCCTGGTGCCGTAGGGCCTGTTGACGAGGTGGATGATGCCATCGGCGATCGCGAACTCGGGAAGCTCGTCGAGCTCTTGCGCCGTGTACTCGCCGACCAGCAGCGTCGTGCACGAGCGCGCCGCCAAGCTACCCGCCAGATCGAACAACGGTTGACGCAACTCGGGCCCCGACCTACCGAGATCGCGAAGCGCCTTGAACGAATCGATCACCAGGTACGAAGGCCGATACTCTCCCAGCATGTCGCTCAGGGTTTGCGGCAGCGCATCGAACCCCTTGGTGCGGAGCATCGCCGCGATGTCGCGGTAGACGATGGCAGGTGGGGCGTCGAGCAGCTTCCGCTCGTCGAAGAACGAGAACTGCTGCAGATATCGCAGCATCTTGGAGGCTGGCTCCGAAAGCGTCGTCAGGTAGAGCGCCGGCGCATCGGGGCGGGCGTTCGCATAGACGAACTGCTGCGAGAGGACAGTCTTACCCGTACCTGGCGAGCCCGCGATGATGCTCAGCGAGTTGAGAGGGAAACCGCCCCCGAGGATCAGATCGAGCTCGCCAACTCCGCTCGTCACTCGTTCCATGGCCCCCATGCCTCCTCGTGCGCCTTCAGCAGGCGTTGCACTTCTCCGAGAAACTGCTTCTCGTCGATCGGCTTGCGCAAGAACCCGTCGGCACCGGCCTCGCGCGCTCGGCGCTCGGCGAGAAGCTCGGTGAAGATCAAGACGGGAATGTCGCGCGTCGCTGGATTCTCCTTCAGCAGCCTGCACAACCGTAGGCCGTCGATCTTCGGAACAAGGATGTCGGCGATCAGCAGACGCGGACGAAGCCGCCGCGCGACGCTGAGGGCCTCTTCGCCGTCCGCCACGAACTCTGTCGCGTATTGCGTGCCGAGCAGTGCTCTCTCGAGGGCCTGCGTGTAGGGATCCGCCTCGACGACGAGGACGACCACACTCTCCTCGCTGTTCATGTCTCCCAGCACGTCGTACCAGCCGGGGTGCAATCGCTGTGCTCGCGACATCGGCGCGCGCGAGTGCCCACTCGATGCTGCGAATACGTTCTGCCATGCGCGCAGCGAACGTGCTCGATCTGTAAGCCTCGCCGCGATTCGTGCATTCCGTGGCAGGCCGACAAGCCGTGTGCGGATCGAATAGCCACCCGTGTGGATCGTCATCTCCGTGGCTTGGCGTGGCGCACAGATTGCTCCGGCCGCGAGCATGAAATCTGCCTCGCTCACGACCTTCGCCCTGTGCTCACTGCTGTTTGCATGCGCCACGGACCCCGGTGCCGAGTCGCTGCGTGATGTTGGAGACGATGACGTCGAGGACGTCGAAGCGAAGTACGACGGACCGGGCATGCCGGCCGGCCTGTACGACCTGATCGATCCCGATCGCTTTGACGAAGGGATGCCGCGGATCGTGCAGCTCGACCTACGCAGCGACGGCACGTACTTCAACGAAGAGCTCGGCCCGACGATGCTCGACGACTACAACTTTGGCGAGGGCGTCTCGACCACGTTCGGCACCTACAAGTTCACGCGCGATCGCTGGGACAACCGGTACATCCGGTTCTACGACCCTGACCACGACTCCACGTGGCGCTGGCCGTACAAGATGAGCGGCGGCAAGGTCCAGTTCATCTATCGCACGCGCGAGGTGGGCTTCGAGATGAAGCGCGCCGAGCGGCCGACCGCGGCGTTCGTTAGCTCGGTCAAGAGCACATTCGAGACCGCGACGCGGACGAACATCGCCGATCCCACGCCATCGCACTGGACCGGTGCACTGCCCAACGCGTGGTCGGAGCGCGTTCGCGATCTCCGCATCGAGCTCGAGGATGACCTCGAGGGCACGATGAAGACCTGGTCGTACAAGGTCGATGGCAAGAAGGTCTACGCGATCGAGTGGGGGCCGGAGACGGACCGTAAGGTCGAGGTGTTCGCGCAGTCGGGCCAGCTGCTGGCGAAGACCAAGAAGCGCGCTCCGCTCACCTGGGCGCCGCTCACCCCGTAGCGCGGCCTCAGCCGCGTGGTTCGCCTTGGCCGCCTGGCCGTCCACGAGCTGCCGCGGGACAGACGCCAGGCCGGTCAGGCGCAGTCCCAACTCGCCCCGCTGGTGAACACGTAGAGTCGCCCGTCATCGCCGAGGTCGATCCCGAAGCTATCGTCGAGCTGCATGACAAACTGGCCGCGGTCGACGTCGTCACCGTCTCCTTGGATGGTGATGGCACCTCCCATGACATAGCCCGGGTGCTTCACGAGCAGGCCGGCGAGCTTCGCCAAGGACTCGTCGCGGTCGCGATCCACGGCGCTGAACAGGCGGCGGGGGACGCTAACGCGATGGAGCCGCAAGCGGTCCCTCAGCGCGGGCAGCTCGGGCGTCGGCTCGACGAGCGGCCGCTTGCGCGCGCTCAGGGTCGTGTCGTCGTACATGCTCGAAGGTTTGCTCCGGTCGAGGATCCGCGGGACGCGCAGCTCGAGGATCGTGGCGTCCGGATACCAGGCGGCGAGCTCGGGCACCTGCTCCAGCTCGATCGTCAGTAGGTGGCGGTGTCGTTCGCCCGGACCTGGCGGCCGGCCCAGGCGGGTCAGCTCGTCGTGCGCGGCCGGCTCGCCCGGCAACTCGAACACATAGATGTCGGTCCGGGCGCCGCCGATCGCATCACTCGCGGCGCGCAGCGCGGCGACCGGATCGTTCGCAGCGGGGGAGGCCGGCGCTGCGCCCGGTAGGTAGTCCACCAGGCTCGGAACGGTCTTGCCCCAGTAGTCGACGTCGGGCTCGCGCTCGACCACGATGGCGAGCACCTCGCGCAGGATCGCGTCGCTCGGTGGATGGTCCGCTGCCACGTGAAGGAGCTCGCGCAGCTTCGCGTTATCGCGGGCGGCTAGCCGATAGACCTCGTCACGAGCAGTGATCGGTAGCGCCGCGAGCACCCCGGCGTAGCGCGGATGCGAAGCGGGATAACCCGCGACGAACGCGAGCTGGCCCCGCGTCAGCGGCACGCCCGCATCGACCGCAGTCGCGATCGCGAACCACAGCGCCATTCTCAGCTTGAGCTGCATGGTCGGGTGTTGCTCGCCGGCTAGGCGAGCCTCGATGGTGGACAGGGCGCGCTCGCCGACCGCACCGACGACCGGCCCGTCGAGGCGAGGCAGCTCCAGATACGCCTGGAGGACGGCAGGATCGAAGTCATCGGCAAGCCCGATCACCGAGCGACCTTCGGTGTCGTGGCGTTCTCGATCCGCGCGCATGATCTCGCGACGGGCGTCGGGCGCGAGCGCGGCGAGCACGCGGCGCGAGGTCTCGAGCGCGAACGGCAGCGGCGTGACGAAGCGCAGCCTCGTCGCGAGCTCTCCGACCGAGCCGCCGCGCGCGAGCACGCGGTCCGCGACCACCAGCTCGGCGAGCTCCGCGAACACCGAGCGAGCCGCGGCCGCGCGCAGCGTTGCGGCCAGGGTGATCAGTGCCTCGTCGGAGTCCTGGCGCGTCGTCAGCGTCGCGACGAAGGCTTGTTCGTCGGCCGGCGTCGGGCTTCGATCGTAGGGGATGAGTGCTGCCGCGAGCTCTGGCCACGGGCGTGACTCGAAGATCTCGCGGACGTGTGCGAGGCGATGCGCGCCGACCCAACGGTCGGCTGCCAGCACCGCTTGCTCCCATGCTCGGGTACCGACGAGGGCCTCACCGAGGCTGCGACAGGTGAACGGGACGCTGCCGCGGTAGGCGTCGGGCACCGCCAGCCGGCGGCCACGCACGTGGGTGCGCGCCAACATCCCGGCGAGCGCGGCCGCATCGTCGGCTGAGATCGGCTCACCACGCGTCCAGGCCAGAAAGGCGAACACCCGGGGCACGAAGCTCGGCCAGTTGCGTCCCTCGAGCACGGTGCGAAGGCCGGCCGGGTCGACCGCTTCAGTTCGCAAGCAGGCGTCGACGAGGCGGCTCGGCGCGCCCTCGAAGGACCCATCCTCGTAGTCGCTCGGGTGGAGCGCGAGGTTCGCGAGCACGCGTCGGGCTTGTTCAGGCGTCCAGGCGGGTTCGAGCCACTCGAGCCATTCGAGCTTGACGTTCGTCCCGGGCTGGAGCGCCCGCCAGAGCAGGAACTCTTCGTAGGGAGGCGCGCCTGGGCTGGTTGCGGCCTCATACAGAGCCTCGCCCGATCCGGCGAAGCTGCTCTCCTCCAGCTCCTCGCACAGGATGCGCAGATCGCGGCTCGACAGACCGAACGGATTCGTCGGTTGCCTAGACGACGCAGTGGTCCTGGGGGGCGTGGGCTTGGCGGGCTTACGCGTAGCGGACTTCGGCTTGGCGGGCTTCGTGGGTTTCGGCTTCGCGGGCTTTGGTTTCGTGGAGGTGCGCGCTGGTCTGGCGGGGACCTTGGGGGACATCGAACCCGGATGTTACGAGGTTGGGAGGCGCCGTGTGTGTTTTCATGGCATCTGGGCTGGTTACGAATGCGACGCGACCGCTGGCAGAGACATGTCCGGTTGATGTTGCCGTGCTCGGGCGTGTACGTGCGAGGCGTGTGTCCTACGATCGGCGGCGTGCCCACTCGTCGGCTCATCGTCCTTGCCCTGTTGATGGGTTGCCGGTCCGAGCCCACCTCGGCGCCGGACCCGGTCCCCGCGGTTCCCGTCGAGCCGGTGGCCGCGCTCGCAGCGAAGGTGACCACCCAGCTCACGGACGGCGAGCTCGAGCGCGTTGCGAGTACGCTCGCCGCCGTGCGCTACGACGATCATGCGCGCGAGCTCTCTCCCGCCGAGATCAAGGCTCGGCAGCACCAGCTCGCGCCCTTGGTCGCGCACGACATCCTGGCGGCATGGGAGACGATCCGCTCGTCCGAGCTGACGTCCGCCGAGGAGCGTGGGGTCGACCGCGCGCGCGGGCTGGGGGCCCCCTACTCGTGCCGGCCTCGTGGGCTCGCCTGGGTGTCCGCAGAGT
>JANRKM010000088.1:0-20855 GCA_033763475.1 Kofleriaceae bacterium
GAGGAAGGCGACTGTGGTGGTGTACAGGTGGAACGGCGTGGCACCGGACCCGGTCCACTTCGTCCGAACGACTGTCGCTAGGGCCGATGACGTCGCGGCTGCGCTCGGGGCGCGTGACGGGTTCTGGTACGGCAGCCGCCGAGACCGGCGATGGCTGCCGCAGGCGCAGGTGGAACGCATCCACGTTCGCGTGGAGTGAGCCGTGGCGCGGACGGCGCCGTGAGGCGGCGCAGCCGCGCTGCATCGGATATCCGTTATCCTCCGCGACGTGACGGACACCTTCGGCCCCTTCCGGCTGCTCGCGCGCCTGGGGCGCGGAGGAATGGCCGAGACGTTCATCGCTGAACGCGTCGGGCCCGTGGGCTTCGCCAAACGCGTGTGCCTCAAGCGCATCCTCGCGGACCACGGCACCGACGCGGAGTTCGTTCGGCTCTTCCAGCACGAGGCGCGGCTCGCGGCCAACCTGGACCACCCGAACATCGTCACCACTTTCGACTTCGGCGAGGTCGAGGGCACGTGGTGGATGAGCTTGCAGCTCGTCGACGGCGTCGACCTGCGCGAGCTGGTCGTAAGCCTCCGTGCGCGCGGCGAGACGCTCCCGCGCGAGGTCGCGCTGTATGTCGTCCGCGAGGTCGCCCAGGCCCTGGACTACGCGCACACGCTCACGCTCGACGGTTCGGCCGCGCACGTGGTGCATCGCGACGTGAGCCCATCGAACGTGCTCGTCAGCTGCGAGGGCGCGGTCAAGCTCGCGGACTTCGGTATCGCGAAGGCCGCGACGTCCGACCTGCGCACGCAGACCGGCATCATGCGCGGCAAGCCGTCGTACATGGCTCCCGAGCAAGCGCTGGCGAAGCCGGTCGATGGGCGCGCGGACCTCTTCGCGCTCGGCGTGGTGCTCTTCGAGCTGCTCGCCGGCACGCGGCCGTTCGATGTTCCCCGCAACGACGTCGCCACCATCCAGAACGTGATCGGCGGCCGTCGGAAGAACTTGCTCGCGCTCGCGCCCGACGTGCCCGATGCCATCGTCGCGCTCGTCGACGGCCTGCTCGACCCCGACCTCGAGCTACGCACCAGCTCGGCGCGCGAAGTGACGGCGACGTTCCAGCGCGACATCCCGCTACCGCCCGACGTCGCGCGCACGCTCGGCGCGCTCGTGCGCTCCGTTCGGCCGCCCGAGCCAATCCTCGCCGGTGGGCTCACCGTGCGCGACGCCGCGGCCAGCAAGCCACCCGTGGTCACGGTGACCCCTGAGACCGCGCCGGAGGGCGCGCGAGAAGTCGAGACGCCCGCTACGACGCCGATGACCACCTCGACGAGCGGGCGACGTACGACACGCGCGACGCTCGGCGTCGTCGCTGGCGTCGTCATCGTCGCGAGCCTGGCTGCGGTCGCATCCCTCCGAACCATCGTCGCGCCCGCCGCGACCGCGACACAGGTACACGCGACCAGTCGCGAGGCGGCGCGCGAGGAGCCTCCCGAGCCCGTCGCCCCGCCTCCCACTGTCGAGGCGCCCGCCATCGAGGCCGCTGACGCGCCTCCGCCGGAGCCCACGGCCACCGAGCGAGCAACGCCCGCTCGCGCCACGACGCGGACGCGCGCGACATCGCCAGAGGCCCCGTCGCCGCCTCGTGACGAGGCCGCACCCGAGCCGGCCACGCTCGTCGTGGTCGTTCCTCCATGGGGCGAGGTGCGCATCAACGGTCGCTCCGCAGGGCAGTCGCCCATCACCGAGCAGCTCGCACCCGGCCGCTACGTGATCGAAGGACGCCGCGACATCGAGCGCGCCGAGCAAGTCATCACGCTCGCGCCCGGCGAGCGGCGCGAGATCGTTCTACAGCCCCGCGCGCCGTAACTATCGATACGGCGACGTTGTGCGGAGCTGGTGAAGCAGCCCGTTCATGAGCTGCGAGAGCGCCAGCGCCTCCGGCCAGTAGAGCGTGTCCGCCACGAACTCCAGCTCGCTCGTTCCCGCACGCACGGCCGAAACGACGTTGCGGACCACGAAGAACGTCTCTCGCGACCGCGGCTCGACATAGGCCGGAAAGCGTTGGATCGGCGCGAACACCACAACCTCGGAGAGCGCGAGTCGCACGGAGCTCGACCGCCAGCCCACGCGCACGAGCCCGGACGCGTTCAACTCCAGCCCCTGCCCCAGCCACCCGGGCAGCCCATCGTCCAGCACGCGCAGCGCATGCGCCGAACGACGCAGTGTGAGCCCGTGAATCTCGCTCGTCGGTGCCAACCAGAGGTGCTCCGACGCCATCCCGCGAGCCGACGGAGCCACCTCACCCGAGAAGGCCACGACCTCACCGCACCGCGGGCACGTCGCGCGAGCTAACTCGCCCTGCACGCCCTCCGTCGGTATGGGCGCGATGCAGTGCGGACACGCGATCACCACCGCCTCCACGCAGCTCACCCACGACCCGACGAAGCGCGCTTGCGCTCCATGCGGATATCCGATCCAATGCGCCTCTGCCGATGGGTGCTCTTCTTCGCTTCGACCTTCGCTGCGCGCTCCTTCTCGGCACGCTCCGCCGCGAGCTTGACCAGCTCTTCCCAGGCTACGCGCGCAACATCGTTGAGCGTCGTCCCCAGCGCTGCGGCGGCCTCGACGTAGAGCGCCCGCCGGTCCCGCTCGACGCGCACGTACACGCCGGCATCCGCGGCCTTCGCCCCCTTGGGGCGCGGGCCACCGCGGATACCGCGCGGTCTCGCTTCCTCCCCGCTTGGCATCTCCACTTTCCGACTCTCTTCCGACTTCTTGCTCGCCATCTGCCGCGCTCGTTCGACGCGCGGAGCATAGGCGCTCCGCTCGCGCTCGTGGTCCTCGCGATGCTGGTGGCGACCTCCGTGAGCGCCCAGGGGCGAACGTGGGCCGTCGTCGCCGCATCGAGCAGTAGGGCCGATGCCACTCGCGCGCGCGAGCTGGCGGAGCACGCTCGGGCCGCGCTGCTCGCTCAGGGTGAGCAGGTGATCGACCCCGCACGCGTCGCCTCGCGTATCGACGCCGACCTCGCCGCGCCCTTTGTCGCCGCTCCGCCGGAGCTGGTCACGCGCGCGACGCGAGCCGCCGAGGTCGTGCTCGATCACGTGACCTTCGGTCGCAACGACGAGGCCCTCGCCGTCGGCGAGCCCGTGCTCGTCGAGCTGGCGCCGCACGCTGTCGCGCTCGGACGTCTCGATGCGGGCACCGACCTCGCGAACCTCTGCCTCTACCTCGTGCGCGCCGACCTCCAGCTCGCGCGCACAGAGCACGCGCGCGAGCGCGCAGTCGAGTGCATGCGCCTCGCGCCCGCCTTCACACTGGACACCCGCCTTCACCCGCCAAACGTCGTCGCGCTCCTCGACGAAATGCGCGCCGAGCACGCGGCTGGACGCATGGGTGGGGTTTTGTCGGTCTCCACCAGCGCGGGCGAACCCGAGGGCTGCGACGTACGCGTCAACGGCCGCGCGCTCGGTCGCACCCCGTGGATTCGCGAGCCGCTCCCCGTCGGCAGCTACGGCGTGCAGATCGAGTGCGGTACGGGCGCGCCGGGACGAGTGTTCGCCGCCGACGTTCGCGCGGCCGAGGCCACGCGCCTCGTCGTCCCCGTTCGGCTCGCGGCGACCATCGACACCTCCGATGGCGCTGCGCTCGTGCACGACGACAGCGCGAGCCTCGAAGCTCAGCTCGCGCGCAACGTCAGCGCCATCGCGCACCTCGTCGACGCGACGCACATCCTCGTCGCGCTCGTGGGCGAGCAGCTCGCCGTGCGTGCGTACACGGTGAGCGACGACCCCGAGGCTCGGCTCACTGGCTCCGCCGTGGTGACCGAGCTGAGCGACCGAGCCGCGCGTGAGGCGGTCGAGAACGCTCGCTCGGGGCGGCGGCTCGCAGAGCCCACGACCGCCGTCACGAGCCGCGGGGCGGATGTAGGCGTGCTCGTGCTCGCGGGGTCGATGCTCACCGTCGGCGTGGTGGGGCTCAGCCTTGGCGCCTACTTCTGGACCGAGCTCGACGCGCGCGGCCGAGAGCTGAGCCGCGCCGTGGGACCGACGGAGCTAACCGACCGGCAGCGTGCTTTCGACGACGCACGAACGCCCATCTTTGTCGCCGGTTTGGTCGGGGGCGCACTCTCGACGGCGAGCGCCGCGCTCTTCACCACGCAGAGCGACGAGGCCGTTCCGTGGTGGTCGTGGGTCCTCGGCGCCGCAGGCATCGGCGTCGGCGCCGTCGGCGTCTACGTCCTGACGACCGAAGGCTCGTGCTACGGAACCTCGGCATCACCGTGCGTGCGTCGCGCGCCGACGTGGCTCCTCGGCACGCTCGTGCTCGAGATGGCCACGCCGCTGCTCACAGTGGCCATCACGAGCTGGATTCGGGCCGCAATTGGCACGGGCGCTCATGCGCCCGCTGCTACTCTCGCGGCGGACGCCGAGAGCGCCCGCCTCGTCGTATTTGGATCGTTTTGAGGAGGGTGCTGCGCTCATGCACCGATTCATCGCTGCTCTCTTCCTGACCCTCGCCGCGCTCGCCCTCGGCGGCTGCGACCAACCTCCGCTGGAGTGCGCTCCCTTCGTCTACGACGAGGGCCGCATGGCGTGCGTCTGCCCCATGGGCAGCGTCGAGCTCGGCGACGGCTCGTGCATGTTGCCCGACGGCGGCGTCATCTTCCCGCCCGGCGTGGATGGGGGACCACGTGTCGACGGCGGCACCGACAGCGGGCCCGACCCGATCGACGGCGGGACGGATGGCGGAACCGACGCGTGCGAGCTGGGTACCTACTTCGCCGACGCCGACGGCGACGGCGCCGGTGACCCCGCCACCTCGATGCAGGCGTGCTCGATGCCCGCCGGCTTCGTCGACAACGACGATGACTGCGATGACGACTGCATGGCCTGCCGGCCCGGCGGCACCGAGGTCTGCGACGAGCTCGACAACGACTGCAACGGGAACACCGACGAGGGCGTGACCTCGCTCTACTTCCGCGACGCCGACGGCGACAGCTTCGGCGACATTACGATGCCCATGCAGGCGTGCTCGATGTCCTCGGGCTTCGTCGACAACGACGACGACTGCGACGACGACTGCATGACCTGCCGACCCGGCGGCACCGAGGTCTGCGACGCCGAGATGCGGGACGAGAACTGCGAAGGCGGGGGCAACGACGGTTGCTCGTGCGTGGACGGAATGATGCGCACGTGCCCTGGCGGCTCGGACGTCGGCGAATGCGTCGCCGGAATGCAGACGTGCGTAGGCGGGGCGTGGAGCACGTGCGCGGGAGCGACCGGCCCCGTGACCGAGACCTGCAACGGCCTCGACGACGACTGCAACATGAGCCCGGATGACGGCTCGGCCGCGCTCTCCTGCGGCAGCGCGTCGCGCGCCTCGCGGATCGGATGCAGCGCTGGGACCTGCTTCGTTGCGGAGTGCGCCGCCGGCTGGCGTGACTGCGACACGACGTTTGCGACCGGATGCGAAGCGCAGCTCGGCACCACGACAGCCTGCCTTTCCTGCGGTGACGCCTGCGCTTGGAGCTGCACCGCGACGGGTTGCAACGACGCCGTGCAGCTGGCGACAGGCGCGACGCACTCCTGTGCACTGCGACAGGATCGAACGGTCGTGTGCTGGGGCGCCAACGCGTCCGGTCAGCTTGGCGACGGCTCCATGGTGCCGCACCGAACCCCGGCGCTCGTCCCCGGTCTGGTCGATGTGCAACAGGTGGTCACGGGTAGCGACTTCACGTGTGCGTTGCTGCGAACCGGCACGGTTTCGTGCTGGGGCGAGAACGGCGACGGACAGCTCGGCGACGGCATGACTGGCGATCGGTCTTCGCCCAACTCCATCAGCGGTCTCTCCGGTGTCATGAGCATCGTCGCCGGCAACGCTCACGCGTGCGCCCTGCTGGGCGGCGGCACGGTGCGGTGCTGGGGCGACAACTCACGTGGGCAGCTCGGAAACGACTCCATGATGGACAGCTCGAGCCCGGTACCTGTGGCGCTCACTGGCTCCGCGAGCGCTGTGGCTGCTGGAGGCCAGCACTCATGTGCGCTCGTTGGCTCCGCGGTCCGCTGCTGGGGGAACAACATCGACGGCCAACTCGGAGATGGCTCGACGATGAGCCGAGACACGCCGGTCGAAGTGATGGGACTGTCAGGCGTCGCGCAGGTCTCCGCGGGTGCACGGCACACGTGCGTCACGCTCAGCGATGGCACTGGCCGCTGTTGGGGATTCAACTTCGACGGCCAGCTCGGCGACGGATCGATGACGAGGTCATCGATGCCGGTGGCCATCGCGGGTCTCACGAACACGCGCTCGATCGCAGCGGGCACCAACCACACGTGCGCGGTACGCACCGACGGATCGATTCTCTGCTGGGGATCGAACAGCCTCGGGCAACTGGGGGATGGTTCTGGCAGTCGCCAGCTGTCGCCCGTCGTCGTGTCATCCATCGCAGGCGTGGACGATCTCGATGCCGGCACGTCCTACACCTGCGCGCTCACAAGCGCTCGCCAGCCGTGGTGCTGGGGAGCCAACACATCGGGTCAGCTCGGAGACGGGTCCGTCATGAGTCGACCCCGGCCGGTGGCCGTCCTCGCACCCTGACAGTGCGCGCATCGTCGCCGGCCGGAGGTACACTCGGCCCATGCCTGAGCCGACGATCACCCGCCGATCTGATCAGTGAGCGTCGACCCGATCGACGACCATCGGATCGCGGTGCAGGTCGAACGCATCCACCTTCGACCTGCGAAGCAGCTCTAGAAACGCATCCATCCCTCGGGCCTTGAGGAAGCGGTGCTCTGGTTCCGCCAGAGGCATCAAGAACATCGGCACCAGGGTGAAGGCTGGCAGCCTGAGTGGCTGGACCAGCTCATCCCATGGGTCGGGCAGCAAAAACAGGCCGTGCGGGAACGAACCCGCAAGATCGTCCATACCCGCGCGACTGGCGATGTTCGAGACTACTCGTCCTTCCAAAGGAGCCTGGAGGGCCTTCGCCAAGATGAACGCAGCTGTCGCCACGTACCGAGTAAGGTCTTCTCCTCGGCTCGCGGCTACTATCTCAAAGCGATTTGCGCCCACGCCGGGGTCCTTCGGGTGCGGCACCAAGCACAAGCCTTTGGTCGCGAACGTGCGAGCCCCGGTTGGACCGTCGTCCACGGCGAGCACCGACAGTCCCGGGCTCACTTCCATTTGTCGAGGCTGACCTTTCCCGAGCCCCACGGAGAGCCATGCCTCAACCGCTCGCAGCGACTCCGCCTCGTCCGACGCACCCGTCATAGACCTCGCCTCCGATCACGTGCCGTCGCCCGTACCATCGCCGAACAGTTCCGAGAAGTCGGGCGTCGGAGTCGGCTCCCATGCATGCGAGCGGTTTCCCGCCTGCGTCTCGGGGCGCAAGTTCTCCAAATCGTGGTTGGCATCAATGAACTCTCCGCGGGTCCAATGTTCGGCCTGCGCTCGATCGCGCAGCTCGCTGAATCCTTCCGGAAAGTGACCGATGTCGAAGTCATCGCCCTCCTCGATGGTCGTCCCGTCGGGAGCGTGAACTTGTCCTCCGCCGCATGACTTGGCCTGCTCATAGACCTTCTGGCGCGTCCCACGACGCCACCCCGGGCGCGTGTACGGGTCCTGCGAGGCCCCGATCTGGTGCCCCGGCCGCACGCTAACAGCGTCGACTTCGGCGCCCTCACCAAGCGGGTTCGTATCCGCGCCGTCGTCCTCGGTGGCCTCGTGCCACGCCTGGGAGGCTTGCTGCGCCACTCCCTGCGACCAAACGCGGGCGGCGCCGCTGGCGGCATCCATCCGAGCCGCATCGCGTGCCAACCGCCGGTCGAGCCATCGCGGCAGACTCGGTGGTCCCCGTGGGATCGCAGGCTGTGGGCGAGCTGTCGTGGCAATCAGCACGACAGCAACGACGACCACTGCGGCCAGCACCACACCCCCAACGACCAAGCTCATCCGCCCGTCAGCGTCGACGAAGTTGATGGGATCGCCACTGGCGTACGTGTATGCCTGCAAGTGTGCCGGCCGCTCCGCGCGCTCGGGCTCGAGGAGAGGCACGGGGTCGACGGCGAGGAAGCGGCCGAGGTCGGCGCGGTAGGGGCGCGCCCCGAAGTCACCGAGCCCGGTGGCGTCGAGCTCGTTGCCGATGAACCCGAACGGCTGGGCCTCGCCCTCGTGTAGGCGCTCGACGCCGTACGGCTCGCGCACTGCTTGAGACACGACCTCGCCGGACGCGTCGGCGGTCGCAACGACGCTGCCCAGGTGGTCATGGACGTAGAGTGAGGCGCTCGCCGGCCACCCCTCGACGGGACGACTGGTGTTGCGCGGTTCGCCGATGCCACCGCCCTGGCAAGCGGCGACGAGCAGCGCCGCGAGGAGTGTCGAGGACGCCATGAGCGCGCCGAGACGACGGCGACGCCGACCCGTGCGGCTCGCCATCACGACGGCGGCGAGGCCCATCGCGCCGAAGCTGCCGAGCGTGCCGAAGCGGCGAAGCGCGAGCGTTCCGGCAGAGGGAGGCCGGCGCGAGTCGAGCTGCACCGCGCGATGCGGTCCGACGAAGACGTAGCGCGTGAGCAGCTCGTCACGGACCTCGACGTCGCGATCGACGTAGCGAGTGGTGGTCTCGACATCGCCGCGGCGCGTGACCTTCTCGGTGCGCGCACCGTCGTAGCCGTAGACGTACTCCTCGACGAGGTCACCGCGCTCGACCCGGGCGAGGCGCCCGCGCGCATCCCACGCGTAGCTGCGCTCGCCATCGCGGATGACGCGGCCCGCGTCGTCGTAATCGAACCGCTCGTCGCCGCGGCTCGTGAGCTGGTCGGGCGCCGCGCCGTCCTCGCCATAGCGGAGCTCGACGTCGGTGCCTGAGCTCTCCGAAGTCACGCGCGTGATGTTCCCGGCGTCGTCGTAGCTGCGACGCGTGGTCTCGACGCGACTCTCTGCGCGCGTGAGGCGATAGAGGTCATCGAACTCGTAGGTGGCGCTCAGGTCGTGCGCCGCGTCGATGCCGAGGCGGCCATCGACGACGCTGGTGATGCGCGCGGCAGAGTCGCGCACGAGTGTCAGGTCGCGCAGCACCTCGCCCGTCGTGGCGCTTGTGGCTGTGAGGCGGTGCAGTTCGTTGCGCGCGTCGTACTCGTGCACGTCCGAGACGCCGTTGGCGTAGTCGATGCGCTCCAGCGCCTCGGCCGCGTTCCAGTCGATGCGCTCGATGACGCCGCCGACCGAGTCGAGCAGGCCACGCGCGTCGTAGCTCAGATCGAGGTGCGTCCCGTCGGGGAAGCCTCGACGAACGAGACGGTCCATCGCGTCGAAGTCGGCCCAGGTCGCCAGCTCTTCACCGTCCCGGAAGCGACGGATCCGGTCGACGCCGTGGCCCTGTTCGTCGTAGCCGAGGAACACCGCGCCTGCGTCGTCCTCGACCCAAGCGAGCTCGCCGCGCGTGTTGCGCATATCGGGGTGCTCGGATGACGGGGTGTCGTAGTGGAAGCGCGCCGCGAGGCGTTCCGGCTCGCCGGGGAGCTGGTGCCACTCCTCGAGCAGGCGACCCGCCGCGTCGTGCTCGAAGCGCACGCGATGGCCGGCGCCGTCCGTGCGCTCCAGGAGCGCGCCGAGGTCGTTGTAGACCTGCGTCCAGGTGCCCGCGTTCGGGTCCTCGATGCGCGTGCGATGCGAGCGACCGTCGTATGCGTAGTGCCGCGAGCGACCAGCCGCGTCGATCGCCTCAACGAGGTTGCCGAGGGGGTCGCGGCGGTACGTGGTGAGCACCTCGCGATCGCCGTCGAGCTGCACCGCGCGGACGCCACGACCGAGCCCGTCGACGTGCCACGTCGATGGGGTGTCGAAGTGCGGGGAGCGCTCGTCGAGGTCGTTGGCGTCGTACTCGCGGCGGGCAAGCGGGAGCCACTCGGTGCGCGTCTCGGAGCCATCAACATCGCGAGCGCGCACCACGCGGCCGAGCGCGTCGTAGAAGCCGTGCGTGCTGCTGCGACCATCGTTCGCGTCTCGAAGATCAGCGCTGCGCTCGAAGGTCGGCCGTGCCGTGCGACGCACCCAACCACGCGCGCCGTAGGAGACGAGTCCGCCGGTGGCCCACTGGCCGCGCTCGTCCTGCCTGAACGCCCCGCGCGCTCGCCCCGCCGAGTCCTGATGTCGCAGCTCGGCGACGGTCTCGCCCTCGCCGTGTCGCAGCCGGCGCTCGTAGCGGATGACCGACGTGGGCGAGCCGAGCCGGTACTCGAACGTCTGCGACGGCAGCTCGTCGGTATCGCCAGGTGCGACGATGGCGAAGGGGCGACCGAGCGGATCGAAGTGCACGCGGCCCTGATGGCCGTTCATGTCAGTCAGCGCGGTGACAACGCCGAAGGCGGCATCCTGCTCGGCGCGCCACTCCAACACGACGCGCTCGTTCGGATACGTGCGCTCCGCGCGCACGAGCGTATGGTTCGCAGGGTCGTACTCGCGCTCTCGCCGGCCGCCGGTCGCGTTCAGCGACGCAACGACGTTGCCGTGCTGGTCGCGCTCGTAGCGCTCCTCGCTCACCCAGCGCTCACCCTCGACCCACGCCTCCGAGCGCGTGACCTCACCGAAGGCGCCCACAGCGCCGAGCGGCAGGCCCTCGAAGGCGGGGCCGTCGTAGTACGTGCGCGTCTCGGCGAAGCGCTGGCCGTGCTCGTCCTCGACGCGCTCGGTCGCGATGCGGTCGAGCATCCACGTGCTCTCGTCGGCCGCGAACGTGCGCACCGTGACGCGCTCGTCGTCGCCGGCGCCGACGTCGTCTCCCTCGACGATGCCCCACTCGGCTTCGCGGGTGACGTTGCCGTGCTCGTCGTGGTCCCACTCCGAGCGTACGAGGACGGGCGTGTCCGTCAGCTCGAACACGTGGCGGTCGAGCCGGTCGCGAAACGCGTAGCGGATGGGCTCGCCGCTCGCCGCGGTGGCGATGGTGCGCACGGCGTAGCGCGAAACGTCGCGGTCGAAGATGCCGCCCGCCTCGGTGCGCCGCTCGCTGACGAGCGGCATGCCCTTGAGGGCCTCCTCGCGCTCGCCGACGTCGAAGCTCGTCTCGGTGACGAGCGTGGGCTGCTCCTCGTCGCCCACGTCCACGCGCACGCTGGTCGCGAAGCCGCGGAACTCCCGCTCGGCTCCGTCGTAGTGCGGGCTCGCGTACCACAGCTCGAAGCGCACCACCGGGTCGAGCCCGGTCTCCGTCTCGACGGTGTGCACGACTGTCTGGCCAATCGGGCTGCGGTGCTCCCACTCGATGCCCTGCTCGCGCGCCCAGCCGCGCATCACGCCGAGGCTCGTGTAGCCGATGCGCGTGGTGCGACCGAGGCCGTTCTCGACGGCCTCTAGCAGCCCCGGTGTGCCATCGGCGAGCACGTCGAGATAACGCCACGGCGTGCTGCTCGCAGGGTCGATCCACACCACGTCTGCGGTCCCGTTGCCGTTCATGTCGGCGACGCGCACGACCGTCGTCGGTCGCAGCTCGGGCGTACCGTCGATGCTCTGTTCGGGCAGGAGCGCCGAGCCAGCGAGGCTCAGCCAGTAGCGCACGCGCGAGACGCCGACGTGCACGAGGTCGGCGGTGCCGTCGCCGTTCAGGTCGCGCACCTGTACGCCCGCGGTCTCGCCCTCCGAAAGACGCGGTGCGCTTGAGACCTCGACGACTGCATCGAAGCGCCCGAAGCCGCGCGAGGGCCAGTAGCGAAGCGAGCCGTCTCGAAGCGCGACGAGGTCCGTCAGGCCGTCGCCGTTCATGTCGGCGAGCTGGAGACGTGAGCGCGAGAACGAGAGCACCTCGCTCGGCTCGAAGCGCCCGACGCTCTCCAACGCCGCGAACTGCCCCTCGCCGAGGTTGAACGCGACGAAGGCCTCGCCCGTGGTCGGGTCGATGCGGAGCACATCCGAGCGCCGGTCGTGATCGAGATCGACGAGGCGCACGTCGGCGTCCTCGAGCGAGAAGCTCATCGCTGGCCGCACGACGACGGGCGCCGATGCGAAGCCCTCGCCCGCGTGCGTGGGGTCGATGCTCGCGGGGTAGTACCGAAGGCCATCGCTCGCGCCCGACACGCGCGCGACGACGTCAGCCGCGCCGTCTCCGTCCATGTCGGCGAGCTGCACGCCTGCGGCCGACAGCCACACCGAGGGCGAGCTGGTGAGCGTCCGCCTGCTGCCCCAGCGCTGACCGTCGAGGTTCGGGACCCACGAGTACCGACCGCCATCGAGCGCGGGGTCGGTAATCAGCAAGTCCGGCAGCGCGTCGCCGTCGACGTCATCGAGCTCGGCCGCCTCGCACGCGCCGCCGGCACAGCCGAGCGCTCGCGCGGGCGCGTCCTCCATCACGACGACCTCGGCGCGCTCGGGCGCGAAGTCCACGTAGGTGAGCGAGAGCGTGGGAAGCGCGGTCTCGCCGTCGTTGCCGACCATGCGCACCGACGTCAGGCGCGAGAGGCCGAGCATCATCGAGAAGCCCAGCTCGTAGCGGCGCACGAGGCGGCCGCCATGCGTCACGACGATGCGCGCGATGCGGCGCTCGGTGCGTATCGGGAACGTCGCCACGTAGCTCGTGAGCACGTCGGGCCGCGCCTCGCGCTCGAAGCTGACGACGTTGCGGACCTCGGGGGAGAAGTCGTTGTAGACGATGCGCGCCAGCTCGGGCTCGCCCGCGGCGTTGCGCTCCCACTCGTAGCGGATGACGTGGCCGTGGGTGTCGAGCTGCTCGGTGAGCTGCCACGCGAACACGCGCGACGGGTCGGCCGGGTCGCGCGCGAGGCTCTCGTCAGTGGTGCCGAAGCGGAAGCGGATGCCCGAGCGCGAGCGAAACTCCCAGCTCCCATCGTCACGCTGCCGCCCGCGCACGAACGCCCCTTCGATGCGGAAGCGCCAGCTCCCATCCGCGAGCTGCACCAAGTCCTCGGCGCCGCCGCCCATGCCGCGCAGCACGATGCGGTCGTCCGCGTCGTAGCGAGGCAGACCCTCGTCGGTCCCGCGCTGCACGAGCGGCAGACCCAGCGACCACCCGAGGCCCAACTCGCCGTTGCCCGCGCCCGACGAGTACCGGAGCGCGAGCGACGGCTCGAAGCCGACGACGCCCGGCGGCACGCGCAGCGGCACCGAGTAGGCGCTCGTCCCGGTGCTCGCCGACGGCTCGAACGACTCGCCCAGCCCTTCGATGCTCCCGGGCCCGTCTGGCAGCGACAGCACCTCCGGACGCACGCCCGAGCGGTCCTGCGCGCGCACGCCCTCCGGCGCGCTCGTGAGCCCCAACAGCGCCGCGAGCATCGCGAGCGCGCACACCCTCACCCCTGCGTTCGTCCGCATGGTCTCTCCCCGTCTCGTTCGTGGTGGTCGTGGGTCGCTCGCTCACTCGACGGTGAGCGTCGGGAACGCGGCGCCGTTCTCGCCGCTCGCCGCGCTGCTCCCGCCCGCGCCGCGCATGCCGCCCGCGCCGGTCGCGATCGACACACCGACGGATCCGTCCCCCTGCGCCGAGCCGGCACCGAAGACGACGCCGATGCTCGGCCCGCCCGAGCCCCCACCACCTCCGCCGCCTTCGCCGCCCGCGCCTCCACGGCCGCCCACGCCGCCCGCGTGGCTCGCGCCGCTCACGCACCTGCGACCCGAGTACGCCGGGCCGCCCGGGCCGCCCTGACCGCCCTGGCCGCCCTCGCCGCCGCGCGCACCATCGCCACCCGCGCCGCCGTCGGCCGAACGCAGCGTCACGCGCACCAGCGTCGGCGAGGAGCTCCACAGGTAGAGCGCCACGCTCGCGCCTCCGCCCTGCCCTCCCGAGCCGCCCTCGCCGCCGCAGCCGCCGGCACCGCCGCCACCGCCCGCACCTCCCGACGCGACGCAGAACGCGTCCCCGTCGAACGCGCACGACGAGTCGCCGCCGCCACCCCCACCGCCGCCCTGGCCCTGCGCGCCGCGCGAGCCCGCGGTGCCCGACGCCGGCACGTAGCCGCTCTCACCGAAGGTGCCGACCGGGCCCGCGCCAAGGCCGTTCGTGCCCGGCGCGCCGACCGCCCCGTCCGTTCCGGTGCCGCCAGCACCGCCCGCACCCGCGAACCCGCCGCGAGGGCCTTCCTCGGGCCGGCAGACGCCCGCCGTGACCCAGGCGAGACCGCGCCCGCCGACGCTCGCCGAGCTGCCCGAGAAGCGCCCGGCGGTGCCGCCCTGGCCGCCACCCGAGCAACCGCACGCCGCGACGCCACCAGCCCCGCGCTCCGGCAACACGCTGCCGACCGTGTAGCCGGGGCAATAGCCGTTCATGAGGCCCCCTCCGCCCCGCGCCCCGTTCGTCGCCGCGGCTGGCGCGCTCGGACGCAGAAGGCTCGCGCCCGGCGCTCCAAGGCCCGCCTGCACCTCGACGCCTTCGAGGCGCACCGCGCTCGAGCGGACGAGCATCACCCCGATCGAGCTCGACCCCGGCTCCGACGCGTGATTCGCCTCGATGCGCAGCAGCGAGAGCACCGTCGGCTCGTCGATGTCCCTCCCGGTCACGACCGGGCCCGCCGCGCGCAGCACCGGACGCGTCTCCGAGCGCGCCCAGCTCTCGGCGTCGTAGCCGCCAAAGAGGCCCACACCCGGCACGAGCGCGAGCTGCTCCTCGTAGAAGCCCGACGCGATGAGCACCTGCGCGCGGCCCGTGGCTGACGCGATCGCCAACGCGCGCTCGATGGAGCGCACCGGCGAGCCAATCTCTCCGCCCTCCGAGTCGTCGCCCATCGGCGAGACGAAGACGGCCTCATCGATGCTGCCGTCGATGCCGTCGCAGTCCGAGTCGGTGAACCGCTCGTCGGGCACGTCGATCGCGCCGTCGGGCTCACATGCGGGCGGCGCATCGAGCGGGACGCCCGCATCGAGCTCGGGCGAGTCGCCAGCATCGCCCTGACCGAGCGGGCTCGCGTCGGGGGGCTCGACGAGGCCGCCGTCGCCCTCCTCGACGCACGCCCCGGCGCGCGGCGTGGTGCCCGCGGGGCAGACGAGCGGAGCGGGCGCACCGCCGCATCCAGCGGCGAGCAAGAGACACACGAGTGCGAAGCGGATCGAGCGCATACACGTCTCCCCACGCGCCCGCGCCACCGCGCGAGCACCGGCCCGAGGTCACCCATCAAGCGCGGTCGGGGGCCTTCGCCGACCTCACAAGAGAGCTATCGGCAGCACGGGGGGCGTCGTTCCACAAAAAGCGCGCAACCTCACGACCGAGCCCAAAAACAAGCGATCAACTCGCGATCGGACGTCAGTTTCGGAGGCCACGCATCGGTGCCCTGGACAACCCGATGACGCATCCGATGACCCCTCCGAAGCCCCCTGCTCCTGACCTGCTCCGCGCGCTCCGCCGACCCCTCCTGATCGCACTCGTCGCCGCGCTCGCGGTGTTCACGATGGGCGCCCGACGCGGCGCCGGCTGCGGCGGCGGCCGCGGCGTCACGCTCATCGACGCCGACGGCGAGACGCATCGCTACACGATGCCCAGCCCTCCCGGGCGCTTCACCGGCACCGTCCACCTCGTCGGCGCAGAGCCGCGGCTCGGCATGCGCGTAGCCCGCGTCGAGTGGAGCGGCGATAGCTGGTCGCGACTGCTCTTCATCCCGTCGCTCGCGCAGCGCGTGACGCTCCACGAGAACGAGACGCTGATTGAGTTCGGCTGGCCCGCGAGCATGGCCGAGGAGCCCGGCACGTTCGCGAGCGCGGCCGAAGGACGGTTTGGTGCGGTGCGCTCCGTCGACATCGGGGCGTGCTCACTGCGGCAGTCCTTCGCCGACACGAACGACGGTCCTGGCCTCGGCCGCCTCATCGACGACGCGCTGTTCAACACCATCCACGCTCGCGCGAACGAAGAGGCGCGCAACGGATGCCAATGGGCCTGCGGCGCGTTCTTCGAGCCGTTCGCGTACATCGGTTGCATCATCGGCTGCAAGGACGTGGGCGCCGACATGGGGCGCAATCGCCCGTCGAGCATCCGCGCGCGCTTCGACAGCGCCGAGAGGTTCGATCGCCTCACGGAGCCGGCAACCACCGGCCAGCAGAGCCGCGACTCCCTCTGCTTCAGCGTCGACTACAGCATCTATGCAACCGGCTGCGATGCACCGTCGCTGCGCATCAATTTCTGCGTGGGGCTCGGCGTCCGCTCGTCGTGGGTCGCCGCCGAGGGCATCCGCGACCTGTCGGCGCCCGAGCAGGAGACGGCGGTGCTCACGTTTCAGCAGGGCGATGTGCGCGTCGGCCTCGTATCGCTCGACGTCGAGCTACCCGGCGACTCCCGGGGCGGCTTCTGCGGCGTGGGCTCGGCTGAATCGTTCGAGACCGCGCTCGAAGGAGAGATTGCCAGCGCTATGGCGCAGGCCTTCGAGGACGCCCTCTGGCAACCCTCCCTCTGCACGACTCTTCGCACGCCGCGACAGATCGCGCTCTGCCGCCAGAGCATGGGCACCAACCGCGTCCGCGAGGTCGATGGACAGATACAGTTCCGCGTCGAGCCGGACCGCATCGAGCTGTTCCCCGACCGACTCGAGATCGTCTTGGCCGAAGACATGCTCCTAGCCGGCAGCAGCGACGACGACGGCATCCCATCCACGATCGACCCACTCTCGACCGTCGACCGCCAAACGCTGCTGTTCAGCAGCCAAGGGCTGTGCGACGAGGACCGACCCAACCCCGAACGCACCGACCACCCATGGAGCATCACGATCCCTTGACCCTCTCGGCGTGGCTCCGGCTCACACCGCTGTGCCTGCTGCTCACGGCGTGCTTCGACGCGCACACGCTCGATGGCGACGGCTCGCGGCGCGACGGCGGCGCGCCGCTCGAGCCCTGCATGTGGAGCGACGAGCTGCGTCGCTGCGATCGCGCGGCGTGTGGCCTCTGCCCCGGCGAGGTCGAGTGGTGCCTGTTCCAGGACGACGCGGAAGAAGCGGGCGTCTGCATGGAGTCTTGGCGCGGAACGCTGCCCATTCTGTGCCTCGACCTAGGCCGGTGCCCGATGGGGTCCGTCTGCGCAACCGAGCGCGCGGCGGCGCAGCAACCACCTGACTGGGCGAGTCGAGCACAACTCTGCGTCGACCCCGCCGAGTGCGTACGCGCGCGAGATGCGCGAGGCCCGGGCGCGGAGCTGAACTGCTTCTACGGCGACTACACGCCTGCATCGACGGGCGCGCTGCCGTTGGTGAGCTGCGACGATCGACCGATGGCGGGGTTCTGTGGGCGGGGCTGCGAATGCAGCGGCACCGGGGAGGGCTGCCTTCGCGCGAGCGAGCTGCATCCATGGGGCCTTTGCACATCCGCAGCGGTCCACCGGTGCGACGACCCGTTCGACTGCTCCGAGGTCGTCGACATCGGCTATCCGCACTGCCTGCGCGTGAACATCCCTGCAGCGCTCCGCGAGGCGAACCCCGACGTGTTCGATGGCTCGGCGGGCTCGTGTACGTCGCGCGCCATCTGCGAAGCGATGGCCGCGCTCTACCCCGACGCGTACACGTGCGAGCTCCGGCCGGAGTAGTCGCCGCCGCCGTGCGCGGGCGCGGAGCACCGCCGCTACTCGTCGACGTGCAGCGAAACGTCGAAGCAGGCGCGCTCCATCGTGTACGGGCTTCCGAGCGCCTCATGCAGGTCGAGGCACTCCATCCCGGGCCGGCAATCGCTGGACGTGTCGCACTCGCGAAGGCATCTGCCGCCCCAGTCGTGCCTCGGGATGATCTCGGCGCACGTGAGGTGCTCGCTATCGCCGGGCAGATAGCGGGTTCGGCAGGTGCGACCGTCGTATGTGCGGCACGTTCCGGGCGCGCAGAAGCAGAAGTCCAACAGGCGACCCTCGACGAAGGCGGTTCCGCGGAACTCGGTCAGCGTCAGGTCGGGCGCATCCTCCGTGCACCCCATCCCGGCCAGGCCGCGGGGATCGCATCGCGGAATGAAGCGACCCCCGTCGGTTCGTGCACCAGCGTCTTCCGTGCGCTCATGGAAGCGGTAGCAACCGCTCCCGAGCGCGGCGAGCACCGCTACGACGAACAACGCGAGCCAACCTGTAGGGTCGAGCCGAACGCTACGCGAGCGCATCACCGCCGACCCACTGGCCATCCACGAAGATGTGCCCAAGAAGCGGGCGAGAAGGCGACTTCGTCGTAACGAGCTGCGCGTGCACACGGCGCCGCGTGCCGTCAGCCAGCGTCCATTCGCCCGACAGGGTGCGACTCCCGCGCTGGCGATCGACGACTCTCCCGTCAACGACCAGCATCTCGCTGGTCCACGCGTTGTGCAGCTCGATCACGTGCCCGCCGTAGCTTGCACGCCAGGTCCGACTCGTGCGCGCGTGCGCCCAGGCAACGGTGAGCGTGATGGCGAGCGCTCCCGAGCCGCATACGAGCGCCGTCCTGGGAAAGCCGACGATCGTCCACCAGAGCCAGAGCGTGAAGGCCTGCAACGTCGTCAGGCTCTCGCGAGACTGCGCCATGAGAAGCGATTGGACGACGGTCATCGCCCACAGTCCGTGGAACACGCCCAGGAAGACCCTCGTGCGCAGGCCTCCATGCGCCAGCGCGAGGTAGACGACCCTGAACCAGAAGGCCACGACCAGAAGAAGCACGAACACCATGGACGCCTCCGCTTCACGCACTCACTGCGCCGCCACACCCGTGAGCCCCACGCCGACGCGCGGCGCGAGGTGGGCGCGAACGAGCTCCACGCCGCTCGCCGCATCGACGCTCGCGACGTAGTCAGCAAACCAGCGCTGCGCGGCGCTCACGGCTCGGTCGTTGACGCCGTTCGGATTCGCGATCGCGCGCCTAAACACCTCGCGGTCGGCCTCGGGCAACGACGCCTCGATCGCCTCGATGGCGCGCGCGTACAGCACGCGATCGACCTCGGGCTCGTCCTCGTTCAGCTCGGCGAAGCCCGAGCGCGCGCTCAGCTCGAACCACTCGCGCAGCTCGGCATCGGTGAACATCGCGAGGTGCGGGCCGTACGCCCCGGTCACGCACCAGCCGCCGCGCCAATACTCGGCGGCGCAGACCTCGGAGCGGTCCGCGATGCGTTGGCGCAGCCGATGCCACGCGGCGAGGTGCTCCGCCGGCAGCCGCCACACACCACGCACCGCCAGCTCGCGGGCACGTCCCGCACGATCGAACACCGGCGCGAGGCGCGTGTCCGAGACCAGCGGCCGGAGGCGCTCGCTCGCCGCGGCGATGCGCCGCGCGTCGGCGAGCTCGACCCCGTAGACGCGCGCGACCGCCTGCACCTCCTCATAGGTCACGTACAGATGCCAGGCCGCCCAGCCGCAGAGCATCACCAGCAGGCCCAGGCCCGCGTTCCGAAGTCCCGTTCGGTCCCATTCCATAAGCTCTCAGCCCCCCACGTGTGCCCGAGCCTCTGCGCGTCGCCGCTGCGCGCGCCGGGCCGAGCGAATCGCCGCAAAGTACACGCGCGGTGGCACGTCGAGGTCGCTCACGAACGCCAGCAGAAGCGCGTTGAAGAAGTGCAGCGCGGCGATCTCCGGCTGCTCGATCGCCAGCTCTTCGTCGGCGTGTCGCGCGGGGCTCATGACGCTTCGCTCAGATCGGCGTGAGCGCCTGCGCGAAGCCGAAGACCTCGGCCCAATAGGGCCGAGCGGCTTCCTCGTCCCACAGCGAGACGAGCCAGCCGATGAACAGCAGCGCCAGCGAGCGCGTGAGGCGCACGAGCAGCTCGGCCACCTCGATCACCACGTCGAGCGCCACATCGAGAAGCCGACGACGAGCGGCACGACGACGTAGCCGATGACGTGCACCGCGAGGCCCGCTCGCTCGCCCCATGCGTGCTGCATCGCAGGGAGCTTGCGAAAGGGCTCGAAGGGCAGGCGCACGCCCGCCGCCCTGACGATGTGAAAGACGGCGCTCAGCGCCGCGAGGCCCATGAACACGAAGCCCATCACCTGACGAAACGAGTCATCCATCAACGCACCCTCTCCCTCAGCGCTCGGGCAGCTCGCGCACCTCAGCGCGCGCGCCATCGGTTCCACGATTGCCGACGCTCTCGCCCCCTATCCCCGCAGGACCGAGCGCGATGCGTGTCTCTGCGTCGCGATGCAGGACGGCCCCATCGAGCACGACGACGCCCAGGCTCGCGCCACCCGCACCGCCCGCGCCCGCACCGCCGACGCCGCCTGCGCCGCCGTTGCCACCTGCGCCGCCCGCGAAGCCGCGCCAGCCCGAGCCGGTGTCGCACACGTAGCCGCCGCCCGCGCCGCCGACGCCACCGACGCCTCCGGGATCGCCCTCTGCTCCCTGACCGCCAGCGCCGGCCGCGCTCGTCTCGATGCGCGTGGCCACCAAGAACAACTCCACGCCGCGAACGACGAGCCCGATGCTCGCGCCGCCACTGCCGCCCGCGCGACCGCCGCCACCGCCGCAGCCTCCATCGCCGCCCGAGCCACCGGCGGCGCCCGGGGGTACCGCACGCATGGTGTCGTCGAGCGCGTCACACGCCGTACCAGAGGTGCCGCGAGCGCCACCGCCACCACCACCACCGCCCTCGCCCGCCTCGCCCTCGGCGCCGTCCTCACCGCGGGGAGGCTCGTACTGGAGCCGCGCCTCGAAGACGCGGAAGCGCCCGAGCGCTGCGGGGGCTGCCCCGTCGAGCCCGGCTCGGCCAGGGCGCCCGTGCTCGCCCGGACGGCCATCGCGTGACGGCTCCGAGCCGCCACCCGCGCGCCTGGCGCCGCTCGCCTCGCCCGCGGTAGCGCTGCCGCCGCCCGAGCCGCCGCGAGCGCGGTAGCCGTCGCACGGGCTCACCGGCCCGCGCCTGCGCGTCGCCGGCACCGGCGTCGCGTCGCAGTCCAGGACCGTCGTGGTGCTCGTCGTCGGCACGCACGTCATGCCTTCGACGCCGAGCG
>JANRKM010000089.1:0-3243 GCA_033763475.1 Kofleriaceae bacterium
TTTCGGCAACCGGAATTCAAACCGGCGCATGGGACGCAGGACGTCCCGGGAGCGATGAGGTATGGCGTTGCACGCCGAGCTGCCGCGGTTTCCGTCGGAGGACGCCGCGCGACAGGCCGCTGAGGCGCTGCGGTCGCTGGAACGGCTTGCGCCGGCCGGTGAGCGTGTCCGGCTGACGGTCGAGAGCACCGGCGCGTCGGTGCACGCGGTCATGCCGCGCGAGGCGCTCGAGCTGCTGCTGCGCGTGCTGTCGGAGATGGCGAGCGGCAACGCCGCGACCATCGTGCCCGTGCACGCCGAGCTGACCACCCAACAAGCGGCGGACCTGCTCAACGTCTCGCGGCCGTTCCTCATCGGACTCCTCGAGGCCGGGAAGATTCCCTACCGCAAGGTGGGCGCGCACCGGCGCATCCGCGCCGCAGACCTCTTCCGCTACAAGGAGCGCGACGACGTCGAGCGGCGCGCGATCGCGGACGAGCTCGCGCGCGAGGCGCAGGAGCTGGGGCTCGACTACTGACCTGTGGACCCAGCGTACGCGGTCGCGCAGAACCGCGGCTATGGCCTTCGCGGTCGTGCTCGATGCGTGCGTGCTCCACCCCCCTTCCCTGCGCGACTTCTTCATTCGGATCGCGCAGACGGATTTGGTTCGCGCGCGCTGGTCCGAGCGCATCCTTGACGAATGCTTTCGGAGCATCCTCAGGGTTCGTCCGAAGCTGAATCCCGAGGCCTTGCAGCGGACCCGCGACCGGATGAACGGTGCGGTGCGCGACGTGTTGGTCGCCGGCTACGAGGGCCTCGAGACGGCGGTCACCCTGCCCGACCCTGACGATCGTCACGTGGTCGCCGCGGCCATCAAGTCGGGCGCGCAGGCGATCGTGACGTTCAACCTGAAGGACTTTCCCGCGAGCGCGCTGTCGCCATGGAACATCGAGGCGAAGCATCCGGACGAGTTCGTGCTGGACCTGCTCGACCTCGACGCGGACGTCGTGGCGGACGTCGTGCGCACGCAGGTTGCCGCGCTTCGCAGTCCCCCGCGCTCCGTCGACGAGTTGCTCGGAACGCTCCGCGCGAACGGCCTTCCGCGTGCAGTTGAAGCGCTGCGAGAGCGGTTGTAGGCGTCGTCGGGCCCCTGCCCACCGCTCGTCCGTGGGTCGCTTGACGTAATGATAATTCGGCGAAGTGACGTGCTGCCCGGCCATCGATTGGGTGTCATCGCTGATATTTCGCGGTCTAACCGATTGAAATGACCGTGTGAATCGGCGCGAGGTCGATCTTGATCCCGTGTCGTTCATGGATGGTCAGCTACGCGCCGCGCACGGTAACGACGTGCACCCCTGCGACCACGGTCACGACGCAGACGAGTGGCTCATCGTCGAGATCGGTCCCAGTCACGAGCCAGCACTCGGAGTCATCACGGCTTGCCTCGCAGCAGTTGGCCGTTGTGAGCGCCTCACGCACATCGGCCCGTGTTGCTCCGCGTGTCCTCATCCTCGCGGAGGCGTGCGCGCTGATCGTGAACTGGTTGCTCACGCCCGCGCGCTGTACGAGATCGAGCGCTTCGCGTTGCGGCTTCGTCATTGCGCCCTCACTCGTCCTCGTCCTCATCCTCGTCGTCGTCTACCGGACGAGCGGCGGAGGACTCCGCGAGACGGATGCCAACGGCAGCGCAACGCGCCTCGAATGCTGACCACCATCGGTCAGGGATGCGGCTGGGCTCCTTCTCGCGGATGCGCCTTAGGATCGCGTGCGGGTCCGGCAGCAGCACCGCACCAAAGTCACGCAGGCCGACCTGTTTCGCGCGGAGGAAGCCGAGCTGCACGAGCTGCTTCATCCGCTCATCAAAACTCCGCTCAGCGCGCGCGGTGAGGTAGCCCGCCTCGAGTGCGAGAAGTGCCGGATCGGACACCTCGACGAACCCGTCCCCGTACGAGTGAGCCCACAGCACGGAGTACACGCGGCCTGGGTCGTCCTTGCCGCCGAATGCCGGCGTATCGAGCAGAGCCGAAATCATCGGGATCGTGCGAGGAACCTGCGCCCACCCGCCCTCCTTCGAGGGGAACACAACCTCCGCAGCGTCCGGCCACAGCGAGTCACGCCGGCTCAAGCGCTTCTTCACGGAGCGTCGAATTCGATGTGAGACGGCAACGACCACTGGCGGCAGTGTGACCCGCGTGTCGCCGGCGTCAAGGACTTGCGGCTCTACTCCGCGCCGATGGCGAAGCTAGAGCCCGCGCTATCGCTCGAGTGCTAGCGCGGTGGCTGGCGTTAGTAGACGTATATACGTGTTTTCCGGGTGTCGTGGCGTGTAGACGAGAACCCCATGCCCCACGTGAGACGAGAGATATGCGACTCTACACAATGATATTGACACACGATACGTGATAGGAAGATTGTCGAAAATCCTAGTAATATCATGATCTGGAGCGCGCTATGGCGCAGGTTTCATGCGATTTTCGTGAGAGTATGGTCATGATCTCTGGTGCTTGACGTTTTGTTGAGTGCGTCAAAGATAGCCCGATGGCGCACGGCTCCCGATGTCCTCGTTGCCAGAGCACCGAGGTGCGACCGACCACAGTCAGCGATCGATGGCAACTTGGCGCCATCGAGGTCCGCACGATGGTCGCCGCAACGTTCTGCGACGCGTGCGACTCCGCCTACGTTGCGAACGATGACGGGCTGGCGATGGAGCGGCGCGTCGCCGCGGAGATCGCTCGGCGAGGCCTTCGGTGCCCAGAGACGTTTCGATTCATGCGCAAGGCGCTTGGCATGCGAGCAGTCGACCTCGCGCAGCTTCTCGATGTGACCGCGGAGACCGTCAGCCGATGGGAGACCGGGAAGATTGACGTCGAGACCCGGGCGTTCGCGTTGCTGGGAACGCTCGTCATCGAGCGGCTGGAAGGTCGCGATGATGCTGTGCAGCGACTCCGAGCGATCGAGAAGGCGTCAACGGCGGAGCCGGTGGTTCTGGAGCTTTGCTAGATTGCTCGGCGAAGTCGCTGCGTATGCTTCGGATGTTGCGACGGTTGCGATTGGCCGCAATAGCTACGCTATGAGCGTCACGGCGGGCGCTCTGGCTCGTGCGTGGGGCAAGGAGAGACGAGCATGGCGTTGCACGCCGAGCTGCCGCGGTTTCCGTCGGAGGACGCCGCGCGACAGGCCGCTGAGGCGCTGCGGTCGCTGGAGCGGCTTGCGCCGGCCGGTGAGCGTGTCCGGCTGACGGTCGAGAGCGCCGGCGCGTCGGTT
>JANRKM010000090.1:0-70119 GCA_033763475.1 Kofleriaceae bacterium
TGCGACATAGACCGCCAAGGCACCGGCCTGTCGCGGCCGGCGCCGCGCGAGCGATCGGGCACGGGCACGGGCACGGGCACGGGCACGGGAGCAGGGCGCGAGAACCGCCGCGGTGCGGCGTTTCTCAGCGCCCTGCTAGGAACGGAGGCGCCAACCGTCGCTCAGGCGAAGGCGTGGTGACCCAACCGGCGTAGGAGCCCGGTGTGCACGCGCCACATCACGCCGAGGGGAGCGCCGCCGCCCCTGCCACCGACATCAGTTCCAGTTGTCGATCTTGAGGTCATTGGGTGACGGTCGGCCGGTGCCTGTCTCGACGAGCTCGCGCAGGCTGAGCAGGAACGTCGCCCACTTCATGCTGCAATGCGCAGTGAACTCCACCGCCTCGCGCCAGTTGCGGTGGCTGAACAGCACGACGGTCTTCTCGCCGTCCTGCACCAGCGAGAAGACCACCTCGGTGCCGATCCACTCTTCTGGGCCGCGCTTGATGCGCCAGCGCACCTCCTCGTCGGGGACGAGGGCGGCGGTCTCGATCTCGAATGCGCCGATCTCGTCGCCCTTCGGGTTGTGGAAGCGCACGGTCATGTTCTCTCCGACCTTGGTGCTTCCGGTGGTGTCCTTGCTCCACCAGCCCGCGATGCCCGCGACGCTCGAAACCGCCGCGAACACCTGCGCCGGAGAAGCCTTGATTCCGATCCTATGAATGATGTCGACCATGCTCCATGAGTAGCCAGCGCCACGTGCGAGCGTGAGTAACAACGCTGTCGCGAATCAGCGCCGTGGTCTGCGCACGGCGCGCACGCGTCCACTCGCTCCACCACCCGCATACAACCGGTCCGCTCCGTCGGACTCGAGACCGCTGACGCCCGTGCCCTCGGGCATGGTCAGGCGTGTCTTCACCTCGCCGGTGTCTGCATCGACCTGGCGGATCTCCGACTCGTTGCCTTCCCACGTGCCATGCCACAGCTCGCCGTCGACCCAGGTCACGCCGGTGACGAACCGATTCGACTCGACGGTGCGGAGAATCGCGCCGGTCTCGGGATCGATCTGCAGGATCTTGCGATCGCGGTACTGGCCGACCCACAGCGTGCCCTCGGCCCACGTGAGCCCGGAGTCCTTGCCCGCACCGGGCGACGGGATCGTCGACACGATCGCACCCGTCGCGGGATCGATCTTGTGGATGCGGCTGTCGGCGAGTTGGTAGAGGTAACGGCCGTCGAACGCGGTGCCTGCATCGCTGGCGACGGGGAGGCTTCGGACGACCTCGCCAGTCGCAGGATCGATCGCGAGGAGCTTCTCGCCAGTCGCGATCCACATGCGCGCACTGTCGAAGCTGACCCCATGCACGTGGGTGACGCCGGGGAAGGGGCCGTACTCGCGTACGATCTCGGCCCGCTGCTCGATGAACTTGTCCATAGGTGTTCCTACGCGAAGGCGCCGGGGCCGGGGAGCAACAAAGCTGTCGCGAATCCGGCGATCGGCGCCGACAGCCAGCGCTGCGTGCGACCGGCGCCGAGCGCGCGCACCTGGCCGGCTTCCTCGAGGGCGACCAGCGCGCGCTGCGCCGTGCGCTGACTGGTACCGAGGGCGAGCGCGAGCGCCGACGTCGACCACGCCTCGCCGTCGGCGAGGAGCGCGAGCACCGCTGCATCGGGGCTCTCGATCGGTGGCGCCAGGAGCCGCACGTCGCCCGCGCGCGGCGCGAGCACGAACCCACGCTCGGTGGCCGTGAGCTCCGCGATCCCGCGCAGCTCGCGACGCAGCCGCCCGATCTCGACGCGCAGTCGGGCCCGATGCGACTCGTTGCCCCGCCGCGCCCCGAACGCACGTTCGATCAGCGCCTCGCGCGTCGCCTCCGCCGGCCACACCTCGGCGAGCGACCGCAGCAGCGCGAAGAGCACCGGCCGTCGCGCGAGCATCACTTCGGTGTCGCCGCGGCGCACGAGCCGGCGACAGCCGTCGACGATGACGTCGCTGCTCGCGAGCACGGCTTCGACATCGGCCAGCGTCAACGAGCGCACACCGCTCGGCGCGACCAGCCGCGCCGCGGGGAGCTCGAGCATGCGGCCTGCGTGCTCCACTTCCGCGCGCAACATCCCGATCCCCGACTGCACCGCGGCAGCACGCGCGTCGTCGAGCGCAGTCTTTGCGGGTGCGGCGGTCCCTCGTCGCATCGCGATCTCGAACGCGACCAGCGCCGCGACCGCGACGATGCGCGCGGGCGCACCTGCGAGCTCCACCGCCGCCAGCGCGTGCTCCGCATCGTCGACCTGGCCGAGCAATAGCTGCCGCCGGATCAGCAGCAATCGCGCATGTGCGGCGTTCTCGAGATCGCACTCGGCGTCGAAGATGGCCAGTGCTTCGGTCAGCGCGCGCGCCGGCGACATCAGGTCGCGCGCGGCCAGTGCCACCTCGGCCTCGGCCGTCAGGCATCGTGCACGGGCAAGCGTCTCGCGTGGGCCGAACGCACGCGCTGCACGTCGCAGCAGCTCGCGCGCCCGCTCGAGGTCACCGAGCTGCGCCATCGCGATCCCACGCAGCGCCAGCGCCGGTGGATCGTCGCGCAGCGCGACGTGCTTCAGGGCACCCAGTGGATCGCCCGCGCGCAGCGCACGGCCGGCAGCGGCGATCGATGAGTCCACCGCCGCATCGTAGCGTCAACGCCGGCGGCGCGAATGCCGCTAGCGGAGGAAGAGCTCGATCATCACCTGCGAGCGTACCGCGAGTCAGCTCGCGGTCGACGGCACGGGCACGGCGACCGCACCGCGCCGACCGCCGTTCGCCTCGAGCAGCGATGCAACCTCGGCGTGTGGACCGCGGAGGGCGTCGTCGAGCGGGGTGTTACCCCAGCGATCGCGCGGGTTCACCGTGACGCCACGTGCGAGCAGCGCCTCGACGATGTGCGCCTGACCTTCGGAGGCCGCCAGATGGAGCGCGGTCCGCCCGTCGTAATCGGCGAGGTTGAGATCGATGCCGCGCACGACGAGCCGCTGGATGCCCAGCAGATCGCCCTGGCTCGCCGCCCAGCACAGCTGGTTGACCGCGTCGGCACGCTGATCCTCGGGGCGCGCTCGCGGATCCTTCTTGGTGCCCATCGAGCCCACGAGGTTGTCGTAGTTGTGGAAGTTGAAGCGCTCGATCAGGCGCTTGCAGAACTCGATGCCGCGCACGCTGTTGCCCAGGGCATCGAGCCGCGGGGACCAGGTGCAGAACCCCATCGTGTTCGGCACCACGACCATCAACGCACCCGAGACGCCGCTCTTGCTCGGCAGCCCGATCGAGAACGCGAACTCGCCGGAGAAGTCGTACATGCCGCACGAGTACATGAGCGACAGGCACGACCGCACCGTACTGGGGGCGAGCACGCGCTCGCCGGTGATGGGGCATACGCCACCGTTGGCCAGCGTCGCGGCGATCACGCTCATCCGCTCGCAGTTGGACTCGATCGAACAGCACTGGAAGTAGAACTCGAGCGTCTCGATGAGGTTGGCGCTCTCGGGGAAGACGCCCTTCTCTTTCATGAAGTAGCCGAGCGCGAAATTGCGATCGGCGGTCTGCCGCTCGGACAGATAGACGGCGTTTGAGAAGCCGGCCTTGCGGCCACCCGACAGCCGCTCCCACTGCGCCATCACGTGATCGAATCGATCAGCGAGCGGCGCGTCATTCTTGATCAACGAGCAGGTCGCGATCGCGCCGGCGTTGATCATCGGGTTGTGTGGCTTGTTGTCCTTGTTGAGCGTGAGCTCGTTGAAGCCACGACCGCTCGGCTCGCGGCCGACGGTGCGATGAAACGCCTCCTCGCCGAGCTCTTCGAGCGCGATGCAATAGTTCACCGGCTTTGTGCACGACTGCACGCTGAAGTCGACCTCGGTGTCGCCGATCGAGTGCCGCTGCCCGTCGACAGTGCACAGCGCCATCCCGAAGTGGTGCGGTGAGACGCGCGCCAGCTGGGGGATGTAGGTCGCGACCTTGCCGGTCTCGTTCTTCGCCGACGCCTCGAAGATCTCCTGGACCTCCTGACAGAACGCCGGGAACTCCGGGATGACGAGGTTGCCGCGCAGCGTGCGCTCGATGATCGAGACGTTCGGGCGGATCACCTCCAGCATCTGGTCGCCGTCGAGCGCGGTGTCCTCGGCGAAGGTGGTCAGCCGCTTCATCGTCTCGGCGATGCGAACGTCGTCGGTGCGCAGGCCATTGCGGACCAGCGCCTCGGTCAACACGCGCCGCGGGTACAGGCCCGTGTTGCCCACGTCGAGCGCGCGCAACAGACGGCGATCGCGCGCATCTTCGGAGACGACCTCGAGCTCGTTGCGAGCCGGGGGCTTGGCCCGGCGCGGCGGCGCTCCCTTGCGGGTAGTAGCTTCTTCGGTGCTGTCATTAGACATGGCTTGGCTCCTCAGGTCACACGCCGCACAGCAGCATCTCGCGGTACTTCGGCAGCGGCCACAGCTCGTCGGGAATCAGCTCCTCCAGCACGTCGGCCTCGGCGCGCACGGCTGCCATCGCGGCGCGCAGCTTGTCGGCGATGGAGCGGGCATCGTGGCCGACCATCAGCTGCGTGCGTCGCAGCTCGGCCGTGGCATGGACGAGTGCATCGTAGCGACCGACGAGAATCTCGAGCTCGCTCGTCATGTGCTTGGACTTCACGCCGGCCTGGCTCGCGCTCTGGATCGCCCCCCCGAGGCGCGTCACCGCCTGCTGCACGGCCGGTGCGATGTGGGTCGTCGCGAGCTCGGTGAGGCAGGTGGCCTCGAGGAGGATCTCCTTCACATACTTCTCGACGAACACCTCGTAGCGCGCGCGGATCTCGTCGCCGGTGAGGATGCCGAGGTCGGCGATGAACCCGACGCTCTGGTGGTTCGCGAGCACCTCGAGTGCGGCCGGCGTGGTGGCATGGTTCGACAGGCCGCGCTTGGTGGTCGCTTCCTTGAGCCACTCCTCGGAGTAGTTGTTGCCCTCGAACCGGACGCGGCTGGTCTCGTTGAACACCTCGCGGACGACCTCGAGCACCGCCTTCTCGCGGTCGCCACCCTTCTTCTCGATGCGGTGGCGCAGCTCGCGCGCGCACTGGGCGACGGCAGCGTTGAGCACGGTCATGGGCCACGCGCAGTTGGCGCTCGAACCCACGGCGCGGAACTCGAACTTGTTCCCGGTGAATGCGAACGGCGTGGTGCGGTTGCGATCGGTCACCTCGCGCTTGGCGGCGAGGCGCGCGGTGACGGTGAGCTCACCGGCGGACTCGAGCGTGTGCACCTTGCCGTCCGCGACCGCGCGCACGAGCGCATCGAGGGCGGAGCCGAGGTACACCGACATCACTGCCGGCGGCGCCTCGTTGGCACCGAGACGATGCTCGTTGCCTGACGACGCGATCGTCGAGCGGATGAGGTCGTTGTGCACGTCCATCGCCCGAAGCACCACCGCGAGGGTCGCGAGGAACCGCAGGTTGTGAGCCGCGTCGTGGCCGGGCTCGAGCAGGTTCTCGCCCGCGTTGGTCGCGAGGCTCCAATTGTTGTGCTTGCCGCTGCCATTGACGCCCGCGAACGGCTTCTCGTGCAACAGGCAGGTCAGGCCGTGGCGCTCGGCGACGCGGCGGAGCACATCCATCGTCAGCACGTTGTGATCGCATGCCGTGTTGACCTCCTCGAACACGGGGGCGGTCTCGAACTGCGCGGGCGCGACCTCGCAGTGGCGCGTCTTGACCGGCACGCCCAGGCGGAACAGCTCCTGCTCGACGTCCGCGATGAACGCCTGCACCCGTGCCGGGATCGGGCCGAAGTAGTGGTCTTCGAGCTGCTGGCCCTTCGCCGACGGCGCGCCGACGAGGGTGCGCCCGGTCGCGAGCAGGTCGGGGCGCAGCGCCGAGAAGTGACGATCGACGAGGAAGTACTCCTGCTCGCTGCCGAGCGTCGCGATCACCGAGGTGCAGTGGGTGCTGCCGCTGACCGTGTTGATGAACGCGGACACCTCGCGCGACATCGCGTCGAGCGTGCGCAGGAGCGGGGTCTTGTAGTCGAGCGCGTGACCGCGCCAGCTCACGTACGCCGCGGGAATGCACAGGGTGCGCGTGCCGCCTTCGGCGCGGATGAACAGCGGGCTCGTCGGATCCCACACCGTGTAGCCACGCGCCTCGTGGGTCGCGCGCAGGCCGCCGCTCGGGAACGAGCTCGCGTCGGGCTCGCTCTGCATGAACAGGCTGCCCGGCAGCTGCTCGATCGCGACATGTGAGGCCTGGATGCCGCGCGCGAGGAACGCGTCGTGCTTCTCGGCAGGTACGCCGGTGAGCGGGTGGAACCAGTGCGCGTAGTGCGTGGCGCCGTTCTTGAGCGCCCACCGCATCACGCAGTCGGCGATCCGGTTCGCGACCTCCTTGGTCAGCTTCGCGCGGCCGTGGGCGTAATCCGCGAGTGCGCCCGAGGTGTCCGCGTCGAGCGACGCGGCGATCGCTTGCCACGGCAGGCTGAGCGAGCCGAACGACGAGCTCGGCGGCGCGTTGATCGTCCCCGCATCGTCCTTACGGGAATGCGCGGTGGCGGCGGAGAGCAGAGCGGAGGTGCGGGTGTTCATGGCGTGGTTCCTTCGGTGAGTGGATCAGGCGGCGCGGACGAGCTCGGGGGCAGCGGGATAAATGGTTTCGGCGTGCTGGCTGCGGTCGAGGCCGATGCGTTCTTCGTCCTCCGAGACCCGCAGCGAAATGACGGCATTCACGGCGCGGTAGAGCACCGCGGACAGGAGGTAGATCGCGGGCACCACGAGCGCGATGGCGGCGAGGTGCACGAGGAACAACTTCGTGCCCCCATGGATGAGGCCACCCTGGATCGCGAACACGGCGGTGCACACCATGCCGGTGAGGCCACCGACGCCATGGCACGGGAACACATCGAGGGTGTCGTCGATCGACGTCTTCGACCGCAGGTGCACCGCGACGCTGCTGATGATCGCGGCGACCGCACCGATCGCGATGCTGGAGCCGAGGCCCACGAACCCAGCGGCAGGCGTGATCGCGACCAGGCCCACCACCGCACCGATGCACGCACCGAGCGCCGACGGGCGCTTCCCCGTGATCGCATCGCACAGAAGCCATGCGATGGCCGCGGTCGCCGATGCGGTGTTGGTCGCGACGAAGGCCGAGATCGCGGTGGCATCGGCGGCGAGCGCGGAGCCAGCGTTGAACCCGAACCAGCCGAACCACAACATCCCGGTGCCGAGCACGACGAACGGAATGTTCGCGGGGGCGTGAGGTTGAGCATGATCGTGGCGGCGACCTAGGAACCGCGCACCGGCGAGCGCGGCCACACCAGCCGAGACATGCACGACGGTGCCACCGGCGAAGTCGAGTACGCCCCACGCGCGCAAGAAGCCGTTCGGATGCCAGGTCGCGTGCGCGAGGGGCGCATAGATGAAGATCGTGAACAGCACCATGAACAGGACGTAGGCGCTGAACCGCACGCGTTCGGCGAAGGCACCGGTGATGAGAGCCGGCGTGATGATCGCGAACTTGAGCTGGAACAAGACGAACAAGCTGAGCGGGATGGTCGGCGACAGCGTCGGGTGCACCTCCGAGGTCACGTCCCGCAGCATGAAGAACGTCCGGGGATCCCCGATGAAACCGCCGATGCTGTCGCCGAACACGAGCGAGAACCCGACGACAACCCACACCAGGCTCACGACCGCGAGCGCGATGAAGCTCTGCAACAGCGTCGAGATGACGTTCTTGCCGCGGACCATGCCGCCGTAGAAGAACGCGAGCCCAGGCGTCATGAGCATGACCAGCGCGGTTGCGGTCAGCATCCACGCGGCATCACCGCGGTCGAACGGGCCCGTCTTCAGCAGATCATTCGGTGCGGCGGCGCTTACGACCCCGAGCCCGACCAGAGCGAGGAGCAGTCCAAGAGCAGCGCGCTTTGGCATCGTCGCCGCTTTCTCATCTTCATCCCCGTCAGACAATCATCCGTTCCCTGATCAAGGGATCCGGGAATCCCCTACAAGCTCACCGCTCGTTCTCTTCGGCCCAGCGCACCGCAAAGCGAATCAGCTCCGTGCCTGTACGCAGGTTCATCTTCTCCTTGAGGCGTGCGCGATACGACTCGACCGTCTTGACCGAGATATGGAGCTGCTCCGCGATCGCGCGCGTGCCGAGGCCACGGCCCACGAGCTGGAGGACGTGCAGCTCGCGATTTGTCAGCGCGTCGAGCACCGTGGGGGGCGTTGCCTGGCCGGTGACGCGCTGGAGCACGCGCGTCGATACCGCGTCGCTTACGAAGATGCCGCCGTTCGCGACGGTGCGGATCGCCTTCACGATCGACTCTGTGGCCTCGTGTTTCATCACGTAACCAGAGGCGCCGGCCCGGAGCGCGCGCTCGGCGTACAGCAGCTCGTCATGCATCGAGATCACGAGCACGACGATGTTCGGCGCGAGGCGCTTGAGGTCGCGGATCAGGTCGATGCCGTTGGTCGCGCCGAGGGAGATGTCGACGATCGCCACATCCGGCCGGCTCGCGAGCTGCTCGACCGCGGCGCGTGCGTCGGAGGCCTCGCTGCATACGGCGATGTTGGGTGCGACCGCGAGCAGCTGCCGGAACCCGTATCGGACGATCGGGTGATCGTCGATGAGTAGCACCTTGATCAGCTTCACGTCGCAACCTCCGGAACGATGCACGTCACCACGGTGCCGCGGGCGTCACCGTCGCGGATCTCGAAGCTGGCTCCGACCGCGCGCGCGCGCTGCGCCATCAGCCGGAGTCCCATCCCACCGCGCGGCGTACCGATGCCGATGCCATCGTCGCGAACTTCGAGCACGAGCTGCCGCGCCTGGGCGACGAGCTCGATCTCGATCGTGGTCGCGCGTGCGTGTTTCGCGGCGTTGGCGACCGCCTCGCGCGCGATGCTGTACAGCTGCACACTCGTGGCGCGCGGTGCGCGAACCTCGTGGGCAGCCGCGACGTGACAGCTAACGCCGTAGATGCGCTCCGTGTGCAGCGCGAGCTCGCGCAGCGCGGCGGTCAAGCCCTCGACTTCGAGCGTGTGCGAGTACAGCCCGCGCGCGAGGCTGCGCGACTCGTCGATCGCCTCGGCCAGCAGCGCGCGAACCTCGTCGAGCGGAGGATGCACCGCCGCCGCGCGCGGATCCTGGCGCAGCGCGCCGAGTAGCGACGTCACGCCGACGAGGTGCTGGGACAGGCCGTCGTGAAGATCCTGCGCGAGGCGCTTCTGCTCGCGATCGGTGACCTGGACGAGCTGGCGCTCGGCGAGATCGCGCTCGGCGAGATAGAGCTGCAGCGCCCGCACGGCCGGCCGGAACACGAACGCACCTTCGAGCACGAGGACCGCGAGCGAGATCGCCAGCAGCACGAGCTCGTAGTAGCGCAGCCGCACCACCCGCGCGTGCGCCTCGCGCTCGTACGTCGCGACGATCTCGTTCATGCCGTCGAGGAAGCGCTGCTGCTGCGCGGTTGCAATGCGTGCGGCCGCCGCGCGATTACCCGTCGCGATCGCGGTACGCGCAGCGTCGAGCATCACCGCATGCGGGTCGGCGATCTGTGCGAACAGCGCGCTCACCGTCGGCGAGTTGCCGTCGGTCTCGACGCGCCCGCGAACCAGCATCGTCTGGTTGGTTTCCCACTCGTCGGCGACGTGCTGGAGCTCATCGGGGTGCGCGAGCTCGGGGCTCGCGAGCAGCAACATGCACAGGCGCTGGCTCAGCATCCGCTGGCGACCTGCGATGTTGATGAGGTGCGCATCGCCTTCCTGCGCCTGGAGCGCGTGCTGAACCAGGGCCTGTCCCGCGACCAGCAAGCACGCGATTGCCAGCAATGCCGCCACGTACCGGAGCGTCAGCACCCTGGAGCGATCGGTAGGCAAGCAATCTCATATTACTCGAATAGATCGCGTGACGCTCCGCACCTTCTTTGCGCAAAGCCACGATTTTGCTGCCGCTTCTGCAACGAAGTAGACACACGCGCGTGTGCCGCGATGTCGCACCATGAACAAGCACGATGTTCTTGATCGGTGCCGCGCTCGCAGGCTCGGCCGGTCGTCGCAAGATACAGACACGCTGCGTGCGCATCGGAGTCGACCGCGGGCCGCTCCTCGGCGCTGAGCCCCGTCTCGCCGGTCGATCGCGTAGACGCGAACGCGTTATTCCCAAGCGGTATGTCAATTTGATTCGTTCTGGTCAGTTTGGGGAGTCTGAGGCTCGACCTGTGCCTGCGCGGAGGGAGCCCGCTCCACCGCGGGCGGCTTCCAGGTGCCATCGAGGATCGACGGCGGCTGTTCCGTCGGCCAGTACAGCCGCATCATCAGCACGAACGGTCCCGCGGGCGCCGGGAGCCAGTTGCTCTCCTTGTCCTTGCCCGGCGACTTGTTCTGGATGTAGAGCGAGATCGTGCCGTCGGGGTTCGCCTTGAGCTTGTCGCGCGCGCTGAGGGTCTGCCGGTTGATCGGGTTCTTCACGAAGAAGAAGTTCTTGTCGTACATCGTGAGCGACCAGAAGCCGCGCACCGGCGGCAGGTCCTCCTTGTTCTTGAACGTGAGGACGTAGTTGTTGGAGCTCGCGTCGAGGGGCTTGTTCTCGCTATCGACCATCGTCGTCGGATAGATCGCGTCCTCGGGGCGGTTGGCGCCGAGACCGAAGAACGCGATCATCGCGCGCTTCGGATAGTCGGTGCCGTAGTCGCCGGTCTTGTCGACGACCCAGCCATTCACCTTGGGCGCCTTCTGCATGCCCTGCTCGATCATCGCCAGCGCCTGCTTGGGCGCGCGCTCCATCGCCGCGGCGACCTTGGGGTCCAACATCTTCGCGTCGAACGGCTGACCGGGCACGATGCCGAGCTTCGCGAGCTTCTCGACCATCGGCTTGTCGGCGGGCGCCGGCGGGTTCTCGGCGAGCAGCTTGGCGAACAGCGCGAAGTAGGCCGGCCCACTCATCGCGTTCACTTGCTCGCGCGGCGGCGTCTTCATGTCGATCGACGGATCGACCTTGCCCATCGGCGCCGTGAACTTCCCGCCCTTCTCGTAGGCGCTGAGCGGCGTGAGCTTGTACTTGTCCTGCAGCGCGTGGACCTCCTTGTAGTCCGCGGGCGTGCCGGAGCTATACGTGCGACCGAGGATCCACACCATCGCCGTCGGTGACTTGATCTCGGTGAGGCCAGCGGGAATCGCGCCGCTGAAGCGTGGGCCCGTGATCAGATACTTCTGCGGCTTGGTGCCGGTCGTGCGCGTGCCCGGATCAGCGATCACGTTGGTCCAGCCGTCGAGGATCGGCATCATGTAGAAGCGTTTGGCCTCCCCAGGCAGCTCGAGCACCATTGGCTCCTTCATGAGATCGAGCCACGCCGTCGAGTAGAGAGTGTCGGCATTGGGGGCGGTGACGCCCTTGAAGCTCGCGTCGGGATACTTCCGCAAGTTCGCGAACTGCCCCATCGGCGCGCGCGTCGCTTCCGGCTTGGCCACGTTGGTGAATTGCCTCCGCGTCATCTCCATGGTGACGAGCGGATACGCGTAGACATACGCCTCCATCGCGAGCTGGTTGGCCTGGGCGTCGGTCATCGCCGACGGACGACCGTTGCTCTTGGGCATCGGTTGCGGGCTCGGGCTCTGCGCGTGTGTCACGAGCCCGAGCGTCGTGACGACACTGGCGGTGAGGAGCCCCATGAACAGCGGACTGTTGAGCTTCATGGGCGGGAGGTGCTGCAGTGCGCGTGCCCGTGCGCCGTGCGCCGATGTCGCTAGACCGACAAGATCGACAAGGACAAGGACGCTCCACCCTCGAGGACATCAAGGCATTTCTCGCCGGCCAGCAGTCCCGTCACGCGCCGAAACAGAAACGACCCGCATGGCTGCGGGCCGCTTTTCTGTCTCTATCTCGTGGAGCCAAGGGGGATCGAACCCCTGACCTCGTGAATGCCATTCACGCGCTCTCCCAGCTGAGCTATGACCCCGAGTTGGAGGGGTTTACTACCGGCCGGCTAAGGCGCTGTCAAGAGTCGCCGCCGGTTCGGTCTTTCGGCGGCACATCATCCGGGTGCATGTACTCGGCGAGATCGTCCTCGTCCTCGAAGGAGATGCCGCCTTTGCGATGGGGATGCTTGGGCATGGCCGGGATCGGCACCCCGCGGCGAGGGGCCGGGGTGTCGTCGCCGGGACCCGCGTCGTGGCGATGGCCCGCGGGCGGGGCGTCCTCGGCGGGTGGTCGCCAGACGCGCTGAGGGGCGGCGGGCTTGGGCGGGGTCCAGCGGGCGCCCGAGCCGACGGTATCGTCGTCGCCACCGCGTCCGCGGGCGCGCGAAGCGGCCGACGGGGCCGGGCGGCGCGTGTCGAACCGCTGGCGCTCTGGTGCGGCGGCGATGTCGCGCAGGGCTTCGTTGTCGGCCTCGTCGGAGTTGGCGTCGAGCTCGTCGAGGTAGCGCACGAGCTCGCGGGCCTCGGGCAGCTCTTCGATATCGATCTCGCCCTGACGGATCAGCTCGAGCACGATCTCGCCGAGCTCGGCGAGGGCCTCGTTGCGCTGGCGATCGGCGCGGAAGTTGTCGATGCGCGAGCGGCCTTCGTTGGTGGCGCGTTCGATGGCATCCCGGACCCCACCGGCCTGCTGGAGCGCGGTCCGGAGCAACGTGCCGAGAGTGCCGCGGAGCTCGGGGGGGCGGAAACCGCCGCTACGTCGCTTACCTGCCATGTGGCCCAGCGTACCACCTGGCGCGTGTTATCCCCGCTTTCGTCAGCGCGGGGTGTGGGGTAGCTTCGTCGCGTGCGGTCCGGGATGCTCGTCGGTCTGCTGCTGGGGTTGGCGGCGTGTCCTCCACCGGCACCACCGACGCGTCTGCCGCCGGTCTCGACGGGCAAGGTCCGGGTCCGGGTGTTCACCGAGCCGTCGCCCGTGAAGCAGGTGCTGGCGGCAGAGAAGTTCGTGTTCGTCGCGACCGAGCACGGGCTCGAGCGATTCGACGACGGCGGTCGCGTGTTCGCGGTGTCCTCGAACGGCATCGCCGGGACCGAGGTGCTCGCGCTCGGCGCCGACGAGGAGCGCCGCGCGATGTGGATCCTGACGGACGGTGGCCTCGGCCGCTACGACGCCGCGACCGAGGTGTTCACCGAGGTCCTCGAGCCGCCCGCGTCGGTGGGGCTCGACTTCGCAGCGCTCGCCAAGGACGAAGGGGGCGCGAGCATCGCCGCAGCCAAGGATGGCGGCGCGTGGATCGGGACCGCGAAGGGCCTGGTGTATGTGAGCAGCCAGGGCGGCTGGCTCGCGACGCCGATCAAGGATCCGATCCGGGCTGTCGCGCGTGACCGTGGCGACTGGCTGTGGATCGCGACGGCGAACGGCATGCTCGCGCGCAAGCCGACTGGCGAGACGGTGCGCATCGGCACGGCGCAGGGGTTCTCGATCGCGGGCGTGCGGCTGCTCGTCGAGCTGCCGGGCGATCGAATGATGGTGATCGGTGTCGATGATGCCGGCAAGGAGCGCGTCGCGTTCGGCAAGGGGATGGCGTGGTCGACGTATCGCGCGCTCCCCGACGTGAAGTGGGACGCTGCCACGCGCAGTGGTGACGGTGCGGTCGTGATGGGCGGTGGCCGTGTGTACCGGATCTCCCCACACGACGAATCACGCGTACGCCCACTCGCGCGCGACGGGATGCGCCTGGTCGCCGTCGGTGGCGGCGCACCCGCGGAGTGGGTGATCGATCCGCTCGACCTCGTGGTGCCGCCCGGCGCGACGAGCCTCGGCGCACTCGGCGATCAGCTGCTGATCGGCACGCGCGAGCTCGGGACCGCGCGTTATCGCGAGGGTGACGCGCAGCCGAACTGGCTGCGGCGCAAGCAGATGTTCCAGGACGCGGCCACGCTGTCAGTCGCGTGCACACGCGTCGACGATTGCTGGGTCGCTACCGGCGCGCAGAAGGCGTGGAACTGGAAGGGCGATAAGTTCGTCGAGGGCGGGCCGGATCAGGTGGTAGTCGCGGTCGCGCGCGATCCGAACAGCGGCGCCATCTATGCGCTGCATCGCGACGCGAACGAGAGAGCGCTTGCCGTGTCCAAGCTCGACAAGGGCGGCACCTGGAGCGAGCTGCCCAACCTTACGATCACCACGCCCGGCGGGGCGCCCGAGGTGAGCTTCGCGCGCTTCGCACAAGGTGCCCTGTGGGTCGGCCTGCGCTATCGCGACGGGCTCGAGCGGCGTGCGTTCGGCCTCGCGGTCGCCGACCTCGGCACCGGCAGGGTCGCATATCACCGCACCGGTGAAAACGGCACCACCACGGCGCCGTCCTCGATCGAGAAGCAGAAGATGTTTCCGATCCCGATCAGCGTTCTCGACGGGGACGTGCGTGGCGAGGCGGCGTGGTTCGCCACGAGCGAAGGTGTGGCGCAGCTCGCCGACGGCGAGGTCAAGGTCTGGACCGAGGCCGATGGCTTGCAATCCGAGCTCGCGCGCGCGGTCACCATCGCCGGCAACGGCCATGTGATCGTCGCGACGGGCGCGGGGGCTGCGATCTGGGATGGCAAAGACTGGGCGTTCCCGGCCGCGCTACGCTTCGAGCTCAACGATGTTGTCGCGACGAGGAACGGCCAGGTATGGATGGCCACCGAGCGCGGCATCGCGGCATGGGACGGCAAGAAGGTGCGCCGCGTCGATACCCTGCGCGGGCTCGCCGAGAACCAGATCCTCGACGTCGCTGTCGATCAGTTCGATCGCGTGTGGGCGCGCGGGCCGGGCTCGTTGACGCTGATCTCGCAATAACCCGGCGCGTTGAACACGTCTGCCTACGGAACGAACGTCGCCGGCGACGGCTTCTTCGTGCGGTAGGTCGCGTCGATGTGGTCGATGAGGTCCATGAGGTTCATCTCCATCCGCGCCGGGCCGCCGAGCGGCGCGTCCATGTAGAACGTGCCGCCTTCGCACTTGTCACCCGTCGGGTCGACAGGCACGCCATCCATCTGCGGACGGCAGCGGCCGTCGACGTAGACGATGATGAACTTCTGGAACCGCACCGCGAGCTCGCGCTCCGCGATCATGTAGAGCGCGAACACGCTCGACAGGTCGACGAGGTCCTGTGGCTGCTGGCCGTAGCCGTGGAAGAAGTAGACGACCGGGTACCGCACGTTCGCGTTCTCGGGCGCGTCGTAGCCGGGCGGCAGGAACACGCCGTACGGGCTCGCGCGGCCGGTGCGCGGCGAGGTGTGGACGAGATCCTTGATGATCTTGCCGCCGTCGTAGGTCTCGCTGCGATCACCGTCGGGGAACCGCTTGTCGATCCAGGCGAACGCGGTGGTCGCGCGGTTGATGATCTGGACGGCGGTGCCGACGTGGCGGCCATCGCCCTTCTCGATCTCGGCTTGCGTCGCGTCCGGGTTGCCGTAGCGGACGTAGAGGTCGCGCGGCATCTCGGTCCAGTCGATCTCGGTGAAGTCGTAGCCCGTCTCGGAGCTCGCACCGGTGAGCACCGGGAAGCTGTCGTAGACGCCGAACGGCGCGTTGTGCTTCGCCATGAGGCCACCGACGGTGACGTTGGCCGCGAGCGAGTTGTTGAGGAAGTCGCGGATGCCGGCGTCGAACCAGAACGCCATGTGCTCGCGTTGCTCCTTGGTCAGCTTCTGCATGTTGTGGAGCGTGTCGCTGCCGTACCAGCGTGCGACGTTCGGCGACAGATCCCAGGTGCCGTTGCCCTGGCCGAAGTCGTAACAGCCGCCGACGCCGTCCGCCGGCGTCTCGCCCTGCTGGCAGGTCGCGGGTACGCCGTCGAGACCGATGTCCTCGAAAGGCTCCTGGGTCTCGTGCTCGCCGTTGCCCTCGGTGCCGAGCGGGTTGCGCAGGTAGTGGTAGTCGTCCTTCGCCGGGTCGGGGTTGGTGACCGCGTCGTAGCCGGGCTCGTCCTTGCTCGCCTTCCCGTCGACGCCGACGTCGGAGAACGGCTCGTATGCGTTGGTGACGACGGGCTCGCCCGCATCGCGCTTGCCGTTGCCATTGAGATCGACGGCGAGCAGCACCTCCGCGGGGTCGTTGTTGGCACCGTTCGGATCGAACACCGCGTTCATGCCGGCGAGGTCCGAGCCGTCGCAGAACGTGATCACCGGCTTCGCACCCGTCGGGTTGAACTCACGATCGAAGAAGTCCTCGAGCACCTTCGGGTTCGCGCAGCGCTCGGCGGCAGACTGGTTGATGAAGTCCATGTCGACTCCCGGCGGCAGGTACGGGTTGTCCTTGTTGTAGTGGGCGGGGTTCGACAGCGCGCGAGCGAGGTCGCGCGCGGCGCGCACGTACAAGGAGCGCCGGAGGGTGAGGCCCACGCCATCGCCGGTCTGCGTGAACTGGTGCTCGTAGTCGCCCGTGAGCTCGAACTGCTCCTTGCGCGTCGACTCCTTCGGGCACAGCTGGCCGATGTTGCCTCGGCCCGCTGCCTCGTCCTCGGCGGTGCAAAAGCCACCGAACAGGTAGTCGCGGATCATCCCGAGCACGTAGACCATCGAGGGGCCCGGGTCGCCGCCGATGTCGGCGATGATGTCGAACTTGTCGGGATAACGCATCGCGAGGGAGTTCGACGCGAAGCCACCCATCGAGATGCCGACGACGGCGCGCCACGCGAAGTTCTGCGTGACCGGCGTACCGGCATCGGCGGCCGCGACGACCTGGTACGTGGTGAGCTCGCCCGCGCGGAACGTGGCGAGGGACGCGTAGGCATCCTTGTGATCGAGCAAGCGGTTCGAAACCGGCGGGAAGAACGGATCGGTCTGCCCGGCGCGCTTGGCGATGATGCGCACGTGGCGCGGCTCGGCGCCGGTGGGAAGGCGCGCGTGCTTATAGGGAAGGGTCAGCTCGAACGGGCGATCCGACCAGGTGCCCTCCGCGCCGAACGTGACCGCGGGGCCGAGGGCGATGAAGCCTTCGGGGACGATGTCGCCCGCGCATTCGATCGTGACCTCGCCGGCCGGCACGGTGGTCTTGGCTTGCGCGGTGATCGCGGCGCCCTTCAGATCCTTGCCTGCCTCACCCACGCTGACCGACGCACCCGCCGCGAGTGCGCCGCTGGTCCCCGTCCCGCAAAGGATTTCGGTGGATTGCGACGTGTCGTCGCCGCAAGAGGCGACAACAAGCGTGATCAAGGCAAGGCTCGAGCGGGTCCCAAACATGTGTGCCGGCAGCGTACACATAGGGCGCCGAAACTCCACCACAAAGGGATCGCCTGTGACGTGGGCCAAAAGTTGCCCGCCTCCCGGCGATCCGTAGTGTCGAGCCACGGTGGCCAGCGCTCTTGCCGATATGCATGTTCCGCCTGCGTTTCGGCGCTGGACGGCTCGGCTTGGTCTCGCCTTGGTGGTCGCCGTGGTCATCGGGTACCTGCCGGCGCAGGTCCTGAAGCGCGACCCGCGGATCGCCAAGCTCGACCTCCAACTCGCGGAGATCGCGGCGGAAGCCCGCGCACTCGAAGCCGAAAACGCTGCGCTGATGCGCGACATCGAGGCTCTCCGAACCGATGTGCGCGCGATCGAGGCACGTGCCCGCGCCGACCTCGGGATGGTCTACCCCGACGAGGTCGTGCTCCGCGTGGTGACGCCGCCGGGGGAGGCGCCATGAGGCAGCTCCGGCGCACCCTGCGGCGCGCGGTCAAGGTCTCGCTAGGCGCGATCGCGGGGGTGGTCGCGTGCATGGCGGTCGCGCTCGGCGGCGTCGATGGCGCGGGCGTGCTCGCGAAGACCCCCAACCTCGCCATGACGATGGTGATCGTCACGATCATGGCGCTGGTCGCGGTCGCGGTGATCCGCCGCGTGCAGTTCCATACGCCGTCGGCGCGTGCGCAGCGCGCCTCGTTCTGGATCGCCGCGGCGACCGACCTCGCGGATATCGAGCTCGCGCTCACCCTGGTCGCCGGCACGCACGTGGTGATCGCGGTGAGCGGTGGGCTCGCGTCCCCTGCGTATCCGCTCCTCTATGGTCTCGTCGCGTTCGCGATGACCGTGCTCGCGCGGCCCGGCGCGATCGCCACCTACGGCGCCGCGATTCTCCTCGAGGCCGCGCTGTTCGTGCGCACCGGCATCACCGCCGATCACGCGATCACCGCGGTCGTCCACGCGGCGTGCCTCACCGGCGCCGCGCTCGCGCACATCCTCCTGCTGCGCGGGCTCACCGCGCGATATCGCCGCCGCCGCGCCGCGCGCCTCGACGAGGAGCTCGTAGCGCTGCGCGAGAGCGCCCGCGACTATCGCTTGATCGCTGCCGCCCTCGGGCCGAGCAGCCGTGCCCCACGCCCGCGCGACGAAGAAGAGCGCCTGCTCGCGATCGGCGGCGTCGGCATGATCGGCGACTCGGCGAACTGGATGCTCTCGACGCTGAAGCGCTCGCTCGGTGCGCGCACCGTGGCACTCCTCTGGATCGATGATGACGGCGAGCGCATCAAGCTCAAGGAGGTCGCCTCCGACGCCGACAACATCACCGAGCAGCCGCGGCTGTCGTCGGCGGGCATTCTCGGTGCGGTCCTGCGCGATCGCGCTCCGCTCCTGTGCGCCGCCACCAAGGCCGGCCAGCTGACCTACTACGATGGTGGCCGCGCGGGCGTCGCGGTGGTCGCGGTGCCGATCATCGAGAGCGATGCACACCTGCGCGGCATCCTCGTCGCCGACCGCGACGCGCCGTTCACCGAGGCCGACCGCGACCTCCTCGCGGATGCCAGCCATCAGGTGCTGCGCGTCGTGCAGTCCGAGCAAGTGTTCCGCGCCGTCGAGCGCGCGAAGTACGAGCACGAGCGGTTCTATCAAGCGACCGCGATGCTCGGCCGCGCGCTCACGCCCGAGCAGGTCATGGAGACGGCCTTCGACGCGTGCGCCGCGATCGTCGAATACGACGCCGCGATGATCGCGATGTACGAGAAGGATCGCGCGAAGCACCGCGTCGTCGCCGTACGCGTGCGCGAAGGCGGGCAGGGCATCGTCGATCCCGAGCAGCTCGACGGCCTCGAGTTCAAGGACAACGCCGGCCTCGCCTCGATGGTCGTGAAGAATCGCCACTACCTCCCGTCGGGTGGCGAGCCGCGCGAGGTGCTGGCCCCGATCTACACCCGCAAGGTGAAAGTCGACGACGCGAAGTCGCTGCTCGTGTTGCCGCTGCTCGCCGCCGATGAGCCCGTCGGGACTCTGACGCTCGTGGCGCGCGCCGAGAAGCGGTTCGGCAAGGACGTGCGCGAGATGCTCGCCGTCATCGCGAACCAGGTCGCGGTCTCGCTCGAGAACGGTTTCCTCTACAAGAAGATGGAGACCATGGCCACGACCGACGGCCTCACCGGTCTCACCAACCACCGCACCTTCCAGCAGCGGTTCGCCGACATGCTCGAGCGCGCGGCACGCCACAACCACAAGGTCGCGCTCCTCCTCTGTGACGTCGACTTCTTCAAGAAGGTCAATGACGGCTACGGCCACCCCGTCGGCGACGAGGTGCTCCGCCGCGTCGCGCGCGTCCTCCAGGAGGTCCCGCGCAAGATCGACATTCCCGCCCGCTACGGCGGCGAGGAGTTTGCGGTGCTGCTCGACAACGTCGACGTCCATCAGGCCAAGCAGGTCGCCGAGCGCATCCGCATCGAGATCAGCAAGATCGTCGTCGACACCGAGAAGGGGCCGCTCTCCGTCACCGAGTCGATCGGCGTCGCCGCGTTCCCCGAAGACGGTCGTGACCGTGCGGTCCTCATCGAGCGTGCGGACCTCGCCCTCTATCACGCCAAGCACACGGGCCGTAACCGCGTGGTGACGTGGGGCGAGGCCCAGGCCGCGAAGCAGAAGAAGGCGAGCTAAGGTAAATGCTGGTCAGTTAGCGGTTCCGGGGGGGCAGGTGACACGTGTCACGTGTCACCTGCTCGTCTACGTCCACGATCAGCGGCACATCTTGCTCAGCATGCCGACGATGCGCACCAGCAGCAACTTCGCTTCCGCCAGGTCCGGCCGTATCGGCCAGCGGCCCAGCGTGGTTGCGGCCCAGATCGTGGACGTGGACGAGCAGGTGACACGTGACACGAGCACGACGAGAGTCCTTAACTGACCAGCATGCCCCTAGAACGTGGAGCTGTTGCTTGGCTCTGCGTCGGCGCGTTCGAGCTTGCGAAACAACGCCCCGAGCGCAGTGTCTTGCACGAGCGCGAGCTCCATGTCGAACCAGGCGGCCAGCTCGCCGCCTGTCGTGATCTCGACCCGCCAGCGCTCGCCGGTGCGCTCGCGTTCCGTGCGCGTGAGGATGGGACGCGCGACCATGGTGGCGGACTCGCCCGCGAAGATAAACCTGGCGGTACCCGCGGCGCCGCCGACCACGCGGACCCTGAGCTCGCGGTTCAGCGAACGTCGGCGCAACGCCTCGGCGACGAGCTGGACCGCGTCGCGCGCCATGATCGACACGGGGTACGCAGGGTATCCGACGAAGTGTCCGAGGCAGCGACGCGGATCGATCGGCCCCAGCTCGGCTACGAGCGCATCGCCATCAGCGTGCATCTCCGAAAGGGCGTGCACCGCGTTATATGGATCGTGGCCACTCGCTTCGTCGGTCGGCCGCGCGTGCGCCGCGAACAGTGCCTGGAACTGCGCCTCGGGAATGATGTGGTACCCGATCTCGAAGGATGCCAAGGGCGTGCCGTCGACGTCGACCAGCTCGGCGATCGCCGTGGCCTCCGACCGGAGCTCGTCGAGCCGAACGCATCGCGCGCGCATGTGGGCTTCGGCAACCCGGGGCGTAGCTGCGCTGGAGACCTCGCTCAGCACCGTCCGGCGGACCGGGTAGTAGATGCGGCCGGCTTGCTTCGTCTGCCTGCGAACCGCACACGAACCAAGGATCGCGAGGTGACGCGCCGCCTCGGCGATGCCGATCGCGCCAGCCTCGGCATCCGGCGCTGGTACAGGGATCGCGCGCGCGCGCACCCATTCGCCGTCGAGGCGCATTTGCTCGAGAGCAAAGTACGGCGCCTGCACGCAGATCCGGTCGAGAAAGTAGGCGCGCAGGGCGGCGCTGTCGTTCGCGGAAGGAATGTCGTCGATGTTCGGGACCACCGCGAGCTCGGCCGCGGATGTGCCCGCGGCGTCCGCGGTGCGTCCACCGATAGACGCGCGCTCGTCCGCGACGAGCGCGGCCAGCACCCTCTCCGACAAGCTCCGCAGGTTGCGCCCAGCGAGCAACTCCATCGTCGAGAGCTCCACACCCGTCGCCTGCACGAGCGCGACCTGGAGCTCGACCGCCATCAGCGAGTCGATCCCGTAGTCCTTGAGCGGACGTTGAGGATCGAGTCGATCGCCGGAGAGCCGGAGGACCAACGCGACCGCCGCCATGATCTTCTCTTCGACCCGCGCTCGGCGCGCCGCAGGATCGAGCGCGACGAGCTCGGCGGCGAGCGACGTGCCCTTGGCGTCCGCGCCTGCCGCGGTCTCGCTGATCTCGTCAAGCCGGTGCCACGGCGTCGGCGCCGTGGCCTTGCGCCAGCGTGACCAGTCGATGTCGATGATCCCGACCTGACCGTGCGCCTCTTCCAGCGCCCGGCGCAGCGCGAGCAACGCGCGCGCCGGGACCAGCGGGCGCAACCCCATCGACGCCAGGTGGCGACGCACCTCGTCGTTGCGCGCGACCACGCCGGTTTCGGCGAGCGCGCCCCACGCGACCGCCATCGCGGGCAGGCCGAGGCGCCGGCGGTGCGCCGCCAGTCCGTCGAGGAACGCGTTCGCGGCCGCGTACGCCGCTTGTCCAGGATTACCGACCAACGCCGATACCGAGCTGAACATCACGAAGTGATCGAGCGGAAGGTCGCAGGTCGCGCGGTGCAGATTGAGCGCACCGGTGATCTTGGGCCCGCAGACGCGGTCGAGCGCCTCGGGAACGAGGGTCGCGAGCGGCCCGTCATCGAGCACCATCGCCGAATGGAACACGCCCCCCAGTGGTGACTCGACGCGATCGATCGCCTGGATCGCGTCGCGCACGGCCGCCTCGTCGGTGACGTCGAGCGCGAGGCATATCACGGAGGTCCCCCGCGCGCGCAGCGCGGCGATCGTCTCGGCGTCGTCCTCGGTGGGAGCCCCGCGCCGACTTGCGAGCACGAGGTGGGTCGCGCCTTGCTCGGCCAACCACTGCGCGGTTCGTAGGCCGAGGCCGCCGAGCCCGCCGGTGACCAAGTAGGTCGCGTCGCGCCGGATCGTCGTCGCCGGCGTGAGACCTGGCGCCACCGTGATCGTCTGACCGCGGAAGTCAACGGCTACCTTGCCGATCAGCTGGCCGCTGGCGAGCCGTCGGAAGGCATCGGCGATACGCGCTACCGGAAACACTTCCGTGGGAAGCGCGCGCAGCGCTTGCTGCTCGAAGGCGGTCCACACTTCGCGCGCGAGGCGGCCACACAACTCGATGCGAGAGCTCGAGAGCCGGTCGAGATCCACCGCGGTGAACGACAGGGCGCGGTTGAACGGCAGGAGCGAGAGCTGGGTTCCGCCGGCGATGTCCTGCTTGCCGATCTCGACGAAGCGGCCTCCGTCGCGGAGCAGCTCGAGGCTGAGGCGCTGGGCAGGGCCCGCCAGGGCGTTGAGCACGACGTCGACGCCCTGTCCGCCGGTATCGCGACGGATCTCGTCGGCGAAGTCGAGCGTGCGCGAGTCGTAGACATGCTCGACGCCGAGCGTGCGAAGGTACGCGCGCTTGTCCTCGGTGCCCGCGGTGGCGAAGATCTCGGCGCCCAGGCGCTGCGCGATCTGGATCGCGGCAAGGCCGACGCCGCCCGCCGCCGAATGGATGAGCACGCGATCGCCGCGCCCGATGCGGGCGACATCGACGAGACCGTGCCACGCGGTCAGGAACACGAACCGGCAGCTCGCCTCCTCGGAATCGACGGTCTCGCCGACGGCGAACACGAACGCGCCACGTGCGCGGACGCGGGTCGCGAGGCAGCCTCCGCGCCACAGATATACCCGCTCGCCAGTCCGCACGTGGGTCACCGCCCCGCCGATCCGGACAACCCGTCCGACCGCCTCCATGCCGAGGCCGTCGCCGAGGTACGTGCGCTCGAGCGCGGTGCGCGACAGCATGCCCATCGCCTTCATCACGTCCTTGAAGTTGAGGCTCGCAACCTCGACCTCGACCTCGACCTCGTCGTCGGCGAGCGGCCGCTCGGGCACCGGGCGGAACGTCAACGTGTCGAGCATGCCGGGTGTGGTGACGACGAGCTCCGCTGCGGCGGCGGTCGCCGCGCACTCGACCCGCACATCGCGACGCGCCTGATTGACCGCGCCGGTGCGTACGATCCGGCGCGCGAGCAGCTCTGCAGGCGTGAGCACCAGCTCCTCCTCGACCGCGCCCGCGATACACGTGGCGATCCTGGTCGCGTCCGTCGCCTCTGGGGCAGCGAGGTCGACGACACGCACGGCCAGCTGGGGATGCTCGGTCATCGCGACGCGCGCCATGCCGACGACCGCGGTCTGGCCTGGATCGATGTCCCGGGTCGAGGGCGTATCGAACGCACCGCACGTGACCACGGTGAGCTGCGGGGGCTCCGCGAGCGTGATCGCGCGCTGCACGACGTCGGCGAGCGCGCGCAAGCTGTCACGCGGCTCGCCGGTGGGGGCCAGCAACACGACCCTGGTCGGCACGAGGTCCCGCGGCCACGGCGCCAAGGGATCGAGTCGGCGCACCTCGATCGTGCGACCGAGCTCGGCGACCAGCCCGCGGGCGAGGTTCACGTCTTCTCCGACGATCAGCCAGGATCCGCGCGGCGTGCTCGCGGTCTGATCGACGGGACGCCAGGCCTCGCCATGAAACCAGGTGTGCTCGTCGCGCGTGAGGTCGTGTGCGATCGGACGGACCGCCCGGCACTCGACGCCTCGCGCTTCGGCCACGACGCGCCCATCGAGGTCGCAGAGCGTCACGTCTCCGATCAGCGAGCCGTCGCCGCGATGTCGCACGCGGCCGTGTGCGAGCACGCTCGGACCGTGTAGGGCCGCGAGCCAACGGAGGCGCTCGATGGACACCGGCACGAACGGCCCGGTCGGTGTCTCGCGCTGCGCGCAGAGCAGGGCCTGCAGCGCGCCGTCGAGCACCGCGGGGTGCAGGCGGTATCCCTGCACCTCGGGAAGGCGCAGCTCGGCGAGCACCTCGCCCTCACGACACCAGACGCGCTCGATGCAGCGGAACGCGCCGGCGTAGCGCAGGCCGAGGGCCTCGAAGCGCTCATACAGCTCGGCGTGGGACGGCCCGAGGGCGAGGCGCGCGCGGACGTCGTCCGCGTCGAGTACGGGGGCGGGGGCGAAGCGCGATCGCTCGTGCAGGCGGGCGCGTGCGTGGACCGTCCACTGCGCCGGCGCGTATGACGACATGATGCAGGCCAGCCCCGCGTCATCCACCTCCAGGCGTAAGGTCGTCGGGGTGTCGTCGACCAGGACGAGTGGTTGCTCGAGGACGAGATCGGAGATCACGAGCTCGCCGTCCGTGCCGTACCGCTCGGCCGCGAGCGCGAGCAGGGCCTCGCCGTAGCCAGCCCCCGGGAACACCGGGCGGCCGTCCACCTGGTGATCACGGATCCAACGCAGGCCCCACGTCGAAAGATCGCTCGTGAACCGAGGCAGCGGTCCCGGCTCGCGCCGCTGCAAGATCGGGTGTGCACCCTCACGCCCGAGCCGTCGTGCGCGCGAGCTCTCCGCCTCGACCCAGTGGTGCTGGCGATCGAACGGATAGGAAGGTACCTCGACGATCGGACGGTCATCGTCGGCAGCGGCGAGCTCGACCTCGCCGCCATGGACGTGGACCTCCGCCACGAGCTCGCGCAACCGGATGCTGCCGGCGATCTTGCGGTGAAGTGCGTGGAGGGTGACGCCGTCGCCGCCGCGCTCGCGGATCGTCTCGCCGAGCGCCATCTTGAGCACCGGCTGCGGACCGATCTCGATGAACAGCGAATGCTCGTCGGCAAGTGCCGCCGTCACCGCGCGGTGTAGCAGCACCGGCTTGCGGGCGTTCTGCCACCAGTACCCGGCGTCATGGATCGCGCCGTCAACGAGGGCGCCGGTGACCGTGGAGTACAGCGGCGCCGCGGGCGCCCTCGGCGTGAGGAAGGCGAGCTGCTCGCGGAGCTTCTGCTCGAGAGGATCCATGTGGTGGCTGTGGTACGCGACCTCCACCGGCATCAGGCGATGAAACACGCCGTCGGCCGCGAGCTGCCTCGCGACCTGCTCCAGCGCTGCGCGATCGCCTGCGAGCGCGACGGAGGTGGCCGCGTTGTACGCGGCGATCTCGAGCGGCAACCCTGCGATCAGCTCGTTGGCGCGCGCCGGCGTGACCGCCGCGGCCAGCATCGTGCCGCGCCCGGCCATCGTCTGCTGGAGCTGGCTCCGGTAGTAGGACGCGTGCATCGTCTGCTCCAGATCGAGGCAGCCCGACGCGTACGCTGCGCCGAGCTCGCCGACGCTGTGTCCGAGATACCCATCGGCCCGCACGCCGCGCGCGCGCAGCGACGCGACGAGGCCGATCTGCAGCACGAGGTTCGCCGGCTGTGCCACCTCATTGCGCGTCATGCGCGACGTGACCTCGTCGCGCAACATCTCCTCGAGGATCGACCACCGCGCGACGCGGAAGAACGCGCGGTCGGCGGCATCGACGGAGGCGCGGAAGGCGTCGTCGTGTTCGTACAGGTCGTGGGCCATGCCCCACCACTGCGGCCCCATCCCGGTGAACACCCAGAGCACGCGACGCTTGCTCGCGGCGCGGCCGGTGACGAGACGGGGATGCGCCTCGCCGGTGGCGAGTGCGTGGAGCGCGGCGCACAGGGTGTCGCGGTCGTCCGCGATCGCGACCGCACGCAACGCGCGATGCGAGCGATGCACGGCGAGCGTGTGCGCGAGGTCGCCGAGCGACAGCTCCGGGTGTCCCTGAACGAACGCGCCGAGTTGCCGCGCGTGTGCGCGCAGCGCAGCGTCTGAATCGGCGGATACGGCCACGAACGGAGACGGACTCGCCGGCACGCTCGGTTCGCGCGCCGCGAGACCGAGGTCGTGCAGGGCGGAATCGAGGTCACTCACGATCACGTGCGCGTTAGTCCCGCCGTAGCCGAACGAGTTGATCCCCGCGATGCGTCGCGCGGGGGCCGGCCACGCCATCGGCTCCTGAACCACGCGCACGCCGAGCGCGTCGAATGGAATCTCCGGGTTGGGCTGCACGAGCTTGCGCTGGGGCAGGAGCGTCTTGCGAGCGATCGCGGTGGCGACCTTGATCAAGCCGGCCACGCCGGCTCCCGCCTCCAGGTGCCCGATGTTGGTCTTGATCGATCCGATCAGGAGTGGGTGCGCCCGGTCACCGCCGTAGGTGGACGCGAGCGCGCGTACTTCGATCGGATCGCCGGCGCGGGTACCGGTACCGTGTGCCTCGATATAGGCGACGTCGGTCGGTGCGATTCCCGCGCGCTGACAGACCTGCGCCGACAAGCTCGCCTGCGCTTCGCCGTTAGGGAACGCCATGCCGTCGGTGCGACCGTCCTGGTTGGTGCCGGTGCCTCGAATCACCGCATAGACGCGATCACCGTCGCGGAGTGCATCTTCGAGCCGCTTGAGCACGACGACGCCGGCGCCTTCGCCACGGCCATAGCCGTCCGCGCTGGCCTCGAACGCCTTCGATCGACCGTCGGGGGCGAGGAACCTGCCCTTGCACATGATGAGCGTGCCGCCGTTGGTCAGGATCACGGTGGCACCGCCCGCGAGCGCGACGTCGCACGTTCCTTCGGCGAGGCTGCGGCACGCGAGGTCGGTCGCGACCAACGACGCCGAGCACGCGGTATCCACGGTCAGGCTCGGCCCGCGCAGGTCGAAGGTGTGCGAGATCCGGTTCGCCAGGACCGTCATGGTCACGCCAGTCGAGGTGTACTGGCTGACCAGCGCGCGATTATCACCGTCGAGGGCAAGCGTCTGGGTGTCGAGCATGAACCCGCCGACGAACACGCCGGTGTTGCTTCCCCGCAGACGATCGATCGCGATGCCCGCGTCCTCGAAGGCCTCCCACGCAACCTCGAGGAGGAGCCGCTGCTGCGGGTCCATGTGGTCGGCGTCTCGTGGCGAGATCCCGAACGGGGTCGGATCGAACGTGAAGATGTCCTGCTCGAGAAAGCCGGCGTGGCGAACGTAGACCTTGTCCGGCCCGTCCTCGGGGTCGTAGTGGAGATCGAGCGAGTAGCGATCCGCCGGTACCTCGCGAATCGCATCCCCCGCGCCGGCGAGAAAGTCGAACAGCTGACGAGGATTCGAGACGCCGCCGGGAAACCGGCAACCGATTCCGACAATGGCGATGGCGTGTTGCGACGAGCGAGCGACGGTCATGGCATGGTCCTTGGTGGCGCGCGGAGCCGCGCGCAGAGGTAGAGCCGCCACGCCAACGATGTGAGCGAGAAATCAGCGCTGGCCTGGCCTGGCGCCCAGCGTCGCGGTCACCTCGCCGAGCAGCGCCGTGGCGAGGCCGACGATCTGGCGAACCGAGTAGCCCTGCGACGTCAGCTCCCGGAACAGCGACTTCGCGAGGATCTGGATGGCCTTGTGACCCAAGCTGGGGGTGGGCCGTGTGTGCGGAGACGCGTGGGTTGACATTTCACCTCGGGGGGACGAGCGAACGGTGGTGACCAGGGAATAGAGCCGCCAACTCGAAGATGTGAAGCCCGGTGTGCGCGCGCGCGTGCGATCGGCGCTGCTATTGTCGAACAGGTGACCCCTAGTTCGACCGCGGTTCGCGCGCTCGCGTGTCCTCATTGCGGTGCGAAGCTGCGCTGGGATGGAGACGCACCGATCGTCGAGTGCCGCTACTGCCACACCCACGTCGTCGTCGAGACCGGCACGCGCACGGATCTACCAGCGGCGGTCGTCAGCCAGCGCGGGCTACGTCCGCTCGTGGTCGTCTGTGCGCTCGGCGGGGTCGCCCTGTTGGTCGCGAGCGTCGCGCTCCTGGCACCTGCCGGCGGGCCTCGACGAACGACGACCACCGCGCCGACGAAGATGACGTCGGTCGCCGAATTGCTCGCGACCCCGCTCCGCGCGCGCCCGGACCAGATCGCTGCGCGGCATGGGGTGGCAGTCGTAGATACAACGGTTCTGCTGCATCTCTCCGACGGCGCCTTTCGCGAGGCCGCGTTGTTCTGGGACAGGTCTGATCTCGCACACGTCCGGTCGATCACGCTGTGGCCTCGGCAGGCCGGCGCGGACCTCTCCGACGTCGTCGCGCGCGCGCGCGCGCTGGTTGGCCCTCGTCTGCGCGCCGCGGCCACCGGCGGGTATCAGTTCCACAGCAAGAACGTGTCGCTGGTGGTCAGCTCCATCGTCGCGGTCGACGCGCGGCCGAGCGACGATCCAGCGTGGCAGGAGCAACTTTCGGCGATGTGGGTGGTGCTCAGGGCATCCGCGTTCGCGACCTCGGAGGTGCTCGACGAACGCACGCGGCGCGACGTGCTCAATCTGTCGTACCCGCTCGGCGTGCTCGCCGAGCTCGCGCCGGAGGTGAACGTCGATGACGCCAAGCGCGAGGTCCATCGCGTTGCCCCGGGGGCCGACAGCGCGGGTCCGCGCCACACCATCGGGGTGGAACATCCGTGGTTCGAGACCGTGACGCTCGGCTGGGAGAACCAACCTCGCGGCGCATGGACGCAGGCGATCCTCTACTTCGCGAAGGAGGTCGACTTCGCGGCGCAGCATCCTCAGCTCGTCGCGTGCCTGGCGCCGGTGCTCGGTGAGCCCAAGCGCCTCGTCTCCGATCATCTCGCCGGTACGTTCACCTTGCAGTTCCCCGCGCACGGCGGTCGACCGTGGGTCGACGTCGGCGCGCACGGGCTGCAGTTCTACCCGCACTATCGGTTCGGCGACCCCGTCACCAACGACGGGATCCATGCCCTCGTGAGTGCGCTCGCCGCGTGCGCTCGGAAGTAGCGTGCTGATCAGCTACCGCGCGCGTCGCCCGTCGAGCGGCTCCCCTCCCTGAGGCCTTTGCGCGCGCCGAGTCGTCACTCGGAATCCACCCGGTGGGCTCGGATCCCGACCACGGAAGGCGTCGTGACGACGCAGTCTCTGCGCTGACGAAGAAGGCCGAGCTGATCGCTTCGAGGCCGAGCAGTTCGCCGAATGACCTCGGTCGGCCTGGCGTCTCCGGCACGTTCTGATCCCTCCCAGTCGTTAGCTGCCACCTCCGTTTGACAAGGCTGGTGGAAGGGTCGGAACGTCCAACCGTGGCGGTCAAGAACTACGTGCTCGATACCAATGTCCTCTTGCACGATGCGCGGGCGATCTATGCGTTTGCAGACAACAGCGTTGTCATTCCGATCTTCGTGCTCGAGGAGCTCGACACGTTCAAGAAGGATCAGTCGGAGCTAGGTCGCAACGCGCGTCAGATCGCGCGCGAGCTCGATCAGTTCCGTAGTGAAGGTGGGCTCTCTCACCCGCAGAAGATGGAGAACGGTGGCACGGTGCGCGTGGCGCTCCCCAAGACGGCCCCGAAGAATCCTGGCAACGATTCGCGGTCGATGGATCAGCGCATCATCGAGATCGCGCTCGAGGTCCGCGACGCCGATCCGAAGACGCCGACGATCCTGGTTACCAAGGACGTCAACATGCGCGTGCGCGCGGACTCTCTCGGCCTTGCCTCGGTCGATTTCGAGCCCGAGCGCATCTCGCTCGAAGAGCTCTATCCGGGCAACCGCGACATCATGGTGCCGCCCGGGACCATCGATAAGTTCTATGCCGACGGCGCCGTCGTCGTCGACGCGCCCGGCCTGCACGCCAACGAGTACCTGACCCTCAAGGACGAGACGGGCAAGAGCGCGCTCACCAAGTGGGACAAGGCGCAAGCCAAAGCCGTTCCGGTCAAGAAGCTGCGCGAGGGCGTGTGGGGCATCAAGCCGCGCAACAAGGAGCAGCACTTCGCGCTCGACCTCCTGCTCAACGACGACATCAAGCTCGTCACGCTCGTCGGCAAGGCCGGTACGGGCAAGACGCTGCTCGCGATCGCCGCTGGCCTCCAGAAGGTCACGGAAGACCAGGTGTTCTCGAAGCTGCTGGTCAGCCGCCCGATCTTCCCGCTCGGCCGCGATATCGGCTATCTCCCCGGCACGATCGAGGAGAAACTGAATCCGTGGATGCAGCCGATCTACGACAACCTCGAGCTGCTCCTCGGGCTCAACAAGAGCGACAAGAAGGAAGGCCGCAGCTACGCCGAGCTCGTCGACCTCGGGTTCGTCGAGATCGAGCCGCTGACGTACATCCGTGGTCGCTCGCTGCCGAACGTCTACATGATCGTCGACGAAGCGCAGAACCTCACGCCGCACGAGATCAAGACGATCGTCACGCGCGCGGGCGAGGGCACGAAGATCATCCTGACGGGCGACCCGTACCAGATCGACCACCCGTACCTCGACTCGTCGAACAACGGCCTGACGACGGTAGCGGAGCGGTTCAAACAGGAAGGCATCGCGGGCCACGTGATCCTCACGAAGGGCGAGCGCTCGCCGCTCGCCGAGCTCGCAACGCACATCCTTTGAGAAGCCTCCTCGTCGCGGCCTTGATCCTGGCGAGCACGCCCGCTGCAGCGGAGCGCTCCGACTGGGAGGTTCGCGTCACCGAGCGCGTCGAGCTCGCGCCGGGTGAACAGGGCGCGCTACCGATCTCGATCGCCGTCGATCGCGGGCGCACCGTGTCGAAGGACGCAGCGGTGATCGTCGATCTGGTTCCACCGCCAGGTGTGGTCGTGAAGCGCCGCAGGCTCGGCCGCGGTGATGCCGTGGATCCCGGGGCGGATGCGCCGCGATTTTCGGTGCCGGTACGGGCCGAGGCCGTGGGCGAGCACCTGGTGCACGTGCGCGTGCGGTTCTGGGTCTGTCAGGCCAGGACCTGCAGGCCGATCGACGTACGGCGCACCGCGGCCGTCGTGATCGTTGCGCTCGCCGCGCCCGTCGAGCCCGTCTCGCCGTAGCTATTCGTGGATCCGCAGCGCAGCTTGCGGCAACAGTGAAGGGCAAGGGCGGCGAACCATGCGCGAGACACGTGTGCCCACGGTTTCGCGTGGTTAGCGAGAGGGCGATCGCGCGCACACGCCGAGCAAGCGCGCACGCAGAGCGAGCTAGACCTCGAGGCATTTCTGAGGCTGCCATTTCAGATCGGATGCCTTGCTCGTGCGTGGACACGAGCATGCTCACGCGTCAGCGCATCGTCACCTACGGCATCCCCACTGCCGCTCTCGCCACCATCGCCCTCGCCGCCACTCTGTCGCCCTGGGTGCGCCCGACAACCACCAGCACCAGACAGCCGATGAGCCATCCGCCGGAGCCGCCGACGATCGATGACGGCAAACGTCAGGTCGACGTGGTGTTCGCAGTCGACACGACGGGCTCGATGGGTGGGCTGCTCGATGGTGCGAAGCGCACCGTGTGGTCGATCGCCAAGCACATCCAGAAGACGGACAGCAACGCGAGCGTGCGGATCGGTCTCGTCGCGTATCGCGATGTCGGTGATGACTACGTGACCAAGGACTTCGCGCTGACCACGGATCTCGATGCGGTCTTCGCGGAGCTGTCGAGCTTTCAGGCGGCCGGAGGTGGTGACACGCCCGAGAACGTGGATGCCGCGCTCGACGTGACGCTTCACAAGATGCAGTGGCGTCCGGGTGCAAAGAAGCTCGTGTTCCTCGTCGGTGATGCGCCGCCGGCGAGCCGCGGCGAGGTGCCCACGTTCGACGTCCTCGCGCGCGAGGCCGGCGCGAAGAACATCATCATCAACACGATCCGCGCGGGTCACGACGGCGAGACCGCGGTCGCGTTCCAGCAGATCGCGAGCCTCGGCAAGGGCGAGTTCTCGTCCATCCAGCAGGACGGCGGCGTGCAGCAGATCGCGACCCCGTACGACGACAAGCTCGCCGAGCTGTCGGCGCGCGTCGACTCGACGATGATCATCGCGGGCGACGAAGGCGTGCGCCGCGAGTACAAGGCAAAGATGGCCGCGGTGGCTGAAGCCGCGCCGGCCGCAGCGGCGGATCGCGCCGCGTACTACGCGGGTGCCGGCGGCGGCAAGGGTGGCTCGCGCTCGAAGGATGACCTCGTCGAGGGCGTCGCCACGGGCTCGATGTCCATCGAAGAGCTCGATGAGGGCGATCTGCCGAGCGAGTACCGGGGCATGGACCGTGGCGCGTTGAAGGCCGAGGTCGAGAAGCGCGCCGCCGAGCGCCAGGCCGCCCAGAAGGAAATCTTTGAGCTCGCGAAAAAGCGTGACGAGTTCCTCGAGAACGAGGCGAAGAACCGGAGTGGCGAAGGCGGTTTCGACGTCAAGGTGAAGCAGGCGCTCGAGGTGCAGCTCAAGTAGTCAGACCTGCTCCGTCGGGTTTCCTCGTGCCGGCCGCTTGGTCGGCACAGGTGTTTTCGGGGTTTCGTGGTATGCCCCGGCCCAATGTTGTTTTCCGAGCTCGGGCTGATCCAGCCCATCGCTGCTGCTGTAGCCGCCGAGGGCTACCAGGAGCCGACGCCGATCCAGGCACGCGCGATCCCGCACGTGCTCGCGGGTCGCGATCTCCTCGGCCTCGCGCAGACCGGTACCGGCAAGACCGCCGCGTTCGCTCTGCCCATCCTCCAGCGCCTCGCCGACAAGGCGAACGGCCACACCAAAGGGCGCCCGATCCGCTGCCTCGTCCTCACGCCCACGCGCGAGCTCGCCTCGCAAATCGGCGAGAGCTTCTCGACATACGGCAAGAACCTGCCCCTGCGTAACTTCGTCATGTTCGGCGGGGTTGGCATGGACGCCCAGAAGCAGGCGCTGCGCTCTGGCGTGGACATCCTCGTCGCGACGCCGGGCCGGCTGCTCGATCTCGCGGGGCAGGGTCTCGTCGATCTGAAGCCGCTCGAGGTGTTCGTCCTCGACGAAGCAGACCGCATGCTCGACATGGGGTTCATCCATGACGTGAAGCGCGTGATCGCGCTGTTGCCGAAGCTGCGCCAAACCCTGTTCTTCTCGGCCACCATGCCGCGTGAAGCGCAGGACCTCGCGGACCAGTTACTCAAGAACCCCGAGACGGTCGCTGTCGTGCCTCCGTCGACGACCGCCGAGAAGGTCGATCAAGAGGTGTTCTTCGTCGAGAAGGCCGACAAGCGCGCCCTCCTCGTCGAGGTCCTGCGAGATCCGTCGATGTCGCGCGTACTGGTGTTCTCGCGCACCAAGCACGGCGCGAACCGGATCGCCGAGCACCTTACCAAGGCGCACATCACCGCCGAGGCCATCCACGGCAACAAGAGCCAGAACGCGCGCGAGCGTGCGCTCGCCGGCTTCAAGTCGGGTCGCCTGCGCGTGCTGGTCGCGACGGACATCGCCGCGCGCGGCATCGACGTCGACAACGTCACGCACGTCGTCAACTTCGACGTCCCCGAGGTCCCCGAGACGTACGTGCACCGCATCGGCCGCACGGCGCGCGCGGGGGCGTCGGGCATGGCGATGACGTTCTGCGACAGCGAGGAGCGCCCGGATCTGCGCAACATCGAGAAGCTGACGCGCCAGGCGATCCCGCTCGTCGAGGGCCATCCCTTCGAGTCGAGCAATCCGCCGCCGGCAGCGTTCGATGCGCGTCACGCGCACGAGGCGTCGCGCGGCCAGCCGGCTCGCAGTGCGCAGCCGGCGCAGCGCGACACCAACAGCCGCGAGCCGAATGGCAACGGCGGTGGTGGACGCCGCCGTCGGCGCGGTGGTGGTCGTGGCGGCAACGGTGGTGGCGGCAACGGTGGTGGCGGTCGCGCTGGTTTCGGTGGTGGCCGCAGTGGCGGTGGCGGTGGCGGGGGCAGCCGTGGTGGCAGTGGCTTCGGTGGCGGCGGTGGCCGCAACGCGCCCCACGCGTAGTGCTCGCCAATCCACGAGGCCGTCCAGACTCCGACGGTCTCGCCGCCCGCGTGGATCGGCAACCTCTCGGTCTCGGTCCCCGGGCTCGACGGCGAGGGGGATGTGCGGATCTGTCCGCTCGGCTGCCGGGAACATCCCGCGCGTGATGTAGGCCGCTGCGTACCTGGCGGACGCCCCACGGGCTCTTCACAAGTCGATAGACTAGACCCGTGCGCCCAGTCGCCCTGCTCCTGTTGTCGAGCGCTTGTGGGTTCAGCGTTTCCAGCGGAACGCCGGTAGACGACGCGCGCTTGGATGCCTCCATCGATGCTGCGCCGGACGCGATGCTCGACGCGGCTGACGACGCACCGGTCGACGCAGAAATCGATGCACCCATCGACGCGCCGCCGGCGTTTGGCGACGTCGACTTCCTTCCACCCGCCGAGGAGTACGCGGCTACCGGCAACTGGACCATCAGTGCCGATACGACGATCGACACCTCGAACCTCGCGGGCACCACACCGCCTGCGGACACCGAGCTCGTGGTCGGCATGCAGGATAACGGCACGCAGGTCGCGATTCTGCGTGCACGCGACTTCAAGGTGAACGCCAACGACACGCTGCGAGTGGTCGGTACGTTACCGCTCGTGATCATCGCGGACCATGACGTCTCCATCGACGGCACGCTCGATCTCGGTGCACGCACGGTGACGCCGGGTGCGGGTGGCAGCGCTCCGTTCGGTGGCGCGGGCGTCGGTGGTCACGGCACCACGGCCAGCAACAACGAGGACAGCGGTGGCGGTGGTGGTGGCTTCGGTGGCGCGGGCGCGATCGGTGGTACCGGCAACAATGTCGCCGCGGGCGGCACGGCGGGTGCGACCTACAACGCGGCCACCATCCGCGGCGGCTCGTCGGGCGGTGGCCCGCCGCAGCTCGCAGGCTGCACGAACAAGGGTGGCGCCGGCGGCGGCGCGGTGCTCATCTTCGCGCGCAACAAGCTCGACGTGAAAGGCACGATCAATGCCGGTGGTGGTGGCGGCGAACCGGGCATGCAGTGCGCGAACAACCATCGCAGCGGTGCTGGCGGCGGTTCCGGCGGCCTGATCTACCTCCAGACCTCGAGCCTCACCGGCGACGGCGACCTCGTCGCGAACGGTGGCGGTGGTGGTGGTGGTTCGTGCACGAACACCAACGGCGGCAACACCAACGCGGTCGCGGGCAACGACGGCGGCCTCACGACCGCGACCGGCGGCGTGGGACGTGGCGATTGCGGCGCGCCGGGCGGCAACGGTGCGACGCAGGCCGCCGGCCCGACGAGTGGCAGCCAGGTGCGCACGAACGGCGGCGGCGGTGGCGGTGGCCTCGGTCGCATCATCTACCGCGCGCCAAGTATTCCGGGGAACATGGCGTCGAGTCCGACGGCGGTCCCCGCGTCCTAGCCTGCACGCGACAAGGAAGCTAGCGGCGATCGCGCCGATGTGGTCCTAGCGCGTCACGAAGGAAACAGCCGCGGTACGAGGTCGTCCGCGGTGCCCTGGTGACATTCAGTGAACAGATCGCGCGCCCCCTCGAAGATCTCGCGGGACACCAAGATGCGCGGCGCCTGGTTGAGCTCGGCCCAGCGGACGAAGCTCGAAGCGGGCGCCACCGTACCGGACGTGCCGATCGCGACGAACAGATCGCACTCGCGCAGGGCCCACTTGGCCGTGTGCTCCGCGTCGACGGGAATCATCTCGCCGAACGCGACGACCGCGGGGCGCATCAGCTCGCCGCAGTGCACGGGAGGCGGCCCCTCCCGCGGCGGCACGAGCTCCACGCCGCACTGTTCGCAGCGCCAGCGCTCGAGCGAACCGTGGAACTCGCACACGTTCCGCGACCCCGCGCGCTGGTGCAGCCCGTCGATGTTCTGGGTAATCACCGTGAGCTTCGCCGTCGTGGGCAGGCGCGCCTCGAAGGCCGCGAGCGCGCGATGTGCGATCGTGGGCTCGACCTTCGCGATCGTGTTGCGGAACGACCAGAACATGACGACCACCTCGCGGCGCCGCGTCTCGAACGCGCTCACATCGGACAGCTCCGCCAGCCGCGGGTCATTCCACACCCCGCCGGGACCGCGATACGTCGGCAGCCCCGCCGCCTGCGAGATACCCGCACCGGTAAGCACGACGATCCGACGGTAGCGGTGGAGCTTCATGAGCACAGTGTAGTGGGCCTCGCCAATCACGCAGTGCGGGGACGCCCTGCACCCTGCGCACGACGGCGGAAGTGATCCAGCCTCGTGATGTTCGTGTGCCTAAGACAATATCACGAGGAGCAGACCACGCTACGGAAGAAGCGTGGACGACCGTGCCGACGTATCCTCGACGCGATGTCGAACGACCAGCGCGGGAAGCCTGGTGGCTGGGAGCCGCACCCGCAAGGCGCGCCGCACCAGCCACAGCAGCAAGGTCACCATCCCGGTGCTGCGCAGCTGCCGCCCTCTCAACCAGGGGCGCCGCAACACGTCGGGTACGGGTCGCCGCAGATGCCTGCGCCGCAACCAGGACATCACGGTCCGCCGCAGATGCCCGCGCCGCCGCACGGCTGGCAGCCACCACATGGCGCGCAGGCCCAGCCACCGCAAGGAGCGCACGCGCAGCCACCGCATGGAGCGCACGCGCGGCCACCGCACGCGCCACAGCCGTATGGTGCCCCGCACCATGGGGCGCAGCCGCCCTACGGTGCATCGGCGCAGGCGCCCTACGGTGGGCAGCCGGCGATGCATGGGGCGCCGCTGCCGGGATGGCAGCCGCCACACGGGCAGGCACCACTGCCCGCCGCGATCGCGAATCAGCCTGGCCACCACCCGCAGGTGCCGGCCGAAGCGGGCATGTTCAAGCGCTCGCTCGGGCGCGCGTTTCGCTTGCGCATCGAGCCTGATGAAGTCTCGCCGAGGGAGCGCGCAGCGCTGCTCGCGTCGAGTCCACCGATCACGGTGCCGTATCTCCAGGCGTTCCTCGCGTGGCGCCGCTCGGTACTGTTTCTGGTCGCGGTTGCCCTCGTACCGTTGACGCTGCTGCGCCTCGCGGATGCGCTCTCCGACGACATGCCCGACGAGCTCAAGTTCCTCGTCGTGATCCCGGCCGCCGCAGAGGCGTTCTTGTGTCTGGTGTGCTGGTACCAGCTGAAGAACTGGACGCACTGGCGGCAGCAGCGGCGGGCGCTGATGAAGGCGTGGGTAGTGTTCATGGCGGCACCCTTCCTGGTGTTCCTGGTGCCGATCGACTCGGTGCTCCAGGGGATGGTGAATACCGCACCCGTGACCGACGAGTGGGGCGCGCAAGCGATGGACTCGCAGGCGGCTGCCGGGACGATCGCCGTGATGAAGACGGTGGTCGCGGTGTACGCGCTGCTGACGTTGGCGCCGAAGGCGGTGTCCCTCGTGGCCGGTACGGTGCGCGCGGGCATCGTGACGAAGATGTTGTTCCCGGGGACGAGTGGGCCGGGCTGGATCGTCGTGCTCGCGACACCGCTCTACGCGCTGTTCGTGTTCACGCTGCTGATCGTGCCGTATCAGCTCACCGGGAGCGGTTGGTTTATGGGCGCGATGATCGCGCTCGCGGTCGCGCAGGCCTCGATCGGACGCGCGGGCTATCGGCTCGCGAAGCCGATGACGCACGACGAGTCTGTGGGTGTCGTGCGCAAGGCGCGCGGTGTGTACCTGATCGCGATGGCGTCGTTCGCCGTGTGCGTCCTCGTGGCGCTCGCGCCGCTCGCGGACAAGCTAGGTGCCGGGATGGTGGTCACCACCGCCCTGTCATTTCAGACCAACGTCATGTTACTGACGCTGATCGGAAGCGACCTCGTGATCACGAGCCTGGCGCGTTCTCGCGGGCTTTCGTCGGGAACGACGCACCTCGTCGACGAATCGAACCAGCAGCTCGCGGCGTTTGTCGGCGAGGGCTAACGCGGGGCTAACGCCAGTCCGCGACGGTCTGCTTGAGCTCGCCGAGCCGGGCGCGCGACAGCGTGCCGACGGCCGCGAGGACGAGGTGGTCGGGGGCGAGGACGCTGTGCGCTGCCTCGACGACGTCGTCGATCCGGATCTTCGACATCAGCTCGAGCTGCTGCGAGACCGGCGGGATCGGGTAGTACAGCGGCACCGCGCCGTACGTGCCCGCCATCGATCCCGCATCGTCGAGCGAGGCGAGGGCGTCATAGCGGAACCGCACGCGGACCTTGGCGAGCTCGTCGTCGGTGATCTTGCCGGCGCGCAGGCCATCGAGCAGGCCGAGCACCTCGCGCACGAGCGTCGGGACCTTGGCGTTAGCGGTCGCGGCGGTGATCTCGAACAGGGCCGTATCGGCGAGAATGTCGACGCCAGCCTGCGGCGCGTACGCGAGGCCCTTCTGGTCCGAGAGCGTGTAGTGGAGCCGCGTCGACATGCCGTCGTCGAGCACGCGCAAGAGCGCCGCCTGAGCGACGAAGCGCGGGTCGAGCTCGGGGATCGCGCGGAACAGGATCGACAGCGACGTCTGCGAACCGGACTCGCGCACGTGGCGGATGCGGCGCTGCTCGACCTGCGCCGGTGCGGCGTCGAGCTCTACGCGGCGGCCGGGCTGCATCGCCGACATGTGGCGCATCGCTGCCTCGACGATGCGCCCGTGCTCGATCGGCCCGGCGACGCACAGGCTCGCGTTGCGCGCGCCGTAGAACGTCGAGAAGTGGCGTTGCACGTCGGCCGTGCTGAACCGGCGGACGTTGGCGCGCGGCCCGATGATCCGCTGGCCGAGCGGATGGTCCTCGAAGCACAGCCCGCGCGCGATGTCGTGCGGGTTCACCTCGATGTCGTTCTCGTCGTAGTCCTCGTTGAGCTCCTCGAGGATCAGCTCGCGCTCGAGATCGATATCCGAGAACCGCGGGCGCGTCATGAGCTCGCCGAGCAGCTCGATCCCGGCGTCCACGTTGGCCGGCTCGAGCGCGAGCTGGAACAGCGAATCGTGGCGCCCTGTCTCGGCGTGGAGCGTAGAACCGAGGCGCTCGACCGCCGTGTTGAGGGCGAGCGACGTGGGGTACCGCTCCGTGCCGCGGTACAACATGTGCTCGACAAAGTGGGACAGACCGTTGTCCGCGGGAGTCTCGAACCGCGCGCCCACCTTCACGAATAGGGCGCAGACGGCCGTATGGAGATGCGGGAGGGCGACGCTCGTGACCGCCAGCCCGTTGTCGAGGATGGTGGTTTCGACGTGCGGGTCTAGGTCCACGGGCTCAGGCTTACCACCTGTGGCGCCGGCTTTCATTGACGCCGTCGGCGGATCAGCGGTATCAACCCGTAAGTCCGATGCTTCTCAAGAAGATCGTGATCGCAGAAGACGACGACGCCATTGCCCACATGGTGAGCATGGCGCTCGGCGATGCGGGGTTCTTGTGCCTCCGTGCCCGTGACGGAGACGAGGCCCTCAAGCTGGTCAAGGCTCACGACCCCGACATCCTCGTCCTCGACGTGATGATGCCGCGCGTCGACGGGCTCGAGGTCGCGCGGAGGCTCAAGGCAGACGTCATGTGGTCGCGTACGCCGATCCTGATGCTGACGGCGCTCGCGTCGACGGACGACCAGGTGAATGGTCTCGAGGCCGGCGCGGACGCCTACATGTCGAAGCCATTCGACCTGCGCGAGATGGGCGCCCGGGTCAAAGCTCTGATCCGAGCGGCGCGCCGCGAGCGCGACCGCAACCCGACGACGAACCTCCCGGGGTCGCGCGCGATCGACGAGGAGATCGAGGGCGCGCTGAAGAGCGGCCAGCCCACCACGATCGTCCACATCGACATCCTCAACTGGGACGCTTACGCCGACTCGATCGGCATCGCGAAGTCCGAGGACACGGTCCGCAGCCTCGGCGCATGGCTGCTCGAAGCGGCGCGCGCGGCGTCGGGTGGCGGTGCCTTCGTCGGGCACATCGGTGGCTCGGACTTCATCGCGGTCCTCTCGCCCGAGCACGCGCTTCCCTTCGTCACGGGGGCCGAGGGCGCGTTCGACAGCAAGCGCACCTCGCTGCCGCACGATGCCGGCAGCCTGCACCTCGTCGCCGCGGTGGCCAACACCGACGGACTGACGCTGAACAACGGTGCCGACGAGCTCGGGCGCCGCCTCGGCAAGGCCATGAAGCAAGCCAAGGCGGCCGGCAAGACCGGCCACGTCGACTACGCGAATCTGGCCCAATAGGCCGGCGTGGCGAGCTCGGACGACTCGAAGCGTCCCGGCGATACGGATCCGGCGATCTCGTCTCCGCGCCGCCCTGCGGCGGCGCTGCGCGCCCCGGCGGAGCCGGGACTTGCGATCGCCGATACCGACGCCTCGGAGCCGGGCGCCGAGGATGCCTCGCGCCTGAAGGGCCGCGGCCCACGCGCCGTGCGTCCGGGGGATGTGCTGGGGCGCTACGAGCTCGGCGAGGAGCTCGGCGAAGGCGGCATGGCCACGGTGTTCCGTGCGCGCGACAAGGAGCTGCGCCGCGATGTTGCGGTAAAGGTTCTGTTCCCCCACCTCGCGCGACGGCCCGACATCGTCCGGCGCTTCCACCGCGAGGCGCGGGCCGCCGCCGGCCTCGAGCACGCGAACATCCTCCGCATCTACGACGTCGGCGGCGGCGAGGACGAAGATCCGCCCTTCATCGTGATGGAGCTGATCCGCGGCCGCACGCTGCTCCAGGAGATCGAGCAGCGCGGTGCAATGTTCACCGAGGTCGTGGCCTGCATGGGCGCGCTGCTCGCCGATGCGCTCGCCGCCGCACACGCCGCGCAGATCGTGCATCGCGACATCAAGCCGGCGAACGTGCTGATCGCGTCGGGCGGGCGTCTGTTGCTCGCGGATTTCGGCGTCGCGCGCCTCGAGACCGAGGATTCGCTCGTGACCAAGACGGGCGCGCTCCTCGGCACGCCCGCGTACATGAGCCCCGAGCAGGCGAGCGGCGATACCGCGACCGCCAAGAGCGACCTCTACTCCCTCGGCGCCACGATGTATCAGCTCGCGACCGGCTCCCTCGCGTTCTCCGGCAACGCGGCCAAAGTCATCGCGCAGATCATGAGCGGCCAGCTCGTCGCGCCGGCGAAGAAGCGGCCTGCCGTCGGTCCCGACCTGTCGCAGATCATCGTGCGCTTGATGGCGACCGAACCGGAGCAGCGCATCGCGAGTGCGGCGGCGGTGGCGAGCGAGCTGCGCGCCCTGCTGTCGGCGGCCGGGTTTGGCGATCCAACCGAGGAGCTCGCCGCGTATTTTGCCGAGCCCGACGCGTTCGTGCGCGAACGGACACCGCGCGTCGTGCTGGCCACGGTCGCCTCGGCGAGGGCGGCGCTCGCCGATGGCAAGCTGCCGCGCGCGATGGCGCTCGCCGATCGCGCCAGTGCCCTCGCACCCGGCGATCCCGCGGTGACGACGCTGATCGAGAAGGTCGCCGAGGGTGGCCGCGCGACGACGCGCCGCAAGGCGCTCGCGCTCGGTGGCCTCGGGCTCGCGCTCGCCGGCGGTGGCACCGCGCTCGCGTTCTCGCTCTCGGGCGGCGCGCCCGCGGTGACGCCGAGCGACGCGGGCACGCTCGCGCTCGTCGACGATGCGGCCGTCGACGCGGAGGCGGGGCCGTCGCTCCTCGATGCGTCGAACGACATGCCGGTCGATGCGCCGAACCTCGTCGATGCGCAGGTCGTCGTCGACGCGCAGCTCGTGCGTACACGCGTCGACGCGGGGACCGCTCGTCGCGATGCGGACGTCGCCGTCGCCGTCGTCGCGATCGACGCTGCCGAGGTGGTGGTGCCGATCGACGCAGCCCCGGCGCCAGCGGCGCCCGGCGCCATCCTCGTGCGCAACGACGTCTACTGCGACGTGACGATCGACGGCGTCGCGATGGGGCGCGTTACACCCGCGAGCGCGAAGCCGTTCCCGGTCGAGGCGGGCGCGCACACGGTGACCTGCGGCCAGCTCGGGCTCGACGCGTGGACGAAGCAGGTGCAGGTGCGCCCGGGAGAGACCTCCACGGTGACCGGCAGTCTGTTGCAGACCTTCGACGTCTCGCTCGCGGTCGGTGTCACCATCGATGGTGTCCCACACGCGGCCGGCGGGGTGCTCAAGCTCAAGAAGAACCGCTATCGCGTCGAGGCAGGTGGCAAGACCAAGTACCTGACCATCAACGGCCCGTGTCAGCTCCGGTCCAGCCCGGATCTCGATTGCTATCGCTAGCGCCGATCCCTGACAGCCGTGTCGCGGTCGGTGCCCGCGACGGAATCCGAGCCTTCTCGATCCGCCCACTTGCGAATGGCAGGGCGGTTGCAGCACCGTGGAGCCTCGTGATTCGCACCGCCCCCATCGGTCGCAGTCTCCTCGCCGCCCTCGGGCTCACGGGCTGCTTCTACGTGGAGGAGATCAACCAGCGCCCGGCCGCGGACATCCGTGCGGGGTCGGCCGATCCGGTGCATCGTGGCGACCTGGTCGAGCTCGACGCCGTGGCCAGTGATCCCGAGGGGCACTTCCTCACCTACACGTGGCGCGTGTACGCGTGCACCGATGCGCTCTCGTTCGAGACCTGTGATCAGGAGCCGTTCTACGTCGATGCCGATGACCACGCGTCGTTCCCGGCGCCGATCAGGCGTAGGGAGACCTCGGACCCCGTCGAGTCGCTGCGCGTGGTACTCGAGGTATTCGACGAGCTCGGTGCGACGGCGAAGCCGATGGAGGAGCTGGTCATCCCGGTGCTCAACGCATCGCCGACGCTGCAGCTCGATCGCTCCAGCCGGTACGGCTACGTCGTCGGCACGCCGATCGATCTGTTCGCGCTGGTCGGCGACCCCGACGACGGCGCCGCGACGCTGGAGCCGCTCGCGTGGGAGGTGCTCGGTCCCGCAGGCGCTTCGTACACGCTCGTCGACCTCGACGTCGGGCAGCCTGCCAACGAGGCGCAAGCGCAATTTGGCAAGCGGTTCACGCCCGACGGGGAAGGGGAGTGGGAGATCCGGGTGACTGCGCGCGATCCGCTCGATGCAGAGGCCGTGCAGACCTTGATGTTCGCCGTCGCGCAAGACGGCCCGCCCTGCTTCGCGCAGCTGTCGCCGATCGTGCCGCCCGATGGCAACGTGTTGCCGCTCTCCGCGCAGACGCTGTTCCAGGTGCCGGTGGTCGTCGACGATCTCGATGTCTATCCGCCGGTCGCGAGTGACGCCGTGCTCGGCACCACGCGCTTCCAGTGGTCGTTGCAGGCGCCCGGGCAGACCGGGCACACCGAGATCGCCGGGGCCGTGGGCCACAGCTTCGCGATCGACCCCGTGAGCTACACGCCGGGCGACGTGCTCGAGCTCCGCGTCGAGATCTTCGACCGCAACAACACCACCATCCCGTGCATCGACGGCGAACAGAGCTGCTCGGTGATCTCGGAGCCGACGTGCATCCAGCGCCAGACGTGGCGGGTGGAGATCCGATGAGAGCGCTCGTGATCGGGATCGCGCTGGTGTTCGCGGGGTGCGGGGCGGGGGATGCTGGCACCTATGATAGCCCCGATGCGATGTCGGCGTGCTCCGCGACGATCAGCTTCACGCCCGCGATACCGGTCGCAGGCCCGACGACCGAGGTCCGCGCCGCCGCGATCGTGAGCTCCGGCGTCCTCGGCTTTCAGTCCTACGCCTGGAGCGTCTCGCGCGAAGGCGCGAGCATTCCGTTCGAGGATGCAACGCTCGACCGCTCCGAGATCAAGTTCATCGCCGATCAGGCCGGCGCGTATCGCGTCGAGCTGGACGTGAGCGTGCCCGGCTACAACTGCGTCGGCACCGCGAGCACGATCACCGCGGTCGATAGCTCGTCGAGCCGACTCGCGCGCCTGCGCATCACGCCGTCGTCGGGCTCTGGTGTGCCGCCCAGCGAGTTGCAGATCGAGCTGCCCGACACGGGCACCCACGATCTCCAGACCATCTCGCTCGATGCGGGCACCACGGTCGCCGGAACGGTCACCGGGCCGAGTGGCGGGGTCCCGGCGTATGTGCGGTTCATCCCGATCGCATCGCCCGACGCAGCCGTGGAGGCGTTCGCGGATGCGTCGGGTGCGTATTCGGTGCGGCTCGCGAAGGTCCCGCACGACGTGCTCGTCGTGCCCGGTGGTGGCTTTGCGCCCACGCAAACCACCTGGAGCCCCGGCCAACTGGGGGCGTTTGGCGTCGGCGCCGGCGCGGCGGTGTCCGGCTCGGTGCTCGGCCCCGGGGGGGCGGCGCTGCCGGGCGCCAAGGTGCAGCTGTTCGCCGATGGCGTGCCGTCGACGCTCGCGACCACGGCGAGCGATGGCAGCTTCAGCGTGGCGCTCGATGCGAGCGCGACGCAGGTCCGGGTCGAGGTGGTGCCGCCGCAGAGCACGGGCCTGCCGCGCCTCGAGCGCACGGGGGCGTTCAACACGTCGCTGCCGATCGAGGTCCGGTACGCATCGCTGGACGTCGAGGACCTCGCGGGCATGGTCGTGCGCCGGGATGGCAACGCGCTCGCGAATGCGAAGATCACGGTGGTCGGCGAGATCGCCGCAGCCGGGACGATCGGGGGATTCTCGGCAACCGGCTCGGTGCGCATCTCGGCGGCCGCGAACGCGAGCGGCGTGCTACCGACGACCCTGGTCGCGGCTGGCCCTCACGAGATGGTGATCGCGGTCGCGCCGATGGACGTCGCGGTGGTCCCGTTCGACATCAGCGCCACGCTCCCCACCGCCGTGAATGCGCCGCCGATGTTCAGCGTGACGATGCCGGTCACCGACGGCACGAACGCGCTCGACGGAGCGCGCGTGGAGCTCGTCCCCCAGGCGGGCCTCGCGCGCGCGGGCATCTCGTCGCGCTACTTCACGGCAGATGCAACGGGCGTCGTCAGCGGCGAGGCAGCGAGCGGCGGCGCGTACGACCTCTACATCAGGGATCCGTTCGGCCGCGCCGGCAGCCTGCGCCAGCCGATCCTCGTGAACGCGCCGGTCACGAGCACGATCGAGCTCCCCGCGCCCATCTCCGTGACGGGCGAGCTCGCGGTGATCGGCAACCCTAACCCGCTCGCCGGGGCGTCGGTCCAGATCCTGTGCGTCGACTGCGACGGCGCCGCGCGGTCTCGGCCGCTCGCCGAAGGTGTGACGGATCAAGCGGGCGGCTTCACGTTGACCGTGGCGAAGCCGTCGGCGTTGTAGGATCGACGAGATGTTGGACCGTGTCGCAAGGGTCGCCGTCGTGGCGCTTGTCGCGTGGCTGGCACCCCTGCGCGCACACGCAGAAGGCGAGCAGGCCGTCGCGCTGCTGCCGCTCGATGCCGGGCCGAAGCTCGAGATCTACGGCCAGCCCGTTGCCAGCGAGATCGCGCGCGCGCTCGTCGCGGGTAGCATCGATGTCGTCGTCGTCGGGCCCAGGATGGCGGTGCCCGATCGCGCGCGCCTGATCGTCGACGGTAACATCGCCGCCAAGGGCGAGGCCGTCGTGCTCACCGTGCGCGTGCGCAATCGCGCCGATGGCGTGCTGGTGAAGACGCTGACCTCGACCGCCGCGGGCCTCGCGAACATCGACAAGGCCGCGGCCGACGTCTCCGCGCAGTTGCTGCCGGTGGTGCGTGATCGGCTCGCCGAGCTCGCCGCGCCGATCAGCGCGCAGCCGCCCAAGCTCGACGCGCCTCCACCCACGGCGCCGTCGGTGGCGCCGCCTGCACCGCGCCCCACGCTCCTCGCCGTCGTCGCACGCACGCCGGCGCAAGAAACGTTTCGTGCGGCGCTCGCGCAGGCCGTCGTCCGCACACTCGCGGTCCGCACGCGCACGCCCGTCGACACGCCGTACGTCAGGCTCGGCAAGCGCGATGCAGCGGAGACGGTGAAGGCCAGCGGTCACGGCCTCGGGATGTCCTTTGAAGTGCTCGGCTACGAGGTGCGGGGTACGTCGGTGCCGCTCGCGCGCGCGCGCGTGCGCGTGCGCGTCGCGGAGCCCGGCGGTGTCGTGTTCGATCGCGTCGTGATCACCGATACCGTCGTCGGTGATCGCGGTAGCGCACTCGATGTCGTCGCGGCACGCGTGGCGCGCGAGGTGCTCGAGATCTTGCGCCCGCACTTCGCGCGCAAGGTGACCGCATGGTGACGCGGGCGGCCCTCGTGATCGCGCTGCTCGCGGGCCATGCGGCGGCCCAGGCGCCCGACGCGCCCGCAGGCCCGCCGTCGACCTTGTCCGACACACCACCGCCTCAGCTCCAGGCGCCGTCCGATGTCCTGCGCGCCGGCAATGCGGCCGCGACAGCGGGTGACTGGGCCGCGGTCGCGCAGCTCGTCGAGCCGCTCGTGCACAACGAGCTCCCCGATGCGGATCGCGCGGAGGCGTACCGCCTGGCGGGTCTGGCGGCGTTCTTCCTCGGCAGGCGCGAGCAAGCCGAGCACCACTTCCTCGCCTACCTACGCCTCGATCTCGATGCGCAGCTCGACTCCGCGCTGTATCCCGCAGAGGCGATCATCTTCTTCAATGACGTCAAGGCAAAGCACAGCGCCGAGCTGCGCGCGCGGCGTCCACGAGGGAAGCGCTGGGCGCTGAATCTTTTGCCACCGCTGGGCCAGCTTCAGAACGGCGAGCGCACCAAGGGGCTCGTCGTTGGCGGGCTACTCGCCGGCTTTTTCGCGACCAACATCACGACCTACGTGCTGCTGCGCCGGTGGTGCTCGGAGTCCGATCGCACGTGTGACGACCCGACCGACCGCGTGCAGGGCGCGCAGACTGCGCGCAGCGTAAACCTGATCACGGGCATCGGGACGATCCTCACCTATGCCTACGGTGTCATCGACGGTGTGCGCGTCTATAAGCGCCAGGCACGCGAGCACGCCATTGCGCCCTACATCTCGACGACACCAACCAGCGGTTTCATTGGCGTAGCGGGCCAGTTCTAGCCAATTGGGGTCTAACGGCCCTGGGCGTGAGACCACGTGGATCGCGGGACGCGACCAACTGTCGTCGATCGTCCCCGGCATATAGGCCCCTTCTGCGTTGTGATCTGCAAAGTTTGTCAGCTACGATTCAATTTGCGTGAGGCAGCCCGTCCCATTTGGGAAGTACCTCCTGCTCGATCGCATCAGCGTCGGCGGGATGGCGGAGGTCTTCAAGGCCAAGAGCTACGGCGTCGAGGGCTTCGAGAAGATCATCGCCATCAAGCGAATCCTGCCGACGATGGGCGAGGACCGCGACTTCATCAAGATGTTCATCGATGAAGCGAAGATCGCCGGTCAGCTCGCGCACGCGAACATCTGTCAGATCTTCGAGCTCGGTCGCATCGACGGCGCGCACTTCATCGCGATGGAGTACATCTGGGGCAAGGATCTGCTCCAGATCAGCAACCGGCTCCGCAAGCTGAAGCAACAGATGCCGGTGCCGATGGCGTGTTTCGTCATCGCCAAGGTCCTCGAGGGGCTCGACTACGCGCACCGCAAGCGGGACCCGCTCGGCCGCCCGCTCGAGATCGTGCACCGCGATTGCTCGCCGCAGAACGTGCTCGTCTCCTACGAGGGCGAGGTCAAGGTCATCGACTTCGGCATTGCGAAGGCGACCAGCCGCAACTCGCGGACGATGGCCGGCGTGCTCAAGGGCAAGTTCGGCTACATGTCGCCGGAGCAGGTCCGCGGCCTACCACTCGACCGCCGCAGCGACATCTTCGCGCTCGGCACGATGCTGTTCGAGTGCCTGACCAACGAGCGCCTGTTCCAGGGCGAGACCGATTTTTCGACGCTGGAGAAGGTCCGCAACGTCGACGTGCAGAGCCCGCGCTCGATCAACCCGGCGATCCCGGAGTCGATCGAGCGCATCATCATGAAGGCGCTCGCGAAGGACGTCGAGGATCGCTACCAGTGGTGCAGCGAGATGCTGGGCGACCTCCAGCAGTATCTGATGAGCCAGGACGTCGTGTTTACGGCGAAGTCGCTCTCGGGGTGGCTGAAGGACGTGTTCGCCGGCGAGATCGACAAGGAGCGCGCGCTGCTCGAGCAGTACAAGCGCGTCGGTCGTGACGGACTGATCGCCGGTGTGCCCGCGGCCGCCGCGAAGCTCGACGTGGTCGAGACCCTGGGCGAGGCCGGTGCGCCCGAGGGCGATGCGACGCAGCTCGGCGGTCCTGACTTCGGGGATCTGGAGTCGCTGATGTCCGCGAGTGCGTCGGTGCCCGCGAAGCCGTCGCCGCCCGCGAAGCCGTCGCCGTCGCCCAAGGCGTCATCGCAGGCATCTCGCGCGTCGAACGACCGTGAAGGTGACTTCGGCGAAGAAGCGCCGACCGAGATCTTCGGCGACCACATGGAGTCGCCAATCGCGCCGGCGCCAGCGCCTGCCGCGGCTCGCGCGCCGGCAGGCCAGCTGCCCAAGAGCCCTCCGCCGAAGGGGGCACCGCCACGCTCGAGTGGGCCGCAGCCCGCGCCGATGGCGGCGACGGCTGGAGCTCCGAGCGGCTCGTTGGCGGTGGACGCCGCACCCGCGCCGTACCAGGGGCAACCGCAGGGGTATCATCCGCCGTACGGCACGCCACCGGCGAACCCCGTGGTGCCAAACCCGACGCCGATCGGCTCATCGCCGGGTGTGCCGCCGGGGGTAGTCCTGCCACCGGGCGCGAACAGTAACAAGACGCTGCTCGGTGCCGTGTCGCCGGTCGCCGGAAACTACGGCCCGGGCTATCGCGTATCGCAACAGCAGCCCGCGGCGTATCCACCGTCCGGTGGCTATCCGGCGATGCCGCCATCGGGCGGGTATCCCGCGGCGCCGCCGTCGGGTGGCTATCCCGCGGCGCCGCCATCGAGTGGCTATCCGCAGCCGGGCTATCCCGGAGCGCCGTCGCAGCCGCAGATGTCTGCGATGCAGGGCTACGGCTCGCAGCCGCAGATGCAGGGCTACAGCTCGTCGCAAATGCCGGCGGCGGGCTATCCGTCGCAGCCAAGCTATCCGAACATGGCGCCGCAGCCGGCCGCGCCGGTCGAGCAGCTCACCCAGCCCGTCGAAGGACGGCGCCGCTCGTCGATCGGGCGTGACGTCGCGATCGGCGTCGCGATCGCCGCGGTGGTCCTCGGCGGCTTTCTCGCCGTGAAGTTCCTGGTGCTCGACAAGGGCGACAAGGCCGCGGGCTCGACCAGCTCGAAGATCAAGCTCGCGCTGCCCCAGGGCGTGACCGCGGAGCTCTGGGTCGACGACAAGAAGGTCGCCGACGTCGTCGACGGCAAGCCCGTACCGGTCACCGCGGGTCGCCGCAAGGTCCGGGTCGTCACCCCGAACGGCAAGTGCGAGCAGGAGCTCGATCTGCCAGGTGGCAAGACGATGCCTGTCGAGTGCATGCCCAAGGCGCCGGCCGCAGGCTCGGCCGCGGTCGTGATTCCGGGCTCCGCTGCAGGCGCGGCAGCACCCGCTGCAGGATCCGCGAGTGGCTCCGCCGCGGGCTCGGCGAGCGAACCAGCCGCAGGTCCGGCTGGGGGCTCGGCAAGCGCGCCTGCCGCTGGCTCCGCGGCAAGCGCGGGCGCGGGGCGCGCCGCCGTCGTCGCGCCGGCCACCGGCTCGGGGGCGGGGTCGGCGGCCGCGCCGACCAAACCGCTGGTGGCAGATAAGCCCGCCGACAAGCCGGTCGTGGCGGATAAGCCCGCCGACAAGCCGGTGGTTTCCGTGAGGCCGGCGGACAAGAAGCCCGTAGACAAGCCAGTCGTCGCCAAGCCCTCGGGCGACCTGCTGGACATCCCCGACAAGGTGCCCGAGAAGCCGGCGGACAAGAGGCCCAAGGTCACCACCAAGCCGGAACCTGCCGCGGAAGCGAAGGGGTACCTGGTCGTGTCGACCAATCCACCGGCGAAGATCCTCGTCGACGGTGCGGATACCGGCCTCACCACCCCGGTGTCGGGCAAGCAGCTGCCGCTTGCGCCGGGCCGCCACAAGATCACGTTCGCGACCGCCGACGTGAAGACTAGCTACACGGTCAACATCAAGGCCGGCGCCACCGAGAACTGGGGCACCAAGCAGCTGCAGTAGCAGCGCTACTTCGCAGCCGGCTCGGCTCTGGCGTCGGAGCGAGCTTCGTGCGCTTCGAGATCCGCCAGCTTGGACTCGAGCTCGGCGATGCGGTCGGCGAGGGCACGCACGTCCTTGTTGACGCTGTGGAACGGCGAGATGCCTTCGATCGTCGTGCGAATGCGCGTGTCGACCTGCTTCTGCCACTCCTCGAGCCGGTGCTTGGAGTGATCGACCCACTCGCGCAGGGACGCGAGGCTGCGCTTCTTGACCATCGCCTCGTCGGCGGCTGGGTCGGCGGAGGCGGCATCAGCGGGCGGCGTCTCCTCTTCGGCCGAGGCGTCGTCCTTGCGCTTGCCGGGCAGGATGCTTTGCACGCGGCGCTGCGCCTCGGCGAACCACTCCCCGCCACTCTGGATGATGTTCCGCATCGCGCCGAGGGGAAGGAAGCTGCGCTGCTTCTTCTCTTCCTCGAAGATGATCTGCGCCAAGGTGACCGTGGTCAGGTCTTCCTTGGTCTTGTTATCGACGATCTTCACGTCGTCGCCGTTCCGGATCATCTCGCTGATCTGGTCGAGCGTGACGTACCGCGAGTGCTCCGTGTCGTAGAGCTTGCGATTGGCGTATCGCTTGATGATGCGAGTTTCCGGCATCGCTGCGTTCAGGCTATCACGCGCTGCAGCATCCCTCAATGTTGGGGAGGCAACGTGCATTTGCGCGCGGTGCCCGGGGAGACCTGGCTGGGCGTCAGGTTGTACGCCGTGTTGATAAGGCCGACGTGCGAGAAGGCCTGGGGGAAGTTGCCGAGCATGCGGCGCCCGACCGGGTCGTATTCCTCCGACAACAGACCAACGTCGTTCCGTAGGGACAACAGGCGCTCGAACAGCGCCCGGGCCTCGCGCGTGCGGCCCATCAGCGCGTAATTGTCCGCGAGCCAAAAGCTGCACAACAGAAACACGCCCTCGCCCGGAGGGAGTCCGTCCTCCTCGTCCTCCGTACGGTAGCGAATCACCAGGTCCTCGTGCACCAGATCCCGCGCGATCGCCTCCACGGTTCCCACGACTCGCGGGTCGTGCTGCGGCAGGAACCCGACGATCGGGATCAGCAGGAGCGAGGCATCGAGCTTCGGGGACCCATATGCCTGGGTGAACGTGCCGCGCTGAGTGTCGTACGCCTTCGCGCAGATCTCGGCGTGGATCGTGTCGCGCAGATGGCGCCACCGCTCCACAGGGCCACGCGTGCCCCACTCCTCGACGGTCCGCACCGCGCGATCGAAAGCGACCCAGGCCATCAGCTTCGAATGCGTGAACTGCTGCCGGGTGCCGCGCACCTCCCACAGTCCCTCGTCGGGCTCCTGCCAGTGATGTTCGAGAAACTCGAGAAGCTTGCGTTCGAGCTGCCAGGTGAACGTGTCTGCCTGCATGCCATTGCGGCGCGCGTGATGAAGAGCGTCGAGGACCTCGCCGTAGACGTCGAGCTGCAGCTGGGTGACGGCCGCATTGCCGATGCGCACCGGCTTCGAGCTCGCGTAGCCGGACAGCCACGGCAGCGTCTGCTCGGGCAGCCGGCGTTCGCCACCGGCGCTGTAGGCGATCTGCAGCTGCGCGGCGTCGCCGGCCACCGAGCGCAGGAGCCAGTCGCGCCACGCCGCGGCTTCGTCGCGAAACCCGCCGAGCATGAGCGCATACAGGGTGAACGTGGCGTCGCGCAGCCACGCATATCGGTAGTCCCAGTTGCGCACACCGCCGAGACATTCGGGCAACGACGTCGTCGGCGCCGCGATGATCCCACCCGTCGGCGTATAGGTCAGTGCCTTGAGCGTGAGCAGCGAGCGCACGACGGCCTCGCGCCACTCGCCCTCGTACGTGCAGTGTGACGCCCACCTGCGCCACCAATCGGTGGCGTGCGCGATCGCGTGATCCACGTCGATCGCGGGCGGGATGGGAAGGTGCGAGCGATACCAGCTCAGCTCGAAGGGCACGCGCTCGCCGGCACGGACCACGAACTCGGCGACCGTCGTGAGGTTCTCGCCGTGCGTCGGTACAGGCGTCCGCAGCGCGAGCGCATCCGGGCCACCGACCGCGGTGAGCACGTGGTCGACCTTGCGCACCCATGGGACGATCCACCCGTAGTCGAAGCGCATGACGAGCTGCATCTTCATCTCGACGCGGCCCTCCACACCTTCGACGACGCGGACGATGGCGGGATGTTCCGTGCACAGCGGCATGCAGTCGATCAAGCGCACGATGCCCGTCGAGGTCTTGATCTCGGTCTCGAGGACGAGCGTGTCCTTGCGGTAGCGACGGCGAATGCAATGGGCGTCGCCGTTGCGTGGTGCAATCAGCCAGCGACCGTCGTACTCGTTTCCGAGCAGCGACGCGAAGCACGCGCCGGCGTCGAAGCTGGGCAGGCAGAGCCAGTCGATCGAGCCGTCCTTGCCGACGAGCGCGACGGTCCGCATGTCACCGATGAGGGCGTAATCTTCGATCGCGGAAGGCACATCCTGCGGGCTGCAAGAACGACACCCGAAGATCGCGACGTCGCCGTGGCGCTCTTCGTGCCCCGAGCGCACAATCGAGGGTGGTGGGCCCCGACCACATCATCGAACGCCTGAAAGCGATCCGCGATTCGCGCATGCGGGTCCTCGCACTGGTCGAGGCGTTCGGTCAGGGCGAGCCCGAGGCGTGGGCCGAGGCGTTGGCGGCGATGGTCGCGCGCGCGCAACGCGTCGACGATGCCGACACGCAGGCGACCCTAGAGACCGTGCGCCAAGCAGCTGCGGATCCGTCGCTCGCGTACACGACGCGGCAGGCGCTCTATCAGGCGGCTGCGCGGCGTGGACACTCGACGATCGCGCGGTTGTTCTTGCTGTCGTCGCCGGTCGTCGTCACCGAACAGCAGCTCGCGAAGCAGCTCGCGCCCGAACGGCCCTTGAAACCGACGGGGCGCCCGCTGACCCTCGGCGAGCGCAAGGCGCTCGCGCGCACGCATCGCCGCGAGGACCTGCTGATGCTGATCCGCGATCCGCACCCGGCGGTGGTCGCGATCCTTCTCGACAATCCGCATGTCACCGAGACGGAGATCGTGCGCATCGCCGCGCAGCGCCCGGCGGTGCCCGAGTCGCTATCGAAGATCGCGGCGCACGCGCGCTGGTCCGTGCGGCACGCCGTGAAACGAGCGCTCGTGTTCAACCCCGCGACGCCGCTGGCGGACGCGATCCGCATCGCGACCACGCTGCGCGCCAACGAGCTCGCCGAGCTCGCCAACGATCCGCAATTACCCGAGCCGCTGCGTCGTCATGCAACGGAGCTTCAGAGTGCTTCGCAGCGACGGCCTCTGAGCTAGTCAGCTCTCGGACGAACCGGCCTTCTTGCGGCGGCGCACGACGACTTCTTCCCAGTCGCCGTCATCCTCGCCACCCGACTCGATCTGCTTCTGCTTCGAGCCGCCCGCGAGCTGCTTGCTCGGGGGCTCCTTGGCGTCGTCCTTGTCGTCCTTGTCGTCATCACCCGACGACGCACGCTTGAAGTTCTTGATGCTCCGACCGAGCGCATCGCCGATACCCGGCAGCTTGTTGGCGCCGAACACGACGAGAACGATGGCGAGGATGATGAGTAGCTCGCCCATGCCGGGCATAGAAGACTCCTTTGGCTGCGGGGCAATCTAGCACCGTTTCCCCAAAAGACTTACATCCCCATCCCCCTAGACGGCCAAAAGCAGCGCCTGAAAACTTGGTTCAGGTCGTCCCCGATGCCTATGTTCGGGGCATGCGCCTCCTCGGTGGCACGCTGGTTTTCTGCGCGGCGATGGCCGGAGCCACGGCTGCAGCCGACCCGATCGCTGCTGGCCCGCAGGCAGTGCCCCCGGTAGAGGCCGGTGAACCCGTGCTCCCGCAACAACTCGATGGTCGCCGCGCCGTCCGCGGCTGCGCCGTCGACGAGACCTGCGCGCGGCCGGGTGAGGCGATGAAGGAGATCGATGTCGAGCTATTCCCACGGCCCGGCGATAGCCCCTGGGTGGAGGAGCACGCCACGGCAACCAGCCGGCTCGAGCCGGGGCCACCGGTGCAGATCGTCAAGCGCCCCTCCGAGCTGCGCCCCGATCAGCCGTGGCTCGACCAGCTCGAGCTGCCGGACATCCCGGTTCGGTGGTCGCAGAAGCTGATCGACTACCTTGTCTTCTATAAGAACGACCCGCGCGGGCGCTCGATCATATCGAGCTGGCTCGTGGCGCAGGGCCGGTACAAGGACCTGATCACCAGCCACCTCCGCAAGGCCAAGCTACCGCAGGACCTCCTCTACGTCTCGATGATCGAGTCGTCCTACGACCCGAACACCCTCTCGAGCGCGGGTGCGCTGGGCTTGTGGCAGTTCATGCCCGAGGGCGGAAAGATCTACGGCTTGCGGCAGGATCGCTGGGTCGACGAGCGCAAGGATCCGCTGCGCTCGACCATCGCGCAGATGGACTACTTCCGCGACCTCTATCAGCGCTTCGGCGACTGGCACATCGCGCTCGCGGCCTTCAACGTCGGCTACGGCGCCATGCTGCGCTCGGTCGCGCGCTACAACACGAACGACTACTACAAGCTCTGCGAGTACGAGAACGCGGTCCCCTGGGAGACCTGCCTCTACACGCCCAAGGTCCTCGCCACCGCGATCGTCGGTCACAACCGCGCTCTCTTTGGCTTCGACAAGCTGAGCGTCAAGCCGGCCGAGTCGTTCGACGAGGTCGCCGTGCCGGCGTCCGTCTCGCTCGCCGTCATCGCGCGCGCGGCCGGCTCCAGCGAGGGCGAGATCAAGCGTCTCAACCCGCACCTCCGTCGCGGCCGCACCCCTCCGGGCGAAGCCGGATACGTCGTGCGTGTCCCCACCGGCACCAAGGCCGACACCCAGCGCCGGCTCGCCGAGCTGCAGTCTGACTGGGATGGCTACGACGCCTATGTCGTCGCGCACGGCGAGCGCTTCGAGGACGTCGCTACCACGTACGGCATCTCGACGAGCACCCTCCGCCGCCTCAACGGTGTCGAGCACGAGTCCGAGATCACGGGCGGCACCGTCCTCGTCGTGCCACGCATCAGCGCCGAGCAACGTACGAAGAACCGGGCCAAGGCCAAGTCCAAGCTCCTCGGCTCGGGCATCGATCAGAAAGATGGTGAGGCGCTCATCGTCCCGGTTCCCGACAAGGATTTCGTCCTCGAGGGCAAGCAACGCGTCTTCTACCGCGTCGTTACTGGCGACACCGTGAAGTCGATCGCGAGCGCATTCGGCGTCACCGCCGACGACATCCGCGCCTGGAACGGCCTCGACCCGCAGGCCCACCTCCATCCCAAGATGGTCGTCGTCGCGTGGGTGCACCCGACGTTCGACGCCGAGAAGAAGCGCATCAACCTCCTCGACGAAACCCAGCTCGTTGTCGTCACGCGTGGCTCGAACGAGCACCTCGACATCGCCGAAGCACGCACGGGCCGCGTACGCGTCGAATACGTCGCCAAGGGCAAGGAGAAGCTCGCCGATATCGCCAAGCGCTACGGCATGGGTTCGCACGACCTCGCGCGCATCAACCGCATCTCCTACAACACCGTCCTCGGGAAGGGCGACAAGGTCATCGTCTACCAGGTCACCGACCCGTCGCGTTCCGAGCGCGCCGAGGAGCAGTGGAGGAAGACCCCGCGTGGGCGGCGCGGCAAGGTCACGGGCGAGCGAGCCCGCACGGCTGCCTCCGCGGATTCCGAAGACGAGGACGACGAAGCCGACGACGATGAAAAGCAGGAAGCAAAGCCGAAGGCCGAGAAGGCCGAGAAGAGCGAGACGTCGGATAAGACCGCGAAGACCGTCAAGCCCGAGAAGGCCGAGAAGCCCGATAATGCCGTCAAGCGCGAGAAGCCCGAGAAGACCGAGAAAAAGGCGTCGCTGAAGGCAGACGCCGTCAGGACGAATCGGGATCGCGACAGCGATGGCCCCGTGACGCGGCCCACGCAGTCGGACTAATAATGATCCAGGCTGCGACGCCACGGGTAACGTCGAGGCCAAGGAGCAGGTAATGCGTCAGCTCGCGATCGTTCCGGTTGTACTTCTAGTCGCGTGTGGCGAGGACGGCGGCAGCTCGCCGCCCGTCGACGCCAAGACCATCGACGCACGCCTCATCGATGCGCCCGCTGTCGATGCACCGCCCGATGGTCCGCCGATCGACAGCCCGCCGCCGACGGTGTTCGCAGTGGCGTGTACGGGGACGCCACCGATCGTCACCGCACCTGGCGTGTTCGACCCGATGACGACGACGATTTCGGTCGGCGACATGGTCAGGTTCAACCTCAGCGCGACGCCCAATCACAACGTCGTCCCCGATACAACGCTGCCAACAGATACCGGCCTGCAGGTCCCCCTCGGGGGCGACGTATGCCTCCAGTTCACGGTGGCCGGCACCTTCAACTTCAAGTGCGGCCCCCACTCGTTCAAGGGATCCGTGACCGTTCAATAAGGAGCCTACGATGACGATGACTCGCAAGCAGTTTCTCAAGTCCGTTCTTGGCGTCGGTGTCGGTGCCGTCGGTGTCGCCGCGATCGCCGGCTGCGGCGGTGATGATGGCGGCGGCGGCACGACTGTCGATGCCGCGAACGTGTGCACCTCGCCGGCCACGAACATCGCGAGCAACCACGGCCACACGATCAACGTGTCCCTGGCAGACGTCGACGCGGCCGCCAACAAGACCTATGACATCAGCGGCAGCGGCGGTCACGCGCACTCGGTGACGATCACCGCGGCGCAGTTCGCTCAGATCAAGAGCGGTCGTACGTTGACCATCGAGTCAACGAGCGGCGGCGGTCACACGCATTCGGTGACCGTCATGTGCGTCAGCTGATCGCGCCCCTCAGCGCGCGACGATCACGAGCTCGCGCCCATCACCAGCGCGCAGCGTGTAGACCCCGGCGGCGGGTACGGGCTCGTCCGCGAAGCCGCCGTCGCTGTCCTCGGGCACGAGGTAGGCGGGGCCGCACGCCTGCTGCACCGTGAAGCCCGCCGGCGCTTCGACGGTGAGCCGGGTGCCGACCTTCACAAACGCGCATCTCTCCGAGAAGGCATTGGCCCCTTGCGGCGCGTCGATCTTGACGTTGGCGTCATCGCCGTGATCGGTAGACACGCTGCACATGCCGATCGCCTCCTCGAGCGAGCACGCGGGAGGAGGCGAGAGGCGGACGTAGAACGTCGAGACGGCGGCGCCGACAGGGGTCGCGTCGGTGGGCATCGGCAGGCCGCCACCTTCGATCGCCGAGGCGACGATCGACAGGGCCTGACCGTGGCGGACGCCGAACGCGAACAGGATCCCCGTCGTCGTGCCGGGCTCGCCGAGGACGCCCCCGAAGAAGCCGGGCGACTTGCTCTCGGTCGGGTAGAACATCACGGGGAGGTCGCTCTCGCGCACCGCGAGGGTGCTCGGATCGCGGACCTGCATGCGTGCCGGCTCGCTGCCGAACGCCTTCATCGCTAGCGAGACGTACGCCGCGTCCTCGACGACGATCTGGGTGCCCGACGACGATGTCGCGAGTTGGGTGCGGTGCCGGATGCCGTACATCCAGCGCTGGCGCAGCGTCCGGCCGAGCCACGCTTGCTCGTCGGCGGTGCGCGGGAAGGCCTTGCCGACCGGGATGGTGATGCCGCCGCCGAAGCCCTTGCCGAGATCGATCATCATGCCGCCGTTCCAGCCGGACGAGGTGGTCAGCTCCGCCGTGGAAGGCGCGGGGGCGAGGTTCGCGCGCGACGCAGGCGAGGAGATCGCGACGCTCGGCGACCCCTGGCAGCCCAGGTTCACGATGTCGACGCCCTGGGCGGCGGAGGCCGCGTCGTCGCTCGTCTCGAAGTAAGAGTCGAAGCCGAGCTTGATGTCGAGGTCGCTCGCGGTGCCGCTCACGCGCGCTCGAAAGAAGCTCCAGAGGCCGGGCGCGTTGTAGGGATTGGGCCCGAGGCTCGTCGCGCCGAACGCCGTCGGGAGGAAGTAGTGGTCGCCGACAGGCGGAGGACAGGCGCCCTGCCCGAGCGAGGTGACGACCGTACCGCGGGGGAGGGCGACGACCGACATCAGGTCGGGCAGGATCAGGCCGCGCAGCCGAGCGCCGACCGGCGCGACGGCCTCGGCGTTCGGTCCCATCGCCGTCTCGACGACCATCTCGTAGTGCTCGGCGTTCGGCCCCGAGGGAAGCTCCTCGACGTGCAGCGTGCCGGTGCCGATGAGCGTGATGTCGTCGCCATACGCGCCCGGGGTGCCGCGATCGGTGGTGAGCCTGAAGTCGAGCACGCGCGGATCGAGCGGGTTGCGCGGCGACACGGTCAGGCGCCAAACGTCCCCGGGCGACGACGTGCCGGCGGACTCGGCCTCGAATGTTGGCGGCGGCGGATCCGCAGGGAGCTCGACGGGGGCGGCGCGCTCGTCGTCGCAGGCGAGCAGGAGGGAGACGAGCAGCGCGGGAAGGGCGGCGGTGCGGGGCGACGACATCGCGCCCACGATACGCCGCGCGGCGCCGACCGGGGCTGAGTAGTTTGTTCGCGCGGCCTAGCCGCCGAACCGCGCGGCGAGCTCCTTGCGCGACGCGACGCCCAGGCGGCGGTACGCGCTGGCGAGCAGGTTCTCGACGGTGCGCGAGGAGCTTCCCCGCAGCTCTGCGATCTCGCGAGACGTGAGCCCACGCAGCGCGCCCTCGATGACCTCGCGCTCGGAGGCCGACAGCACCGCGAGGGTGGGGCGGTGCGCTTGCGGCAGCGCTTCGGGGAGCGCTTCGCGGAGCGCGGCGACCAGGTGCACCGTCGACGCGAGGCCGGTCTCGGCCTTGAGCAGCTCGATGTAGCGGTAGACGCTCCCCGGGGGCAACCCGAGCTCGATCGCGAGGTACTTCTGGGCAGCGCCGCTCGCGAGCGCGCGCGCGACGTCCCCGACAATGCCGGGCGCTCGCACGAGCGCGAAGGCCGCGGCGTCGGCGGTCTCCACGGCCCGGACATCGCGGAGCCGCAACGCGCCCTCGAGGTGGCGCGCGGCTAACGAGCTCGCGCGGCGCTCGTCCCGCGAGAGGGTGGTCACCTCCGCGCAGAGCCCGCCGAGCACGATCCCGCGCCCGCTCGGGGCTCGGAGGTTGATCGCGATGCAGTCGCCGGCGCCGATGGTCGCGAGCTGCTGCCCGAGCAGCTTCGACACCGAGGCGAGTGGCCGCCCCGGGCACAGCACCTCGGTCGAGGACTGGACGGTGCGTGACGGGCGCGCGAACAGCCGTCCGATCATGCTCACCGGCATCGTCGCGAGTGCACCGCTCACCATCTCGTTCGCCCGCGCCACTGAGAGGTCGCGGGTGATCGGCGGGTGGACCGCCGGCACATCCGTTCGACCCATCGTGTATTCGAACGCGATCATTCCGCGCCCGCGGGAGAGTATGCCGGCCGCGGCCCTGGTCACTTCGGCGAGCCAGTCCGTGCTCGCAGCAGCGCGATAGGCGACTTCAACGACCTGCCGCGCGGACGCGTGGAGCGACATCTCGCCGAGGGTAACAGCACGCGAGATGCCAGCGCCAAGCACGCGATCCAGCGTGGTTGCGCCCGGGGAGGCACCGGTCGGGTGACAACGGTCAGGGGGGTGTCACCCGGCGGGTGACATGGCTAGCAAACTACCCATGGTCGTCGAGAGACGCGCGCTCCTATCGTCCTCGGATGTCTGTGCCGGGGCGGGCCTGATCTCGCCGTGGTCGGCGGGCGGCAGCAGGCAACCCGGACCTCGTCGTGGCCCACATCGCGGCCGAGCGCGCGAGCCCGGCGCTCGAGTGGCAATCGCACCATCTCTCGCCTCGAGGTCCGCGTGCGCGCGCGCGGCGGCTTGCAGCGGACGCGGGCTAGAAGTCGAAGCCCACGGACGTCGAGATCGTGCGCTGTGCGGCCGCGGTGTCCTTGGCGTCGCAGTTGGAGGTCAGCGAGTTGGGCATACACGCGTCGCTGGTGCCGGCGCGGTCGTCGACGGAGCTACCCGCCATGGCGAACTGCGCTTCGAGCGTGAGTTGCACGAACGAGTACTGGAACTTCGCACCGAACATGAAGCGGTTGCGGAAGATCGTGTCCTGCTCGTCGAACACGAAGTCGAGCTGGCTGTCGTTCTCGTTTCCGGGGACGAGCGAGTCGATGTTCGGGGTCGGGTCGATGACCTCGGAGCGCGGGACGATCATGAGCAGGTTCCAGCCCGCGAACGGATGGAACTTCCAAGTGCCGCCGATGCCGAAATGTTTGGAGACGAGAATGTCGAGCGAGGCGACGGTCAGGTCGAGCTCGCGCTGCGCCATGAGGCGCGAGACGGCGCCGCGGACCGAAACGCTCGGGACGAACGGCAGCTGGTGGTAGCCCTCGACGAGGCTGACCTTCGCGTAGAGCTGGCCGGTCCATGCGCTGGAGTTGAGGAGCTTGACCGCGCCGCCACCGATCTCGAACGACGGGATGGGGAACCACATGCCCTTGCGCGCGAACACGCCGATGGTGGTGAGGCTGTCGGGGGCATGTGCGCCGGTGCCGGTGTTGGCCGGGTCCGGGGAGGCCTGGCGCGCACGCCAGTAGGCGGCGGTGCCGTCGATGGTGGTGGTGGCGTAGTCGACGGTGAGTTGGAAACCGCCGAAGCCCGTGGTGTCGGCGGCCGTGAGGAGGCGCGGCGCGAGAACGACGCCGAGCTGCGAGGCGAGGGCGCGGAACTCGAGGTTCTGTCCGACGACGTTGGTCAGCTGCCCGTTGCCGTTCATGACGCGGGTGCCGAGGCGGCTGAGGACCAGGTCGTTGTCGTCAGCGCTGGCGGCCGCGGGCGCGAGGAGGCCCACGAGCAGCGGGACAGCGGCGGCACGACGGACCATATGAGCGAGCGTAGGCCGTCGTGCGGCGAGGTGTCAACGCGCCGAGGACGCGACGGCCGTGATACACCGCGCGCATGACCGAGTACGCGACGATCCTCGTCGAAGATGCCGGGCCGATCACGCGCATTACCCTGAACCGCCCCGACAAGCGGAACCCGATCGGACCCCTCACGTGCGGCGAGCTGGTCCACGCGCTCGGAGCGATCAAGGGCAACGCGGGGGTGCGCGTCGTGGTGCTGACGGGGGCCGGGAAGGTGTTCTCCGCGGGCGGCGATCTGTCGTCGATGCAGCAGCCACAAGGCGGCACTCCGCCGGCGACGCTCGTCGACCTGCTAACGACGATGCACGAGCTCGGCAAGCCGATCATTGCCATGGTGAACGGGCCCGCACTCGCCGGTGGCCTGGGGCTCATGGTCGCGTGCGATCTGGTCGTCGCCGCCGACACCGCGGAGCTCGGGACGACGGAGATCGCACTCGGGCTGTGGCCGATGATGATCACCGCGGAGATCACGCGCAGCGTCGGGCGCAAGATGACGCTCGAGATGATGCTGACGGGGCGCAAGCTGTCGGCCGCGGAGGCCCTGGCGTGTGGGCTGGTGAACCGCGTGGTGCCGGCGGAGGAGCTGGAGGCGAGGACGCTCGCGCTCGCGAACGAGCTCGCGGACCGCAGCCCCGCCGCGATGGCGCTCGGCCTGCACGCGTTCTATCGCTCGCAGGACATGGAGTACGAGCCGCAGCTGCGCTACTTGCAGGTCGAGCTCGGGCGCGTGCTCGCGCTGGAAGACGCCGCCGAAGGCATCGCGGCGTTCCTCGGCAAGCGCAAGCCCGTGTGGAAGGGACGCTGATGGGGCACGGGCGCGCCATCGCGCTCGTGCTGCTCGCCGCGTGCGGTGGGCACGAGCCGTCGGTCGCTGACCCCGGAACGCGCGCGCGCGTGCGCGTGGTGCGCTGCGCTCCGGCCACACCGCCTCCGATGATCACCTCGGCCGGGTTGCGCGTGGATCCGCTCGGCACGGCGCGCGAGCTGGCGCGATTCCGGTTGCGCGGGCATGCGGCGCGCGAGGCGGTCGCGATGGCAAAGCCCGTCGACATCGAGTCGGTGGTGATCGTGAGCGGCGCGCAGGATCGTTCGGCCTTGCTCACCGAGATGCGACGCTCGAGCTCTGCGTTCGAGCGCTGCCTCGAGACGCACAAGGCGGTTCAGACCGTCCCGGCAACGCTGACGATGGCGTTCTCGATCGATCCTGACGGTGCACTGTCGATGGTGACCACGACCGGCACCGCGACGACCGAGGTGCGCTCGTGTTTCACCGAAGCGGCCCGCGCGCAGCGCTTCTCGCCGAGCGGAGGCACCGCGCGTGTGTCGGTGCGCGTCAAGCTCGATCCCTCGGCGCTCGTCGCGCGCACGCCCGAGGAGGAGGCGTCACCGAAGACCTCCGAGCCGTGGACGCCGTACGCGATCGAAGTCGCCGAGGCGCTCGCGAGCACACCGCAGATCGCTCGCAGCATGGAGCTGGCGCTGCGTGAACGTGGGCCCACGTTCGCGCGCTGTTTCGCGAGCTCGCGGGCGACGGGCTCGTTGCGTGCGCTGGCGGAGGTCGATGCACATGGACGCGTGGTGGCAACGCGTGTCGGTGGGATCGGCGACCGCGCGCTCGAGACCTGCATCGCCGCCGCGTTCACCAACCTCACGGTGTCCACGCCCACGACGGACGCCGTCGAGATCGCGTGTGACTTGTCCCGCGGTGATGCGATGCCGTGGCGGGTAACTCCCGATGCCGGCTACCAGCTCGTCGAGGTCACCCGCACGCAGGTGCGCTACGGCGACGACGCTCTCGCCCCCACGGACGTCGAGCCCGAGCCGCTCCCCGGCGGCGTGACGTATCTCGTCGTCGTCGATCCGGACGCGCCTGGCGCCCTGATCGATCGCGCACTCGGGTGGACGCACGAAGGCGACGGCACGCTGATCGCGATGCGCGTGCCGTCGGGGCCCCCCGTGCTGCTCGGGGCGGGGCGCTCGATCTACGCTGTCGCCGACGAGGGCTCGGGGAGTGCGAGGACGATCACGGTCGTCGTCGGCAGCAAGGCCGTGACCACCTGCGAGCGCACGCCGCGCCGGCTCGGCGTCACGACCACGACGCAGGACGCGCCGCTCGCCGACCCGCGCGCCGTGAGCCTCCTGATCGGCGAGCTGGCGGCGAGCTGCCGGCAGCGCGAGTGCACGGGCACGCTCGGCATTGCGGTCGACAAGGCGGCCGCCGCGCGCGATCTCGTCGAGGTGGTGAGTGCAGCGCGCCGGCATGGATTCGATCGCGTGATGCTCGGCGCCGGCAATTGCACCACGCCGGCCGAGCCCGACGAGTAGCTCCGTCGTCGCGCGGCGCCTTGTCGTCGGCGAGCTCGATGGTCAGCGAGCCGATCGGCGCGGGGGCCTCGAAGCGCAACGGCGCGCGCGGTACGTCGCAGATCGCAGGTGTGCCAACGCGCAATCCGCGCGCTTCTGTGTAGCTCCCGCGTGTGAAGTCACTCGGCTGGCCCTCCCGCGGAGCCTTTCTATAGTCCCCCACGGTGAGCGTCGGTGAGTCGAGTCGTGGGCGCACGTCGCGCCCGGAGGGAAGCATGGGGAAGCGCGCACTCGCGATCGCGGTGATCGCATTGGTTGGAGCGACGTCCGAGACCTTGGCTCAGCCATCTCTCGTTTGTCCGAAGACGTCGGTCGCCACTTCGTTCGTCGACGAGACCATGTCGACGGACTGCTCGGGGACGGTCACGACGGGCTGCACGAGCAAGGCGGGCGTCAGCTACGTCGCCGCCACCGATGGCCTGCAGCTCCCGGTGAGTGCAGGCAACTTCTCGACGCTGTCGGGCGCGACGATCGAGGAGAACGTCCTGTTCGCTGCTGTCGCCGACTTCGACAAGGACGGCTGGGAGGACATCGCAGCGGCAGACGACTACGACAAGCACGTGATCATGCGCAACCAGACGATCACGTGCGGGACCGGCGGGTGCACGACGACCAGCGTCCAGCCCATTCCGGGGACGTGGTGGAACACGCTGGCCAACAAGCGTCGTCCGTTGTTCAAGACCGTCACCAATGGATCGGGCGGCAAGCTGGCGCTCAAGCCGATCGCGACCGGCGCCGGAGCGGTAGCGCTGCGCACCCCGATGGTCGCGGGCGACTTCGATGGGGATTCCTGGCCCGACTTCGTGGCGGTCTCTCACACGTACGTGTTCTCGACGAGCGTGACCGCGCGCGCGAAGTATCCGACGGCGGCGCGGCTCTATCTCAACACCAAGAACTGCCGCAACACCACGACCCAGGCCCCCTGTGGTGTCGGCATGCTGTGTCCCGGCCAGACGGCCAACGGTGCTTGTTCTGGCACGGCCGCGTTCGTCGCGGCCACGACCTCGGGCTCGCCGTTCCTGGCGAGCGACCTGTCATGCACCTCGACCTCCGTGTGCGCGAAGTACTATCCGACGTTCGCGACGTACGATCTGCAGTCAGGGGCTGCGGTCAGCACCAACAACTCGTACACGGTGTCCCCGAACGCGCCCACCGTGGTCGGCACCAAGCCGGGTGACTTCGGCCCGCTCAATCGCCCGACGACGCAGATCCAGGCGCTCGACTGGGACGGAGATGGTGACCTTGACATCCTCTACGGTCACGGCGTTTCGGAGTCGTATACGTGTCCGAGCTCGCTGTGCTCGGCAGGCGGCCAAGGCAGCAAGTACGCGGGCATCGATGTCTGGCTCAACGACTGTGCACAGTCGGCCGCGTGGAGTGGCGCGACGAAGTCGTGTGCCGGGCACGTGCCGCGGTTCTCGCACGCCTGGGGAACGTGTAGCGGCACCACGTGCAACAGTGCAGACGTGCTCGTGCCGAGCACCGCGCACAACTCGTCGACGCTGGCTCCGAACGCGAACCTCGGCTTCGACTATGCGCCGCACCAGGTCCCGGTGTTTGCGTACAAGGACGTCGACAACGACAACGACCGCGACCTCGTGCTCGGATCTGTCGGTTGCTGCGACGCGAGCGCGAGCGCTCAGTACAAGCTGCGCGTTTATAAGAACACGTCGGGCTCGCTGTACACGCACACCCTCGACACCGCGAATCCTCTCGTCTTGAGCACGAGCAACGCGACATACGGCGGGTTCGAGGGCTCGCTGACGGCGGTGTTCGTCGACGATTTTTCCGGTGACGGGTACGCGGACATCATCACGGCGAGCGATGCGCTGTCGTATCCGTCCGCGGTCGGCGGGCGCGTGCGCTACTGGCGGAACTCGGGCGACGCGTCGCGGCCGTTCGGCACCAACTGGCCGAGCTGCGTCGGTGCCCCGCAGGCCACGAACATTCCGACCTGTACGACCTGCTCCGCGACGTGCAATCCGAACCCGACGCTGGCGCTCGCCGAGGCGGGGGCGCCGGCGGACGACTTCGACTTCGGGTTCATCATGAACTACGACAACGATCCCGCGGGGACCAAGGATCTGTTGCTCACCGACGGTGCCGGCGGTGCCGCCGACTTCTACGTGTTCCCGAATCGTGCGAACGGCGCGACCGTCCCTGCCTGTGGCTCGGCAATCTCCGGCACGCTGCCGACGCCGCCCGCCGAGGCGACGGTCACCGGCGCGTGCATCACCCCGGATGCGTCGTTCGGCAATGCGACGAGCTCGGTCCGGTACTACCTGAGCAACGAGACACCCGCGAACTATCTCTACGCCTGCACGCAGACCACCAGCGGAGTCACACCGAGTCCGTGTTGCGTGTCGTTCACCAACCTGACGGGAAGCACGATCACGTGGAAGGCCGAGCTGGATACGGACACCAGCGACGACGGCGGCTCCAACAAGTGCTCGGTCGCCGGCTCGGAATCACCATCGCTGAAGAGCGTCGCCGCGACCTATACGTACAATGAAGCACAGCAACACTTCCGCGCCGGCGTCGTGGTCAGTGACGGCATCGCGTATGTCGGCTCGTTTCGGCAACCCGGGCATCGCGGCCACTTCTACGCGCTGGCGGCCGGCGATGGAACCAGGTACTACGACGCCAGCGAGAAGATCGACGCGCAGACGACGCGCAACATCTTCACCGCGGACAACGTCGGCGCGTCGGTCGCACCGATCGCGTTCTCGCCCGTCTCGCCGAGCTCGGTGCTGGCGGCGCGTGTCGGTGCGTCCACGCCCGCCGAGGCGACCGCGATCATCGACTGGGTGCGGAGCGCCCGGTTCGGCCTCGCGGACACCTCGAAGCTCGGCGCGGTCATGGGCTCGACGCCCGCGATCCTGACGCCGCCGTTTCGCCCGTCCTGGTATGCGTACCTGAGCTCCTCGGACAAGGCGCTGTACGACACGTTCGCCACCACCCACGCATCACGCGTGCCGCTCGCTCTCTTCGCGTCGATGGACGGCATGCTCCACGCCATCATCTCGATCGCGACGGACATCTCGAACCCCGTGAACGGCACCGAAGCCTGGGCGTTCATCCCGCCCTACGTCGCGGCGAGCATGAAGGCGGACTTTCTAGCGTCGACGGTGTCGACGTACACCGATGGCTCTCCGACGCTGGTCGACTATCGCAAGTCCAATGGGACGATCGCGACCGTCGCGCTGATCGGCGATGGCGCGGGGGGCGGGTCGTTGACCGCCCTCGACGTGACCGACACGGTGAGTACGACGTTCGCGGTGACGCCGCCGGATCCGATGTGGTCGGTGAAGCCGGGTGATACCGACGCCGGGAAGGCGATCTCCAAGCCGGCGGTCGCGCGCGTGCGGCTCGCGAGCACACAGCAGGAAGCGTTCGTCGTGATCGCCGGGACAGGCCTCGACAGCTCGGCACCGAGCAAGGGCAAGGTGGTGAGCGGGTACAACCTCGAGACCGGCGCCCTGCTGTGGAAGTTCGAGGCCGAGTGTCCGATCACGACGGATATCTCGGCGTTCGAGACGGACGACGAGAACGAGCCCGGTGCGCCCACGCTCGACGGGTTCGCCGATCGCGCCGTGTTCGCGGATAACTGTGGCAACGTCTACAAGATCCCGGTCGACCAGGACGTGGCGGGCGGCTGGCTCGGCAACGAGCAGTACGGCGCGATCGAGCTCGCTGACTCCAACGGCGTCGAGCGTCGCGTGTTGTTCTCGACCGCGCAGAGCGGGGCGCTCGGTGCCGGGCAACAGCGTCCGATCGCCGGCACCATCGGCGTCCGGGCAGATACCAGCGCAGATCTGATCTTGTTCTTCGGTACCGGCGGACTCGAGGCCTACGACGTGACCAAGGTGAACGAGTTCTATGCGGTGCGTGCGAAGGACGGCACCATCCGCAACAAGTTGACCGGCACGTGTGTGGCGGGGCGTTGCGAGAAGTTCTACGGCGGCGTCGTGATCTCGCCGGAGGTCGTGATCATCCATCGCAGCATCGACCCGGTGATCGGCGGCGGCACGTGCGACTACGGCAGTAGCAAGGTGCAGTTTCTCGACCCGACCACGCTGGCGAAGACCGAGGAGGTCACGCAGGTCGGCGGCAAGGGGATCGACGCGGTCGCGAGCCCGATGTTCGGCGATGCCGGTGCCCTGTACTTCACGACGGTGTCGGGCGAGATCAAGCGAATCGGCCAGCCCCGCGCGACTGTCGCCGGGCAGGATACGGACAACGGCACGATGCAGAACGAGTCGAGCGGCAGCGAGCCGGGGGAAGCACCGCTGACGCTCGTCGGCTGGAGGGTCGTGCTGTGAGCGCGACGCTCAAGGTGAAGCTGGCGCTCGTCGGGATCGGTGTGATTGTCATCCTCATGCTGACGCGGGGAACCGGCGCGATTCGATACCGGCAGCCCGTGGCGGTCAGCGCGGTCGCCGTCGAACGGGCGTCCGTACGCGTGCCGCGACTCGAGGCGCCACCGGTGGCGCTGCCGTTCCGGAAGTCCTTCGTGCTGCTCGACGCAGGGACGGGCCCGAAGTCGTCGCTGCGGTATGCACACCGCGGGACTGCGACGTTTCTCTCCGAGACGCACCTGACCTCGCGCCGGCTCGCCGACGGAACGTGGAGCGCCGCGCAGCCGATCACGCCCATTCGCAGCGGCTTCGTGATCACGGTGGGCGAGCGGGCACCGACGATGAGGGCTCGCGCGCTACCGGGCGAGCTTCTCGGCGCGCCGACGTCCGACGCAACGGCCTTCCTGGCGGCGTGGAAGGCCATCGAGGGACGCGAGCTCTCGCTCGAGCTCGACCGCCGCGGTCTGCTCGGGAAGATCGTGTTCGCCGATGATCCCAAGAATCAGCGGAGTCGCGAGGCGAACGACGAGGTGGTCCAGCGCCTTCTGACGGTGTTCGTTCCCGTGCCGGAGGAGCCGGTCGGCGTTGGCGCGACGTGGCGCGTGATCACCGTGCTGCGCCAGGCGCCGGCCGTGGTGAGGCAGACCGCGACGTACAAGCTGCTCGGGCGCGGACCCGACGGGTGGCAGATCGGCGTCGAGATCCTGCGCTTCAGCGGCCCCCAGGCGCTCGATGAATCGCTCGAGCTCGTCGCGCTGGTGCGGAAGCTCTCCGGCACCCTCGTGGTCGATCCGGGCCACCCACTGCCGACCGGCGAGCTTGCCTTCGAGTCCACGCTTCACGTCCGCGTATCCGATCGCGCCCGGGGGAGGCGCGAGGAGATCGTCGAGGATACGGGCGTGGTTCGCTTATCGTCGACGAGCTCGCCCTAGGGCCAATGCCGGTCAGGTAGCGGATCCGCGGGGGGCACGTGTCACGTGTCACGTGCTCGTCCACGTCCACGATCATCGGCACATCTTGCTCAGCATGCCGACGATGCGCACCAGCAGCAACTTCGCTTCCGCCAGGTCTGGATCAGAGATCGCGCCAGGAGCCTGATGATGTCGATGATCGCGCCGCACTCCATCGCCTCACCTCGGACGATCGCGTATCTGTTGTGGCGGTCCGCCACTGATCGGGTGCAAGCGGGAACATGGGTGGAGTTTCAAACCGGGCACATAGGTGGAATCGGTTTTCCGGGGAGGGCCGGACTTAGAGCGGGGTCAGGGTGTTGTTGGTGATGTGTCCGAGGTCGAGGTTCATGAAGGTGACCAGCCAGCGACCGTCGGGTTCCTCTCGAAGGCCGACGTACTGAAATGCGAGTGCCTTCGAGATGACGACCTGGCGCCGACGGAAGTAGATCTGCCCGTACTTGTTGATGGCCACGACGTCGTCGTGTTCGGGGTAGTGAGGCTCGTCGAGACGCGCAGGCAGCTTGCGGGGTGAGGGCTTGTAGACGTGGGCAGGCCGCTTCATGCCGAGCCCCTCGTGGGGGCGCTCGTGATTGAATTCGTCGATGAATTCGTCGAAACGTTGCTGCTGTTGGAGGAGGTTGGTCCGAGGCGGCCGAGTCGTCTCGAACTTGAGCGTGCGATGCATTCGCTCGTGCCTGCCGTTCTCTTCGGGATGCGCAGGGCGGATACGCTCGAGCTCGATGCCCAGTCGCAGCCAGTACGCTGAGAGCTGCGTCAGGTTCGCCAGGCCGCTCGACGCGAACGGAACCCCATTGTCAGAGCGCATCGCTTTGGGCAGTCCATACCGGCGGAAAATCTCTTCGCAGGCCTCGCGAGCTTCCTCGTCGGAGATGGCAGCCATCGCCTCGCATCCGAGGATGAAGCGGCTGCGCTGGTCCGTCAGCGTGAGCGGGTAGCAGAGAGACTTGTCCCTAGACGGAACTGGCCCTTGTAGTCGATGCACCAGACGTCGTTGGGCGCGTTGGCTTCACGCAGTGTCGTCGGCTGCGGCGGAGTGCGCCGTCGAGCCTGGCGTGGCTGCACAAGGCCGGCGCGAAGCAGGATGTCACCTACGGTGCTCGCGGCCGGCAGCACGCGATGAAGGCGCGTTTCGAGCACCTCCTTCAGCTTCTTGGGCCCCCAGCTCGGATGACGTTTTCGCTCGGCGACGATCAGCTCTACGAGCTCGGGCGGGGTGCGGTGCGGAATCGTGTGTGGCGCGCGAGACTGGTCGACGAGGCCGCCCTCGCCGAGGCGTTTGAACCTCTCCTTGAACTTATCTGCGTTCTTTCGAGAGATGCCGTACTCGCGGCACAGCGCAGCGACGGTCTCGCCGCGCATCACTCGGTTCATGAATTCGATACGAAGGTCCACAGGTGTGCTCGATTTCCAAGGCACGGCCCCATCCAGCCACGCCTTCGCTGGCTCCACCTATGTGCCCGGTCTGGAACTCCACCTATGTGCCCGGTTTGCACCCCGACGAGGGCCGCGGCGCCGCGAGGGATGGCGGGGATCGATCGAAACACGAACGCGAGGTGTTCGATCGCGCAGCGATAGACGTCGAGCTCTTCGTCGTCGAGCAGGCCGGCCGTATCGGCCAACGCCCAGCGTGGTTGCCGCCCGGGAGATCGTGGACGTGGACGAGCACGTGACACGTGACACGAGCACGACGAAAGTCCTTAACACTACTGCGTCATGTTAGCGGGCCGCGGCTCCGCAGGTGACGTGGCGCGTGGCAAGCTGGGCAACGTGGGAGCCAGCGC
>JANRKM010000091.1:0-1515 GCA_033763475.1 Kofleriaceae bacterium
CCTCGGGGCTCGCCTGGATGTCGATCTGCTTGCCGGTCTCGCGCGCGAGCTGCTCGACGCCCCGTTTCTCCGCCTCCGCCAGGAAGCGGGCGACGTCCGCACGTGTGGTCACGGTCAGGCGGTCTGCTTCGGGGTTTCGCACGGCTTCGCGCTTGAGCAGGCGCAGGATCTCGTAGGCGACCGTCTGCACGGCCTTGACCCGACCCGTGCCCTCGCAGTGCGGGCAGGGGGAGCACAGGACCTCGGGCAGGCTCTCGCGCGTTCGCTTGCGGGTCATCTCGACGAGCCCGAGCGGCGAGATGCTGAGGATGTTGGTGCGCGCCTTGTCCTTCGAGAGGGATTCGCCGAGCGCGTCGAACACCCTCCTGCGGTGGGCGGCCTTCTGCATGTCGATGAAGTCGATGATGATCAGGCCGCCGATGTTGCGCAGCCGCAGTTGCTCGACGATCACCCGGATGGCCTCGAGATTGGTCTCGAGCGCCGTCTCCTCCGGGTTGGACCGGCCGACGTAGCGGCCGGTGTTCACGTCGATCGCGGTCAGGGCCTCGGTCTGGTCGATGGCGATGTAGCCGCCCGACTTGAGGCGCACGATTCGCTGCAGCGCGCGGGTGATCTGGGATTCGAGGTTGAAGCGCTCGAAGATGGGCTCCACCCCCTCGTAGAGAGAGACCCGCGAGGAGAGGCGGGGCATGACGGTGTCGAGAAACGACACGATGCGCTGATGATCCTTGGCGTTGTCGACCACGACCCGGTGGACGTCGGTGGTGAAGAAGTCCCGCATCACGCGCAGGATCAGGTCCATGTCGTAGTGCAGCAGCGCGGGGGCGCCGACGCTCTCCGCCTTCGTCGCGATGCGGCTCCACATCCGCGAGAGGAAGCGCACGTCGGCGGCGATCTCGCGCTTGGTCAGGCCCTCGGCCGAGGTACGGACGATGATTCCGCCCTTTTCGGGGCGCAGGGTGGCGACGGCTTCGCGCAGTCGATCACGCTCCCGCTGGCTCTCGATGCGGCGCGAGACCCCGATCTCGGTGGCCTGGGGCAGGTAGACCAGGACGCGCCCTGCCAGCGCGATCTGCGCCGTCACGCGCGCGCCCTTGCCGCCGATCGGCTCCTTCGCGACCTGCACCACGACTTCGTTGTCCTTGCGCAGCGCCTCCTCGATCGGCGGTCGCTTGTGGGCCCCGTTGCTGCCGTTGGCGGCCGGGACGCCCGCGTCGACGTCCTCCTCGGCGGACGAAACCGACCCGCCGAAGAGGTCCGAGGCGTGGAGGAACGCGGCCTTCTCGATGCCGATGTCGACGAATGCCGCCTGCATCCCAGGCAGGACCCGGGTCACACGTCCCTTGTAGATGTTCCCCGCCACGCCTTTCGCGCGTGTGCGCTCGATGAAGATCTCGAGCAGCGCCGAACCGTCGACCAGGGCGACGCGCGCTTCCTGCGGCGTCGAGTTGATGATGATCTGGCGCACGTCGGTCAGAGCTCGGCCGATACGCTGCCGAGGCTCTCGCCCGACTC
>JANRKM010000092.1:0-5375 GCA_033763475.1 Kofleriaceae bacterium
AGTTGCAGCGAGCGGTTGTCGCCCCAGCACACCGCGGGACGCCCCGTGCGCGCGGCGCACGCGTGGCGGCTTCCGACCGCTACGGCGAGTGCATCCACGAGGATGGCCGTTCCCATCGGCTCGCCGACGACGCGGGCCGCCCGCACGCTCTCCGGGCGGAACGCGTAGGAGGTGCTGAGTCCGTCGCCAACCGCGCTATGCGCGTTATCTCCCCAGCACCAGGCGGCCCCGCCTCCAGTGGCCACGCAGCCCACTTCGGTACCGACTTCCAGCGAACGGACATCTCCCAAGAGCGACACCGGTCCGGCAACGTCATTGTTGCAGTCGCCCGACACCGAGCACCGCCCGATATGCAGGCCCCAGCACTGTACGGTCGTATCCGTCATCAAGGCGCAAGTGTTGTTGTCCCCCGCACGGACCGCGATCGCGCCGGCCAAGATCGCGACTCTGTCGAATGCGAGGACGCGAACGGGCGTAGCCGAATCAGTGTCTTCCTCGCCATTACCTAGTTGCCCCCAATCGTTGCGCCCCCAGCACCACACCACTCCGGCGCGTACAGCACACGTGTGTCCTGCGCCCGCCGCAATACTGTCCACCTCGTCAAGCACGGACATGCCGTCGGCGCTGAGCACCGGAGTGGGCAGGCTGCGCGGAATGCGCGTGCCATCGCCGAGCTGACCAAGGTCGTTCGCTCCCCAACAGAGAGCAGTGCGGTTCGAAAGCAACGCACAGGTGTGATCAGCCCCGGCCGAGATCGCGGTGACCCGCACAGCGACGCCACCATCGGGCGTCGCTGCATCGTCGGCCTGAGCGTCGGGCGTCATGCCAGCGTCCACGGCACCCCCGTCACCTACAACCACCACGCCGCCATCCACGAGGCGGCACGAAGGGGGATCCGCCACGAACGTCGTCCCCGCGGGACACATGCAGGAGCCATCGCGCTCGACCAACAACGAGCCGCAGTCGAGAGCCTGGTAGCAACCCGCGAGGGCGAAGCACGAGGCCGCCGCGACGTTCAGAAGCGTGAGGCGAGTGGAAGAACTGAGCATGCGAAGGGCTCCGGGGGTACGAGACACAAGACGTAGCTCAGCATGCGGGACGCCGCGAAGTGGACCGAGATCGATCGTGCTTGTTTGTCGCCTCGACGCTCTCGAGCGCCTTGAGCGCGTAGCCCACCTCGCATCGGAGCCATTCAGGACGAGCAGCGTGTGCTCGTCCTGCTCGACGTACTCGGCGAGCGTGGCTCGCAGCTCCTCAAGCGCTCGGCGCATGCGCCTTCATCGGCGCGAGCAGTGGGGTCGTTGTGTGCGGCTCTCAGCGTCAGTTGATGCGGGCTCGTGCGCCGAGATCCCCCCGTGTCGTCATCGCCACAAGCGGCGAGCGTGACGATATCGAGGGCGAGTGCTGCGCGACGCATGAGAACTCCTCAGAACGATCCGGACCAAGAGAGGCGGACGCCATCGGCGTCGAGACGGAGGGTAGCAGCACCCGTGTCGACCCCGGAACCCTGGCCGATGGCGGCTCGAATCCAGCAGGTGATGGGGACGGCGAGCAGCGGGGCGGCGTGCTCGAGCAGGAAGGCGCCGAGCAGGTGCGTGGGGCTGGTGCGGGCGCAGGCGGCGCCGATGGACGCGTTGCCGTAGCAGGTTCCGTCGGTCGTCATGACGTACACGCCGACGCCAGCGAGCCCGAGGCCCGCGGCGCCGAAGACCCATGACCACCACGGGACGAGCTCGTCGCTCTGTGAGACGAGGAGCGCAGCGCCCGCGCTGGTGAGGAGCCCGCCGGCAGCTCCGGCGATGATGAACGGGGTGCGGGCGTCGTCGAAGGCGCGTTGACTCTCGGTGATGCTGGCCGGGGTGACGGCGCGGTTGAGCTCTTGACCGCGGCTGTCGAAGTCGGTCCAGACGTACCAGCCTACGCCCATGCCCACGACTCCGATGGTGAGCAGCGAGCCGCCGAGGACCGAGATGGCGACGTCCGCGCCTCGGCCCTGTGGGGGCACTGTGGTGGTCGTCGTCGTCGACCCGTCGGGTGTGCTCAGGAGCCGTCCGGAGCGCGCGCGCTCCACTGCGGCGAGGCTGCTCGATGTGTCGACAGGCTCGGCGATGGGGGCGGAGCCCGTGAGCCGCGCTCCGCCTCCCGGAACGACCTCGAACGCTCGCACGGTCACGCTGCCGGGCTCGGCGACGCCCACGAGGACACGCTCGACGCCGAGCACGCGGCCGAGCTCGGCCACGTCGGTGGCCACGCGCTCGGTGAGCTCGGCCGCGTTTGCGTAGACGAGCGCGATGCCGCTCGAGGTGTCGAGCGACTGCGACAGGCGAGCGGCGACGCTGAGCCGCGTCGGCTCGCCTTGCGCGATGTTGGCTCGGAAGATGCGCCCTGGGACAGCGGGGTCGCACTCGACCTGGACGGCGTAGTTGCCGACCGGCAGCGGCACGCGCGTCCACGGTGTACGGCCGACGATCGAGCCGTTGACGCGGACCGCGCAGCCCTCGGGTTCCGTCGCCGCTCCTTGCACGGAGAGGATCCCTCCGGTCGCGCCTGCATCGAGTTGTCCGCGCACCGCGGTGAGCAGCTCTCGCACGTCGGCAGGGTGCATGCGAGCGTCCGCGTCGATCGAGGGCACGAGGCGCACGCACCTTTCGACGCGCACCCGAGCGAGCTCGCGGTCGCGGCGTTGGAGGTCGCCTCGGACGAGGTACAGACAGAGGTTCGCGACGTCTTGGGCGGCGGTATCGACGCGGCCGAGGGCTGCGATGTGCTCCTCGGCGGCGTCGAGCATCGGCTCGCCGGCATCCCGCGCCCGGTCGATGCGTCCGAACGCGATGTCCTCCAGGACGGTTTCGGCTGCCCGCGCTACGCGCCCAGCGAGCTCTTGGGGCGCGAGCGCGAAGGCATGCGAATGCGACGCCTCCAGCAGGGCCGACGCGCGTTCGCGTGCGAGCACGGGCTCCCCTTGTGCCTCGAGCGCTGCGAACGCGTGCTCGGAGACATCGCGAGCGCGGGGTGCTTCGGTGCGCGAGCTTGCAGCGGAGATGACCGCCCAGCGCATCTGCTGCGCATGAGCGCGTGGGACGGCGAAAACGGCGCCAAGGAGCGCAACGACCAACGCGAGGAGTGAGACGCAAGGGCGCACGATGCGAGACCTATCGGTGCGAGAGGGCGCCTCGTTGCGTGGCGCACGGTGAGGCATGGGCGCGCCGAGTATCTGCCGGTTCGATCGTCACGTCACCGGCCGCCGTGCGGGGAAACATCATGCCTCCGACGGGTTATCGCCTTGAGCGAGCCTCAGAATCTTCGTGAAATCGGCCGCACACGACGCTTGGAGATCGCGTAGAGCCCGATCCAAGCCCGTTGACCGCGGATCTCGTGACGCTCGTTCGTGGCGCGCGTTGCGGTCCGTGCGCGGGCGACCTGGTGGAAATTGTCCGGCTCCGACGCAACGCCAAGTGGCGACGTCCGATGCTTGGCGAGCCAGGGCGCAACGCGGAGCTCATGCGTCCGATAACGGAGGCATGTCAGCGACGACGTACCTCACGACCCGGGAGATTGAAATCGGACGAATCTGGCGCGACCCTCATCTGGACTCGCGCATCTTCGTCAAGCCCGAACTCGTCGCGCGTCTCGCAAAGCGCGTCGCCACTTGCCGAGAGCCCGGCATCGTCTACGTGGTGGAGCTCCGCGCCGCGCGCCAGTTCGAAGCGCCGCCGGGAGCGGAGTTTCTGCTCGTCGCCGGATGGGACTTGCTCGAGGCGTCCCGATCGCTCGGACGCAGAACGGTCGAGGCTCGCGTCCTACCACCGTCGAGCGAACGCGAGTTGCGCGTGCTGAACCTGCGCGAGGCGCTCCGGCTGCGCGCGCTGAGCACGTACGAGCGCGCGCATGCCCTACAAATGCTCGTGGCCTCGTGCTCGATGACGATCGAGCAAGTCGCGGAGCTCCTCGCGGACGATGGGTGCAGCAAGAGCACCGTGGCGAACGCGCTGGTGCAGTGGGCGGGGCTCAACCCCGTTCTTCTGGACGCGTGGCGTGACGGTCACCGCCTGCTCACGCATCGCGAGCGCGATCGACTCTCGAGACTTGATGGTGCCGAGCAGTTGCTCGAGTGGCAGCGTATGCAGGAGCGCGACATCGCCGACAAGGTCGGGCACCAGCTCGCGTCCGACGACCCGCAAACGCCCGCAGCGGCATCGAGCGAGGTCAGGCGACGCAAGCGGCAGCGTCCCATGCGCCTGCGGTCGCATGGGTACACGCGCGACCTTCTACAGCGACTGCGCAGCGAGCCGACGGGGTACACGGCGGGGGAGCTCAAGTGCGTGATCGAGATCATCGAGCACTTGTGCTTCGAGGCGGAGAAGCCGGAAAAGGTGCCCTTCGAGCCGCGAACGAAGCGCGGTCGGCCCAAGAGCAACCCGCCCACGTCGAGCGCGGCGAAGGCTCGGCCAAGCGCTCGCGGGGCTGACGGTTAGCGAGAGAGCGAGAGACGCGCGACGGATCCGTCCCAGAAAATGCGCGCGATTTCATGTTGGAATTCCAACAAAACGCGCGTGCATTTTCCCGCCGTCTGGCACGCAAAAGCCGGCCTAAAACGCACGGTCGTCACAATCGGGCACGTGCCCGAATTTCCAACAGAAATGCGCGCTCATTTCCGGTTTGTGACATCGACCGAGCGTCCTTGACGATGGGATTTCAGACGCGCAGAGGCGTTGTCGATAGGCGTGCACGCGAGTCGTTGCGTGCAGTCATTCGAGGGAGGTTGCGCGATGGGATTGAAGGTCACGCGCGAGCAGATCGAGTCGATGACGCGCCAGCTCGAAAGCGCGAAGGCGCGCGCAGCGTCGCTGCGTGAGAGCGGCGAGAAGGCGGTCGAGCGGGTGGTGCGCACCGGCGAGGTGGTCGGCACCGCGGGCATGTTCGGGGTGCTGAACGGGCGCACGGGCGGCGTGCAGCTCCTCGGCGTCCCGCTCGATCTCGCGAGCGGCGTTGCGCTGCACGCGTTCGGCCTGCTCGGCGGTGCCGGCCGTCACAGCGATCACGTGCACAACATGGCCGACGGCGCCCTCGCGTCGTTTGCCGTGTCCCTCGGGACCGAGGTGGGCGCTCGGATGCGTCGCGAAGCGCTCGCGGCTCGCACCGGCGTGGGCACGTTTCCGGCGCAAGCAGGCCCGACGGGCGGAGGGGCGGCGAGCGGCGGCGCTCTGCCGACGGGCATGGTCGACGCGGCCGATCGCGCGATGGCGAACGCGCTCGCGCACATGGCGCGCGGCTGACGCCGCTCATCACGACGACGCTCGAGGACGCCGTCGGTGCACTGATGCGCCGCGACGCTGCCGAGCGCGCAGAGGTCATTCGCGAAGAGAAGTCGAGGT
>JANRKM010000093.1:0-1701 GCA_033763475.1 Kofleriaceae bacterium
TCGACGCGCTGCTTGCGAGCAAGAGCGCGATCACGTTCTCGGTCGACGACTGGGAGGAGAGCTGGGCTCGCGTGGCGACGCACAACGGCCGCATCCAGCTCGCGATCCCGGAGTTGTTCGCAGAGCTCGAAGGCCTCGCGAACGAGCCCGAGCGGTCCAGCGCGGAGTTCCCGCTCGTTCTTTCTGCGGGCGAGCGGCGCGCGTTCACCGCCAATACGATCATTCGCAACCCGGACTGGCGGAAGAAGGATCGTGGCGGCGCGCTGCGCATGCACCCCGACGACGCGAAGCGGCTGGGTGTCGCGGACGGTGGCCGGGTGCGCGTATCGACGCGCCGGGGAAGCGCGGAGGTTTCGGTCGAGCTCTCCGACCGCATGCAGCCCGGGCACGTCTCCTTGCCGAACGGGCTCGGCCTCGATTTTCCGAACGGGGAAGGCGGGTACGCCGCCGTGGGGGTCTCGCCGAACGAGCTGACGCGCAGCGAAGACCGCGACTGGGTCGCGGGTACGCCTTGGCACAAACACACGCCCGCGCGCGTGGAGGCGCTGTGACGGAGCGGTCAGCGAAGCTGGCCGGCCCGCCTTCGGGAAGTCCTCGGCGGGAAGCGGGACCTGAGCGCATGCACGCGAGCGTCGAGTTTCACTTCGACTTCGGCTCGCCCAACGCCTACCTCGCGCACCTCGTGATTCCATCGATCGAGAAGCGCACAGGCGTCCGGGTCGCCTACGTGCCGGTGCTCCTGGGAGGTGTGTTCAAAGCCACCGGCAACGTTTCGCCCGCGGTCTCGTTGCGAGGGATCAAGAACAAGGGGGAGTACGCGGCGCTCGAGATGCGGCGTTTCCTCGCGGCGCACGGCATCACGCGCTTCGCTGCGAACCCGTACTTCCCGGTGAACACGCTTCAGATCATGCGAGGTGCGATCGCGGCCCGGCGCATCGGCTGCTTCGAGCGCTACGTCGACGAGGTCTACCGGCACATGTGGGCGGAGCCGAAAAAGATGGACGAGCCCGCCGTGATTCGCGCCGCGCTGCTCGAATCCGGGCTGCCGGCAGATCCTCTGCTCGCGGGCGCCGCCGATCCCGACGTGAAGCAGGAGTTGATCGCGAACACCGACGCCTCCGTCGCGCGCGGCGTGTTCGGCTCGCCGAGCTTCTTCGTCGGCGACGAGCTGTTCTTCGGGAAGGACCGCCTGCGCGAGGTCGAGGAAGAGATCGAGGCGCAGAAGCGCCGGTGAAGCCCGCGCCGTGACGCCTGCGATCCGCACCCCAGGGACGGCGCCTCGCCGGCACAACGAGGGAGAAGCACGATGACCGAGTCACCGCAGATCCGAACCGAGGTCGACGGCCGTGTGCTGAAGATCGTCGTCGACAACGTTCGCAAGAAGAATGCCTTCGTGCCCGAAATGATGGTCGCGCTCGGCAACGCGCTGACCGCATTCGACCGCGACGACGAACAGTGGGTGGCGGTGCTGTGCGCCGCGGGCGACCACACCACCGCGGGCCTCGACATGCCCAAGTTCTTCGGGCCGAGCGCGACGCCCGTCGAGCCGCCGGCCGATGCGATCGACCCGTTCGCGCTGAAGCGTCGCACGCTGAAGCCCGTCGTCGCCGTCGTCCAGGGCATCACCTACACGATCGGCATCGAGATGATGCTCGCCGCCGACATCGTCGTCGCGGCGGACTCCGCGCGCTTCTGTCAGAT
>JANRKM010000094.1:0-81336 GCA_033763475.1 Kofleriaceae bacterium
TCATCAGATTCGCCATACCCCCTTTGATCACAACGAAGGGTCACACGCGATCGTCTCGACGAGGAATCTCACAACTGATCGAAATCGATCCGGAATTCGACGTCGAATTATGACGCAGTAGTGTTAACTGACCAGCATTGCGGTTAGCGCGGCTCGAGGTCAGACCGCCGCGTCGAGCGCGCCACTGCGACCAGTTGCATGGGGCGGGCGGATGCAAAGGGACACGTTCGGTTGCCACACGTTACGCCAGCGGGCACGACACCCGTCGCGACCACGGCGTGCGCGACAGGATGCGCTCGGCATATGTGCCACGTGCGCTCCTCGAGGTGGAACACGAGATCCTCGTGGTTCTGCACGTACTCGCGTAGCTCGTCGCGCCACGTCTCGAGCTCGCACGCATCGTCGACGAGCAGGCCGACAAGTACGAGTCGTCCCTCCTCCCGCGCGGTGCGTAGCTGCTGTCGCTCGTCGGCAGAGAGGCCGCGGCGCCACCGCACGAGCTCGCGCTGCGCTCGCTCCTTCAGCGTCACCGGGCTCACGCGCATGCCCTCGCGATCGCGCGGTAGAACGCGCGCACGTCCAGCGTGGGCGGCAGCGTCGACACGCCACCGTCGCCGATCTCCAGCACGATCCACGTGCCGGCGTGGGTCAACGCCAGGTCTGCCGAGAAGAAGGGCGAGTCGATCACGCGCCCCAGGCGCACAAACCGCGAGGGTGGCAGCTGCGGCTCGACGTCGTGCAGATACGGTGCCTCCGCGACCAGCGCGCCCTGCCAGAAGAACACCCGGTGCTCGTACGCGAGCGGGATGTACCTCCGCACCGCCACCCCGCGCTCGAACCGCTCGCCGCGCGCATCGATCATCGCGTGAACCGTCGCGGTCACATCCTCGCGGGTCGCTCCCGGTGGCACGTAGCACGCCTCGCTCCACTGTTCCTTCACGCTCTTCACGTGGTCCTTGACCACGAGCGGAGGCCCACCCACGGCGCACGCGGCCTCCCATACGTCCGTCAGGTCGGTGCCGTCGGTCCACCGCGTCGCGGGTGAGTCGTCGGCGACGGCCGCATACCAGCTCGGCAGGTAGTGCGCGGCCTCGTACTCCTCCGGCGAGGTGACGAGCGTACCGCCGACGTCCGCAACGGCGGACGCGAGGCGTTCGTACTCCTCGGCCGTGAGCATCCAGCCGCGGTAGAGCACGTCGTCGCACAGGGAAAGCTCGGTGAGATCGAGCTCGTCGTCGACGACGCTCTCCATCGAGATCGTGTCGTGAGCAATGCCGAGCTCGTCGAGGGCGTCGATCTCGAGGTCGAAGCGGTCGTCGATGGACTGCGGCCCGGCTGGTCGACAAAACCGGATGCGCATGGACGGGTCATTCTGGGAACCGCGCGCGAACAAACCAGTCTTGATGTTTTCGGCCGCATCGCCCAGAGTACGATCGCCAGCTACCGTGCAACGCGAAGCAGGCGCGCGAGCTCGGCCTGGGTGGCCTGGAGCTCGGGGCTCGCGGGGGCGAGCTTCGTGCGAATCGCGACGCTGCGCTGATAGGCCGCGATCGCTGCCGCCACGTTGCCGGCCTTCTCTTGCGCCGTACCGAGCCGGTCGAGCGACTCGGGCGTCTTGGGATGTTCGGGACCGTACGTCTTGTCCTGGATCGCGATCGAGCGCTCGAGATAGGTGATCGCACGGGCGAGGGCGGGCGCGCTGCCGTCGGCGACCTCGGCATCCGCGAGGCTGTTGAGCGTGTTCGCGATCGTCGGGTGGTCGGGGCCGAACTTGTGCTCGCGGATCGCGAGCGCCTTCTCGCCGGCCGCGCGCGCCTTCGCAGCGTCACCCTTGCGGGCATACGCATAGCTGAGGGGCTCGAGGGCAATGGCAACGTCGATGTGCTCTGGACCATGCGCGCCCTCGAGGATCTCGTACGCACGCTGATAGCTCGCGAGTGCGGTGTCGATGTCCTGCTTTGCCACCGCGAGATCGCCGAGGTTGCGGAAGACGTACCCCAGGGATGGATGCCTCGGGCCGAGCTTCGCGATGAAGCGATCGCGCGCGTCCTCGAAGTGCTGCTTCGCACCGTCGAGATCGCCGGTGTACCAGAGCGCGATGCCGAAGTTCAGGAGCGCGTGGCCGAGCAGGTCGCTGTCGGGCCCATCCTTCCGCACCAGCGCCAGCGCCTTCTCGTACTGCACGCGCGCGTCGGGGTACTTTCCCGTGGCGAGGTAAAGGCCCGCGAGCACATTTGCGAACCGCGCGCCGAGGCGAGGCTGGTCCGAGACGCGCTCGGCCGAGGTCTTCGCGATCGGTTCGAGCGCGAGGGCGTCGCTGACCTTGCCTGACGCGGCGAGCACGTTCATCAAGTCGATCCAGCTCTGCGCGAGGCGAGCATCGTCGCGGGCGCGTGCCGCCGCTTCCGCCGCTTCCCGGTAGCTCGCCGCGGCGGTCGCGAGATCGCCACTGCGATACTCGAGGCCCGCGCGCAGCAGCACCAGCTTGGCTTCGAGCGGCCCGTAGCCGGTGAGGCGCGCCTGGCCGACGAGGGGATCGATGATCTCCTTGGCCTTCGCCCACTGCCCGGTCTTGTCGTAGGAGGCCGCGTCGGCATACGCGTGCTCGAGGTCGGCGATGCGCGCGCGTGTGGCGGCGTCCGTGGGCAAGGGAACCGCTGCCCGCAGCCGCTCTGCATCGTCGCAATCCGCGAACCCACCAAGGGTTGCGGCGGCATCGACCGCCTTGAACAACGTGTCGCGCTTGACGTCGCCGAACCGCGCGAGCAGCGCATCGAGCTCCGCTAGGCGCCCATCCAGACAACGCATCCTTAGATCGAGCAAGTCGGCTGACTGCTCGCCGCGTACGTGCGTGGCTCGGCAGACCTCGCGATGCCGCGTGGCCCACGTGTCCGTGTAGCGATCGAGGTCCCGGACGAGCTGCTCCCAGATATCCCGGCCCTGCGCGGCCGTGAACGTCACCTCGAGGGCGTTCTTGCGCTGCGTGTTCCACACGTTCGCGACGCGCTCCCGCGAGCCGCTGCACGGATCCCGCTCGCTGCTCGCGAGCCCGAAGGCGAGCGCGACGCCGCCAGCGGCGAGCAGTGCTGCACCGCCGGCCAGCCAAGGCCATCGCGCCGGACGCCGCGCCCGCTCGAGCGCGGCGAGTAACGCTTGCATCGACGGAAAGCGCTCCTTCGGATCTGCCGCGAGCCCGCGCTGCAGGATCGCGCGCACCTTCGCCGAGACGCGCACGCCGCGCGGAATCGCGCGCAGCTTGCCGAGGGTAACGTTGTCGACGAGCTGCTCGTACGTGTCAGCGCCATACGGCAGCTCGTCGCAGAGTGCTTGCCACAGGGTCACGCAGAAGCTGAACTGATCGGCCTTGGCATCGGCGACCTGGCCCCGATGCTGCTCCGGGGCCATGTAGAGCGGCGTTCCCATCACCGCACCGGCCTGCGTGAGCGCACTCGGTGAGCGCGCGTCGGGCAAAGAACCGACCGGCGTCGCCTCTCCCGTCGAAGACACCAGGCCGAAGTCACTCACGCGCACGCGCCCGTCCTTGCCTACGAGCACGTTGTCGGGCTTGAAGTCGCGATGGACGAGGCCTGCCGCGTGCGCTGCGGCGAGTCCCTGTCCCGCCTGCATGACGTACTCGAAGATTTGCTCGTGCGTACGCGGTTGCGCGCGCAGCCACGCACCGAGCGTCTGGCCATCGACGAGCTCCATCGCGATGTACAGGCGGTCACCATATTGCCCGGTCTCGTGCACGGTGAGCACGTTGGGATGGGCGAGTTGCGCCATCGCCTTCGCCTCGCGCACGAGCCGCGCGCCGTGGCTCTCCGACACGTGGTCGTGCAGCATCTTGATCGCGACGCGGCGATCCAGCTGCGGGTCGAAGGCCGCGAGGACGACGCCCATGCCACCCTGCCCCAGCTGCTCGAGCACAACGAAGCGGCCGATCTTCGGATGGCTGGCGGTATCGAAGGGCACGCGCGGGCGCCGCGTCCCATCGACCGCTGTGTCTGTCACCGCCGGTGGAGCGTCGGAGGAAGCGAGCGTCTCGGCGAGCGCCTGCTCTGGAACGCTCGTCTCGGCAAACGGATCGGAATCACCCTCCCTCGGCACGCAACCACTATACGCGCCCGCGCAACGCTATGGCGCGACCACGCGAATCTCCAGGTCGCGCGGTAGCCCGCCCCTCTGGTCGGCGTAGTTGCGGCGCACCGCGGGCCACGTGGGGCCGGACTCGGCGGTCGACTCGTGGCCCCGTCCGCCTGGCACGTGGTAGGTGTGAAGAGGTGTCTACCGACGACGACCCGCACGATGTACCGCGGGCGGAAATCCAGCTGACCGACGTCCCGACGACGGCCGGCGGCATGGGCGCGATGGTGTCGACGCTCAAGCACCTGTCGCGCGATACGGGCATCGTGCGCGGCACCAAGGCGCTGCTCGCGATGAACCAGCCCGACGGCTTCGATTGCCCCGGCTGCGCATGGCCGGAACCGGGCGCGAAGCACCGCCCCCATATCGAGTTCTGCGAGAACGGCGCGAAGGCCCTCGCCGAGGAAGCGACCACGGCCCGTGCGACGCCCGCGCTGTTCGCCGCCGCCTCGATCGACGAGCTCCGCAAGCTCTCTGACTTCGAGCTCGGCCAGCTCGGCCGCCTCACCCATCCGATGGTCCTCGAAGGTCGGCACTACGTGCAGACCACGTGGGACGAGGCGTTCGCGCTGCTCGCCCGCGAGCTGCGGGCGGCGGGTCCCGCGAGCAGCGCACTCTACACGTCGGGCCGCACGAGCAACGAGGCCGCATTCCTGTACCAGCTCGTCGGCCGCATGTTCGGGACGAACAACTTCCCCGACTGCTCGAACATGTGCCACGAGTCGAGCGGCGTCGCGCTGAACGAGGCCGTAGGCGTCGGCAAGGGCTCAGTCAGCCTCGACGACTTCGCGCACTGCGACCTGATCTTCGTCGTCGGCCAGAACCCTGGCACCAACCACCCGCGCATGCTGTCGACGCTGCGCGAGGCCGCGAAGCGTGGCGCGACGATCGTCAGCATCAACCCACTGCGCGAGGTGGGCCTGTCGCGGTTCGCCCACCCGCAGCGCCCGCTCGACCTCCTGCACGGCGTCACGCTCGCGAAGCACTTCGTCCAGGTCCAGATCGGCGGGGACCAGGCGTTCTTCCTCGGCATCGGCAAGGCGGTGCTCGAGCGCGACGCCGTCGATCACGAGTTCCTCGCCGCGCACACCACCGGCTTCGAGGCGTGGCGCGCCCACGCCGAGGCGACGCCGTGGGCGGCGATCGTCGAGAGTAGCGGCATCGACGAGGCGCAGATCCGCGCGATCGCCGACCTCTATGTCGACGCGCGCTCCGTGATCGCGTGCTGGGCGATGGGCCTCACGCAGCACAAGCATTCCGTCGTCACGATCCAGGAGATCGTGAACGTGATGCTGCTGCGCGGCAACGTGGGGCGGCGGGGCGCGGGCCTGTGTCCGGTACGCGGACACTCCAACGTCCAGGGCGATCGCACGATGGGCATCGATCACGTGCCGCCGGCCCGCTTTCTCGATGCGCTCGGCGAGACGTTCGGCTTCACCCCGCCGCGCACACCCGGTCTCGATACCGTCGAGACCATCCACGCGATGGAGCACGGCGACGTGCGCGTGTTCGTCGCCCTTGGCGGCAACTTCCTCTCGGCGACGCCCGACACCGATCGCACCGCGCGCGCCCTCGAGCGCTGCACGCTGACGGCGAGCGTCTCGACGAAGCTCAACCGTACGCACCTGTACCCCGGCGCGCGCGCGTTGATCCTGCCGTGCCTCGCCCGCTCCGAGCGCGACGAACAACCAGCGGGCCGGCAGTTCGTCACCGTCGAGGATTCCATGAGCATGGTGCACCGATCGCAAGGCGTGCTGGCGCCGGCAAGCGAGGAGCTGCGCAGCGAGCCGTGGATCGTCGCCGGCCTCGGCCGCGCCCTGCTCGGCGACGCCGTCGCGTGGACCGACCTTGCGGCCGACTACGATCGCATCCGCGACCTCATCGCCCGCGTCGTCCCCGGCTTCACCGACTTCAACACGCGCGTGCGCACACCCGACGGCTTCCAGCTCCCCAACGTTGCCCGCGATCGGTCGTTCGCATCGATCGGCGGCCGCGCGCGGTTCACGGTCGCCACCCTGCCCGACCTCGCGCTCCCCCCGGGCCGGCTGCGCATGATGACGATTCGCAGCCACGACCAGTACAACACCACCGTCTACGGGCTCGACGATCGCTACCGCGGCATCCGTGGCGAGCGGCGCGTGGTGTTCCTGAACCGCGAGGACATGACCGCGCACCACCTCGAGGAGCGCCAGCTCGTCGATCTGAACTCCGAGTGGACCGACGGCGAGCGCGTCGCGGAGAGCTTCATCGTGGTCCCCTACGACCTGCCCCGCCGCTGCGCCGCGACCTACTTCCCCGAGGCGAATGCGCTCGTGCCGCTCGGCAGCGTCGCAGATCGGTCGAACACGCCGACGTCGAAGTCGGTCGTGATCCGGATCCGGGCGCGCGCTACCAGGTAACGCGAACCATCGCGCCGCTGCCGTCGGGCCCGACGGTCGGGGTCACGGCGACCTTGGTTGCCGACTCCTTGGAACCACCACCGCGCACGAACGCCATGTACCCGGTGCCCGCGGCGGCGATGCCGAGGACGACGCTGCCGACGAGCGTCCACTTGTGGAGGCTGTAGCGACCGCACGCCTGCTCGAAGTTGCCGCTGTCGTTGGGAACCGTGGTGCCGCAGTCGTCCTGCGTGAGCGCGCAGTTGTCGCCGGTGCAGCCGGGTCTCGTCCCGGTGATGCCGTCGGCGAGCGACTGGCTATCCGCGTACGCGTACACCGAGAGGGCCGCGAGCGCGACGGTACCGATCGCGGTCGCGTAGAACGCGGGCTTCCACACGCCGCTCTTGCCGCCGCCGCTGACCATCGGCTGGACGACCTTCATCTCGAGGTCGAACTGCTCGGTGATGGTCTCGTCATCGGTGACCTTGACCTCGATCTCCTTGCGCAGGCGGCCTTCCGCCTCGACGGCCACGCGGTACCGCCCCTCGGCGAGCGCGATCATCGTGGTGCCATTGGTCAGCGTGTCCTTCTGGACGTCGTCGACAAACACGGTGCCGGAGGTGACGTTCGTCTTGATCACGAGCTTGCCGCCCGAGGGCGCCGAGACGTCACCGGTGAGGTCGGTATAGGCCTTCTTGGCCGCCGCACGAATCGCCTCGGAGGGCGCATTCGCGGCGAGCGTCACCAAGACGTCCTTGAGCTTCGCCTTCTTCTTGACGTCGAGGCTGTGCACCGTGACGACGAGGTTGTCGCCGTCCTTCTTCACATTGCCGTAGATCAGAATGTCGGTGCCGACGCCGACGCCGATCGCCGTCATGCACTTGAGCGCCTCGTCATCGCACGACTTGATCATCTTCTCGTCGATGAGCTCGCGATCGCTGTTCGCCGCCAGAAGGTAGGGGCCGTTGCCGCTACGCGGCCGCGCGCGCAGACCTTGCGTGAGCTCCTGCGCGACCGTGGTCACACGCTGATCGATCACGCCAACGACCTCCAGGCCTAGCACGGCGACCTTCGGCCGCTCCGCGAATGCAGACGTCAGCAGGAGCCCCAGGATCGCGAATGCGAGGAGGACTACACGCCCTCCCCGATGGCGTCGTCTCATGTACCGGATAGTACCGCGAATTGACGAAGGACGAGAACCCAGCGACGCCTACCAGTCGAGGCGGAACGTGGCGCCGCCGCCATCGGGCGATAGGATCGGCGTGATCGCCAGCTCCTTCTTCCGCTTGGTGCGACGACCCGTGGTGCTCATGCCGACCGGGCGAGCCTCGCCGCCGCTACGCATGAACGCCATGTAACCGGTGAACGCCATCGCGACGCCGCCGACCGACACGCCGACGATGCCCCACTTGGACAGCGAGTAGCCACTGCACGCGTCGTCGATGGTCTTGTTGCCGGAGGTGCCGAAGTCTTCCTTTCGCGGACAGCGCGACTCGTCGTATCCGGCCGGCGCGCCGCTCGCCTGGAGCTCGGCCTGCGTCGGCAGCTTCTTCCAGCCGTAGATCCACAGCGCACCCGAGGCCGCCGTCACCACGGTCGATACCGCGAACGCACCCTTCCAGGCGCCGCTGCCACCGGCGCTCGACGTCGTGCCCGAGTACTCGCGGTCCACGACCACGAGCTTCACGTCCTGCGTGACGGTCTCGCCGCTACGCATCGTCACCACCATCTCTTCGCTGCGCTTGTAGCCTTCTGCTTCAACGGCGACGCGGTAGCGCCCCTCGGGCAGCGGGCCCACCGTGGCCGCGCCGTTGACGAGCTGCGCTCGCGCGGTGTCGTCGACGAAGACCGTACCGTTCGGCGTGTTCGCCTTGACCACGAGCGTGCCCGCGTCGGTGATGCCGGAGAGATCGTTGTAGGCTTTGCGCGCGGCCTCCTGCAGCGCTTGCGGGTCCTTCTTGTCGAACGGAATCAACAGCGGCGCCTTCGCCTTCTCGAACTTCTTCTTGCCGACGTTCAGGAGGTTCAGCGTGACGACGTAACCGTCGCTCGCCTTCCTGAGCTGGCCGTACATCAGAAAGTCGGCGCCGAGGTCTTTGCCGATCTGCGCCATGCAGGGAATGGCTTCGTTGTCGCAGTTCTTGATCAGCTTCTCGTCGATCAGCTCTTTGTCGCTGCCCGGCTGGAGCTGGAACGGCCCCGAGCCGACCTTGGCGCGTGAGCGCAGACCTTCGGTGAGATCGCGGGCAACCCCCGTCGACGCTTGATCGATCTGACCGCCAGCATCGACGACCTCGAGACCGAGCACCGCGATGGTGGGCCGACCTGCAAACGCTGTGGCCCCTGCGGCGCCGAGCAACACGACGGCGAGCAGGAGAGTCCAACATGAGGAAAGTGCACGCTTCATGGGTGGAGCCCTCAGAGGGGGTAGCATACACCACCTGGCCGCCCTCCCGAGCGTGAGGTGGCCTCGCGGATAGCGCCGGGTTACGGTCAGCCGCCCATGCGCACCCTGTCAGCGCGGATCCTCCTCGGCTTTGCCGCGCTGACGGTCACTTTCGGAGTGATCACCGCCACGTTGGTCGTGAACATGAGCCAGGTCGAGGACCAGGTGGTGCTCATGAGCAAGGGCTATTTCCGGCTGGCGTTGACCGCCAAAGACCTCGCTCGCAGCCAGGACGACCTACGCAATTACCTGGAGGAACGCTTCCAGGACGAATCGAACGCCCAGGTCACCCGGCTGGCCCTCCGGCGGGCCAAGGGGAACCGCGACCGCACGGTCAAGAGCTCCCGCAAGATCGTGGAGGAGGTCGACGAGCAGCTCGAGCTCGACGCCCGCCAGTTCGCCGTCACCAAGCCCCAGATCGCTGCACTCGAGGGAGCCACCGCCGCGGTCGAACCGCTGTACGAGCAGGTGCTCACGGCGCCGCCCATCGGCCTCCCCGAGACCTGGGACGAAAAACAGAAGGCTGCGTTCGAGGCCCTGCAGAAGCTGCGCAAGGAAGAACGGCGGCTGATGATCAAGGCCAACGAGCTCGCCGAGCAGCTCGACGTGAACCTCGCGAGGGGCACGGAGAGGCTCGAGAACAACGAGCACAGACTCCGCATGATCGCCATCTCGGGTGGCCTCGCCGCCGTGCTCCTCGGTCTAGGCATCACCGCGTGGGTCGTGATCACGCTGCGCCCGCTGCGCCGCCTGCGCGACGGTGCGCGCCGGATCGCCGCCGGCGATTACGCGAGCCGCATCCCCGAGCGCGGCCCCGCAGAGGTCGCGGACCTCGCGCGCGAGTTCAACTCGATGGGCCGTGCCGTCGAGGAGCGCGAGCGCAGCCTCGTCCGCTCGGAGCGCCTCGCGGCCGTCGGCAAGATGGCCGCGATGATCACCCACGAGGTACGCAATCCGTTGTCCTCGATCGGGCTCAACACGGAGCTCCTCGAGGAAGAAGTTGGCGACTCGACCGAGGCGCGCGAGCTGTGCCGCTCGATCCATCGCGAGGTCGATCGCCTCACCGCGATCACCGAGGAGTACCTGGCGTTCGCGCGACTCCCGAAGCCCAAGGTTGCGCAAGAATCGGTCAACACCATGGTCGGCGCGCTCGTCTCGTTCGTGCGCGAGGACCTCGCAGCCAAGCAGGTCACGCTGGCGACGGACCTCGCCCCCGAGGATCCGATCGGCATCCTCGACGCCGGGCAGATCAGGCAATGTCTGATCAACCTCGTGCGCAATGCGGCGGATGCCGTGGTCGCCAAGGGCGGCGGCACCGTCACGCTCCGCACGCGCCGCGACGGCAAGCGCGTGGCCATCGAGGTGGAGGATAATGGGGTCGGGATCCCGACGGAGGTCCTGCCACGCCTGTTCGACCCGTTCTTTTCCACCAAGGAAGGCGGCAACGGCCTCGGGCTCGCGCTGACCCAGCAAATCGTGCGCGATCACGGCGGCGAGCTCGATGTGGCAAGCACCGTTGGGCGGGGTACGACCTTCACGGTCCGGATCCCGGCGTACACGTTAGGTCGGTAACGAACCGGGTCGCTTGCGATCGCGTACGGGCCTTGAGACCATTTTCGTTCCCCATGTCCGACGACGACAAGCGCCGCGACGACCGAGAGCCCGTGACGCTCTTCGTCGAATACGACGGCGCGGACGATCTCGTCGGAGATTTCACAGAGAACCTGTCGAGCGGTGGCACGTTTGTCGCCACCAACCGCGAGCTACCCCTCGGCACCAAGATCCAGCTCGTCCTCGGGTTTCCGGGCCTCCTCGAGCCAGTCTCCATCGAAGGCGTCGTCCGCTGGCTGCGGCCGGGATCTGACGACTCCGAGGCCGGCGCCGGCATCGAGTTCTCGCCCGGCCCCGCGCGGGACGCTCTCGCCGCGGTCATCGAGCGCATCCGTGCCCGCGACCCCAAGGTCGTCTCGCGCCTGTTCCGCGTCCTCGTCGTCGAAGACAACAAGCACGTCGCCCAGCTCATCACGGAGGGCCTGCGCGGTTCGTCACGCCGCGACTTCGGCGGCGTCTCGTTCGCGTTCCGCAGCGCCGAAGATGGCCGCGCGGCCGTCGAGATCCTGCGGCGCGAGAAGTTCGACGCGCTCATCATCGACGTCTACCTGCCCGTGATGGACGGTCCCAAGGTCATCCAGACCGCGCGCACCGAGCTCGGCCTCACCGACCTGCCGATCATCGCCGTCTCCGCGGGTGGTGACGCCGCACGCCGCTCGGCGCTCGAGGCAGGTGCCAACATCTTCCTCGACAAGCCGATGCGCCTGCGCCAGGTCATCGACACGATGCAGCGCCTGCTCAACAGCTAGGCGTCCATCGTGAAGCTCGACATCGAGACGATCCGCGTCGCGAGCGAGCGCACGTACGCCGCCCTCGTCGAGCAACATCCCGGGTTCGCGGAGCTCGTCGCGACACGCGTACCGGACTCGAAGGAGGTCCGCCGCACGCTCATGGCGCGCGGCCTGCGCCTGACCGAGTCGATGGCCGGTGAGGCGTATCGCGCCGCGAACGAGGCCAAGCGCATCCTCGGCATCGACGGCGAGCTCGAGCTCTACCAGCGCAGCGGGGCGGAGAACGCCGCGATTCACCTGGTGGAGGCGCCGATCCTCCTCGAGATCCACGGTGCGCTGCTGCCGCGGCTCGATCGCAGCGCCTTGCTCGCCGTGTTCGGTCACGAGCTGGGGCACTACCTCGCGCACGGCCACACGAGCCCGCTCCGCAACGCGCATGCGATCGTTTCCGCGCTCGGTCACATCGAGGATCGCGGGCTCGCGGTCGCGCTGTCGCGCCTCTCGATGACCATGGAGCTGACCGCGGATCGCGTCGGTCTCCTCGCGTGCCAGGACCTCGCGGCGATATTGCGGCTCGAGATGGCCGCGCTGACGGGCCTCGCGAGCGGTGAGCTGACGTGGGACACCGACGCGTACCTCGCGCAGTGCCGCGCGCTCGTCGAGGAGGAGCTGCACGCAGGTGCGGACGTCCGCGGCATCACGCATCCCGAGCACAACCTGCGCGCGTACGCGCTGTGGCTGTTCAGCGAGACCCGACAGTACAGGCAGCTCACCGGGCGCGGGCCGGGCACCCGCGAGCTCGCCGACGTCGACGCGGTCATCGCGCGCTGCTTCAAGGACGACGCGGTCGGCGCCGCGGTCACGCTCGACTACAGCCGCCTCGGCGAGCCGCCGCAGGAGCTGCACGAGTGTGCGCTCGCGTGCGCGGTGATCGTCGCATTCGCGGACGGCGAGCTCGCCGATGAGGAGCGCGAGGCGATCGAGCGCCAGTTCGCGACGCTGGTGCCCGATTGGCAGACGTATCTCGATCTCGACGTCGCGCGCGCGCGGTTCGCCGAGACCGCGGCCGTGATCGCCGGTGGAGGCGCGGACCTCGCGCGCAGCCTGTTCTTCGTGCTGGCGCGCGTGATGGCTGCCGACGGCGTCATCGACCCCGACGAGGCGGGGATGATCCTGTCGATCGGACGCGCCCTCGGCGTGGAGGCGGAGTTCCGGCGCGGGCTCCAGACGGTCCTGCACACGCTGCGCACCGAGATCGACCTCTCGAGCGCCGCGCCCACCGAGCTGCCGCTGCCCGCGCGCCACCGCGACGTCGACGACGCATTCCAGACATTCCTCGCCAACGTGGTCCGCCGCGGCGAGAGCCTGATCACGCTCCGCCGGTTGTTGCGGCTGCTCGGCTCCGAACAGCGCAGCGAGCATCACGTCTCCACGATCACGAACGCCTTCCGCGAGCGACGCATCTCGGCACGACCGTCGCCGGAGAGCGCTGGACTCGACGACCGCATGGTCCTCGTCGCGAGCGCAGCGCGCGGCGCGCGGATCACGCCTGCACCGCTCACCGGCTCGCGCGCTGCGCTCGTCGAGGCGCTGCGCCGCCTGCGCGAGCAGCTGGTGTCCGGGGATGGGCGCAGTCCGGCGGTCCGGTTGCGGCAGCTGCGCAAAGGGCGCGCGTTCGATCTCGCCCTCCTCGAGCGCGTCTCGATCGGCAGCGCGGAGCGCGTGCTCGAGCAGCTGCGCGCGCGCCGCACGGTCCGGCTCGTCGACGCTGCGGACGCCGGTCGCCATGGCCCCGCGGCCAACGCGTCGGCGGAGCTGCTCGCGCTGAATCGCGAAGATGCCCAGCGCGCCGAGGAGACCGGGGCGCATGACCTGTTCGCCGGCTATCCGTTCGTCACCGGCAACATCGAGGGCTACACGGTCCGGGCGCCGCTCGTCCTCTACCCGGTGGCGCTCGAGCGCGACGGTGATGGAGCGCGTGGCTTCCGCCTCGTGCCGCGCCGCGACGAGCTGCCGATCGCCAATCAGGCGCTGATCCGGCTCGTGTTCAACAAGCGCGGCTTCGCCTACTCCGACGAGCTCTCCGACGAGCTGGAGGAGCTCGCAGGTGCCCCCGAGGGTGGCCCGGAGGCTGTCCGCGCGAAGCTCGCGGAGGTGGGCCTGGTGCTGTCCGACGCTGTCGGATCGCTGCAGCCGTTTTGCGTGCGCGACGCGGAGCTCGCGACCAAGCCGGACGGCCTCGAGCTCGAGGAGGTGTGCGTCATCGGCATATTCCCGCAGTCGAGCTCGGATCTCCTCCAGGACTACGACGCCCTGCTCCAGGATCTCGCGCAGCCTGATGCCGACGTGAGCGCGTTGCTCGGTGCCGCGTCGACGCTGATGCCCGACGGTGTGGTGTCGTGCACGGCGGAGCCGCCGTCCGTGCCCATCGAGGACTGGACGCCGGTGATCCCCGCCGATCCGTCGCAGCGCTCGGTGATCGCCGCGTGCCGCACGCACGGCGCGACGGTGATCGATGGGCCACCCGGCACCGGCAAGAGCCAGGTGATCGTGAACCTCGTCGCCGAGGCCCTGCGACGTGGCGAGCGGGTGGCGGTCGTGTGCGAGAAACGCGCGGCGCTCGATGTCGTCTACCAGCGGTTGACCGCGATCGGGTTCGGCAAGGCGCTCGCCGTCGTCCACGACGTGCACGAGGATCGCAAGGCGCTGTACGCGCACGTGGCGGCGCGGATCGAGACGCGCGAGCGGATCCCGTTCGATGCGCAGGAGGTGGAGCGGGTCCGCGTCGAGCACGCGGCGACCCGCACGGCGCTCGAGCAACGCACCGCCGCGCTGCGCGCCCCGATCGCGGGCCTCGACCTGCGCGTCGGCGACCTGCTCGCGTACGTGGCGGGACAATCGGCCCCCGAGCTCGCGACGAGCGCGGGGCTCGAGCAGGTCCCGCAACAGAAGCTTCGCGAGGTGCTCGACCTGATCGCCGGCCTCCACCCACTCGCCGAGCTGTGGAGTGCAGGCAGCCCGTGGCGCGCGGATAACCGCGCCTCACTCGCCTCGACGAGCCCCCAAGCCTTGCAGCAGGTCGAAGGCACGATCTCGAAGGCCCTCGAAGCAGCGCGCGTGTACGAGGACCGGCTCGCGCGTGCGGGCGTGCCGATCGAAGACGTCGAGGCCGCGCGCGGCGCGCTCGATCTGGCGATCCAGACGCGCGCGCGACGCAGCGACGACCACGATCGCGCGCTGTTCGGCAGCGTCGCGAAGCTCGCCGCGACGGAGCCCGCGCGCCTCGCGCTCACCGCCGAAGCATCCAGGGCGTATCAGCAAGCGCAGACAGCGCTCGTGCGGTTCGCACGCCCCGTGGAGCTGGACGCGAGCAACGAGCTGGTGGCCGCGATGTCGGTGCTCCGGCGGTGGGCGTCGTCCTGGGGCCGCATCTTCGTGCTCGGCTGGTGGAAGGCGCGGGGCGCATTTCGGCGCGAGCTCACGCGGCTCCTCCCCGAGCGCGCCGGCGACGCCATCTCGCCGAGCCTGCTCGACGAGCTCGCCGACCGCATCGCCGCGACGCGTGCGTGGCGCGCGATCGGCGACGTGTTCGACAAGCTCGGCCTCCAGCGCCTGTTGCCGGCGACGACCGCGCTGCTGGAGCCGGCGATCGAGCGCGTCGCCACACTCGGAACCGCGCTCGGAGCGCTCGGCGAGGTTCGCCCGCAGCTCGAGCGCATCGGCGCCTGGCTGCCCGCGGCCGCGGAGACCGCCGAGGACTTCGCACGCTGGGACCAGCTCCTCGACGAGCGCCGCGCGGTACTCGCCGCGCGCGACGCCCTCGCCGCCGCGGTGGCGCCGCTCGCGACGCTCGCGCCCGGCCCGCTCGCCGCGCACCCGCGCGCGGACGTGCTCGCCCAGCTGCTCGAGCGGTGGCGCCGCGATCACCTCCGCCTCGCCGAATCCGACGCGCTGATCGCGCGGCTGACGGCCACGCTCCCCTCCTCGCTCGCGCTGCTCGATGCGCTGCACGCGCAGCATGCCGACGCGCCAGCGAGCATGTGGCGCACGAGCGTCGCCGCGGCATGGTCACGCGCGTGGCTCGCCCGGCTCGAGCGCGAGCAGCACGGCCTCGCCACCCTCGGTAGCGCCGCCGACGATCACGAGGTCGAACGCCTCGCGACCCGGCTGCGCGAGCTCGAGACCGAGCGCCGCGAGCTCGAGATCGAGCGCACGCTCGCGCACGTCGACGACGCCGCACTCTTGAACGTCGAGCCCGCCGCCAAGGGTGCTCGCCGTACGCCCGAGCAGAAGGTGCGTGAAGAGCTGCTCAAGGAAACGCGCAAGCAGCGCTCGCTGATGCCGTTGCGCACGTTCGTTCGCCGGTTCGCCCCGCATGGCCTCCTCGACGCGGTGCCGGTGTGGCTGCTATCGCCCGAGACGATGGCGATCCTGTTCCCGCGCCAGCCGCTCTTCGATCTGGTCGTGTTCGACGAGGCATCGCAGTGCACCGTCGAGGCCGGGCTGCCCGTGCTGATGCGGGCGCAGCGCGTGGCGATCGCCGGTGACGAGAAGCAGATGCCGCCGTCCTCGTACTTCGAGCTCGGCGGCGACGAAGACACCGACGCGCCCGTCGCGCCCGACGACAGCAAGGAGATGGCCCGCGATCTCCTCGGCGCCGAGTCGCTGCTCTCGCTCGCGCGGCCGCGCGTCGCGCACACGGGCCTCTCCTGGCACTACCGCTGCCGCGACGAGTCACTGATCGCGTTCTCCAACCACGCGATGTACGCGGGCGGCCTGCTCACGATCCCGTCGACGGCAGGCGCTTCTGCGCCGAGCGCGCTCCACTGGGTGCACGTGGCCAACGCGACGTATGCGAGCGGCGAGAACCCGGCCGAAGCCACGCGCGTCGTCGATGTGGTCGACGAGCTGCTCGCGCGCACGCCGCGCCCGACGATCGGCGTCGTCACGTTCAATCTGAAGCAGCGGCGTGCGGTCCTCGACGCGATCGACACCCGCGCTGCGAGCGACCCGGCGTTTCGCGAGCGCTGGCTCGACGCCACCACCCAGGGCGCACTCGACGAGCGTCCGTTCGTGAAGAACCTCGAGCAGGTCCAGGGCGACGAGCGCGACGTGATCGTGTTCTCGCTCGGTCATGCGCCCGTGCCGCGCAAGCGTGATGGTGCCACCACCACCGAAACGTACGTGCCCGCGCGCTTCGGCCCCCTCGGCCAGCGCGGTGGCGAGCGCCGGCTCAACGTCGCTATCTCGCGCGCCAAGGCGGCGTGTTACGTCGTGTCGTCCTTCGACCCCGCGCAGCTCGCCGTCTCGTCGTCAAAGCATCAGGGCCCGCGCCTGTTCAAGCACTTCCTCGAGTTCGCGCACCACCACCATCACGGTCGCAAGCTCGAGGCCGCACGCGTCCTCGATCTCGTGCGCGCGCAAGGCCCCGCCGCCAGCAGCACGCGCACGCGCTTACCGATCGACGGCTTCGTGCCGATCCAGACGCAGCTCGCCCTCGAGCTCGAGACCGCCGGCATCCCGTACGAGCCCGACGTGGGCGCGTCGGACTTCCGCGTGCCGATCGCGATCCTCGATCCGCACGATCCCACGCGCTACGCGCTCGGCATCCTGATCGACGACGGCCACGGCTCCGCCGATCCATTCGAGCACCATGTCCATCGTCCCGGCGTCCTGCGCCAGCGCGACTGGAACGTACTCGCGCTCAGCCCCGCGAGCTGGCACCGCCGGCGCGGCGAGCTCCTCGACGAGATCATCGCCCGCGTGCCCGGCTGTCGCGGCGCCGCGCACCACGAGGTCTTCACGCGCCACCGCGAGCAGCAGCGCCGGCCGCAGGGCACGACGGGCATCACCACGCCTACCATCGCGCGCCGCGCTGCCAGCCTCGCGGTCACGCCCGAGGCCACGCCGCCATCCACGCCTACCGTGGCCGACGCCGAACCGCCCACATGGGCGCTCGCGATCGCCGACGAGCTGTTCCGCAAGGCGCTGCTCCACCTCGAGAAGCACGGCACGCTCGACGAGGCCGCACTGACGAGCCTCGTCGGGGGCCCACGCCGCGCCCGCACGTTCGCGCGCGAGCTCGACGGCTGGCGCGCCGGCCTCCCGTTCGGCGTCGAGGTCTCGCCCTCGTCCGGTGGCATGGTCTACCGAAGAGTCGCGCCAGCCTGAACTGCCCGACCAGGCTATGACCTCGCGAGACCCGGGCAGAAACCGGGGACGGGCCCCGGTTTTGCCGAGGGCCCCCACGACGTGGTGCCGGTCCCCTACTTCAGCTGCGTCTTCAGCATCAGCGCTTCGGCGTTCTCGGGCTCGGTCTTCATCGCCTGCGCGAGCGCGGCCTTCGCATCGGCCTTCTTGCCCTGCGCGAGCAACGCGCGCGCGCGGCCGAGGTGCACGAGCGCGGGGCGCCGCGGCGATGGCTTGAGCAGTAGCATCGTGTCGTAGGTGTAGAGGGCTTTGGCGCCGTCGCCGGTCTCGAGGCTCGACTTGCCGAGCGCGAGGAGGACGTCGGCGTCGTGCGGCGCGATGAACATCGCCATCTCGGCGTAGGTCTTCACCTTGGGCCAGTTGGCGAGCTTGGTGTACTCGCTGATCAGCTCCTTGAGCGGCGCGAGCTCCATCTGCTCGAGGAACGCGTAGTGCTCGAGCTCGGCGAGGCCCTGTTGCACCCGGCCCGACTTCTTGTAGATGCCCGCGAGCTCCTGGTACGGGTAGCTGCGCTCGGGGTCGAGCTTCTTGGCCGCGCAAAGCTGCTTCTCCACCTCGGCGGCGTTGCGCTCGGCCTCGGCGAGCTGCGCGAGGCGCGTGCGCAGGTCGTAGCTGTCGTGGCCATCGGCGACGAGGCCGGCGTACAGCTGCTTCGCCTTCGCCGCGTCCTGCTTGTGCACCGCGACCTCGGCGAGGATGTAGCGTGCGATCGGCTGCTTCGGATCGAGGGCGAGCGCGGCCTCGGCGGCGGTGGCGGCCTTCTCGGCCTCGCGCTCGTAGAAGTAGCCGAGCGCGACGTGCGCCCGCAGCTTGCCGTCCTTGGGTGAGGCGTCGGCGGCGATCTCGAGCTTGGTGACGTCGTCGAAGCCGCGCGTTGGCAGCTTGAACGTGCCGGCGTACGGCTTGAGGCGGAGGTCGAGGAACGCGCGGAACTCGGTGTCGAGCTGTGCGATCGACTTGCCGGTGATGACCTGGAGCACCTCGGGCGTCTCCTTGCCCTTGCCGAACAGCTTGAGCGCCTCGACGAACTTCGGGAACCCGTACTTCTGCACGAGGAACTCGATGGTCACCGCCGACTGGTAGTACGCGACGACAACGGCGTTCTGATCGGGCTGGACGAACTCCGAGTTGAGCGCCGCGATCGAGGGCAGCGTTCCGTTGAGCACCGCTCCGTAGAGGTCGGCGTCGTTCTCGCGCCGCCAGCTCGGATGCGCGATCAGCGTCTCGTATTCGCTGAGCCCTTCCGTGAACCAGCGGGGCACGCGCGAGTTGGACAGTTGGATCGCGAACACGTGGCCGAGCTCGTGCCACAGCACCATGCCCCAATTGATGTCACCGGTCTGCGGCGACATCGCCGTGATCACCTTGCCGAAGCACACGCCGAGGGCGCCGAGATCGGGCAGGCCGACGGTGCGGATCGCGTAGTCCGTGCGATCGGCGTACAGCTCGAGCGTCGTCGGATTCGTCGGCGTGAAGCCGTAGCGCTTCACCATGTCGGCGAACGCCTTCTCCATCGTCGGCTCGAGGTAGCGCGCGAGCACGGGGCGCTCGTCGTTGTGATAGCGGATGCGGAAGTTCTTCGTCGTCGCGATCGAGTAGTCCTGCGGGATCGTTTTCTTGAACAAGTCGCGCGTGTTGAACGTGCGCACGTTGTACTGGTCGCCCACCCACGACTTCTCGATCCACTCGAGGCCCTCCTTCTCCATGCCGAGCCTGAGGTAGCCGAGGCCCGCGCCGGCCATCGCTTCGTAGAAGCTCGGCCGGAGCTTGACCGCTTCCTTCTCGAGCTCGATCGCCTCGACGTAGCGGTGCTCGCGCACGGCCGAGCGCGCGACGATGCGATACAGCTCCGCGTAGTTCGGGTTGATCGCGAACGCCTTCTTCTTCTCGGCCTCGTAGCCCTTCAGGTCATCGCGCAGCCACGCGACCGTGGCCTTCATCGCGATCGCCTCGACGTCCTCGGGGTTCACCGCGAGCGTGGCGTCGAGCGTCTTCTTCGCGTCGTCCCACTGGTTCTGATCGATCGCGATCGACGCCTTCACCTTGAGCGCGCGCGCGTTCTTGGGATTCACCGCGAACGCCGCGTCGAGGTGGTGCCGCACGGCCTGGAGGTCGTAGCGGGTCTCCACGATCACCTGCGCCATCGCCGCGTGCGCCTCGGGGTGGTTCGGGTTGACCTTGAACACCTCCTCGAGCGTCTGCTCGGCGAGCTGCGCGGCGTACTTTTGCAAGAACAGATCTGCCCACTCGACGCCGATGTCGGTCCATTGCGGGCGCAGCTTCATCGTCTCGCGGAACGCATCGTTCGAGAGCTGGAAGTTCGACGTGAAGCGCGCCGCGATCGCGAGCTGCGCGAGCTGCACCGGATCGTCGAGATCGAGCTTCTGGTTGTCGCTCTCCTTGACGGTCTCGTCGAACAGCGCCTTGGCGCCGAGCAGGTCGCCCTGCGCGAGGCGCAGCTTGCCGAGCGAGGTGCGCACCGCGCGGTCGTCGGGCTTCTCCTTGAAGAGCGCCTCGATGTCCTTGCGTGCATCGGCGAGCTTGCCGAGCTCCACGCGCAGGTCGGCGCGCAGGAGGCGAGCCTCGATCGAGACAGCGTCCTTGCCGGTCGCGAATGGCGCGAGCGTCGCCTCGGCGGCCGCGTAGTCGCCGGTAGCCATCTGGGCCCGCGCGAGTAGGACCCGTGCGGTCGGGCGGTCACCGCCCGTTACCTTGTTGAGCTCCGAGATCGCGGTCTTGTAGTCGCCCGCGGTGAGCTTCTCGCGCCCCGTGGCAAGGTCCGCCCAGGCACTGCCGCTGAAGAAAACAACGGCGGCAAGCGCCGCGACCCTCATCCGGTTCATGCCCTCGAATCTGTGCGACCCGGGTACCCCTGTCAAACGAGAGCTTGGTGGTATCCTGGCCGGGTGCCCGAGCCCCAAAAAGAACCAGCCGCTGGCGCGCAAGGGCTCTACAGCGCGTTCGATGCGTTCCTGAAACAGGGCATCCGCGAGTATTACGACCGCGGCTGGACGACCCGCAAAGGCAATTTCATTGCCCTCTTGATTGCCTCGGGCTCGACGTCGTTCGCGATGGCCAAGGACTCGGTCGTCGACGGCTCCGGCACCAAGAAGGTCGCGATTGGAGCCGGCCTCATGATCGCGCTCCGCATCGGCCTGCGGTACGCACTCGGAGGTCCTCTGGGATTGGTGCTGACCGTCGCCGCGGGCGCCTCGATGGTCAGCTACTTCATCCGCAATCAGAAGGACATCATCAAGAAGGTCGGGGTCTACAAGACCACGATCGCCGACGCCGAGAAGAAGTACGAGGAGATCCAGGCGGGCTGGCGCGACGGGAAGTACCAGATCAGCGACCGCAACCTGATGATCGATGGGCTCATGAAGCAGTTCATCACGCAAGTCGACGAAGCGTGAAGGTCCATCTCCTCGCTGCCGCGGCGTTGCTCGTCACCACCACGGTGCATGCGGGCAGCAAGACAGCACTTTCGGGTGCACCCGCGCCTTCACCTCCGCCAGCTCCCGAGCCTTCGCGCCGCATGGTTGCCGTGCTCGACGTGCGCGTCGAAGGCGTCTCCGAGGATGTCGCGCGTCAGTTCGAAAAGGACCTCGAAGACCAGCTCGACACCAAGGCGTACTGGCTCGCCAACACGGCCCAGGTACGCGAGCGCCTCCGGTTCTCTACGCGCTGGACCGAGGGCTGCATCGTCGGCACGTGCCTCTCGGAGCTGCGCACGCAGACCAGCGCCGAGCTCGTGCTCCTGGCGGCGCTCAAGGGCGAAGGCACGAGCTACGGCTACGTGGTCACCCTCGTACGCACCGACAACGGCCGCGTGCTCTCGCAGGAGTCCGGGCGCTGCGACGTGTGCACGGCACGCGAGGCGATGCGCGAGGCGACGCTTGCCACGATCAATCTGCTCAACGCGGTTCCCGAGAAGCTTCCCGACGAGGTCGCCGAGCGCGGCGCCGAGATCGACATGGCGGTCGGCAAGCTCGTGCGACGGATCAACGCAGACGAGCGGCGCCAGAAGCGCTGGGGCCTCGGCATGCTCGCGACCGGGTTGACCATCGCAGCGGCCGGCGTTGCGGCGTACGTGGTGACCGACAAGGCCGAGACGCTCGCGGCGGTCGGCGCGGGTGGTGGCCTGGCCGTGGGCGGCGTGTTCGTCCTATCCTTCTAGCCTCCGCCTCGGGTACCGGGTGCCCATGACATATCGCAGGGAGCCCCCGACCCGGCCAGTGGCGTAGCCAGGGACCCAGTTCCCCGCCGCAACGTCGCGACCTCGCTGGGGGTCCCCGCTGGTCTATCCGATGCACGAGGGGGCGTCATGGTCGCCAAGTCCCGCCGCCCCAACATGGTCTGGGTTCCCACGGCCCACGGTGAGGACGAGTGCACCCGCGTGGAAGACCACCCGCCGTGGGACGTCGTCGCGGCCGCGCCTGGCCTAAACCCGTCGCATCTCGACATCCCGCGCAGCTCGATCCCGTCCCTCGTCCAGCCCCTGCCGCGCCGCCCGAATGCAACCCCGGCGCCCGCGCTCGAGGATATGGACGACGAGGAAACCTCGTTCTCCGTGGCTGTCCCCGCCGACGTTCCTGCGTACCGGGCCCCTGCTCCGCCCACCCGCGGGTATCGCGCCCCGCATGCCGCCGCGGAACAAGCACAGCGCGCTGCCGAGAGCGCCGCGGCCGCCGAGATCGCCGCGATGCAAACGCGTCGCGCCGCGCACGCGCAGCGCGTTACTGCCGACCACGTGCAGCGCGCCGCTGCCGCGCCCGTGCAGCGCGCCGCTGCCGCGCACGCGCACCACTCAGCGGCCGCGCTCACGCAACACGCCGCGTCCGCAGCAGCGCACCGATCCGCGGCCGTGCACGCGCAGCACGCCGCATCCGCACCCGCGCACCACTCCGCGGCCACGCAGGCGCAGCCATCGCACGTGCAGCAGCTCTTCGTGCCGCACATGCACGCGCCGCTGCAGCGTGCTGCCGTAGTGCCCACGCCACTCGCGATGTCGCCGACGCCCGCCGCGTTCTACTCGTACGCCGAGGCGTGTGCGCAGCCTGTGGATAGCACGATGCCGGTCGCGCCGCTGCCGTTCGCCGAGCTCGCGACCAACTCGTTCCCGCGCTCCATTCCGCGCTGGTCGAAGATCGCGATGCCCATCGGTGGCGTCGCCGCGATCGCTTTGTTCGTGTCGGCGTTCTTCGCCACGCGCGACTCGCGCCCCGAGCTGCCCCACATCACCAGCACGTCGCGGGCCGAGGCGCCGGCGGTGGTCGCCGCCGCGGCACCCGCCCCCGCCGGGCTTCCCGCGGACTCGCACTGGAAGCCGCGCACGGTGGTCCCGACCGTCACGGCCGAGGCGCCCCGCGCGGAGGCGAAGCGCGCGGAGATCGGGCTCGGCCCCTCACGCGTCAAAGCACCGACGCCCACGCCCATCGTCGCCGCGCAGTCAGCCCCGCGCGAGCGCGTCGCACCCATCGCCGCCCCACCGCGCACCACGGTGTCTCGCGTGACCGCGCAGGCGCCGCGGGCCGACGAGGATCCCGTGCGCGCCGAGCGGGCGAAGCCCATGCGCGTCGTGGTTGCGCCGAGGGCGAATGGTCCCGGCAAGGCCGTGGTGACGAGCGACACGCCGAGCCTCGTGTACATCGACGGTCGTCCTACTGGGCTCAGGACGCCGACGACGATCAACCTCGCCCCCGGCCCTCACAAGATCACGCTCGTCGCGGTCTCGTCGAAGCGCGCGAAGACGGTCGACCTCGACATCCGCTCGGGCACGTCGATCCCGGTGCACCGCGAGTTCGGCGGTTCGCCGTCGAGCGCGTCGGGCAAGGGCCGTCAGCTGAACGTCGACACGTCGAGTGCGCTCGGCAACCTGCGGCCCAGGAAGGCGTGGTAGTCCGCGCCTGTCGCACGCGCGTGGAATGGTGGATGCAACTCATCGAGGCATGCGTCCGCTGACGACCTTCCTCACTACCGCCTGCATGACCGCGAGCGTGCACGCAGGCGCGCCGTCCTCGCTCAGCGTAACTTCGTCGGCGTTCAGCGCGAATGGCGAGATCCCGAGCGAGCATACGTGTGACGGTGCGCAGCTCTCGCCGCCGCTCGCATGGTCCACACCGCCCGCCGGTACCAAGAGCATCGCTGTTCTCGTCGACGATCCGGACGCGCCACGCGGCGCGTTCACCCACTGGATCGTGACCGGGCTGCCCGCGACCACCACGTCTCTCGCGGCCGGCGCCAAGCTGCCCTCCGGAGCGATCACCGGCAAGAACGACTTCGGCGCCACCGGCTGGGGAGGACCATGTCCACCGCGCGGCCGTCACCGTTACGTGTTCCACGTCTACGCCCTCGATATCCCGCTCGCGAAGGCGCTCACCCCGGCGCAGTTCAAGTCGGCGATCGCTGACCACGTTCTCGCCGCGGGCGAGCTCGTCGGCACGTACCAGCGGACGTGACGACGCGCCAGGGTGCCCGCGATTCACCCGCGCGAACAAAGGTGCAGACCGTCATCCCGTTCGTGACCTGCGGCACATGGACCTATCTGGCTGATTCGGCCCGCGATTGCCCGGGAGCTTCTCTCGCGACGTCACGAGATGGACAGCCGGATCGTCGTCGGCGGCATGGTCGCTACCGCGCGCACCTCAGTTGGCATGTACGTGCTCGTAACCGTCGCCTAGGTGGTGCTACGGTCGCATTCGATGTCTCGGATCATGTTCGCGGCGGTCACGCTTCTCGGCCTGGCCGCGTGTAGCGAAGACCCGACCACCGCGCTGTTCGCAGTGCCCGGCGCATCGCCGGCCGATCACTTCTACGACCTGCCATTCCCCAATGATCTGCGGCGCTATCCCGACGGCAGACTCGACCTGTCGCTGTTCCCCACCAACAGCCTCGTCGTCGACAACATGCGCGCCGCCGCCGAGACCCTCGACGGCTTCGGCCTCAACTCCGCGATCTACGCGCGATTCGACGGCCCCCTCGATCCGATGACGCTGCCCGATGTCGAGGCCTCGCGCGAGCCCGGTGCGTCTGTGTATCTCGTCAACGTCGATCCCGACTCGCCCGATCGCGGCGTGCGGATACCCATCGTCGCGCGGTTCAAGCCGAAGGGTACGCAGACCATCGAGGACAACCACCTCGTGGCGCGGCCGTATCCCGGGTTCCCGCTCGACGAAGGCACGACCTACGCACTCGTGATCACCAAGCGCGTGCACGACGCCGCGGGCAATCCGGTTCTACGCGCCGACGAGCTCGCGCAGCTCGTCGACGGCAAAGGCAACGATGCCATCGCCTCCGCGCGCGCCACCTACCAGCCTCTGCTCGACTACCTCGACGAGCCCGGCGACGACGAACGCGCCGACATCGTGTCGGCCGCCGTGTTCACCACGCAGCACGCGACGTTCATCGCGCCGGCCCTGCGCAAGGGCGTGTTTGCGGCGCCCGCGCCGGTCGCGACCGACGTATCCCGCATGTCCGAGAACCCCCTCTACTCAGTGTGGACCGGCATGTACGAGGCGCCGAATTTTCAGACGGGCGAGCCACCGTACGTGAACGCGCCGAGCGGCGAGATAAAGGTCGGCACCGACGAGGCCGCGATCGTCGCGCGCATGGAGCCGCTGCGGTTCGCGCTCTCGGTGCCCGCCGGCGACGTCCCGACGAACGGCTGGCCGCTCGTCATTTACTCTCACGGCACCGGTGGCGATTTCCTCTCGTTCATCAACGGCACCGCCGCATCGCTCTCGCGCGAAGGCCTCGCCATCATTTCGATGGACCAGGTGCTTCACGGCCCGCGCAATCCAGGTGGCAACCCGGAGCTCGACTTCTTCAACTTCGGCAATCCGTACGCCGCGCGCGACAACGCGGTGCAGGGCTTCGCAGACGCGTTCTCGCAGCTCCGCCTCGGCATCGGCCTGTCAATCACCGACGGACAGCGCACGCATCGCTTCGATCCCACGAAGATCTACTTCTTCGGTCACTCGCAGGGCGGCATTACCGGCCCCGGCTTCATCGCGTTCGAACCGTCGCTGTCGGGCGCCGTGCTATCGGGCACCGCCGGGCTCTTGTACGAGAATCTTCTCCACAAGACCGAGCCGTTCGACATCCCGGAGCTCGTGCAGACGTTCCTGCGCGACGAGCCCGTCGACGAGGACAACCCGTCGCTCGCGCTCGTACAGATGTGGGTCGATCGCTCGGACTGCATCAACTACGCACCGCTGATGGTGCGCGAGCCCGCCTCGGTCGACGGCACACAGCTGCGCCCGCGTAGCATCTATCAGTCGGAAGGCTTCATCGACAGGTACTCGCCGAACATCGGCATCGAGGCCTTCGCGACGGCGCTCGGCGGCGACGTCGTCAAGCAGCTGCCCGCCTTCAAGGCCGTCGAGGGCCTCGAGCTGCGCGGCCGCACGCCGCTGCCGGCGCCGATCACGGGTAATCTCAACGGCGCCACCGCGGTGCTCGCGCAATACGAGCAGGAGTCCGGCAGCGATGGTCACTTCGTCGTGTTCGACCTCCCAGTCGCCGAGAATCACGCTGCCAAGTTCCTCGGTACTCTCGCCCGCACCGGGCAAGCGACGATGGTCGCGCCGTAGTAACCGCGCTGGCTAAATTGCACGTGGCCGGCTCGTCGCGCGACGATGGGGGACATGGCTCGCAAGAAGCTCGGAGAGATGCTGATCGAGGCTGGCGTGCTCGACCAGGGCCGCCTGCAGCAGGCCCTCGCCGACCAGCGCCGGTGGGGGCGCTCGCTCGGACGCACCTTGGTCGAGCTCAACCTCCTCTCCGAGGAGACGCTCGTCAGCGTTCTCTCGCGGCAACTCGGCGTTCAGAGCGTCGACCTGGACGCCTATGACGTGCCGCCGCGCGTGCTCGCCCTCGTGCCCGCGGAGCTCGCACGCCAGCATCACCTGGTGCCGTTCGCGCAGCCGATGAAGTTCCTCGACATCGCAATGACCGATCCCACCAACCTCGGCGTCATCGACGAGCTGCGCATCCGCACGCAGCTAAACATCCGCCCTTTCCTTGGCGGCCCGCGCCAGATCGAGGCCGCGATCGCGAAGTACTACGGGCACGGCATCGGCACGCGCCCCGAGATGGAGATCGCGTGGGTCGCTGGCGATGTCTACGAGCCCGAGCCGCAGCTCGGCCCGGCGGGCGCGACCACCGTGCGTGGCCGCCGCGCAGGTCGCCAGCAGATCGCCGACGAGGGCATCCGGCCCTATCCACCGACGACGATCGCACCGCCTCTCTCCACCGCGACGCCGGCCGAGGTGCGTGACGCGGAGATCGCGTCACTCCAGGCGCGCCTCGCGAAGCTCGAAGCCCTCGTCGAGCGCGAAAAGCAGGTCCTGCGCAAGCTGCTCTCGCTGCTCATCGAGAAGGGCGTCGCGTCCCGCGAAGAGATCCTCGAACGCCTCGCTTAGTTATTCGCTAGCGTCGATCACGCCGATGACGATGTCGCTCTCGCCGTTGTATCGCAGCGACCCGGTGCCAAAGTCCGCGCCGCATGATCCCGAATCCGGCGCTGATCAAAACGTTCACAGTGCTCGGCATCTCCGCTGGCGCCGCCCTTCTTCCGTAGCGGGGAAACCCGCTCGTCGATGGCGCACCGGTTACGCATGGGATAGCCGTCGTTGACGGTCTCGACGGCGACGTGCACTGTGAATCGACGTGGCCACGGGGATGCGGATTGCATGCGCGGTCGCGCTCGCCATCGCCGCCGATCACTCGCCCAAGAGCGCACTGCTTTCAATGCTCGGTGTCATCCTGATTCGCTCGCGCAGACGTCCGAAACGACTCTACTAGCGTGAACTTGCTGCCCTACTCGAATGCGCATATCATGCGCATATGGGTAGCCCATACGACATGAACGCCCCGAAACGAGCGGTGAACATGACGTTGAACGAGGACCTCGTAAGGTGCGCCCGCGAATATGCCTCGAACCTCTCCGAGCAAGTCGAGAAGCTCCTTGCTGAATACGTGGTCGAAGAGCGTCGGAAGCGAATGGACGAAGATGAACGACTCGACGCTGCGATCCGGGGTTGGAACGCCTTCGACGTGCAGCATGGATCCTTTGCAGACGAGCACACGGATCTCTGATGGCGCAGTTCGATGTTCACCGAAACACGGGCGCGCAGAAGGCCGTCATTCCCTACGTCGTGATCGTCCAGTCACGTCGCTTTGATCTCGCGAGCAGGCGGGTGGTAATTCCCATGGTCTTGGCGTCTGCGGTTCCTGCATCCGAGTCGCGCCTCAACCCCGCGTTCGAGATCGAGAACACTCGCGTCGTGCTCAACCCGCTTCAAATGGTGTCGATCGCGGTCGAACGTTTGGGTGAACGCGTGACATCGCTGAAAGCCGACGGGGACCGAGTGATCGCCGCGATTGACCTGCTGATCAGCCGCGCCTGGGATTGAGCTTCGTCGATTCGACGGACTCAGCTAGAACCGCCGAATCGAGAGCGCGTTCTTCACGGCCTTCAGCATCGCCTCGACGCCGTCTTCCTTGTGGATGTAGCCGTCGAGCCCGGCGAGCTTGCAGCGCGCCTCGAGCTCGTCGTCGGGCAGGCTCGAGTAGAGATAGATCCGGCTCTCCACGCCGAGTATGTGGCGCAGGACATCGCCGACCTCGTCGCCCTCCTGCTCGGGCATCTGCACGTCGAGCAGCACGAGATCGAACGGGCCCTTCGCGATCTGCTGGTCGAGCTCCGCGAGCGTGGTCGCGGCGTAGACTTCGTAGCCAGCGTTGGTCAGCGAGCTCGTCGTGACGGCGAGAATGATCTCGCTGTCGTCCATCACCAGAATCCGCGGTGGTACAGCCACGGCAATTAATCCGCGTCGCCGCCCTTGAGGCCGTGCCGCTTGAGGAGCTCGCGCAGGTGGTAGCGCGTGAGGCCAGCTTCCTGTGCCGAGCGCGTGATGTTGCCGTCGTTGCGGCCCATCAGCGCGGTGAGGTACGCGATCTCGAATGCGTCGACGACGGTCTGCTTGGCCTGCTTGAAGCCGAGGCCCGCCTTGAGCAGCGCCGCATCGAAGATCGCCGGCCCGCTCTGCGTGGGCACGTCGACGCCCGAGAGCTGCGCGGCCGCCCGCTGCGCCGCCTGCGCCCCCGCTTGCGCGAGGTCGTGCGAGGCGACGAGCGACGGGCCCATCTCGCGCCCGAACACGAGGTCGGCGCGCGTGATCACAGGGCCGTCCGAGAGCGCCGCTGCGCGCTCGACGACATTACGCATCTCGCGCACGTTGCCGGGCCACGAGTGGCTCTGCAGCGCGGCCATCGCGTCTTGGCTCCACGACATCGTCATGCCGCGGCGCGAGGCGATGTCGCGCAGGAAGTGGTTCGCCAGCGCTGGGATGTCCTCGCGGCGCTCGCGCATCGCGGGCAGCTCGACGTGGACGACCGAGAGACGGAAGTAGAGGTCTTCGCGGAACGTCCCCTTGTTAACCTCTTCGCGCAGGTCGCGGTTCGTCGCAGCGAGCACGCGGACATCGACCTTGTGCGTCTTGTCGCCGCCGACGCGCTTGATCTCGCGCTGCTCGAGCACGCGCAGCAGCTTGGGCTGCAGCGTGATGTCGAGCTCGCCAATTTCGTCGAGGAAGATCGTGCCGCCGTTCGCCTGCTCGAAGCAGCCGACGTGCTGCGCGACCGCGCCGGTGAAGCTGCCCTTCTCGTGACCGAACAGCGTGGACTCGATCAGCTCGCGCGGGATCGAACCGCAGTCCAGAACAACGAACGGCTTGGCCTTGCGCCCCGACGCGTTGTGCAGCGCGCGGGCGACCATCTCCTTGCCGGTACCGGTCTCGCCGGTGATGAGGCAGGTGAGCTCGCTCGGCGCGACCTTCTCGAGGTGCGCGAAGATCTCGCGCATCGCCGGCGAGCTACCGAGCATCATGTCGAAGCGGTCCTTCTTGGACAGCTCGATCTCGACCGTATCCGTCAGCGTCTGGAACTGGATGTTCGTATGGCCGATGCGGAACACCGTGCCCGGCCGCAGGTAGACTTCGCGGATGCGCAGGTCGCCAACGTAGATGCCGTTGCGCGAGTTCAGATCGCGGAGGCGATAGCCATCGTCGCGCGCCGACACTTCGAAGTGCGAGCCCGAGACGGCTTTGTCCTGGATCACGAGGTCGCTGATGATGCTGCGCCCACCGGTGACGCGGGGCTTGTTGATCTCGACCTCGCGGCCCTGATCAGGGCCGTTGGTGACGACGAGCTTGCCCTTCCGAAGACGGCGGACCGTGGCCCACTCGCCCTCGAAGAGGGTGGTCATCCCTGTGCCCGACTCGAAACTGGGATCGTCACCCTGCTCCATTCCCCGGAACGTATCACGACGCCCCGTCGGAGTTCAGGTGACGGCCGCTAGTTGCTCGCGATCGCGGGCATTATCGCCGCGCCGGCTTCGCCGTCGCCCCTGCGCTTCGCGCCGGGCGCTAATTGACCCACTTCTGCTCGTCGCGCTTCTTGGCGATCCCGCGGCCACCTTCGAGCACGGCCAGCTTCGCCCGCGCACGCGCAATGCGCCACCGCTTCCATGCGAGCCCGGGGTTCCACTTCTTCGACGTGAGAACGACCGCCGCGAAGATCGCCCCCGCATATGACGCACCTTGTTCCCAGTTCTGGCCGAACAGAACCATCGCCGCCGCCAGACCGAGGAACCCGTACATCATTTGGCGGGCGGTCATCGGCAGGACCGCGAAGAACTGCACGGGCTGCTTCGCGTAGATGATGCCGAACGCGACGATAAGCGCCCAGACGAACGGGTCGAGACCGGCGATCGGGACCTCGCGACCGAGCGCAAACCCGAGCAGCACGCCGGCGGAGTTGCCGGCGATCGAGGTGATGATCGCGAACCGGTAGAACCGCGGCGTGCCCCAGAACCGCTCGAGCGTCGGGGCGAACTGCCACAACACGAACGCGTGCAGCAGCAGCGTCACGAAACTCGGCTTCAGCACCGAGCTCGTCACAAGCGTCCACACCCGTCCGTGCTCGAACACGTTCGCGGGCGTCGCGACGATGTACTGCGCGACCTGATCGCGCGTTCCGTAATCCATCGCGAGGAAGACGATGGAGCACACGATCTCGAGGAGCCCGACGACCAGTGCGCCGCGGGTGATCCCGAGGTTACCTAGCTGCAAGCGTCCGCGTGCCACGCAGGGACCTTAGCATACGGATCGCTAGAGCCCGCTAATCGGAATCTCGACGACGCCGAGGTCCGTGATGCGGTTCTTGTCGAGCACGACCTTGCCCGATAGCAACACGGCGGGCCCGAGGGGCTCGTCATTCGCGATCGCCTCGACCGTGACGCCATAGCTCCCCGCAGGGAGTGCGCCCGTGCGCCCGTCCCCATCCGCGCAGGTGAACCGGTCCGTGTACATCGACGCGGCCCCAACGCTCACCACCTCGATCTGGTCGGGCTCGACCGTCGCGCAGGTGAGCTCGTTGCCCGAGGTCTGCCCGCGCAGCGTCCATGCGAGCCCGAAGTAGCCACCATCGGTCAGGATCGCCACCGCCAGTTCGCCGTCGGCTACCGACAGATCGACGGTCTCGGACAGCGACTCGGCGAACACGGTGCCACCGGTGCCGGTGGTGATGCGCACGCTCACCGCCACCTCGGCGACGCGGCTCGAGTCGAACACGAGCGTGGCCGCGCCGGCACTGCAGTCGAGCACGTCGATCTGCGGCGCGCCCATCGGCGTGCCATCGGCGGCGACGTTCTGGGTTACGATCTCCGCGGTGTCGTAGCCCTGCGGGCAGGTGACGGGCGCGGAGCTCGCTGCGGTGCGCAGTGTCCACGTGACGCTCAGGTTGCGCGGCACGATGTCGACGACGCAGCCGGAGCAGCCGTCGTCTGCGACGTTGTTGCCATCGTCGCAGGCCTCGCCCTCGTCGACCGTGCCGTCGCCGCACGTCGGCTCGGGCTCGTCGGCTCCGAGGATGCAGCCGCCGAGAGCCAACGCGAGCACGGGCACCATGCGCATAAGGTCAGACACTACTTCACCACGTAGTGAAGTGGCGTCTGCCCCTTTGCCGATCTGGGGGCACAAAATGCGAACGCCCGCGCGAGGCGGGCGCTGCGTGACAACCGTCGCGCGAGGCGACGGCTTTACTGGATCGGGATCGTGACGGTGCCGAGGTTGGTCACCGCGTTGCGCGGGTCGACCGACGTAGCGATCGTCGGAGCGCTGCCGGCGATCTGCTCCGTCGTGACGCGCGCATCGACGAGCACGTCGTAGTCACCTGCCGGGTAGCCAGCGGTGATGCCGGCGCCATCGGCGCAGTCGAAGATGTCCGACGCCTCGGCCATGGTTTCGTTGGCGAGGAACGCCTCGATGTAGATGCCCGACGGGCGACCGCCCGAGAGGCCTGCCTGCTCGCAGGTCAGCGGCGCGTTTCCGGCACCGACGAGGTTCCAGGCGAGCTGGAAGTAGCCGCCGTCCTCGAGGATCTCCGTGGTGAACGTCTTGTCCGTGTCGATGACGTCGACGTACGCCGACAGCGAGCGCGCGTGGACGTTGCTGCCACCTTCACTCGTGAGCTCGACCCACACCTGGTAGACGCTCGGCGGCAGCCCCGCGGTCGTGCCCGCGTTGTCCTCGACGTCGAACAGGTCGATGATCGGCTGGCCGATCGGACGGTAGCTCGCGTCGACCTCTTGCGAGTAGACGGCAGCCGTCGTGACGCCCGGCGGGTATGGGATGCTCTGGTTGCTCGCTAGCGACTTCAGCGACCACTGGGCCGTGATCAGCGCGTCTTCCCCGTCGGTACCGCTGCTGATAATGCAGCCCGCAGCCTGCGAGACGAGTACGGTCATCAAGCTCGATAGGACAAGTTTCTTCATGGATATCTCCCCTCGGAGGTTCGAGGCCGCTGGTAAGACGGCGCAGCCTCAGGTTGCTTCACTCCGGTGTGCCTAGGCAATCGCTGCGCCAGCATCATCCCGGTTTGTGTGACGGGACGCAAATCACTGGCAGATGCACGGCTGTTGCCCACAGTAGGACACGTTCACCACGACCTCGACGGCGCCCAAGCTCACGGTATCGCCCAGGATCACCCGGCGCGCCTCAGGTGCGGGCGCGATGTAGGTGCGGGGATCGGCTGCGCCGTCCAGGCATTCGGGCGTGACCCACAGCAGCGCTGGACCCTCGGGTAGATCAAATCCGGTTACACCGTGGTTGTCGTCGCAGCGCCACGATTCGAACCCGACACGGTCGCCGACCTCCCAGTCGAGCCGAATCCGGGTCACCGGGCCGGTCTCGGGAAACCGGGACCTGGAGTCACAGTCCACGAACTTGTCGGGAAGCGAGCTGGAGGACGGTCGCAGCTTCCACGACAGCTCCACCGCGCCGCCATCGACATCGATACAGCTGGCCAGCAGCAGTGCGAGAAGCCCCGAAGAGCCCGCAGCCTGGGTCCATTTGACCGACACTCGCGCTGCATGCTATCGACCAACAACTCGTGATGCCACGACTTTCGGCGGCAAGTTCGTTAGGGGCGGGCTTGGACATCGTGCGCCTGTTCAACCATGCGCACTGGATCGTCCAGGCCGTGATGGTGCTGCTGGCCCTGATGTTCGTGTACGGCCTCTACATCATCATCTACAAGACCATGTACATCCGCCGCGCGGCGGATGAGTCGAACCGCTTCCTGGAGCTGTTCTGGAAGTCGCGCGACATCGAGCAGATCTACAAGCAAGCGCAGCACCTGCGGAACAGTCCCATCTCGCAGATGTTCGTCGCGGGCTACACCGAGCTCGCGAAGCTCTCCAGCGACGAGACGCTCAAGGACGATCGTGAAGGCAGCCTCGCGAGCATCGAGCGTGCGCTGCGGCGCGCGCAGACGGTCGAGATCACCAAGCTCGAATCGCTGGTCCCGTTCCTCGCCACCACCGGCTCCGCCGCGCCGTTCATCGGCCTGTTCGGCACCGTCATCGGCATCCTGTTCGCCTTCATCGACATCTCCGAGTCGTCCGGTGCGGCGACGCTGAAGGTCGTGGGCCCGCACATTGCCGAGGCGCTGTTCGCCACCGCGATCGGTCTCGTCGCCGCGATCCCCGCCGTGATGGCCTACAACTACTTCATGCGCAGGATCAAGGTGCAGCGCTCGGAGATGGAGACCTTCGAGCACGACTACCTCAACATCATCAAGCGCCACTTCCTGAGGTGATCCGATGGGCATGAGCGCAGGTGGCGACGGAGAGATGAACTCCGAGATCAACGTGACGCCGCTCGTCGACGTCATGTTGGTCCTGCTCATCATCTTCATGATCACGGCGCCGATGATGAACACCGGCGTCGACATCGACCTGCCGCAGGTCACCGCGAAGAACATCGAGGATCCCGAGGGCAAGCTCGTGCTCTCGATCAAGCCGAACAACGCGGTGTTCCTCGGCGGCACGCAGATCACGTGGAAGGACCTCGAGGCCAAGCTGAAGGCCAACGAGCGCGTGCAGCGCGAGAGCGAGCTCTACATCGAGGCCGACAACGCCCTGCCCTACGGCGTCGTGGTCACCGCGATGGCGGTCGCCAAAAACGCGGGCGTCACCAAGGTGATGATGCTCACGGAAGCCACCGAAGACCTCGAATCCACGCTCACCGGCCTGGATCAGAACAAGCAGCGCTGACGCACGTCCAACCTACACAGCCGATGAAGGACAGCGAGATGCATACGGTGGCGGGGCTGGGTGCGGTGTTCCTGAGCGCCCTCCTCGTCGTGCCCACAGTGTTCTTCACGGAGTCGCGCGCGCAGACGAAGCCGCCGCTCCAGGAGATGGAGACCATCGAGGCCTCCCTCGCCTACAAGAAGCCGAACGCGCCCAAGCAGCCGCAGAAGCAAAAGAACGCGCCGCCGCCTGTCGTCAAAGAACAGGGCGTGTCGCGCGACGAGACGAAGAAGCCGGACGACAAGCCGAAGGACAAGCCCGAGGACAAGCCCGCGACGGAGACGGATCCGCTCGCGAAGTTCCGGCGGCCGCAGGATCCTGACCTCGAGACCGGCAAGACCGACGATCAGGACGGCGCGTCCGACGGCAGCGAGCTCGGCCGCGGCAACATCTCGAAGGGCGATCCGTACTTCCAGCGCCTGTGGGCCGACCTCGACTGGACGGTCCCGGAGCTCGCCAAGTCAGGCGGCCTCGAGACGGTCGCGTGCCTCACCTTCTCGCCCGAGGGCAAGATCACGAAGGTCACGTTCAAGGCCAAGGGCGAGGACGACATCGCCACGCTCGCCGACAAAGCGATGAAAGACCTCAAGGACAAGCGCAACGCGGCACCCGAGGAGGTGCCGACGCATTTGCTGCAGCGACTCACCACGAGGGGCATATGTTTCAATCTCACCGCCAAGTAGCGCTCGCGTCCTCGTTGCTCCTCGGACTCGTGACGGTGTCCGGCCGTGCGGCCGCCGAGAACGACGTCGTCATCGACGTCAACGCGCAGAAGAAGGGCAACTACCCACTCGCGCTGCCGCTCGCCGTCGACGGAGACGCCGCGGTCGCCAAGGAGATCGCGACGGTCGCGAGCTTCGACATGACGGTCGCCGGCGTGTTCAAGGTGCTCGATCCGACTGGCTTCCTCGCCGACCTCAAGACCGAAGGTCTCGGCATCGAGCCTCAGAAGTGGAAGGACGTCGGTGCGCTCGGCGTCGTGAAGTACAGGGCCACGCCGACCGACATCGAGTTCCGCCTGTACGAGGTCACGAAGGGCAACACAGCGGTGTTGTCGAAGACCTACAAGCGCGCGGGGCAGACGACGCGACAGCTCGTTCACCGGTGGTGCAACGAGGTCGTGAAGTACTACACCGGCGAGCCGGGATTTTTCGGATCGAAGATCACGTTCGCCGCGAAGGGCAAGAAGTCGAGCGCCATCTACGCGATGGACTTCGACGGGCAGAACGCGTACGCGGTCTCGAACAACAGCTCGACCAACATGTTCCCCGCGTTCTCGCCGTCGGGCGGGCAGATCGCGTACACGAGCTTCATGCGCAACAACCCGGACCTCTACGTCGGGGCCGCGGGTGGTGGACGCCCGAAGAAGCTGTCATCGCATCGCGGGATGAACACCGGCGCGGCATGGTCGCCCGATGGCTCGAAGATCGCGCTGACGTTGTCCAAGGACGGCAGCCCCGACATCTACGTGATCAATGCCAGCGACGGAACGCTCGTCCGCCGCATCACGAACGACAAGGCGATCGATACGTCGCCCGCCTGGTCTCCCGATGGGAGCTCGATTGCCTTCGTGTCTGACCGTAACGGCGGACCGCAGATCTTTGTCGCGCCGGCGAGTGGCGGTGCGGCGAAGCAGGTGTCGTTCAACGGCAGCTACAACACGACGCCGACGTGGTCTCCGAAAGCAGGCAAGCGGGTGATCGCGTACACGACGCGCGATGGCGGTCGCTACGACATCGTCACGCTCGATCTCGATACGAAGGCGATGGTTCGCATCACGCAGAACGAGGGCAACAACGAGGAGCCAGCGTTCTCTCCTAACGGCCGCGCCATCGCATTTGCACGCGCGGGCCAGGGGGTGTTCATCGCGAACGCGGATGGCACTGGCAAGGCCGTCAAAGTGTGGAGTGGCTCGGCGACGGGAGTCGATTGGGGTCCTGCTCCGAGAGATTGAGTAAGCGAAAAATTCGATACTGGTGTGAGGTGTCCGCGTGCGTCCTACGTACTCGTGCGTAGGAGTGAACTAACCTCGTACTAACCCAAAGGATCTTTCGATTCGGGGCGTTGCGATCGATGATGCTTGTGTAGTCTTTCGAGGAGTCGGAGGTACGTCATGGAGGAGGAGAGCGCGATGGAGGAGAGACCAATGGCGGAACGCACGCAAGGTGAAGGGGACATGGCGGGCATCACAAACATCATGAGCACCCGAGCGAAGACCATTCTCGTCGAGGACCACCCGCTGTTCAGACGCGGTGTTCACGCCGTGTTGTCCACGATGCCTGAGCTCGAGATCGTAGGCGAAGCCAGTACCGCCCTCGAAGCACTCGAGCTCGCGCAGCAGCACACCGTCGAGGTCGCCGTCGTCGACCTCGTGCTTCCCGGCGCGAGCGGTGTCTCGGTCGCATCCGCGATCAAGCGCCTCCACCCGGCGTGCAAGATCCTCGGCCTCTCGATGGTCGAGGAGCCGACGCGCATCGCGGAGATGATCCGCGGCGGTGCGGATGGCTACGCACTCAAGAACCAAACGCCTGCAGAGATCATCGAAGCGGTGCGGACCATCCGTGGTGGTACGCGCTACCTCGCACCGGCGGTCGCGGCAGACCGCGTGGAGCTCCTCGTGAGCTCCGATGATGCATGGCCGCTGATGCGGCTGACCCAGCGCGAGCGCGAGATCTTCGACCTGCTCGTCGCGGGACGCTCGAACGATGACATCGCGAGCCAGCTGTTCATCGCGCGCCGTACGGTAGAGACCCACCGTCAGCACATCATGAAGAAGGTCGGCGCCCGTTCACTCGTGGAGCTGATTCGAATCGCGACCAAGCACGGCGTCGCGACCACCTGCGCGATCTGAGAGGGACCATGGTGAGCACCATGCTTTCCGGTCAGGTCGCGCGCGATCCTCGTGCCGAACCCGTGTTCGAGCAGGCGGAGCCGGGGCCTGCGATCGACGCACGGTCGATTCTCGCCGAGCTCCCCGTGCCGGTGATTGCCGTGGATCGCGAACGCAAGATCCTCGTCGCGAACGAGCAGTTCTTCGCGCTCGCAGATCGCTGCAGCAGTGTCTCTGCGGATGAGGTCCTCGCCCTACCCATCCTCGCCGCGATCGATCGCGTGCTCGCCACGGGCGCGCCCCAGCGCGTCGACGGCGCGGCGATCGAGGGTAGCGAGCGCGTGTTTCGCGCGTCCCTGCGCGCGATGTCGGATCGACGGAACGTGGTCAGCGGCGTCGTCGTCGCCCTCGCCGACGTGGCCGACCTCGGCACCGCGGAAACCGAAGAGACAGCGCGCGCGGATATGTACCGCGCACGCGATATCTCGAGCACGGCCCACGAGCTGCGCGCGCAGCTCATGACCCTGCTCCTCTGGGAGAACCTGCTGCGTTCGGGTGTGTTGAACCCCGACGATCAGCAGCGGGCATTGCAGGCAATTCGTGACAGCGCATCGTCGCTGTCGGCCCTCGTGGGCCGCCTGCTCACGGTAGCGACATCGGCGTAACCACGAGGAGCCAAGCATGCGGGCGGGGACGGCGAGGATGGCTCGGGTGTGGTGTCTCGCGAAATGCGAGGTGACGACGTCATCTCCATCCCGCACGACCTGCGCAACCCGCTGACAATGATCGCGCTCGATCTCGAATTTCCTTCCGCACGAACCCGAACCACGACGAGCGCTATCTCGTCTCGAGAGCAATGTGGCCTTTGTACAACGTCTGATGGATGACCCTCTCGACTTGTCGCAGTTCGACGCCGAACGTGTCGCGCTCGACCTCGAACCCATTGACCTGATGCTCCTCGCCGATGGCGTCGTCGAACGCGCGATCGCATCGAGCCAGCGGCCACGGGTCACGCTCATCGCGTCGCCTTCCGTCGTCGTCATGGCCGACGCGGCGCGCATCGAGCGGGTGCTCGCAAACCTGCTCGTCAACGCGCTCAATTACACGATGGCGCACAGCTCGATCTACATCGTCGTCGAGGCGTACCCGGATCGTGCGCGGGTCTCGGTCAGCGACGAGGGCCCGGGCATCTCGCCCGAGGACGCGAGCTTCGTGTTCCAGAAGTTCCGGCGCGCGCCCACCTCGCAGGGGCGCGACGGGTACGGCCTCGGGCTCGACGTGAGCCGCAAGATCATCGAGGCGCACGGAGGCCGAATCGGGCTCGACAGTCGCCCGGGTGACGGCTCGCAGTTCTACTTCGAGCTGCCGCGCATACAGCCGAACATGACGGCCTGGTAGCGCCCGGCGCCCCCGCCAAGATCGATGCCGGCCCTCGGCACGCGGCGATCTCGGCGATCTCGGCGCGCCTAGCGCTTCATCGGCACGACGAGCGCGTCGAACTCGCGGCCCGTGCCGTCGATCGCATGAAGGACCATCTTGTCCTCGAGGATCTCGCCATACATGAAGTGGATCACCTCGTCGGCGATCTCCGTGAAGCTCGAGACGCTGGTCGGGCGCGTGCCGCGACCGCCACCACCGCTGACGATGTAGTCGACGCCGTTCTGCGTCTTCATGCGCTCGTAGTGGTGATCGTGGCCCGCCAGGACGAGCTGCACGCCGTGCTTCTCGACGACGGGCGCGAGCGCTTTGCGGAGCGGAACGTCGGAGCCGTGGTCACCCGACGAGTACGGCGGGTGGTGGAGGTACACGATCTTCCACGGCGCCTTGCTCGCCGCGAGGTCCTTGTCGAGCCACTCGATCTGCGGGCCGTAGGGGAGCTCGGTGTCGATCGCCGCGAAGTGCACGCGGCCGTAGTCGTAGGAGAAGTAGGTCTCCTCGCCGGGCAGGTTGAATACGGCGCGGAACGGCGCGCCCTTCTGCGTCTCGTGGTCGTGGTTGCCGGCGACCGGGTAGAACGGGATGTTGCGGAACAGCTCGCCGTAGACACCGAACACGTTGTCGTCGAACTGCTGCAGCGTGCCGTTGTCGTACGCGACGTCGCCCATGTGGATGATCATGTCGAACGGCACGGTGTCCATCTGCTCGCGCAGCTCGTACTGATCGCTGCCGCCGCCACCCGAATCGCCGATCGCGAGGAACCGGATCGGCTTGGTGCTGTCGGCGGTGGGTGCGGTGCGGAAGCCGGTGCGCTCGGTGATCTGCTGATCGCCGCTGAACAAGGTGTAGCAGTAGAGCGTGTCGGGCTCGAGCCCCGAGAGCTTGCTCCACATCTGATGCTCGCTCTTGCTGCGCGTGAGCGTGGCTTCCTCCTCGCCCTTCGACGCGGTTACGACCTCGCCCGTTGGCTTGGTCACCTCGACACGCGCACCCGCGGGCTGTGAGGTCGTCCAACCGACGATCGCGGAGCTCGTGGTGACCTGCTGGAGGTATGGCTGACGCTTGATCGACGATGCCTCGCCCGTCGGGCCACCACGACCGCACTGGGCGACCATCGCCTCGGTCGGAGAGCCTCGCTCGGCGAGATGCGAGCGATCGCCATCTTTGTTGGCCGCTACGTTCCCCGAGGCATTCAAGCCGCAGCCCCCAAAGGCAACGGCGACGAGGAGTGCGACAGAGAGTTGCTTTGCGGATATGGAGGTGAGCACGAGGCAGCGATGTAGCAGTTGACTGAACTGTGTCCAGCTCGCTCGTCGAGGCCGCCGCGCACGCTCTGCGAGTCCCACGCACGTCGTACGCGGAACCCCGAGGTCCCGCACTTGCACCGAGGAGCCGGGGTGAGCAGTTGGCGCATCGCCCGAGATGGACCACGCATCGTGGTCGAGGGTGAGCTGCGCATCGACGATGGCCCCGGGATCTGGCGGGAATTGACCGCCGCCGCCGCCAGGCCCGAGGCGCGCCTCGATCTCGACATCACGGGCGCCACCGTCATCGACGCCGCGATGATGGCGCTCCTTGTCGAGCTCCGCGCGATGCTCATCCGTCGCGGCGTGGAGTGCGCGCTCGTCGGAGCGAGCGCCGGCCTGCAATCCGTCGTGCACCTGTTGCACGGCGATGAAGTTCCGCCGCGCGCGACCGTCGAACCGAGCCCGGGCTTTGTCCGCCGATTGGGCGCGGCGACCGCACGCCTGGGCTCCAGCATCCGTACGGGCGTGATGTTCCTCGGGGAGCTCGTGGCCTCGGTCGCCGGCATCGTGCGCCATCCCGCGCGCATGGATCAGCGCGGCCTACCGTCGCTTGTCGTACGTGCCGGACTCGAGGGGTTGCCGATCGTGCTCCTGCTCAACTTCCTCGTCGGGTTCGTCATGGCGTTCCAGTCGATGGCGTACCTCAAGCTGTACGGCGCGAGCCCGTTCGTCGCCGATATCGTCGGCATCTCGGTGACGCGCGAGCTCGGGCCGCTGATGACCGCCGTGATCATCACGGGCCGGTCGGGTGCCGCGTACGCCGCGGAGCTAGGCACCATGCGCGTGAACGAAGAGATCGACGCGCTTCAAGTCATGGGCATTCGCCCAGTCTCGTACCTCGTGGTGCCGAGGATCGTGGCGCTGATCCTCATCGCCCCTGCCCTCACGCTCCTCGCGGATCTCGTCGGCCTCGGTGGCGGTCTTCTCGTCGGCGTCCGCAGCCTCGGACTCACACCGCACGGCTACCTCTCGGAGTTGCGCAGTGTCCTCGTCGCGTCCGATGTGTGGACAGGTCTGGTGAAGAGCGCGGTGTTCGGCGCGGCGATCGCGACCATCGGCTGCCGCAACGGCCTCGCGACCTCGGGCTCCGCGTCGGAGGTCGGCCGTTCGACCACGGCGACGGTCGTGCAGAGCCTGTTCGCGATCGTGCTGCTCGACACGCTGCTGACCGTCCTCTTCCGGGGGTACAGCCTGTGATCGACCCGGTGCTCGCCGTGAAGGGCATCTCCGTCGGCTGGGGTGGCACCGCGCTGATCGAGAACGCGACGTTCGAGGTCCATCCCGGCGAGATCTTCGGCATCCTCGGCCGCTCGGCGTCGGGCAAGTCGACGATGCTACGCACGCTGATCGGTCTCGAGCACACGCTCGCGGGGACCATCGAGATCTGTGGCCGCCCGCCGGATCACGACCATGGGGGCCCGCCGCCGTTCGGCGTGATGTTCCAGCAGGGCGCGCTGTTCGGTGCCCTGACCGTCGGCCAGAACGTCGCGCTGCCGCTCGAACGGTGGACGCGCCTCCCTCACGATGCGATCGACGCGATCGTGCGCGCCAAGCTCCGCCTGGTCGAGCTGGAGTACGCCGTCGCTCAGCTGCCGTCGACGCTGTCCGGTGGCATGCGCAAGCGCGCGGCGATCGCAAGGGCCCTCGCGCTCGAGCCGCCGCTGATCTTCCTCGACGAGCCGTCTTCGGGCCTCGACCCGATCACGTCGGCCGAGATCGATCGCCTGATCGCCACGCTCGCCCACGTGCTCGGCCTGACGGTGGTGATCGTCACGCACGAGCTCGGCAGTATCACCACGATCGTCGATCGCTGCGTGCTGCTCGATCGCGAGAGCCGCAGCATCCTCGCCGCTGGCGTGCCCCGCGATCTCGCTCACCACGCCCATCCGCGTGTCCGCAACTTCTTCACTCGCTCCGCGGAGGCAGCATGATGGCGACCAAGCAATCGACGCACTTGAAGCTCGGCATCTTCGCGCTCGCAGTGATCGCCGGCCTGATCGCGATGACGCTGGTGCTCGGCGCGCGTCATCTGCGACAGAAGACGATCGAATACGTCACATACTTCAACGAGTCCGTTCAGGGCCTCGATCGCGGCGCGGCGGTGAAGTACCGCGGTGTTTCGGTCGGCAGCGTGAAGTCGATCGGGGTTGCCGAGGACGGGCAGCACGTCGTTGTCACGCTCGCACTCGACGAGAAGTCCGCGGAGCTCTTGCGGAGCGCGAGCGACACCGCATCGCTACGCACGCAGCTCTCCACCCAGGGCATCACCGGTGTTCGCCTCGTCGATATCTCGATCGTCGACCCCGCCACTCATCCGCCCCCCGAGCTGAGCTTCGAGCCAGGACCGAACTACATCCCGTCCCGGGAGTCACTGATGCGCGGCCTCGAGAGCGGCGCCGAAGACATCCAGCGCCGGCTACCCGAGCTCGCCGATCAGTTCGAGGCGGTGATGACCAAGATCGAGCGTAGCCTCGATCAGATCGATCAGGAAGGCATCATCCCCAAGGTCGGCCAGGCAATCGCCGACGCGCAGCAGACCGTACGCTCGCTGCGCGACTTTACCCGCGAGATCCAGCGCGCCAAGCTGCCGAAGAAGACATCGGAGGTGCTCGCCAAGCTCGACACCGCCCTGGACAAGGCGCGGCGCATGTTCGAGATCGGGGGCAACGCCACTTCGAGCTCCTCCTCCGAGCTCCGCGCGACGCTTCGCGACGTTTCGGATGCCGCCCGCGCGATACGGGAGCTTGCCAACGAGATCGAGCGCGCCCCGGACATGCTCGTCAAGGGGCGCACCAGGAGGCGCGAACAATGATGAAGGGGTTGGTGGTCAGTCTCGTTCTTGCCGGTTGTGCGCTGACGTCCAAGTCGAAGCCGGTCGACGTACGCTACTTCTCCGCGGACGCAGCGCTCATGAGCACGCCCGTCCGCGAGCGCGCCCCCACGTTCGGGGTCAAGCCGCCGCGCCTGCGCCTGGGGCGCGTCACCGCCGGATCTCACCTGAGCTACCGGATCGTGCACCGCACCTCACCGGTCGAGCTCGGGATCTATGACGATCTGCGGTGGACCGAGCGGCCCGAGGACTATGTTCGTCGCGCGCTCAGCCGTGAAATGTTCGAGACGCGACCGCTCGTGGAAGCGGTGAGCGACGGTGTCCCAACGCTCGAGGTCGAGGTGCTCGCCTTCGAGGAGGTCCAGCGCGGCACGCAGCGCGCAGGGCGCGTACAGCTCAGGTACCGCCTCGATGGCCCCGATGACGTGCTGGCGAGCGGCGTGATCACGGTGGATCGCAATGCGCGGGGTGCAAGGATCGACGACGTCGTGGCGGCGATCGGCACCGCGCTAGCTGCAGCGAGCTCGCAGCTGGCCGACGAGGTGGCGCGCGTGCTCTCCGAGCACCCGCGCTCGCCCGAAAACGGGTCCACGACCTCGGCGTGAGCGTGCGCTGCGACGAAAGCGCGCGCACGCCGATTGCGGAGATCTACGCGGCACTACCGTTGCAGCCTTATCGATCGCGCCATGAGCTCTCGCGCGAAACGCTCTCACGTGATCGATGGGTTGTTGCGACCGTTCACGTTCGTGCGGCCTGGCGAGGGGGTGCAAGCCCTCTTGATGCTCGTGTGCGTGCTGCTGATCCTCACCTCGTATTACGTGCTCAAGACGGCGCGCGAGGGTCTGATCCTGTCGCGTGGCTCGTTCGGCCTGCGTGGTGACGAGCTGAAGACCTACGCGACCGCCGTGATGGCGGTGATGCTCGTTCCTGTCGTGCGGGGGTACGGCAAGCTCGCCAATCAGCTCCCGCGCATCCGGTTGATCAATGCGTCGTACGCGGTCGCAATGGGTTGTCTCGTCGCGTTCTATCTGCTCGGGCAGGCGGGCGTGTCGATCGGACTCGCGTTCTTCATCTGGCTCGGTATCGCGAGCGTGCTCTTGATCGCCCAGTTCTGGTCGTATGCAAACGACCTCTACAGCGAGGAGCAGGGCAAGCGGCTGTTCGCCATCATCGCGACCGGCGGCTCGATCGGTGCCATCATCGGACCGCGCATCGCCGGCACCCTCGACACCTATGCGCTCATGCCGCTCGCGTCAGGCATCCTGCTCGCGGCGGCGATCGTGTTCAACCTCATCGAGCGCGTGCACGACCGTCAGGGTGGCAACGGGTTCGCCGAGCTGCCGCCCTCGGGAGCGGGTGGGTTCTCGTTGATCCTCCACGATCGCTATCTGCTGCTCATCGCCTCCATGCTGCTCGTACTCAACCTCGTCAACACGACGGGCGAGTTCGTGCTGTCGAGCGTGATCCGCAGCCACGCCGAGGCCATGTACCCCACGGACGAAGCCGCGCGCCGCGAGCTGATCAAGGCGTTCTACAGCGACTTCTTTTTCTGGGTGAACGTGCTCTCGTTCCTCCTCCAGGCGTTCGTCGTGTCGCGCGTGATCGAGCGGATCGGCGTGCGGCGAGCACTGTTCGTGTTGCCACTCGTCGCGCTCGGCGTGTACACGCTGATCGGCGTTGTCGGTGGCCTCGCGCTGGTCCGGCTCGCGAAGATCGCCGAGAACGGGCTCGACTACTCCCTGCAGAACACGGTGCGGCAGGCGCTATTCCTGCGCACGTCGCGCGCCGTGAAGTACAAGGCCAAGGCCGCGATCGACACCTTCTTCGTGCGCGCGGGCGACACGCTCTCCGCGATCGTCGTCGGAGTTGGCATCCATCAGCTGTCCCTCAGCGCACGCGAGATCGCGCTCGTGAACGTGGTGCTGGTGGTGATCTGGATCGCGATCGCAGCGGGCATCGCGCACCAGCATCGACTGCTCGGTGCTCGCCAGGAAACGAGCCCGCAGTCGTGGACGCCGGCGCACGCCGGAGCAGGAGCATCCGCATGAGAGCCATACGAGACTGGGCCGTCCTCGCGCTGGTCACGTGTTCGGTGCTCGTTCCGAGCACGGTGCACGCCCAGTCAGCCGAGCCGCCGATGCCCGCGCCGCCGCCAGTGCCATCCGACGAGGGAGCGGTCGCACGTCCCGGCCAGGAGAGCGGCCGCCTCGACGACTACAAGGGCGAGGACTCCGACGCGCGCCAGGCGGGGCAGGCCCTGTTGTTCGTGCCCAAGCTCGCGTTCGGGGTGGTGATGACGCCCGCGCGCAGCATCGTGTACCTCGGCGATCGGTACCACCTGGCCGAGCGCGCTCGCCGGTGGTTCTTCACCAGCGATGGAAAGGCTGGTGCCTATCCTGTCGTCGGCTGGGATGCCGGCTTCGGTCCCAACATCGGCGTCCAGGGCGTTCTCGACGACAAGCTGGGCTATGGCGAGTCCTTCCTGGGCAAGGCCGTGATCGGCTGGGCCTCGCGCGCCACACTCCTCGCGCGCTTCATGTCGGGCGACATGCTCGGCGAGAACCTCACGCTCGGCCTCGAGGTGCTCTACGACCGCAACCCGGCCGAGTGGTTCTACGGCATCGGCAACGGGAACGAGATCGACGCGCCTCCGGTCGACTTGATGATCGATCCCTACATCAACCCCACCGCGATCCAGACACGCTACTTCCAGGGCCAGGCACGCGGGTCCGCCGCGCTCGACTACCGCCCGTTCGGCAAGGGCTTCCACATCCGCCCCGGTGCCACGGTGGCGGACGTCGAGACGTCGTCGGACATCTCGAGCCGCCTCAACGACCCACCGATCGACGCCGAGTACGACACCATGGTCCTCACCGGTTATCCCGGCTACCAGATCGCCTACGGCGAGGTCGAGCTGCGCCTCGACACGCGGCGCCGGTGGGACGATTGGGAGTCCAAGGGCATCCCGTCGCAGGGTTGGCTGGTGTCCGTGTACGGCGGGCGCGCGCTCGTCGACGTCGGCAAGGACTACTTCCGCTACGGCGCTGACATCCACAAGCTCGTTCGCCTCGGCATGGGCCCGCGCGTGCTCGCGCTCCGGTTCCACGGCGAGGGCATTACCGGAAACATCGAAGACGCGCCGTTCACCGAGCTCCCCGGGCTCGGTGGGCCACAATTCCTCCGCGGCTACAACCCCGGTCGCTTCCGCGACAAGCTCGCCGCGGTCGCGAGCGCGGAATACGAGTGGGACCTCTCCGAGACCATCGCCACCAGCCTGTTCGTCGACGTGGGCCGCGTGTTCCCAGACTGGGACGACCTGTCACTCGACAACATGCGCGTCGGATTCGGCCTCGGCATCCAGGCGTACACCGCGAACACGTTCCTCACGCGCGCCCAGATCGCTTCGTCGATCGACGGCGGCGTGTTCCTGAACCTCGTCTTCGAGCCCGCGTTCGAACCCCAGCTGAGAGTGAGTAGCCAATGAAGATCATCCCTCGCCTGTTGCCTCTCGCGTTGGTGCCTCTCATCGCGTGCGCGTCGAACAAGCCGACCAAGGCGACCACCGTCCGCTATGCGAATCAGCCGATCGTGACGCGTGTCGCCGACAAGCAGAACACCCCGAAGATTCCGGCGGAGCGGCTCTATCTGATGGTCTTCTATCAGTTCGACGGCTCGTTCTACAGCCGCGTCATGCGCGGGCTCTCCCTCCCGCGGCCGCAACGTGCGCAAGGCATCAACGCGCTCGACGAGGTGCCCGACTCGACATGGTTCACCAACCGGATCACGAAGGAGAAGCTCACGCCCGAGGAGGTCCACGCGGGTCCGGCCGTCAGCGGCAACCCTGAGGAGCATTTGCCGTGGACGGTCGTGTCGACCAAGACCGGAGGTGTCACCCCCGGTCTCGTGATCAAGGATGCGCGCGGCTACACGTACTTGCTCAAGTTCGATCTCGACGGCCTCCCCGAGACCGAGACCGCCGCGGCTGTGATCGCGAACCGCTTGGTGTGGGCCGCGGGCTTCAACGTCCCCGAGGACTACGTCGTCAAGGTCAACCGGAGCGACATCCGGCTCGTCGCGAGCTCCACGTACAAGGACCTCAACAAGAAGCGGCCGATGCGCCCCGAGGATCTCCAGAGGATCTACGACCTCATCGTGATGGGGCCGAACGGCGAGATCCGCGGCATGGCCTCGAGGATCGTCGAAGGCAAAGCGCTCGGTGGGCACCCCGATCGGGGCGTCCGCAGGGACGATCCGAACGACGTCATTCCGCACGAGCTGCGGCGCGACCTACGAGGGCTTTACGCGATGTTCGCGTGGATCGATCAGACCGACGTCAAGGAGTCCAACACCCTCGACGTCTGGATCCCGAATCCGGCGAACCCGAAGGACCACTACGTGAAGCACTACCACGTCGATTTCGGCAGTGCGTTCGGCGCGATGGCGGCCGGCAAACGCGACCAGCGACGCGGCTACGTCTACGCCTTCGACCCAGTCGCGTCACTCACGACCTTCTTATCCGTCGGCACCAACGAGCGCGTGTGGGAGGATCGAACGCGCCCGACGCTGACCGGCGTGGGCCTCTACGAGGCGCACAACTTCGATCCGGGCAAGTGGCGTACGTACACACCGTCGTACCTGCCGCTGCTGGTCGCCGATCGTATCGACAACTACTGGGCCACGAAGATCATCATGAGCTTCACCCCGCAGCAGATCCGCGCTGCAGTGAAGGCGGGGCGCCTCAGCGATCCGATCGCCGAGGAGTACCTCGCGCAGCAGATCATCCTGCGGCAGCGCGCGACCGGGCAGTACTGGTTCTCGCAGGTCAACCCTCTCGATCGGTTCCGCGTGATGCAGGGCAACGAGGGCGTCTACGTCTGCTTCGACGATCTGATGCTGACGAACCACCTCGTCGAGTCCGCGGCGAACACGCGCTATCACATGGTGACCGCGAACCGGTACGACCAGGAGATCAGTCAGCCGTTCAGCATCCGCGCACAGCCTAACGGGCACAACTGCACCAGCCCGCTCACCGTCGCCCCCGGCGGCGACCGCTACACGATCCTCAAGCTGACGACGCGCGGGCGCGGCAAGCCTCTGTCGACCCACGTCCACCTCGCCCGCAATCCGACCAACGGACAGTTCCGCGTGATCGGCGTGTACCGGAAGTAGCCGTGGGCGCCGCGCGGATCCCGACGTTCTCGCTCGAGCCTCGCCTCCGCGAGCACCTCGCGCGCCTGTTCCCCGGCCGACGCGTGATCGCGATCGAGCCGCTTGCCCCCGACACCGGGGCAACGAGCGGCACGACCGAGAAGGCGGCCGGCTACGGCATGCCCGTGCGGATCGTGCTCGCCGGCGACCGCGGTACGCCGCTCGAGCTCGTGTGGCGCGTCGCTTCGGCTAACGAGTTCGGCCACGATCGTCGCGCCGATCGTGCGGCCTCCGCGATCCAGGCATTCGACGACTTCAGCGCGACGCCGGGCCACGTCGCGCCCATCGATCTCGGTGTGATGCGCTACGACGGCTCGCTGCAGTCGATCCGGGACGCGAGCGAGCTGTATCTGATCACCGGCTACGCGCAGGGAACGATCTACGCCCACGATCTGCGCCGCATCGCCGACACCTTCGTCGCGACCGCGACCGACCTCGCCCGGATCGATGCCCTCGTCGACTACCTCGTCGCGCTGCACGTCCCGCTGAGACCGCCGGGCACGCGCTACCGGCGCGCGATTCGAGATCTCGTCGGCACCGGCGAGGGCATCTACGGCATCGTCGACGGTTACCCCGCCTCGGTGCCCGGCGCCACCATGCTGCGCCTCCACGGGCTCGAGCAACAGTGCGCGACCTGGCGCTGGCGGCTGCGCGATCGCGACTACCGGCTCACCCGCACGCATGGCGACTTTCATCCGTTCAACATCGTGTTCGGGCCTGGCGACATGCCCACACTTCTCGATGCGAGCCGCGGTGGCTGCGGCGACCCCGCCGACGACCTGACCGCAATGGCGATCAACTTCCTGCTGTTCGCCGTCGATCGCCCCGCCGCTTGGGCCCACGGCTTCGGGCCGCTGTGGCGCCGCTGGTGGGATCGCTACCTCACGCGCCGCGATGATCCTGAGGTCCTCGACGTCGCCCCGCCGTTCTTCGCATGGCGCGCGCTTGTCGTCGCAAATCCGGTGTTCTATCCAAACCTCAGCGCACATGGCCGCGACCAGCTGCTCGGATTCGCCGAGGACGTGCTGCGCGTCGGCACGCTCGATCCGGTGTGGGCCGAAGAGCTGTTCCCGTGACCACCGGCGCCGTCATCTGGTTCACCGGCCTCCCCGCCTCGGGCAAGACCACGCTCGCTGCGCACGTGCGCGCGGCGCTGACATCGCCGTCGATCCTCCTCGATAGCGACGAGCTGCGCGTGGCGCTCGGCATGTCCGGCTATTCCGACGACGAACGCGCAGCCTTCTATCGCGCACTCGCGGGTCTCGCGGCCCTCCTCGCGCGCCAAGGCCACCTCGTCCTCGTCGCAGCCACCGCGCCCCGCCGCACGCACCGCGATCATGCGCGCACGCTCGCCCCGAGGTTCATCGAGGTCTGGGTGCGCGTCGATCCGTCCACCTGCGCCGAGCGCGACCCCAAGGGCCTCTACGCCAAGGCCCGGCGCGGTGACGCCCCGACCATGCCCGGCGCGGGCGAGCGCTACGAACCTCCGCTGGTCCCGGACGTGATCGCGAATGGAGGCGAAGACACCAGCGCCGTCGACGCGCTCGTCCGACTCGTCAGCTGAGGTGTCCGCGCACGGCGTCGGCGAGCGCCCCCGCGACGGAGATTTGATTGGTCGCGTGCGGGATCGTGTCGCACGTGACGATGCCTCGCGCCCCCGCGGCCAACAGCTCCACATCCACCGCATCGGCAAACACGGCGTGGATCGCCACGCACATCGGCGCCGCACTGCCCGCCGCGAGCAGCACCCGCGTGGCCTCGACCATCGTCTTCCCCGTCGACACGATGTCGTCGACGAGCACCGGCGTATGGCCGTTCAGCGCGCCAGTCGGCGACGACACCGAGACGTCGCGATCGCCGCGGCGAGTCTTCTCGAGGATAACGTATGGGGCACCGCAGCCGGCGGCGACCGCGCTCACCCATTGCGCGCTCTCGGCATCGGGCCCGACGAGCATCGGCTTCTCGATCCTCTCCGCGATCCAGTGCGCGATCGCCGGCGCCGCGCGCGCGATCGTCGTCGGGATCGAGTAGACGCGATCGAGCGACGCCAACCGATGGAGATGCGGATCGACGGTGACCAGCCAGTCGACCGTGCTCGACAGGAGCCGGCCGAAATACGTTGCCGTCACGCCCTCGCCCGGATGAAACCGGCTGTCCTGCCGCAGGTACGCCAGGTACGGCGCGACGAGCCCGACCTTGCGCGCACCGAGGTCGCGCGCCGTGCCCGCGAGGAACGCGATCGGGAGGAACTTGTCGCCGGGCTCGTGCAGGCCGGCGACCAGGATCACGTCGTGCCCCGCGACGTCAGCGTCGATGCGAACGTAGAGCTCGCCGTCGGGAAACTGCCGTACTTCGGGCGTGATGACAGGAACGTCCAGGCGCGACGCGAGCTCGCGGGCCTGTCGATCACACGGCGGAACGGCGAGGACAAATGCCACGCCGCAAAGGTATCAGGCGTCGAGCACCTCGGCCGCCGCGTCGATCCCCGAAACCAGCGTGCCTTCCATCAATCCCTGCCACTGGTAGAAGTGCAGATTGGCCACAGCCTAGCCCTCCGGCAATCGTCGTGAACTGCCCTGCGCGGTACCACGTATAGCTCCCGCGCGAGAGCCGTCGCCGGGATCGAGGTTCTTTGCCGCGCGTCCCCGACGAGTAATCCGTGAGCACCGCGTGCTCGCTTGTCGCGCGCGAAGGATTGGTCTCCCAGCTCGCCCGGGTACCGTTAGAGCGACTTCAGCGAGGTCACGCGGAGCAGCGTGGGGATGACCTTCTTGCTGGTCACGATGCCCATGTGATCGAACTGTGACCGGATGTAGAGCAGCTTCGCGCCGCGCTCGCGCTTCGAGAACCCACCCGCCGAGTCCGGCATCTTCTCGCGCGTGACGGCGAACTTGTACTTGTTCGCGAACGCCTTCGAGCCCGCGGCCGTGCTCGCCGCAACGACGATCAGCTTGTGCTCGTCGGCGCGCTTGCCGCTCGCGATGAACGCATCGAACGCCGCCTCGCCCGCGTACATCGCGTCGAGCAGGATGATCTTGTCGACGTGGCGGTGGTCGACCCACTGCATGACGGTGCGGAATGCGCCCGAGTGGCCCATCACGATGATCGGCCCATCGGGGAGCTTGATGTTTGCGCGGGTCACTGCCCGGCGCAGATCCGTGAGTGCGGGCCATTGCACACGCTCTTCGTTCGACGACGGCGCATCGGGCACGATGAACATCGCGTTCTGCCGGCTCGCCTTGAACTGCCGCGCGAGGGCGTGATCGCGCCACGCACCGTCTGCGTCGGTCCAGTAGCCGTGGACGTAGACCACGGTCCCCGCGATGTCCCGGTCGTAGCCGGGAGGAATCCACACGTGGACGGCCCCCTGCGCCGTCTTCACCCGCCAGTGCTTGCCCCCCGCGACCTCGTCTTCCTTCTTGTCGAGCCGACTCTCCCCGTCGTCTTTGATCCGCGGGCTCATCGAGGCGCGCGGCTGGCTGACGGTCATCCGCGCGCGCGTCGGTGCGGGCGCGGGTGCGGGGGCAGATGCCGGAGCTTCACTCGGCGCGGGCTCGTCGGCGGCCGGCGGTTCGCTCACCGTCGCAGGTGTCTCTTCCGTCGCCTTGGACCCGATCGACGGGTCTTCGGCGTACGAGACGCCGGCGATGGACGCGAGGAGCACGAGCGCGGCAAGCGAACGCTTCATTTCTTGGTCTCCGGGGCGGTGATCATCAAGTGGACGTGCTTCTCCGCGTCGGGGTAGCCATACCTGAACGGCAGCTTGCGACGGGGCTGGGACGCCCACATTTTGACCATCGCTTCGCTCACGGTCGGGTCGGCCTCCTCGAGGAAGGCACCGGTAAACGTTCCGTAGGTGGTCTGGGTGAACCCGGCCTTCTTGGCTGCCTTGGGGGTGATCCCCGTCGCGTCCGAGGCCATCCACTGCATGTTGGCGAGCAGGAAGTTCTGGATGCCGGAGAACCCGGAGTTCCAGATCAGGTAGCTCGCGGCCTTGGTCATCGCGACGATCTTCCCCTTGGCCTGCAGGTGCTTCTCGAGGGGCGACCCGGTGAACGCGTTGTTCGCCAGATTGGCCGCGATGTGCCGGTGGATGATCTTCGGCCCGGTCGGGTCGCTGCTCTTGACGAGCGTGAGCTCCATGTTCGTGAACGCCTCGGAGAAGTCGGTGTCGACCCAGCCGCCCTTCTTCTTCTTGGCCTTCTTGGCCGCCAGCCCGTCGATCTCTGCCTTTGTCAGATAGTGGATGGAGCCATCCGGCTCGAGCCGGAAGTACTTGAGGCTGACCGGTTCGTATCCATGGGCCGTCGCCCCCATCATGTGGAACGACAGCTGGCCTGGGATCCCGCCCACCTCGAGCTTGCGCATGTTCTCGCTCGTCGAGTCGTTGAGGGACATGAGGCCGGCGACCGCCGCTCGGTAATTCCCCAAGGCCTCCCGTAGCTTGGCCTTGTTCATGGTGGCCAGCCGGGTCGGGTCGCCCGCGTGCTCGAGGGAGATCGTCGTGATCTCCTTCGCATCTGGGTACGTGACCAGGGCGCCCGCCAGGTCGCCTCCGCCGAACGGGTACACGACCGTGGTCGGGAGCCCGGCCGGCCGCAGCTTGCCGAAAAACTCGCTGGCCGGGGTCAGGTACTTGGCGCGGAAGCTCTCGTATCGCTTGGCCATCTCGGCGCAGTGCTTGTCCACGGTGGCTGCGTCGATGGTCTCGGGGAACGGGTCCCCTGGGCCGCAGGCGACCACGCGGTGGAACAGCCGGGCGTCCTTGACGAAATCCGCGGGCTCGTCGGCATGGGCGAGGCCCATGGCCCCGAAGAGCGCCGCAGCAACCGCGACGACACGAGTGACGTACATGAAGCCCTCCACAGAGATACGACGCCTGATCCGACGACGCGAATTCCTGATCGATTCACCTTCGCGCCGCCGTTCGGCGCCGCTGCGCGCCCCGGCGACGCCGGAGCTTGCATCAGTTCACGTCGCGGCGGTCATTGGCCGTCCCGGGCTTGGGACCGACCAGGCTGTGCAGCACGACCTTGGCCACCTCGTCCCCGCTGGGATCGCGGAGTGTGACCGGGACCTCGAACTGGGCGCGCACCGAGGACCGCGGGACCGGAGGCTCGCCGATCGCGGTGATCGTTCCGCGCGCCTTCTTCACGTATTCGATCTGCATTCCACTGACGATGAACCGGGCGTCATCCGGCATCGAGTACGCCAGGGCGACGTTACCAGCGAGCTCGGCGAGGTTAGCGAGGGCGATCGCGTGGACGCAATTGAGGTGGTTCCGGACCGCCTTGCGGTCGGCCATCGTGACCTCGGCGTAGCCGGCCCGGAGGACCGTGACGGTTGCCCCGATCGAAGAGGTGTAAGGCGCCATCCGGCCAATGAGGCGGGAGAAGACGACCTTGCCGCCCGGCATGCCGCTGAGCACGTTCCAGGCGTCGCGGACGAGGTTGCGTCCACCGTCGAGCCGAGGCACCGGCAGCAGCTTTGACAAACGGCTCGTGATCGCCATCGCGGGACCCTACCAGATTCGTCCTCGATGGGAGTAGGATGTCGTTGGTCATGAACCGGTTGGTTGGTCTCTCGTGTGTCGCGATCCTGGTGTTCCTCGGTGGCTGTAGTAGCTCGTCGAAGAAGCGCGCGATGTCGTCGCAGGAGATGATCACCGCGGATCCGCTTCCGCTCGCGCGCGGCGCGAAGTGGGAATACCAGGTCACCATCAAGCGCTACGATCCGGAAGCGAATCGCGAGACGACGAAGTCGCTGACGTGGACAACGGAAGTGCTCGACGCCAAGGAAGCGAACGGCGTCACCGCGTATCGTATCAAGGGCTGGCCGACGGACCTGGCGGACCTCGAGGCCTCCACGACTCCAGCGCCTAGCGAGAAGACGGTGCTGCGCTCGGGCAACAACTTCATGTTCGGCAGCTCGCCCGAACCCGTGCTCGATGGCGCCGAGGGCTGGTTCACCTGGCCGGTGATCGACGGCCAGAAGATCTGCCCGAGCCCGGAGATGGTCTACTGCTGGCAAGTCGCCGCGGTCGAGACCGGCTACACGTTGTCCTTTTACACCGGCCCCGACGAGCAGACGTACACGCTCGAGCCCGGCACCGGTGTCGCGCGGTACCATTACGCGCACCACGGCACGACCAACGAGGTCGAAGCCAAGCTCACCAAGTTCACCGCCGGCAAGCGCTAATCAACTGCGCTTCCTGAGCAGGGCTCACGACGGCGCCCTCCCCGAGAAGGTAGCTGCGGCCTGGGTGCATTGCGCGCGCTCGCATGCGCTCGTACAGTCGATCCAATGAAGCCAGCGATGAATTATCTGGTCCCGACGGTCATCGAGCAGACGCACCGCGGTGAGCGTGGATGGGACATTTTCTCTCGACTCCTCAAGGACCGGATCATCTTCCTCGGCACGCCGATCAATGATGACGTCGCCAACGTCGTGATCGCGCAGCTCCTGTTCCTCGACTCCGAGGAGCCGGAGAAGGACATCATGCTCTACATCAACTCGCCCGGCGGTCACGTCTCGGCGGGTCTCGCGATCTACGACACGATGCAGTACCTCCACTGCGACGTGGCGACGATCTGCATGGGCCAGGCAGCGTCGATGGGTAGCTTCCTCCTCGCCGCCGGCACCAAGGGCAAGCGCTACGCCCTCCCCCACTCGCGCGTGATGATCCACCAGCCCCTCGCGGGCTTCCAGGGTCAGGCGACGGACATCGAGATCCACACCAAGGAGATCTTGAAGACCCGCGACACGCTGAACGAGCTGTATTCGAAGCACACCGGGCAGAGCGTCGACCGCATCAAGAACGACACCGACCGCGACAACTTCATGTCCGCGCCGCAGGCCAAGGAATACGGAATCATCGACGAGGTCCTGATCACGGCCAAGAAGAAGCCCGAGGACAAGAAGTAGCGCGAGGACGTGCTACGGTCCGGTGAGCGATGCCGATCGAGAAACGTGACGGTGCGTCCCTGACGTGTTCCTTCTGCGGCAAGGCGCAGAAGGAAGTGAAGAAGCTGATCGCGGGCCCTACCGTCTACATCTGCGACGAGTGCATCGGGCTGTGTAACGACATCATCGCCGAGGAGATCGAGAAGGAGGACCAGTCGTATGGGACCACCTCGATCCCCAAGCCGGCGCAGATCAAGAAGGTCCTCGACGAGTACGTGATCGGGCAGGACCGCGCGAAGAAGATCCTCGCGGTCGCCGTCCACAATCACTACAAGCGCATCGACCACAAGACGTCGGGCGCGGGTGCCGACGAGGATGTCGAGCTGCAGAAGTCGAACATCCTCCTCCTCGGGCCCACCGGCTCGGGCAAGACGCTGCTCGCGCAGACGCTCGCGCGCATCCTCAACGTGCCGTTCGCGATCGCCGACGCCACCAACCTCACCGAGGCGGGCTACGTCGGCGAGGACGTCGAGAACATCATCGTCTCGCTTCTGCAGAACGCCGATCACGACATCGAGCGTGCGCAGCGCGGCATCGTCTACATCGACGAGATCGACAAGATCGCACGCAAGAGCGACAACCCGTCGATCACGCGTGACGTGTCCGGTGAAGGCGTGCAGCAGGCGCTGCTCAAGATCATCGAAGGCACCACCGCGAGCGTCCCGCCCAAGGGTGGCCGCAAGCACCCGCAGCAGGAGTTCCTGCAGGTCGACACGACCAATATTCTGTTCATCTGCGGCGGCGCGTTCACCGGCCTCGAGGACATCATCGAGAACCGCGTCGGTCAGAAGATGATCGGCTTTGGCGCCGGCATGAACAAGAAGGTCGAGCGCAGCCAGTGGGAGCTCATCCAGGAGGTCGAGCCGGAAGACCTCCTGAAGTACGGCATGATCCCCGAGTTCATCGGACGCCTCCCCGTGATCGCTCCCCTCCACGAGCTCTCCGAAGAGGCGCTCGTGCAGATTCTCACGCAGCCGAAGAACGCGCTCGTGAAGCAGTATCAGAAGCTCTTCGAGATGGACGGCGTGAAGCTCAAGTTCGGCAAGGGCGCGCTGACCAAGGTCGCGTCGATGGCCGCCGAGCAAAAGAGCGGTGCCCGCGGTCTGCGCGCGATCCTCGAGAGCGCGCTACTCGACATCATGTACGACACGCCCGGCCAGTCGGTGAACGAGGTCATCATCAACGAGGACGTCATCGAGAAGCATGGCGCGCCGCTGATCTCGTACAGCAAGGACAGCAAGACCGCCGACGCGTCACCGTAGCGCCACGTACGCAATTTTCGTGCGTGTTAGCGTCGCGCCAATATGCGCGGTGCTCTTGCTCTACATCTTCGACGGCTCGCTACCTTCGTAGCGCTCCTCCTCTTCGTCGTCGGCTGCGGCGACAACCTGTCGTCGAACCGGCCCGACGGCGGCGTTAGCTCGGCGAAGGACATCACGGCGTTCTCGTTCTCCGACGCTGCCAATACGGCGCTGTCGGCCACCGTGAACGCGACGCTCAACGGCGATCAGATCTCCGCGACCGTACCGACCGGCACCAACGTCACCGCGCTGGTCGCGACGTTCAGCACCACCGGTAGGAGCGTGCTGGTCGGCAGCACCCCCCAGACGAGCGCGGTCACCGCGAACGACTTCTCGAGCCCGGTGACCTATCAGGTCGTCGCCGAGGACGGCTCGATGCGTACCTACACGGTGACCGTCACGGTCGCTGCGAATACCGCCAAGGAGCTCACCGCGTTCTCGTTCACCGACACCGCGAACACCGCGCTGTCCGCCGATGTCACCGCCACGATCAACGGAAACAACATCACGGCCACCGTGCCGTTCGGCACCAACGTCGCGGCCCTCGTTGCCACGTTCTCGACGACCGGTAGCTCGGTCACCGTCGGCGGCACCGCGCAGGTCAGCGGCACCACGGCGAACAACTTCGCGAGTCCCGTCACCTACCGCGTCACCGCAGGCGATGGCTCGACGCGCGATTACACCGTCACCGTCACGGTCGCCGCGAACACCGCCAAGGACATCACCGCGTTCTCGTTCACCGACAACGCGAACACCGCGCTCTCCGCCGACGTCACCGCCCAGATCAACGGTACCGCGATCGCAGCGACCGTCCCGTCCGGGACCGATGTCAGCGCGCTCGTCGCGAGCTTCACCACGACCGGTACCGGTGTCACCGTCGGCGGCACCGCGCAGGTCAGCGGCACCACGGCCAACGACTTCGCGAGCGCCGTCACGTACCGCGTCACCGCGGCCGACGGCTCGACGAAGGACTACACGGTCACCGTCACGATCGCCCAGAACAGCGCCAAGGACATCACGGCATTCTCGTTCACCAGCACCGCCAACCCGGGCGTCATCACCGCGGATGTCGATGCGCAGATCAATGGCCTCACGATCGCGGCGACGGTCCCGTTCGGCACCAACGTCACCGGGCTCAAGGCGACGTTCGTCACCTCCGGTGACACCGTCACCGTCAACGGCACGGCGCAGGTCAGCGGCATGACGGCCAACGATTTCTCGAGCGCTGTCACCTATCGCGTGACCGCGGACGATGGCTCGTTCCAGGACTACACGGTCACCGTCACCATCGCTGTCAACACCGCCAAGGCGATCACCGACTTCCGGTTCCTCGACACCGACAACGCTGCGCTGTCCACAGACGTAATCGCGACGATCACCGACACCACCATCACGGCGACCGTGCCATTCGGCACCGACGTCTCGGCCCTCGTCGCGATGTTCTCCACCACGGGCGTCGAGGTGACGGTTGGTGGCACCACGCAGGCGAGCGGCACCACGCCGAACAACTTCGGCTCGACCGTCACCTACCGCGTGCGAGCCGCGGACAACTCGACCCAGGATTACGCGGTGACCATCACCATCGCGCCCAACACCGCGAAGGAGATCACCGCGTTCTCGTTCCTCGATGTCGACAACCCGGCGCTGACCGCGGACATCAGCACGCAGATCAACGGCGATCACATCACCGCGACCGTACCGTTCGGCACCAACGTGTCGGCCCTCGTCGCGACGTTCTCCACCACCGGCGACACCGTCACCATCGGCGGCGTCGCGCAGAACAGCGGCCTGACGCCGAACAACTTCGCCGCGCCCGTCATCTACCGCGTCACCGCCGAAGACACGACGTTTCGCGAGTACACCGTCACGGTCACCGTCGCGGCCAACCCCGCGAAGGCCATCACGGCGTTCACGTTCACCTCGGCCCTGAACCCCGGCCTCGGTGCCGACGTCGACGCGACCATCAACGACGGCACCAACACGATCACCGCGACCGTTCCGTTCGGCACCAACGTCACGGCGCTCGTCGCGACGTTCTCCACCACCGGCGTCTCCGTCGCCATTGGCGGCACGGCGCAGAGCAGCGGCATCACCACCAACAACTTCACCGGACCTGTCGTCTATACCGTCACCGCGGCTGACACCACGAGCCGCATCTATACGGTGACGGTCACCATCGCCCCCAGCAGTGCGAAGCAGCTCACCGCATTCGCGTTCCTGACGGCGAACAACCCCGGCCTCACGGCGAACGTCACCGGCACCATCGATCAGGGCCTCCACACCGTTGCGCTGACGGTACCGTTCGGCACCACCGTCACGGCACTGAAGGCGTCATTCGCGATCACCGGCATCGAGGCGACCGTCAACTCGGTCGCGCAGGTCGACGGCGTGACCGCCAACAACTTCTCGAGCCCCGTCGTCTACCGCATCCGCGCGGCCGACAACTCGACGCAGGACTACACGGTCACCGTCACCGTGACGGCGCCGAGCACGACCAAGGCCATCACGGCGTTCGCGTTCCTCAAGGCCAACAACCCGGGCCTGCCCGCTGACTTCGTGGGCACCATCACGGAAGACGTCGACTTCGGGCTCATCGACATCGACCTGCCGACGGGCGCCGACGTCACGGCGCTGATCCCGACCTTCACGATGACGGGGGTCCAGGTCTCGATCAACAACGTGCCGCAGATCAGCAGCGTCACCCCCGTCAACTTCACCAGCGACCCGGACTACGTCGTAACAGCGCAGGACGCCTCGACGAGAACCTACGCCGTTGCTGTTTCGACAAAGCCGTACTGCGGCCCTCTGGCGGCCCCGACGGGTGGCACGGTCGTGGTGGACAATGGTGGGTTCGTTCCGTCAACGGCGATCTACGCGTGCGACGCCGAACGCGTTCTGGTTGGTGGCGCGAGCCGTACATGCAACGCGGCCAACACGTGGGGCGGCACCGCGCCCACGTGCGACTTGACGTTCTGGGTCGCCAAAGTCGGCGACGGCACTACGCTCGGAACGACGGCCGCACCTGTCGCGATCGAAGAACGGCGAGTCAGTGACGGCGGTATCGTGCGCACACTCCCGCTGCCGGTCGCGCAGTCGGGTTCCAACAACCCGCTCACCATCTCGGGGTCCGCGGTCACAGAAGCGCAGCTCTCGCGTTCGGACGATGGTCGATTCGTCACGATCGGCGGCTACGCGACGATGCCCGGAACCGCGAGCGTGAACACGTCCGTGACCAGCGCAGTGCTGCGCGTGGCCGGCAGAATCGATGCCGCAGGCAACATCGATACCTCGACGCTCATCGATGCCTTCAGCGGCCAGAATATTCGCGGCGTGACGTCGGTCGACGGCTCTTCGTTCTGGGCCGCAGGCAATAGCGATGGCGTGCGCTATGCCACGCTGGGCAGCACGGGAACGACGGTACAGGTCGCTACGACACCCGCCACTGCCCGCGCCATTCACGTCGTCGCGGGCCAGCTGTACACGCACACCGCGACGACGGTCACGGCGATCGGCACGGGTACGCCGAGCACGACGGGCCAGGGCTTCACGAACGTTGCGACGATCGCGAGCGCGGGCGCGATCGCGATGCTCGATCTCAACCCTTCGGTCCCGGGCGCGGACACGATGTACATCGCGAACGACGGCGGCGCGGTGGCTGGGACGCTCAACGTGAAGAAGTACCTGTTCAACGGCACCACGTGGGAACTACAGACGGGGTTCCTCCCTTCCTTCGCGGGGACGAACAACACGAACCGGATCGCAGCGTTCCGCGACGGTACCAGCGTGCGCATCGTCGTAACGACGACGCAGACCAATAACAACCAGCTCCTGACGTTCCTCGACGATGGCGTGACCCTCACGCCTGCCGTGACCTCGCTGCCCGCAGCCGGCACCAACTACGTCTTCCGCGGAATCGCGCAAGCGCCCTCGCCCTGACGTCAGTACGACCGGCTGATCTTCACGGCGACATCGTTCGAGAGCGCGTTGGCGACCGCAAAGTCCGGCTTGCCGTCACCATTGAAGTCACCCGCGGCGACTCCGTAGGACGAGTTGCCGGTGAGCCCGGCATCGATCGGCGCCTCGAAGCTGCCGTCGCCCACGCCGAGTAGCACGCTGCCGGTGTCGGACATGAAGTTCGCGGTCACGACGTCGGGCACACCGTCGACATTGAAGTCGGCGATCGCGACCGAGTAGGGCCCGGTGCCGGCCCCCGTGCTCGACACGATGGCCCGCCGGAAGCCACCGTCGCCCCGCCCGAGGAGGACGCTGACGTCGTCGCTGCTGCGATTCGCGCACACGAGGTCGAGGATGCCGTCGAGGTTCACGTCGTGCGTGATGATGATGAACGACGGCAAGCCATCGAGCGCGGGTTGGTTCGGCCCCTGGGAGAACGTGCCGTCGCCGTTGCCGAGGAGCACGAACACGCTCGCGCTGGTGTTGTCGGCGATCGCTGCGTCCTGGGTGCCGTTGCCGTCGTAGTCGCCGATCGCGACCGAATACGGCTCCGAGATGCCGGCGATGCCCAGCACCTCGTCGCGTGCGCGGCCGAGGGTGCCGTCGCCGCGGCCGAGGAAGATGCTCGCGGACGAGGCTTGCGGATTGGTCGCGATGACGTCGGGGAGGCCGTCGCCATCGAGATCCCCGACGGCGAGGTTCGAGGTCTCGGCACCCGCGACGGTCGGGAACGTGCCAGGCGCGAGCAGCGTGTAGTGGTCGCCCGAGCCCCAACCGAGAGAGATGGTCACCGAGTTGCCATGGTAGTCCGCCGTGATCACGTCGGCGACACCATCGACGTTGAAGTCCGCGATCGCACCGCCCGTCGGGTAGGCGCCGGTCGGAAACCCGGCCTCGGTCGGCGGCGGCAGCGTCGCGAACGTGCCGGTGCGCAACCCCTCGTTACGCAGCACGGTGATCGTGCTGTCGAGCTCGTTCGCCGCGAACAGGTCGAGGTCACCGTCGGCGTCGAGATCGCCAGCGCGCACCATGTACGCCTTGGTGCCGGTCGGGTAACGCACGGCATCGCGGAACTGGACGACAGGGAGCTCGAAGCACCTGCCCGTGGACGACACGCAGTCATCGCTGAAACAGTCCGCATTGCTCGCACACGCGTGCCCGCCGCTACACTTGCGACACGTGGAGCCCCCGCAGTCGACGTCGGTCTCGTCGACATCCTGCACGCCATTCGCGCAGGCGTGGGGCGCGCACCGCTCGTCGCTACACGTCCCCTCACCGCAGTCGCGATCCGAGTAGCAGCGATCGCCCACCTCGCACGCGCCACACGTGCCGCCGCAATCGATATCGGTCTCGTCGCCATTGCGGATCCGATCGTCGCACAGCGGGTTCAGGTACATCACGCAGCCTGGGACGCAGCCCAACAGCAGCGTCGCGATGAGGAGGCGCCTCATTGCTTCACGCTCTCGGGGCTCGGGCCGTCGGGTTGCACACCATCGACGTTGTCCACGCGGCGGCCGGCTGTCGGCATGGGCCGCCGCGGCTTGCCGGTGCTGCTGTATTGCGCCGACACCCCGACGAGCAGCACGTGCATCGTCATCGACGGCAACATGTTGTCCTGCATGAACTGGTGCGAAGCGGAGTAGCGCCCGAACAGGAGCAGCCGGCGGTTGAGGGACGTCGTGACGCTGAGGTCGGCTTGCGCCACGTCGAAGATCCCGGCGGCGAGCTCGTCGAGCTCCCCGAGCGGTTCGTTGTGGATGCCCCCTACCGAGAACCTCACGGCCCGCTGCTTGGCCTCGTCGAGCATCACGAGGCCACGCATGACCACGCGATTCGCGATCGAGATCGTCCCGATCTGGAGGTTGGGCATCGCGCCGCGCGAGGCCTCGACGGCAAAGTTCGTCTTGTTCGTCCAGAAATTCAGGGTAGCGCTCATCGTCGGGAGCAGCGCGAGCGGCTTGCTGTCGTGATCGGTGTAGACCTGCTCGATGCCGAGCCAGCCTTGCGTGTTCCACCGCGACGAGATGTCGTGGCTACCGCGGACCAGCACCGCATTGCTAGTGCTCGCGAACGGCTCGAGCTGGGTCTGGATCGGCCGAAGCTGCGAGATGCGAGACCGCACCTCGAGCGCGCCGATCGTGCGCCGCGACGCCTTCTCGATCGCGACGGACGCCAGCAGATCGCTGCTTCGCTGATCGAGCGCGTCTTGTGGCGCCGACGCAGAGAGCCGCGCGGTCTGCTGCAACAGCACCGTCGGCGCGAGCTCGAACGTGAAGCCCTCGCCGGCCGACGCGGTCAGCTGGCTCAGGTTACCTGGCGCGTTCAGCGTCGGCGTGCCGGCATCGGCCGCGCGCAAGCTCACCAGCTGCGTCTGCGAGCCCTGCGCGAACGCGCCGTCGAGCGCGAGGTTCGTGCGCGGTGTGGGTTGCAACGCGAGCGTCGCAATGGCCTGGTTGGAGTAGGCGAGCACGCCGCTGTCTGCCGTCAGCTGTCCCGCGAATTGATAACCAAGGCCCCACTGGATCCGGCGCCGATACATGCTCTGCAAAAGGAGTGTCGGCCGGACCTCCGTGAACACGCGCGCGATCGTGTCAGCCGGCGCCGGAGCGAGCGGGTCGGCCTGAAACGTCGACTGCGATGCGGTCGAGACGCCGATCCCGAGTGAACCGTCGGCGTGAAGCTCGACGGGCTGCGCCGCTAGCTCGGTTGGAACCAGGGCACAGCCGACGACGATCGCGAGACCCGTAGCACTACGTCCAACCTGCACGCCCATGCATGCTGGGTAGCAAGCCGGACGCGCGACCGCGTATGTGCTCCCGGTGAGCCCGGCGCGAGGAGAGATTCGCTCTCGTGCCGAGCCCTCGTAGCGAGTTCGCTCAGAACCAGTTGATGCCGATGCCGATCGAGCCCGAGCTGACGTTCTCGCCGACGCTGTCGTACGAGCCGTTGATCAAACGCCCCTGCAGATCCACCGAGAACCGCTGGGCCGAGAGCAGCTCGTAGCCAATCGCGCCCATGACCGCGACGCCGTTCTCCGGAACCTCGGCGACCGTGCCGTAATACGTGTGATCGACCCGCAGGTTCGAGAAGCCGAGGCCGCCCTTGATCCAGAGCTGCGGCGTGACCCAGTACTGCGCCGCAAACAGCAGCGCGCTTTGCACGAGCATCTCGCTGTCGCCATACGCGTCGACAGCGAGCGTCTGGACGTTACCCTGGATCTCGCCCATCAGCGCCAGCCGTGGACCGATGAAGCCACCGAGGTGACCCGACGCCTGACCGGCGAGCGGGCTGTAGTCGCAGTTCGCGCATTCGAGGTCTTCACCGCTCGCGCTCATGCCACCGAGACCGAGGCTGAAGCCAAAAATCATGCGGCCCTGCCGATCGTGGAATCCGCCCGGGAGGCGCGGGTTCTGGCCGGCGTTACCGTAGTAGCCCTGGGCCGAGGCAACGCCCGAGGCAGCTGCGACGAGGGCGAGGGCGAGAAGAGACTTGGTAGTAGGCTTCATGAGTTATCCCCAGTGGTGGCAAATGCCGTGGGACGCATCATCGCAAGTCCGAGGCCAGCAATCAAAGTTGCGACTGCCTTTGAAGTCGAGATGTTGCGCGGTCGGACCATCGCTCGACCTGTGATGGTCAGTAACGATGTGGACAGCCGTTCATGATCGGCCGGTGTGCCAAGGCTCACGCCCCGAGCAGGAGGCGATCGATCGCGGCGCGAGATCGCTTGGCGTCCCCCTTCAGGATCGCGGATGGCACGTTGCGCGCGGAGAACATCGACTCCACCCACTCCGCGGACGTCTGAGGCGTCAGCCAGCCGGCATCGATCAGCGCCGCGTCCACCGGCCGCGACTCGGCAGCCGCGAGTTGCATGAGCATCCCTGGGTCGGTGCCGCCCGTGACCACGTAGCCCGCAGCGGTCAGGACGTTCTGGATCGCGGTGAGGCGCGAAGGATTCGCACCCACCAGCACGCGCAGCGCGGCGCGCTTCTCGATGCGCGCGAGGAACCGATTCCACCGCTGACGATCCGCCTCGCTCATGTCGAGGATGTTGAGGCCAAACCCGGGTGAGAGCCCCGCGGTGCGCGCCTCGGCTTCGGTGATGTGCCGGACGACCTTGCAGCGACCAGACACGGGCGCTTCGCCGTCGTCGAGGACGCTCGAGAAGTGGATCGTGGTGCCGAGGCTGAGCGCGTGCACCGGGTGCACGAACATGCCATCGCGCGAGACGTCGAGCGCATCGCCGCGCACGGCGCCACGCGTGGTGCCGAGGCAGACGGGCCACTCGACGGGGAATCGGCGCGCAGCACGCGGCGGCGGCGGCTTGATCGTCACGTTCGCGGCGCGCGCCGCGGTGAGCAGCGCGGTGAGCTGGCGGCGCGATGCATCGTCGAGCTGGAAGCTGACCGAGAACGTCGCGGTGCCACTCATCGTTGCCTCTTGCACCGAAGAGACCTTGCCGACGTTGCCGCGCACGAGCGCGCGATGCGTGCCGTACGACAGCGCGACGTCGACGTGATCGTTGACCCGCGGCAACGCGCCCGACATCAGCGCGGCCCCGCGCAAGCTGAGCGCACCGATGCGGAGCGGCACCCAGCGTCCCGAGCGCAGATAGCGCGCGTAGATGATCCCGGGGGGTGTCGGCCCGGCGAGCGTGCCGTACTTCCCACTGTCAGGAGCAGCGACCGCACGCGCGGCGTACTCGGCGGTCTGCTTGAGCGTTGGCGAGCCCGCGCGTCGCGCCGGCAGCGGTGGCGGCGCGGGGGGCTTCGCGGCAGGACCAGCGACGAAGTCGCGCGTCGACTTCGCGGTCGGCACGGGGGGCGGTGCCGGCGGCAGGTTGCGCGTGCCCTTGGCGGGCGCGAGCAAGACGGGTTCCGCTGTCGTGGGGCGAGGCAAACCGCGCGCGGCGATATTGCCGAGCGCTTGCGGCTTGTGAAGGCCGCTGCGGAGCTCGCGCAGCTGCTTCACGAGCTCGGTCAGCGCGAACACCACGCCGCGGCGGTCGCTGACGTGGATCGAGCAGCGCGCGATGCGGTCGAGCAAGAACCGGCGACGATCACCGTCGGAGAGCTGGGCCGGCTGGATCATGCCGATCTCCGACAGCAGCGCGATCTCCATGAGGAACGCGAGACCCTCGCGACCAAGCGCCGCTTCGTCGTAGCGCACGCCCAGCAATGCCTGATCCGTCGTTGGTTCGTAGTACGCGTCGACGCACTCGATCTCCGGTGCGCGCTGATCGTCGAGGGGCCCGAGAGCCTGCATCCAGTGGCTCAATCGTTGCCGCGGCTGGTCGACGACGAAGAAAACTTCCATGGACCCCCTACGCGCGAGCAGCCCCGATGCCACGGCGTCCGAACGCAACGCGCCTTACGGCAGGAGCTGGATCGTTCTGGGATCCAACGCCTAACTATGCATCATCCGTAGGCTCAGACGTGGCAATCTTGCCATGTTCAGTGTGGTACCTAGACCATGCGAAAGCGCAGTTTCTTGCGCAAGTGCCTGTTGTGCCTAAAGTATCGAACCATGAAATCGGATGATCGTGGGCCCGCCGGGGGGCGGGCCGCTGGTGGCTATCGTCTTCCTCTTCTCCCGCTGCGCGACATCATCGTGTTCCCGCACATGGTCGTGCCGCTGTTCGTCGGGCGCGACAAGTCGCTCTCGGCGCTCGAAGAGGCGATGGCAGGTGACAAGCAACTGCTCCTCGCGGCCCAGCGCCGCGCCAAGACCGATGACCCGAGCGATGAAGACATCTTCGAGATCGGCACCGTCGGTCACATCATTCAGCTGCTGCGCTTCCCCAAGGGACCGGTGAAGGTCCTCGTCGAAGGACGCGCCCGCGCACGTATCAAGTCGTTCGCGCAGACCGAGCCGTTCTTCACCTGTGACGTCGAGGACGTCGAGGAGCCGGAGGACGACGCATCGGAGATCGCGGCGCTCATGCGCTCGGTGCAGGACGTGTTCGAGGACTACGTGAAGCTCAACACGCGCATCCCACCCGAGATGCTCGTCTCGGTGCGCACGATCGAGGAGCCGAGCCGGCTGTCCGACACGATCGTCGCGCATGTCGCGCTCAAGCTGAAGGACAAGCAGGAGCTCCTCGAGACTCCATCACCCGCGCGTCGCCTCGAGCGGCTCGGCGAGCTGATGCAGGGCGAGATCGAGATCCGTCAGGTGGAGAAGAAGCTGCGCTCTCGCGTCAAGAAGCAGATGGAGAAGCAGCAAAAGGAGTTCTACCTGAACGAGCAGATGCAAGCGATCCAGAAGGAGCTGGGTGGTGAGCGCGACGAGTTCAAGAACGAGCTCAACGAGCTCGAGCAAAAGATCAAGACCAAGAAGATGAGCAAGGAGGCGCGCGAGCGTTGCCTCAAGGAGCTCAAGAAGCTGAAGCAGATGTCGCCGATGTCTGCCGAGGCGACGGTCGTCCGCAACTACCTCGACTGGGTCGTCGCTCTGCCGTGGGAGGACAAGACCGAGGACAACCACGACATCAACAACGCCGAGAAGATCCTCGACGCGGAGCACTACGGACTCAAGAAGGTCAAGGAGCGCATCCTCGAGTACCTCGCCGTGCAGGCGCTGGTGCCGCGGCAGCGCGGACCGATCCTGTGCCTCGTCGGCCCTCCGGGCGTCGGCAAGACCTCGCTCGCGCGCTCGATCGCGCACGCGACGAACCGCAAGTTCGTGCGCCAGTCGCTCGGCGGCGTTCGGGACGAAGCGGAGATCCGCGGCCACCGGCGCACGTACATCGGCGCGCTGCCCGGCAAGATCATCCAGTCGCTCAAGAAGGTCGGCACGCAGAATCCGGTGTTCCTGCTCGACGAGATCGACAAGATGTCGATGGACTTCCGCGGTGACCCGGCAAGCGCGCTGCTCGAGGTGCTCGACCCGGAGCAGAACGACACGTTCAACGATCACTACCTCGATCTCGACTACGACCTCTCGGACATCATGTTCGTGACGACGGCGAACCAGCAGCACGCGATTCCGCTGCCGCTCCAGGATCGCCTCGAGATCATCGAGCTGCCCGGCTATACCGAGTGGGAGAAGCTTGCGATCGCGCGCCAGTACCTGATCCCGAAGGCGGCCGAGGCGAACGGCGTGAAGGATCTATCGATCACGTGGACCGACGAGGCGATCGTTCACATCATCCATCGCTACACGAAAGAAGCGGGCGTCCGTAACCTCGAGCGCGAGCTCGCGACGGTGTGCCGCAAGATCGCGAAGGAGTACCTCGCGGCCAACCGGCAGCAGACCACCTTCGAGGTCACACCGGAGAAGCTCGGCCACTGGCTCGGCGTCGAGAAGTACCGCGAGGCGCGCCGCGAGAAGCTGGACGAGATCGGGCTCGCAAACGGGCTTGCCGTCACGGCGTTCGGTGGAGATCTCTTGACCGCCGAGGTCACGATCGTCCCCGGCAAGGGCAAGCTGACGCTCACCGGCAAGCTCGGCGAGGTGATGCAGGAGAGCGCGCAGGCGGCCATGAGCTATCTGCGCAGCCGCTCCGGCACGTTCGGGTTGTCGAATGACTTCCAGAACAAGATCGACGTCCACGTGCACTTCCCCGAGGGCGCGATCCCGAAGGACGGGCCGTCGGCGGGCATCACGATGGCGACCGCGATGGCGAGCGCGCTCCTGCGCATTCCCGTCCGCCAGAACATCGCCATGACCGGCGAGGTCACGCTGCGTGGCCGCGTGCTGCCGATTGGTGGCCTCAAGGAGAAGATCCTCGCGGCGCACCGCGCGGGTGCCGAGACGGTGCTGTTCCCCGAGGAGAACCAGAAGGACCTGAAGGACGTGCCGGAGACCGTGCTCGCCGAGCTCGCCGCGATCCCGGTCAAGCACATGGATGAGGTGCTGCGCTACGCGCTCGCCCATCCGCAGCCCGAGGAGTTCCTCCGCGAGCCCTCGAGCGTCGTCGACTGGCGCATCGTCGAGACGATGCCGCCGACCGACCCGCGCGACGCGCACTGATCAGCGCGCGAATGCGGACGAGTACGCGATGCCGTCAGGGCCGTGCCCGACGGCGATGTGCCCGGTGATTCTACCGCTCGCGAGGTCGATGATCGCGACACGATCTTCGGCCACCAGCGTGACGTAGGCGGTCTTCGAGTCGCTCGCGATCGCGGCCCCCATCGGCGCGGCGGTGTCGCCCTGCTGCGCCGGCACGTCGATCGTCTTCACCGTCCGGGTGGCGACGTCGACGACCTGGAGTTTGCTGCCCTTCACGTTCGACACCAGCATCGCCTTGCCGTCGGGCGTGGCGGTCACGCGAATGGGCGCGCCTTCAGCGGGGAGCTCGGCGAGCTTGCCGAGCTTGGCGTCGAGCACGACGACCTTGTTCTCCGACAGGCTCGCGGTCCACACCTGCGCACCGTCGGGCGTAACCGCGATCGCTTCGCTGGTCGCGATCGCAGGCGCGGAGTCTCCGGCGGCGCCCTGCGCCACGTCGATCGGCGTGATCGAGCCCGAGCCGATGTTCGCGACGTAGACGCGTTGCGTGCCGGGAACGCGCGCGAGCATGTGACTGCCCTGCTGTGACGTGAAGATGCCGCGCTCGACCTTGCCCGCGTCAAGGTCGACGATCACGACGGACGCATTCACCTCGGCCGTCACGATCACGCGATGGTCATCGAGGAACGCCATGCCGTGCGGGCGGCGGTAGTCGCCGAGCTCGATCGTCTTCGCGATCTTCAGCCCCACCAGGTCGACCACGGTGAGCGTGCGCCCGAGCGCCGCTTGATCGCCGTAGTTGCTCACCACCGCGCGCGTCCCATCCGGTGCGATCGCGATCTCGTGCGGCCCCTGCCCGGTGGGTAGCGTCGCGAGCACGCGGCCCGCGGGCAGCTCGAGCACCGAGAGCGTCGCTTCGGCCTTGTTCGCGACCAGCAAAATCGGCGACTTCGTCGGCGGCGTTCGGTCCGCCGAGGGCCCTGCGTTCGAAGCGCTCGCCGACGGAGTGGGCGCGCGCGCACCACTGCACGCGAGGAGGGAGACCGTCACCAGAGCGAGGCGCTTCGCCATGCGCGCATCGTCGCGCGAGTCGCGATTCGTCGCCGACAAATCGGTGCAATCTCGCGTGCGACACCCGCGACGCTGCGACGCCGCGCGACAACTATTCGCGGAGCTTGACGGTGAGCTCCTCGAGCTGCGTGCGCAGTGCGACCAGGTCAGGGATCGAGAGCTGCGCGCGCTCGCGAATGCATTGGGGCACCGCGTCGGCCTTCTTGCGAATGCGCTTGCCCGCCGTCGTGAGGAATACTTCGACGACACGTTCGTCCTCGGTGCTGCGCCGGCGCTCGACCAGCTCGCGCGCTTCGAGCCGCTTGAGCAGCGGGGTGAGCGTCGCGGAGTCGAGCTCGAGGCGCTCGCCGATCGCGGAGACCCGCAGGCCGTCGCGCTCCCACAGGAGCAACATGACGAGGTACTGCGGATACGTCAGCCCGAGCTCCGCGAGCAGCGGCGCGTAGGCGGCGGTCATCGCGCGCGAGGCGTTGTACAGCGCGAAGCACAGCATGTCGTCGAGGCGCGGCGTCATGGCTCGACCTTACGCCACGCGCACGTCGACGACGATGTTGCCCCGCGTGGCGTTGGAGTACGGGCACACCTCGTGCGCTGCCTTGACCAGCGCCTCCGCCTGCTCGCGCGGCAGCTCCGGCAGCGCCGCCGTCAGCTCGACCGCGAGTGCGAACGCGCCCTGCGACGGACCGATCGACACCTTCGCGGTGATGCTGATCGGGCCCGGGTTCACCTTCTGCGACCGGGCGACGTGCCCGAGCGCCGATCCGAAGCAGGCCGCGTAGCCGGCGGCGAACAGCTGCTCGGGGTTGCTCCCGGGTCCACCCGCCCCGCCGAGGCCGGTCGGCATGGAGAGTGTGAGGTCGATGGTGCCGTCGTCGGACTTCACGCTGCCGGCGCGACCTCCGATGGCGGTCGCGGACGCGGTGTAGAGCTGCTTCTCGAGGATGCGGGGCGAGTTGGACATGCCCTCACCCTGCGTCCGATTATAATCGCGCGCAAGTCAATCGTGTACGATTCACTATCGAACAATGTAAACCACTAACTTTGCCTCGATCTCCGAGCTCGTTCCGAAATAACAACGAGCCCGGCGAGTCTCCCCGCCGGGCCCAATCCATCACTTCGCGTCAGGCGCCTGCGCGTATCGCGCGGGCTCGAGCGTGAACCGCCCGCGACCGTGCGTCAGCGTGCCGAGTGCGCCCGCGTAGCCAAACGTCTCCGCGAGGGGCACCTCGGCGCGTACAACCCTGTCGTCGCCGCGTGCATCCAGCGCCTGCACCTGCCCGCGTCGCCGACCGACGTCACCGACCACTGCGCCGACATCCGCCTCGGGGCTCGTCACCTCCAGGAGCATGACGGGCTCGAGGAGACAGGGCGCCGCATCGGCCGCCGCCAACCGGAACGCGTGCGCGCCGGCGATCTGGAACGCCAACTCGCTCGAGTCGTTCGGGTGCGTCGAGCCATCCACCAGCACCGCCCGCACGTCGACGACGGGGTGCCCACCGAGCAGGCCCTGCTCCATCGCTTCGCGCACGCCGCGCTCGACACCACGGATGTACTCGCGCGGCACCACGCCGCCCTTGATGCGGTCCTCGAACACCAGACCCGCGCCAGCCTCGGCCGGGCCGACCTCGAGGACGACATGCGCCCACTGGCCCGGACCACCCGACTGCTTCACGTGCCGGTACTCGCGCCGCACCATCTTCTGCAGCGTCGACCGATACGCCACGCGCGGTCGTCCGGTCACCACCTCCACGCCGTGCTCGATCGCGAGTCTCTCGACCGCGATCTCGAGGTGCAGCTGGCCCATCCCCGCGAGCAGCGTCTGCCCGGTCTCCGCATCCGACTCGAGGCGCAGCGACGGGTCCGCCGCCACCATCCGCCCGAGGGCGACCCCGAGCTTCTCCCGATCCGCCGAGGTCTTGGCCTCGACGGCCACGCGCACCACGGGCTCCGGCGCCACGATCGACTCCAGCACCACGGGCGCATCGGGAGAGCACAGCGTCTCGCCGCCTTGCAGCGGTACGCCGATGATCGCGCCGATCTCACCCGCTTCCAGCCGGGTCACCTCTTCGCGCTCGTCCGCCATCAGCTGCACGAGCCGCCCCACGCGGAGCTTTCGCCCCGCCCGCGACGCGAGCACGGTCATCCCCTTCGCGAGCGCACCCTTGTAGATGCGCACGAACGTCAGCTGACCATGATCGTCGAACGTGACCTTGAATCCGAGCGCCGCGAGCTCGGCGTCCGACGACGCCTCCGCATCCCTGTCGCGCGGCGACGGCAGGAGCGCCACCACGGCATCGAGCAACGGCTCGACGCCGCGATAGTGATACGCCGACCCTGCGAGCACGGGCACCACGCGCCCGGCCACCGTCGCCTTGCGCAGCGCCTGCCACAGCGCTGCACGCGCCACCTCACGTCCCTCGACGATCGCGGCGAGCACCGACGGATCCTCGTCGGCACACACCTCGAGCACGAGCTCGCGAGCCTTCATCAGGTTGTCAGAGAGCATTCCCCGCACGCGTTGCCGCACGGGCACCGACGGCGCCCCTTCGATGGGCCAGCGCACTTCTTCCAGCGTCACCAGATCCACCACACCCACCAGCCGCTCCTCTTCGAACAGCGGCCACGTCACGGCCACGGGCGTCGCCCCTAGCCGCGTGCGCACCTCGCCCATCGCGCGCACGAAGTCCGCGCCGACACGATCGAGCTTGTTGACGAACACCAGTCGCGGCACGCGGTGGCGATCCGCCTGTCTCCATACCGTCTCGGTTTGTGGCTCCACGCCCGCGACCCCATCCAGTACCACCACCGCACCATCCAGCACGCGCAGCGATCGCTCCACCTCGATGGTGAAGTCGACGTGCCCTGGCGTGTCGATCAGGTGGATTCGATGCCCCAGCCAATCGCACGTCACGGCCGCTGCCATGATGGTGATGCCCTTCTTCTGCTCCAGTGGATGATGGTCCGTGTGCGCCGTCCCGGCGTGGACTTCGCCCACCTGGTGGATCCTGCCCGTGTGGAACAGCACCCGCTCGGTCAGCGTGGTCTTGCCGGCATCGACGTGCGCGATGATGCCGATGTTGCGAATTCGATCGATTCCAATCTTGCGGGTCATGGGGACCCTTCCCTTCTCGTTTCGTAGGTAGACCTCGGGCGACGCGCCGAGCCCGGCCCCAAAGGCCAGCCCCGCGCTGATGCGCGTCGCGAAAACGCGGCGATGCCTTCCGCGGGCGGCGCGGCTGCTACGGCGTCGTCAGACGACCCGCCGCTCAGCCGTTCCGTGACCCCCGCGGGCTACCAACGAGCTGGGAACACCGAGAGGAAGGCGTAGTCATTCATCCTCGCCTGGACGGCGAGAACGCGCGCGAACCGCATGGTCTGCAGCTTCGTCATGACGAGCCTCAGCTCGCCAAACTAGGCGTGCAGGGGCGATCTGTCAACGCGGACTTTATTCTGGCCACCACGTGCTTGACTCTTCGCGCCCGTACGCCTACAAAACGGGCCTCGGAAGTCGGGCGAATAGCTCAGCGGAAGAGCGTCGCCCTTACAAGGCGCGGGTCGCAGGTTCGAACCCTGCTTCGCCCACTGAGATGAAAACTGAAACGATTCTGGAGCGGTAGTTAAGTCGGTTATAACGCCGGCCTGTCACGCCGGAGGCCGCGGGTTCGAGTCCCGTCCGCTCCGCGACTTAACGCCCTGGTTCAAAGCACTTAGCGGTGCAGCAGACCAGGGCGTTATTCGTTTTCGGGGTCGCTGTAGTAAATGTGTAGTAAGCCGCCAGCCCTGGTGAGACGCTGGTGGTGATGGGGACCGTGTTCAACCGCGGTACGCGGGCGAAGCCGAACTGGTACGTGGGCTACCAGGAACACGGCGAGTGGAAGTACCGCCCGTCGCGCCAGCCGACCAAGGAGCAGGCCAAGCGGTACGTGGCCGAGGTCGAGGCGCGGATCGCGCGCGGCGTGGTGGGGATCGAGGAGTCCGGCGACGCGCCCATGTTCAAGGCGCTGTTCGAGTCGTTCCTGGAGGGGCTGACGAATCGGAATGCTGACGATGATCGCAGCCGCGGCCGGCGCCACGTGCTGCCGGCGTTCGCGCGGCGGCGACTCGCGGACGTGACGCTCGCGAGCGTCATGGAGTGGATCGACGACCAGCGCAAGGCCGGTGAGATCGGCGAGGCCTCGATCCGTCACAACATGAATCTGTTGTCGCGGTTCTTCTCGTGGGCGATCGCGCGCGGGCACGCGACGATCAATCCCGTTCGTCAGATCCCGATGGGCAGCCGGCCGACGCAGACCGTGAAGTCGGACACGCCGTGGATCGAAGACGACGCGATCGTGCGCAAGCTGATCGCGGATCTCGAAGAGCCGATCAGCTTCATGTTCTACCTCGGCAATCGCAGCGGGCTGCGCACGGGAGAGGCTGCGGGGTTGCGGATGTCTGATTTCGCGTTCCTCGATGAAGGATTGATCCGCGTGCGGTTCTCGTATGACGGTCCCTTGAAGGAAGACAAGCGAGGCGAAGGCAAGGTGAAGTGGGTGCCGGCGCCAGATGACTGCGCCGAGTTCCTCGGCCCGTGGCTAGCGCAGCGCAAGGCGCAGGGTGCAGGTCCCGAGGACCGCGTGTTCCCTTGCGCGCGACGCAAGGGGCTGTGCTTCCGCAAGGAGTACATCGAGCAGTGCTGGGAGGAAGCGGCGCCCAAGCACGTCGGCTCGAGGACCGTGAAGGTGAAGACGAAGAAGGGCGAGCTCGTCGACGTCGAGCATCCGACGATGACCTGGTACGAGGCCACGCGGCACAGCTTCGTGAGCCGGCATCTGTCGACGGGCGCATCGCTCGACGAGGTCAGCGCTGCCGTGGGGCACTCGTCGCCGGTAGTGACGAAGCGCTTCTACGATCACTTCGTGCGGCGATCATTCTCCCCTCGCCTTCGGACGGGACTTGGCCTTGGCGCCAAGAAGTCAGGGCGAATCGTGCCGATGAGAAAGTCCCGATGAGCAAAGCCGACTCCGACGACGAGCCGACGACGATCGATTGTGAAGTCCATGGGACGAGTCGGTGCGCGGTCGTCTGCTGTCATCTGTTGCGCCCGACAGACTCAGTTCTCGGGTTCATCGAGAACAGCTCGGACCCAGACGACCAGCAGGCATGGTGTGATGCTTGCGAGGAAATGTTCCTCCGCGAACAAGCGCTCACTGACGCATTCAGGAAGTTCAACGACTTCGCGGTCGTTTGCGTCAACTGCTACGCCCGAATCAAGAAGCTGCACTCTCCCACTTGATCGATATGAGCAGCGCAGACGACAGCCGCGACAGCGAGGACAACTCCGACGACTGGGACTTCTACCCGTGTCGCGTTGACGATCAAGCAGCGTCGATATTCCTCAACCTGCGGTACGAACGCGAGGAACCGCCAGCTCGTGCGGACACACTCTATTGGCTGCGCATCCACATGAAGGATGCTGACCATCATGGAATGGGGAGCTCGGCTGAAGCGGACGTTCTATTTCCAGTCGAAGACACGCTCGTGGAACGCGCTGCCGCACAGGAGCTCGTTTACGTCGCGCGCCTGCGGAGCCATGGCCGCTGGGAGCTGACCTTCTATGGCCCGTCGAACTGCGCAAGTGCACTGAGCGTCGTCGCGGGCGAGACGGAACTCGACGGGCGACAGTTCGAGGTCCTTTCCCAACCTGATGGACGCTGGGGTTACTACCGCGACTTCTTGCTACCGGACGACGAGCGCAGGCAGTGGATGCAAGACAGAAGAGTGGTCGACGTTCTCCAGGATCACGGTGATCGGCTGTCTACGCCGCGGCGTGTTGATCACTGGATCTACTTCCGTTCGTCAGAGTCACGGCAAGCCTTCATCGAAGCTGCGACGCCGCTGGGCTTCGCGTTACAAGGTTCATCGGATCACGATGACAGCGCTCGTCCGTTCGGCGTACAGATGTTTCGCACCGACGCCGTCGATCTCGAGCACATTCACAGCGTCGTGATGGAGCTGTTCGCGTTGGCGCAGCGACACACGGGCGACTATGACGGCTGGGAGTGCCCGGTCGAGGCTGATGAATAGACGTGCGCGTACTCTTCCTCGATATCGACGGTGTCCTTAATCGTCACGGATTTCACCCGGGCGAATCGGTTGGCTTGCGCAGCTGGATCGAGCCCGAGCTCGCCCGTCGGCTCTCCGAGGTGCTCGAAGCATCCGCCGCCGAGGTCGTGTTGATCTCCGACTGGCGTCAGGGTCGCGAGCTCGCCGAGCTGCGCGCCGACCTCGCTGCTGCGGGCGTCAACGGCACATTGCTCGGGGTGACACCGGTCCTCGGCCCACCTCGCTGGCAGGAGATCGAAGCCTGGCTCGCTGCGCATGCGACTGCGCCCGATGCCTTCGTCATCGTCGACGATGCGTTCGACATGGGTCCGTTCGCATCGCGCTTCGTGCGAACCAGCCCGTTCAACGGCCTCGACGTCGAAGCCGCGAACGCGGTCCTGGCGTTGTTCGGGCTACAGCCTGATGGAACGCCGATGAGTGGCACGCGCATCCTCTACCGCCCCGTCGGCCCGAAGGAGCTCGCCCTGATCGCCGAATCTGGCTATCGCGAGTTTCCACCACGCCTGCCCGAGCAGCCGATCTTCTACCCCGTCACGAACGAGGAATATGCGCGCCACATCGCGGAGAAGTGGAACGTGAACGAGAGCCGCTCGGGCTACGTCACTCGCTTCGCCGTTCGCGAGGCCTTCATCGCCCGTTACGCGGTGCAGCAGGTCGGGGCCCGCCTGCACACGGAGCACTGGATCCCGGCGGAGGACCTCCCCGAGTTCAACACGAACATCGTGGGGATGATCGAGGTCATCGCGTCCTTCGAGAAGAAATCGTGACAACTCCGGGCCGACGGCGCGATGTTCATGCACTGAACGAAGACGGGATGATCGCGTGCAACCCGCGCGATCGCGAAGCCGCTCATCGGGCTGAGGTTGCCGACATCATCACGACCTCGAACCTCGCATCAGTGACCTGCAAGAAGTGCATCTCCGCGATTCGCCGCGGAAAGCAGTAGCGCGAACTCGAGTCGAGCACGCGAGCCTCGTGACCGCCTGGAGAATTGTCTAGACGCGGTCGACCGAGCCCAGTAGGTTGGCTGCTAACGCGGAGGTATGTCATGTCGCTCCTTTCACTCCGCCGCGTCGTGAGCGCGTAGCCGCCACGGCGCGGGATTGCTCACCGAAACGCTGGATGTGATCCGGCACGGCGGAGCCGTGCCTTGGAGCGACATGAAACACGAAGTGCGTGGTGGCAAGCGCCACCACAAGGACCTGCAGCTTTGCCGGCAGGTGTTCGATGCTTTGACCTACGCGCTTGCGGAACTCGACGACCCATTGGTCGACGAGCTCGTACTCGTGTCGGTCATGCCGGCACCGAGCTCGGCGCGTGTGCTGGTGACCCTGTTACCAACTCGCGACGACATCGACACCGATGTCGCGCTCGACCACGTGCGCGAGCATGTGGAAGAGCTACGTGAGGAAGTGGCAGCAGAGGTGACCCGGAAGCGCGCACCCGAGCTGGTGTTCCGGATCGGGCGTCCCGACGAGTAGTAGTGACATCGCCCGGCTCGGGTCTCCGAGCCGGGCTCCTTTGCGCGACCGCCGACATCTCGTCAGGACCCGCAGCGACGCTCATCTTCGGCGTGGAACCAGCGGTGGACCGGCCGATATCGCTCGCTGCCGGCCTTCGTGCGTGCACAATGGCGACCGTGCAGGGCCTCACGGCAGACATCATTGCTATGACCGACGAGCTCTATCGGCTCGCGAGTGAGCGCACATGGTTTTCTGGGGCCCGGGCACGTGTAGACGCGATCTTCTCGCTGCTCCAGAACGTCGCAGACCGGGGCGAGCCACTTGCCATCCCCCGCATCATCTCGCTGACGCTCGACAGCCGGCGTGAGATCGCAGAAGCAGCCGGGCAATCGGTCAGGAAGCTTCGCAAGCTCGTCAACGTCCGGGACCTGAGCGTGTTCGATCGCGCCTTCCGTGACCTCTCTCCGTGGGCGCATCCCGAGTCGGCGCAATGGCGAGAGATGCAACCAAACGAGCTACGGAGTATCGCGGCGCTGAGCTCGGGGCCAACACTGCTGCAGCTCGCGATGTGCCACCCCAACGGCTACGTGCGGGAAGAAGCGATCCGACGATCGGCGACGTGCGCAGATGGTTCGGAGGTGTCGTTCCTCCTCTTGCGCTCGAACGACTGGGTCAAGCCGGTCCGTGAACTCGCACAGTCCGCGCTGCGTGCGCGACTCACCATCGAGCATGTCCCAGATCTCGTAGCGGCGTTGCCGATCCTCGATGACATGCATCGATGGGGACGCTTGGGTTCGCCCAGGATGATCGAGGAGATCGAGCAACTCCTTATCGACCCGAGTGCCGTTTCCGCTCTACTCGCGGCGTCGATGTCTCCGGATCGATTCGTCCGCCGCGGCGCGTACCGACGGTTGCTCGAATGCGATCCCTTCCAAGTCCCAGACGAAGGACCGGCGAGCGAGGACCGCCAGGGGCCATATCGAAGCCCCAAACGTGCACCACGCTCGAAGCACGACGTCGTCGTCGCCGCCATGCGTGATCCGGATCCGGCGCTCCGCGCCTGGGCCGGCCGCTGGCTGATCTCGGCCGATGACGCCGTGTTTGCCCCGTTAGCTGCAGAGCTCTTGCGCAATCGTTGGGGTGCTGTTCGGTTCGGCGCGGCGCAGCGGTTGCTCGCGGCGGGATCGCAGTTGCCTTGGTCTGACCTGCTGCTGGACTCACACGCCGGCGTCCGTGCCCTCGCGCAACAGGCGGCGCTGGAAGCGGGCAAGGATCCTGATGCCGAGTACCGCGCGAGAGTCGCGTCGAGCCAGGGAGCACGGCTCGGGGCCGCGCTCGTCGGCATGAGCGAAACGGGCGGACCTGCGGACGCAACGATGGTGCGCAGCTATCTCCGAAGTGATCGACCTGTCGTTCGCACGAGCGCGCTCCACGCGCTTGCGAACTTCAAGGTCGATGACGTGGTCGAGATCGCACTCACCGCACTCCTGGACGAAAGCCCCACCGTGACACGCGCTGCCCGCGATGTACTTCTGGCGCGCATCACCAGCGTCCGCGGTGCGGACGTGTGGGCGAAGTTCAGCACAAACTCGAGCGAGCCGGGCAAGCGAGCGGCACTCGCCGTGATCTCGCATCTTGGCTTCTGGGAAAGCCTGCCCCACCTGCTTCGTGCGTTCGACGAAAGCGACGAGACGCTTCGACCGCGGGTCCAGATGTATGTGACCAGATGGCTAGCGCGGCAAACGAGGATGTTCGTGCCACCGCCAGCGTCGGTCGCGAATGAGCTCCGTGGCCTCATCCGCGAATCCGGGCTACCCGACCAGCTGCGCCGCGAGCTCTCAGGCGTGCTGGAGGCCCGTGTCCGCTCGGGTGGGCTTGATCCGCTCCCGTAACGGGTTGGTTAAGAGTTATCAGTTATCCAAATCTCGGTTCCAGTTGGAAGGTCATCCTTCGACAGAGTCGCGAACCGCAGCACATGTCGCGTTGCTCGTGGACGCGGCGGGTCGATGAATGGCACCTCAGCGTGTGCTTCAGCGCGAGCGACGCTGCCATCGGGGCGGCGCAGCTCGACGACCATGCTTCGCGCTGGGCCGTCGCCGAGGTCCACGTCTGGAGTAACGATGACGCCGCGCTGCGGGATGGAGAACGCCTCCTCGACCACCGTCAACAACGTCACCCTCATGCTGCCCTCGCGTATGCGGTTTGGCGCTCGTACTTCGCCGGGCTCAGGTACTCGATGGACGAATGCCTACGCTGCTGGTTGTAGAAGACCTCGATGTAATCGAACAGCTGCTCCTTCGCGACGTGCATCGACTCGAAGGTCTCGCCGAGCTCGAACTTCACGGTCGAGAACCAACTCTCCATGGCCGCGTTGTCGAGGCAGTTGCCGCGACGGCTCATGCTGACCGTGATGCCGTGCGCCGCGAGCACGTCCTGGTAGTCCTCGCTCGCGTAGGTCGACCCCTGATCCGTGTGATGCAACAGACCAGCTTGCGGGCACCGACGACGAATCGCCATTTCGAGAGCACGCCGTGCGAGGTGCCGGTCGTTGACCGCGCTCACTGCCCAGCCCACGCAGAAGCGAGCGTAGAGGTCGATGAGGGCAGCCAAGTAGAACTTCGCCCCCGTCATCGTCCGCATCTCGGTCGTGTCACCGACCCAGCGCTGGTTCGGCGCCGACGCTTGAAACTCGCGGTCGAGCACATTCGGCGCGATCGGCTGGTCGTGGTTGCTGTCCGTCGTGCACTTGAACCGTTGCGCACGCGGGCCTTGAGGCCCTCCTCCTGCATGATGCGAATGACCCGGTTGCGGCCGACCTTCTGGCCGTCATCCTCGACGAGGTCGCGCAGGATGCGTGGCGAGCCGTAGTTGCGGCGGCTCTTGTCGAAGGACGCGCGAATCAGTACGCGTAGCTCGACGTCCTTCTTGGCATGCTCGCTCGGCTCGCGCTTGCACCATGCGTAGAAGCCCGAGGGCGATACGCGGAGTGCACGACACAGCTCGCTGACCTTGAACTCGCCACGGGCCTTCTCCGCTGCGACGTACGCGAACTTCACGTCGTCTCCTTGGCGAAGAAGGCCGCGGCTTTTTTTAGGATGTCTCGCTCGATGCGCAGCTCGCGCACCTCCTTGCGGAGCTTGGCGAGCTCGGAACGCTCTTCGGTCGTGAGCACGCCGGGCTTACCCCTGCCGCGATCGGCCCGAGCCCGCTCGACCCACGTGCGCACCACTGACTGCGCCAGGTCGAGGTCACGCGCGACCTGGGCAACCGTCTTGCCCTCATCGAGCACGAGCCGCACCGCGCCCGCCTTGAACTCATCCGTGAACTTTCGCCTCGGCCGCTTCTGCGGCCGCTCCGTCACTGCCATCTTGGACACAGTATCCGCCTTTCAAAATGTGTCCACGGGAGTGGATCAAGCCCACACGCGGCGCTCATCGTAGCTCGACTTCGTGACGAAACACTCCGAGGGAAGCACACCACGACGAAGCGTTTCGGAAAGCACCTAATGTGGAAATGACCTCAGGTGCAGATAGGGACACCGACCGCTACATGACGCGCAAGTCTGCTCGACAGCGCAGACCAAGCCGAGCTCAAACGAAGCTGGTCCGCTCGATGCCGAGCTTGCGCATCTTGCTCTGCAGCGTGCCGGGCTTGAGGCCAAGCAGCTCGGCTGCACCACCGCGTCCGTAAATCTTGCCGCGGCTGCGGCGCAGAGCGTCCGCGATCGCGTTGCCAACCGCGGCGTCGAACCCACCCTGCGCACCATCAGCGACCGGCCGCGAGCGTCGCGGGAACTCGTCGGGTAACTCCAGCGCGGTGCCTCCGCCGAGGATCATCGCGGTCTCGAGCACATTCATCAGCTCACGGACATTGCCCGGCCAATCGTGAGCTTCGAGTCGCTTCAGTACGCTGCGGGGAATGGGCGGCACTTCGACGCCGAGCTTTCTGGCCAGCTCGGAGACCAACGCCGCGACAAGAGGGCCGAGATCTCCGCGCCGCTCGCGAAGCGATGGGACGCGGACGGTGAAGACGTCGAGCCGGTAGTACAAGTCCTCGCGAAAGGATCCCTGCTCCACCATCGCGGCGAGCGGTCGGTTAGTGGCGGCGATCAGTCGAACGTCGACCTCGATCTGAGCCTCGCCACCCACGCGCCGGATGTGACGCTCCTGAAGCACGCGCAGCAGCTTCACCTGTGCCGAGAGTGGGAGCTCGCCGACCTCGTCGAGGACCAGCGTCCCGCCGTGTGCTCGCTCGAAGGCGCCGACATGCGTCCGGTCAGCGCCTGTGAATGCACCGCGCTCGTGACCGAACAGCTCGGACTCGACCAGCGCGTCGGGCATCGCACCGCAGTTCACTTGGATGATCGGTCGATTCGCCCTCTGCGAGAGCCGATGAATCTCGCGCGCCAACACCTCTTTCCCGCTGCCTGATTCCCCCAGCAACAGAACGGTCGTCGCATGACGTGCCACGAGCTCAGCACGCGTAACCGCGGCCCGCATGGCCGCACTCCGAGCAACAAGGTCGCCTTGGTGGCCAAGTCGCTCGAGGTTCGCTCGCAGCTCGCGATTCGTGACGTGCGCGCGCTGCGACACCTTGGCGACGCGGTGCGTGTCAACGAGGTTGAGACAGCGCTCGCGAGAAATTACTGAGCAGCGACCTCCATCGCGGCGCTCGGATCGCGACCCGATCCGATCTGGTCAGACTGATCCGTGCTGGTCATCGGCGGCGGGTTGATCCACGC
>JANRKM010000095.1:0-22151 GCA_033763475.1 Kofleriaceae bacterium
CTGCACGATGCGGTGGTGCGGGCATGCCAGGCGCGTGGACTGCGCACGGGCACGCCCGTGGCGGCGCGGTTCGCGCGCGTCTGGCTCGAGGACGAGATCGGCTTCGAGGTCGGTGCCAAGGTGTCGATGATCCTGCTCGGCGAGCGCCCGGGCCTCGGCACCGGCGACGGCCTATCCGCCTATGTCGTCTACGACCCGAAGGTCGGCAACACCGACGGCGAGCGCAACATGATCTCGAACATCCACGCGCGCGGCATTCCGCCCGAGGATGCGGCCGAGCGGCTCGCGGCGCTCGCGGCGGCGATGATCGCGCAGCGCACCAGCGGCGTGAGCCTCGATCTCGCGAAGCTCGGCAACGTCGCCGAGCGTGGGTACCGTGCGCCGCAGGTGCGGCAGAAGCTGGTGGGAACGTGATCCTCGAACCGATCGTCCCGACGGTGCTCTCGGTGCGCCGGTTGCCCCACGCGGATCCATCGCTCGTGCGCGCGTACGGCGGCGATCCCGAGAAGCACACCGCTCTCGGCCTTGTCACCTGCGATCAAGACGACGCGATGTACGTCGCACTCGACGAGGCCACGAAGCAGGCGCCCGTCGATGTCATCTTCGCCAAGAGCTTCTACGCCGGTGCAGCGCACGCGAGCGGGCGGCTGTCGGGTGAGATTCTCGGCGTGATCGCGGCGGGCGATCCCGAGTCTGTCGAGCACGGCCTCGAAGCGATCCTGCGCACGCTCCAGCACGACGCCTGCTTCTACGACGCCGACGGCAAGCGGACGGTGACCGTGTTCCCGCACGTGATCGCGTCGATCGGGGAGTACCTCGCCAAGGAGGCCGGCCTCGCGCCGGGCACGCCGATGGCCTACCTGGTTGCCCCGCCGCTGGAGGCAACGATCGGGCTCGATGCGGCACTCAAGGCCGCCGCGGTGACCCCGGTGCGCATCACGACACCGCCCACCGAGACAAACTTTGCCTGCGCCTGGTTGACCGGAGATCTCGATGCGTGCGAGGCCGCGGCGGTGGCCTATGCCGCCGCGGTCGTGGATGTGGCCGGCTCGCCACACCGCTAGCCCCCAACTCCTCGGGGATACACGCGAATCGGCCGGGCATCGACGGACCGGATGGTTTACATTCAAGCCCGCGTGAGCCAGGCCGCGCTCCCACAGGCGGAGGACTCCCTCATCGGAGTCACCCTCGACAACAAGTACCGGGTCACGCGCGTGATCGGGCGCGGCGGTATGGGCGTGGTCTACGAGGCCGAGCACGCGGCGCTGGGAAACCGCGTCGCGATCAAGCTCATGCTCGAGAAGTACAACAACGACACCGAGGCGATGACGCGGTTCACGCGCGAGGCCCACGCCGCGACGCGCATCGGGAACCCGCACATCATCCAGGTGCTCGACATCAGTCATGCGCCGGATGGCCGCGCATTCGTGGTGATGGAGCTGCTCGACGGCCAGCCGCTATCGCGCTTGCTCGAGAAGACCGGTGCGTTGCCTCCGCAGCGCGCACTCTCGATCATCCGCCAGGTCCTGCGCGCCGTCGGCGCTGCACACGCGAAGGGCATCGTTCACCGCGATCTCAAGCCCGACAACATCTTCCTCCTCGACCAGGAAGGCGAAGAGGGGCGCGACTTCGTGAAGCTGCTCGACTTCGGCATCTCGAAGATCATCGATCCCGATCTGCAGGCAGCGGCGACGAAGCTGACGACGACTGGCGTGGTGATGGGTACGCCCCTGTACATGGCGCCCGAGCAGGCAATGGGCGCCGAGATCGATCACCAGGCCGACGTCTACGCGTGCGGCGTGATCCTGTACGAGATGCTGGCGGGCAAGCCGCCGTTCGACGGGCAGACGTACGCGGTGCTCGTGGCGAAGCTGCTGACGAAGGAGCCGCCGCTCCTTAACGAGGTGCGCCCCGGCCTTGCCCCCAAGCTCGTCGCGGCGGTGCACCGCGCCCTCGAGAAGGATCCCGAGAATCGGTACGCGTCGGCGGAGGCGTTCCTAGCGGCGCTGCCCGGGACGCAGTCCGCATCGGCGGTGGAGCTCGCGCACACGATGTCGAGCGGCAAGGTGCCCGCGGTGCGACGCGCGCGGAGCGGTGGCTCACGCCGGGGGCCCCTGCTCCCGGTCGCGCTCGCGATGCTCGCCGGGATCGCAACGGCGACCGTGGGGATCCTGCAGCGACAGCCTACCGCCGCGCCCAAGCCGCCCGAGCGCGCCACGACGGCAGCGCCTGGCTCCGCCCAACCGACGCCGGAGCCGACGGTTGCACGTCTTACCGGACGCGTCGCCGTCGGTTCGCAGCCCGCGGGCGCGACGCTCCATGTCGATGGCAAGGAGATGGGCCTGACACCGATCAGCGTGACGCTCGACGCCGGCAAGCATCGTATCCAACTCGCGCTCGCGGGCTTCGCGCCGGTCGATCACGAGATCGAAATCAGTCCCGACCGTGAGACGCAGTTCTTCGTGCCGCTCGCCATCGCGAAGGTGCCGACGAACCAGCCGATCGTGAAGACGCAGCCGATCGTGAAGAAGACGGGCGGGGTGCCGAAGAACCCACAGGTGCGCGAAGCGCCTGCGGTGCGCGATACGCCGCCCGTCGACGAGCCGCCCGTCGTCCGCGACAACGCGCCGTCCAGCCGCGAGCTGACCGTGCCGCCGCCACCTCCGCCGATCGAGAAGAAAACGCCGAAGGGGCGCGGGCTCACGGGTCCGCGCGCGAATCCGTACGAGCCCAAGCCGAATCCTCTCTGACATGCGCACGTTCGTCGCTTCGCTCGTGATGCTCGCGGTGCTGGGGGTTGGCGCGGCGCCCGCTTTGGCCGACAAGCGCGAGGAAGCGCGTCGCGCGTTCTCCGCGGGCCAGCACGCCGACAAAGCGCAGCAGTGGCGGCAGGCGATCGAGCACTACCTGCGCGCGTTCGAGCTCGTCCCGCATCACTTCGCGGCCTACAACATCGCGATCGACTACGAGCACCTCGGCGAGCTGCGCGAGGCATCGGTGTGGCTCAACCGCTATCTCGAGCTCGCACCGGATGCGCCCGATCGCGACCAGGTGATGCGCCTCATGGTGGAGCTCAAGCTGCGCCCCGCGAAGCTCACCGTGCGTTCTTCGCCGAGCGGCGCGACCGTGTTCATCGACGGCCAGAAGGTCGGCGTCACGCCGTACGAGCGCCCGATTCGCGGCGGTGGGCGACGCGTAGCCGTCGAGCTCCGCGGGGTGCGCGACGAGCGCGACGTCGTGCTGGAGTTCGGCGAGCCGCAGGCCGTCAGCTTCCGGCTCTCCAGCGTGCCGGCCGAGCCGCGCCCCGACGCACCAGGTACGGCGGAGCCTGGCGCCACGGAGCTCGAGATCCGCGGCACGCCCGTCGGCGCGAACGTCGCGATCGATGGCCAGGTCATCGGTACGCTACCGACGCGCGTCGTGGTAACGCCGGGGCCACATCACCTCCACGTCACGCAGGGTGGTTACGCGCCGCACGTACAGGTGGCGTCTGCCGTCGAGCATCAGGTCACGCCGATCGACGTCAACCTGGGCATCGAGCGCGCGGGACCCAAGGTCTTCTGGTTCGTCGGTGCGGCGGGAGGTGCGGACACGCTGGGCAGGGGCGAGAGCTACCTGCTCGAGGTCGGCGTACGCGCCCTGAACTATGATCTCTCCGCGCGCGCGGGAAAGGCGCTCGGCGAGACCTCGATCGAAGGGCTCGTACGCGTCGCATATGGCCAGGCACGCGTGGTGCCATTCGTCGCGATTGGCTACTCGTACATCGGTGGGGCGTCGGCCTGGGAGTACGGCGGCGGCGTGCGTTTCGATCTCGTTCGCCGCAAGAGCTACGGCGCATCGATCCTCGCGGAGCTCGCCGTCCGTCCATACTCGATCGAGGAATTCGACCTGATGACGATGATGTCCAAGCACGAAGCCGGCAGCTCGATCCCCATCCTGATCTCATTCCAGTTGATGATGGGGAAGTCGTGATCAGGAACCGCATCGCGATCGTCGCGCTCCTCACCGGGCTCAACTTCCTCAACTATCTCGATCGCTACATCGTCGCGGCGGTCCTGCCGCGCATTCAGGAAGACCTGTCGCTCTCGAACTTCGAGGGTGGCTTGCTCGCGACGGTGTTCCTGCTCGGCTACTTTCTGACCTCGCCACTGTTCGGCGTGCTCGGGGATCGCATGTCGCGCAAGCGGCTCATCACGTTCGGCGTGCTGACGTGGAGCCTCGCGACCGTCGCGTCGGGCCTCGCGAACAGCTTGCCGTCGTTGATCGTCGCGCGCGCCATGGTCGGCATCGGCGAGGCGAGCTACGCGACGCTGGCACCGACGATCATCGACGACATCTCGCCGCCCGAGAAGAAGGGGAAGATGCTCGCGATCTTCTACCTCGCGACGCCCGTCGGTTCCGCACTCGGATACCTGCTCGGTGGGTTCGTGCAGCAGCACTGGGGCTGGCGCGAGGCGTTCTTCGTCGGCGGCGGCCCGGGTATCGCGCTCGCCCTGCTCTGCCTCCTCATCGACGAGCCGGTGCGCCAGCACCTGTCGAAGGCGAAGCACAAGGTCGTCGAGACGATCCGCAAGCTGATGAACATCGTGCTGTATCGGCGCGCGGTGCTCGGCTACTGCGCGCACACCGCCGCGATCGGCGCGTTCTCGTTCTGGGCGCCGAAGTTCCTCTCGGACCGCTACTACTCGGACCTCGCGAAGGCTCCGTCGCCCGAGGTTGCCGCTGATGCGATCATCAAGGCGGCGAAGGCCGGTACGTGGGACATCGCGCTGGTGCTCCACAATGCGACCACCGCGCAGGTCCTCAAGACGGCGAACTTCTGGTTCGGCGTCGTCACCGTGATCGCGGGTGCGATCGGCACGATCGTCGGCGGACGCATGGCCGACCGCGCGCTGCGCGAGCTACCGCCGGTGCCGGCCGGTGCCGACCACCTGCACCCAGCCAACCTCCGCGCCGCCAACGCGCAGCTGCGGATCTGCGCGATCGGCGTCGCGATCGCCTTCCCGCTGACCGCGGTCGCGTTCGTGTCGTCGGCGGCGTGGCTGTTCTTCCTCGCGGCGGGGCTCGCCGAGGTGGGGCTGTTCCTGTCGACGGCGCCGATCAACGCGATCCTGCTGCGCACCGCGCCGATCTTCTTGCGCGCGAGCGCGATGGCCGTCGCGATCTTCGCGATCCACCTGTTCGGCGACCTGTGGTCGCCCGCGCTTCTCGGGCTGTTCCTCGACTACTTGCCGATCACGCTCGGCATGATGGCGCTGCCCGCAACGTTCGGAATCGCGGCCTATCTGTGGTGGCCGCGCAAGCGCGAGGCCGAGCAGCCCTCCGCGTCGTAGGTCACGGCTGATCGAACGTGCACGTCGAGACGCCGGCGCCCGCGATCGGCTCGCATTCGAAGTAGAGCCGGCAGTCCGCACCGCTCTGACAGGTGGCGAGGCAACGCAGCTGAGCTTCGACCATTGTGCACGCACTGCCCTCGGGACACTCGACCTGGGAGCCCAGCGTCGAGCACGGGGCCGTGCACACCCCGCCAGGCGCCAGGTCCCAGCACGCGAGGCCTTGGTCGCAGGGCGTCGACGACGTGCAGTCGTCCCCGACGGAGCTGTCGTTGCATGCGGCGACCAGCGTGGCGAACGAGAGGAGCGGAGCGTGTAGGCGTGACCTCATGTCCAGGTCATTACAGCGTGCCCCTGCCCCCGCGCCTGGCACGTTACGGCAATGCGGAGGCGCCCGAGGTCCTCTCCGGGCGCACCTGACGGTGATCACCGTCGGGCGACGTGTTACACACGGCACGTGAAGATCCACGAGTATCAAGGCAAGCAGCTGTTCCGGAAGTACGGCGTGCCCGTGCCCGTCGGTATCGCTGCCACGAGCGTCGAAGAGGCGCTCGCGGCGATCCCGAAGGTGCAGAAGGATGGCGGCACCGATGTCGTCGTCGTCAAGGCGCAGATCCACGCGGGCGGCCGCGGCAAGGGCGGTGGCGTCAAGGTCGCCAAGACCGCCGCCGATGCCGAAGCTGCGGTGAAGCAGATCTTCGGCATGCAGCTCATCACCCCGCAGACCGGCCCCGAGGGTAAGAAGGTCCAGCGGCTGCTGATCGAGCAGGGCCTCGCGATCGATCACGAGTTCTACCTCGGCATGCTGCTCGACCGCGCCACCGGCCGCGTCACGATCATGGCGTCGCGCGAAGGCGGTATGGACATCGAGGAGGTCGCGGCGACGCACCCCGAGAAGATCATCCGCGAGGCGATCGACCCGGCCACCGGCTGGCAGGACAATCAGTCCCGCACGCTCGCCAAGAAGCTCGGCATGACCGGCAAGGTCGCCCAGGAGCTCGGCCGGTTCATGACCGCGCTGACCCGCGCGTACGACGAGCTCGACTGCTCGCTGCTCGAGATCAACCCGCTGATCACCACCAAGGACGGCCGCGTCCTCGCGCTCGACGCGAAGATCAACTTCGACGACAACGCGATGTTCCGCCACCCCGAGCTCGAGGAGCTTCGCGATCCGAACGAGGAGGATCCGGCGGAGATCGAGGCGAAGAAGTGGGACCTCAGCTACATCGCCCTCGACGGCAACATCGGCTGCATGGTCAACGGCGCCGGTCTCGCGATGTCGACGATGGACATCATCAAGTTCTATGGCGGCGCGCCGGCGAACTTCCTCGACGTCGGCGGTGGCGCCACGGCCGAGAAGGTGACCGCCGCGTTCAAGATCATCACCAGTGATCCCGAGGTGAAGGCGATCTTCGTCAACATCTTTGGCGGCATCATGAAGTGCGACACGATCGCGCAGGGCGTGATCACCGCGGTCAAGGAGACCGGCCTCAAAGTTCCCCTCGTCGTGCGCCTCGAAGGCACCAACGTCGAGCTCGGCAAGAAGATGCTCGCCGAGAGCAAGCTCAACATCATCAGCGCCGACGACATGGCCGACGGTGCGCAGAAGGTCGTCAAGGCCGCGAAGGAGCAGCGCTAATGAGCGTTCTCGTCGGATTCGATACGCGTCTCGTCGTTCAGGGCATGTCCGGCTCCGCCGGCGCCTTCCACGCCAAGCAGATGGTCGAGTACGGGACCAACGTCGTCGCCGGTGTCACGCCCGGTAAGGGCGGCGCCAAGGTCGCCGGCCTCGAGCAGGTCCCGATGTACGACACCGTCGAAGAGGCGGTGAAGCACCAGCATGCGAACACCAGCGTCATCTACGTGCCGCCCCCGTTCGCCGCGGACTCGATCCTGGAGGCGGCGTCGGCCGGCATCCAGACGATCATCGCGATCACCGAGGGCATCCCGGCGCGCGACATGATCAAGGTCAAGTACGTGCTCGACCACGAGTACCCCGAGGTCGTGCTCGTCGGCCCGAACTGCCCGGGCGTGATCACGCCAGGTCAGTGCAAGGTCGGCATCATGCCCGGCTACATCCACAAGCCGGGCGGCGTCGGCGTCGTGTCGCGCTCCGGCACGCTCACGTACGAGGTCGTCGGTCAGCTCACCAAGCTCGGCCTCGGCCAGTCGACGGCGATCGGCATCGGTGGCGACCCGGTCAAGGGCACCGACTTCATCGACGCGCTCGCGTGGTTCGCGAACGACCCGGGTACGTCGTCGATCTTCATGATCGGCGAGATCGGTGGCGACTCCGAGGAGCGCGCCGCAGCGTTCATCAAGAACAACATCGACAAGCCGGTCGCCGCCTTCATCGGCGGCCAGACGGCGCCCCCGGGCAAGCGCATGGGTCACGCCGGCGCGATCATCTCCGGTGGCAAGGGCGCCGCGGCCGACAAGATCGCCGCGCTCAAGGCCGCGAACATCGCGGTCGCCGCGACGCCCGCCGAGATGGGTGCGACGCTCGCCAAGGTGCTGAGCAGCGCGCCGATCTCGGGCTAAGCGCGCAGCGCTTCACTCCCAGGGCCGACGTGAAGGCCCAGAAGTAGCGCAAGCCGCAGGAACTCCCGAGCATTCGAGAGCCGGCGCGCGTTGCATCGCCTGTCGACATCGACTAGCGTCCGCGCCCAAAGGAGTTACCCATGGCCATCGAGCGCACTTTTTCGATCATCAAGCCCGACGCCGTCGCGAAGAACGTGATCGGCCCGATCACCGCGAAGTTCGAGGCCGCCGGCCTCCGCATCCTCGCCTCGAAGATGGTGCGTCTCACCGAGGCGCAGGCCAAGGCGTTCTACGCGGTCCACAGCGAGCGCCCGTTCTACAACGACCTCGTGAAGTTCATGACCGAGGGCCCGGTGATCGTGCAGGTGCTCGAGGGTGAGGGCGCGATCGCGAAGAACCGCCAGGTCATGGGCGCGACCAACCCGGAGAAGGCCGACCCCGGCACCATCCGCAAGGAGTTCGCGACAAACATCGAGCGCAACGCGGTCCACGGCTCGGACGCCCCCGAGACGGCAAAGGAAGAGATCGCGTTCTTCTTCTCGACGGCCGAGCTGGCCTCGCTCGCGCGCTAAGGCGCAGCGTCGCCCGCGCGCGTCTCAGCGCGCCTTGCCGAGCAGATCGATGACGCCCGCGACCAGCATCGCGGTCTTGCCCTCGTCGATCGTGCCGCCCGCGTCGGCATTGACGGCGACCGTCACGACAAACGTGCGGCCGTCGTCGCGCTCGAGCCAGTAGGTCAGGTCCATCACGCCGGGCTCTGATCCGCCCTTGAAGCCGATGAACGGCCACACCTTCTTGTCGATCGGCAACCCGGGGTTCTTCGACAGCACGGACCGTAGCGGCGCGCCCTTCGGCTGTTTGGCGCGCTGCGCGAGCGTGGCCATGACGCGGCAAAGGTCCTCGCCGCTCGCGAACCATTCGAGGCGATCGATCGCGCGGGCCCCTTTCCAGCTCGCGGCCGCCGAGAGCTCCGGCAGCGGTGCCGCGGCGACGGTCTTGTCGAGGAATGTGCGGCGCTTCGCGGGCGAGAGCGCGAGGTAGCGGTCCCGCTCGTCGTCGCTCATGCCCAGCTTGAGGACGAACATCTCCCGCGTGGAGATGAACGGCACGTCGAGTGCGGGCGCCGCGTGCTTGGAGGTGCGCACCGCTGCTTCGACGCGATCGCGCCCGACCGAGAACAGCAGGTGGTCGGTCGCGGTGTTGTCGCTGATCGAGATCATGCGCTCGGCGAGCGTCTGCACGGTGAGCTTGGTGCCCGCGGCGTCGTTCTGCGTGACGCCCGACGGCAGGCTCTTCCACGCGTCGCGCACCGCGATCTCGTCGGTCCATGCGAGCTTGCCGGCGAGGATCTGATCGACGAGCGCGAGCAGCACGTAGAGCTTGAACGTCGAACCGATGGCGAGCTCGGCGCGCGGCGCGACCTCGCGGATCGGCTTGCACGTGCCCTTGACGACCTCGGCGACCAGCATGCGTGCCTTCGGCGCGAGTGCGGTGAGCTGGCGCTCGGCCTCCTCGAACGACGCGGGCGGTGTGGCGGTGACGTCGGGTTGGAACAGCAGGCCGTCGATCCGGTGCAGCGCCGCCGCGTCGACGTGGATGATGACCCGCATCTTCTCGCCGCCCGCTTGCACGCGCGCGACGAGGCCGTTCGCATCGGTCGGCTTGACCTCGACGATCGTCAGGTCCTTCGCCTGTGCGCCGAGCTGCGCGAACAGCGGCGCGACCTGCGCCGCGGGCACTTGCGCGAGGAAGGTGGCGTGAAAGTGCTGCTCGATCTCCGCGGTGTCGACCTTGCCGGCCTTGTTCACGAGCAGGTCGAGGAGCCACGCGAGCTGATCACCCGCAGGTCCGGCAGGGATGCCCGGAAAGCGCGCTGACGTGGGCGTCGCGGCCGGCGGTGCGTCGGGCGCGGGAGCCGGCTGCGCTTCGGAGGTTGGTGGCGCTGACGTGGGGGACGCCGTCGGGCGTGAGGCTCCGCCACAACCAGCGAGGGTCCCGAGGACAACCAGGGCGAGCGTTCGCATGGCCTCGCATACCATGCGGTCGGCGAAACCGGGGGCCGCTCCCCTGCTTCGCTAGTTGATCGGGCCGGCGTGGGAGAACTGCGTCTGCACGATCTTCCACTCCTCACCTTCACGGAGCAGCACGGCGAGCACGCGGAACGTCTGCGTGAGGTCCGTCGCTGCGCGTGACTTCTGCGTGTAGTCGACGTTGACCGCCGCGAAGCCGATCCACGATCGGTCCTTCTGGCTCGGATCCCACACCGCACCGCCGACGACGCGCGCGCCATCACGCAGCTTGAGGGTTGACTTGAGGCGGCCAAACAGGCGCTTGATCGCCGCACCACCGACGACGCGCTCGCCCGGTGCGCTGCCGAAGTTGAAACCGTCTTCGCGCTCGCTGCGTGCGGCGGCGAACGCGGCGCGCGAGGAGAACGCAGCCCGCACGGCCTTCGCCAGGTCATCTCCGCCTTCGGCCTTGCTGGGGATGGCCTTCGGCGACGGCAACGAGCCGAGGATGGCGAGGCGCTCCGCGGTCGCGTCGGCGACGGGGCGCGCCCACTGCTGCGCGAGCACGGTCCATCGACCGCCGACGAATGCGGCGAGCTGGGTGACCGTGATGCGACGGCTCTCGCCAGCGCCGGAGATGTCGAGCTCCTCGGCGGTCCACGCGTGGTTGCCTTCCTGGCCGACGGCGAGGAACTTCGAGGTGACGGTGAAGCCGTCGGGCGGGGCCTCGCCGAGGTTCTTGCGGATGACCTCTTCGACCGCGGCGCGGCCCTCGGCGACGTCATCGGCGTCGACACCGATCGCGACGCCGTTGCTGGCGACGAGGCTCGCGAGCCCGGTTGCGTCGACCTTCGCGATCAGGTCGCGCTGCGCGGTGAGCAGCGTGCGCACGGGAACGTCGGGCGTAGGGATCGCAGGCGCTGGCGTACCGCCCGAGCCCGCCGAGCCGTCGGACCCGGCCGAGCTATCGCTGACGACGACGGCGGGCTGCGCACCTGCGGTCTCGTTGTCAGTCGCCGGCTTGGCTGCGGGCCCGCTGGTGGGCTTCGAGGTCTCGGTGACCGCGTCGGACACGTTCGAGCCCCCCGTCGAGGCGACGATGACGCCCACGCCCGCGCCAATACCGATCGCGAACCCGGCGAGCATGATGTACATGCGTCGGCGAGACCGGCGCTCCTCGGTGGGCGGGCGCACGATCATCATCGTCGTGCGCGCCTTGTTGGGTTGCCAGCCGAGGTTGGTGGCCGTGGCCGGTGGCGAAGGTGCACCACCATCCCACGCCGCACCAACGGGCGGCGGCGCCGACATGGGGCCGCTCGCGCGCGTGAGCGGCGAATAGAGCTTGCTCGGCCCCGTCGGTGCGGGCGGTGGCAACGGCAGCGCCCCCGCGGGGAACGACGCGCGCTGCGGCTGTCCGGGCGCCTCCGTCGGCGGCAACGGCATGGGCTGGTAGCCACCCGGCGGTGCGCTCGGACGTGTGGGCGGTGCGAGATGCGGCGGCGGAACGTAGGCCGGCGCATTAGGTGGAGGTTGCAGCGATGGTTGCGCGGGTGGCGGCATCCCGGCCGTCGGCGGCACCGTGCGCATCGCCTGGAAGGACATCGCGTTTGCGGCTTCGTCCGCCGCGTATTCAGCCTCGGCTTCGTGCAGCGCCTTCGCGTACGTGCGCGCCTGCGGGATCGCGGCGAGGCTCAGCACGGCGACCGCGAGCATGACGATCGCGGCGACGACGAGGATGTCCGCGATCATGTGCACGTCGGACTCGGGGAGGATCCGCAGCAGCTTGCGCAGCGCATCGAAGTCCATCACCAGCAGGACGATGCCGAACAGCGCGTCGAGCGCGGCGCCACCGATCACCGCGATCAGCCCGCCACGCGACATCAGGCCACCGAACACCAGGCCCGCCATCGCGGCCGCGGCCCACGCGATCACGAGCGCGGCGCCGCCGGACTTGTTCTGCTGCACGAGCACGAACGCGATCGTCCCGAGCAGCAGCGCACCTGCCGAGCACAACTGCGTCAGCAACCCCGCCGGACGCAACAGATAGCGCGGCGGTGGCTCGAGGACTTCAGGGCTCAGTTCCGACGACACCCGCCCTCGATTGTAGCCTTAGTCCGGTAGCCCCGGCATCGATAGCCCAGCGATGCTGAGTTTCAGAACCTGCGGCTACGCGGTATTAGCCGTTGTCCTACTCGACGGGCGGCGGAGGCGGCGGGCCTTTGCGAACGCGCAGCGGGACCACGGGCGAGCCGTTGCTCCGGTTGGCGAGCTGACCACAGGCAGCATCGATGTCATCGCCCTTGGGGACCCGCAGGTAGGTCGACATCCCGAGCCGCTTGCACTCGTTCTGGAACGCCTCGACGGCGGCCGGGCTCGGGCGCTGGAACTCCGCCTCGGGGTGCGGGTTGTACGGGATGATGTTGACCTTGCACTTGAAGCCACGGAGCAGCTTCGCGAGCTGGGCGGCGTCGGCGAGCGAGTCGTTCACGCCGGCAAGCAACACGTATTCGAACGTGATGCGGCGCCGCTGCTCGAGCGGGTACGCCTTGAGCGCCGCGAGCAGCTTGCCGATGTTCCACTTGCGGTTGATCGGCATGATCATGTCGCGCACGGCGTCGTTGGGCGCGTTCAGCGACACGGCGAGGTTCGGGCGCACCGTCTCGTTGCCGAGCTTCTCGAGCTTGGGCACGAGGCCCGAGGTCGAGACGGTGATGCGGCGCGCAGCGAGCTTGGCGCCCTTGTCGTTGGTGAGGATGCGCAGCGAGCGAACGAGGTTGTCGTAGTTGTGCAGGGGCTCGCCCATGCCCATGTAGACGATGTTCGACAGGTGCTTGTCGGGCGCGACCTCGGCGAGCAAGCGGCGGCCCAGATAGACCTGGTCGACGATCTCGCCTGCGTCGAGGTTGCGCTTCAGGCCGAGCTTGGCCGTCGCGCAGAACTGACAGTCGACGGCGCAGCCGACCTGCGACGAGATGCACTGCGTGACGTGGTCCCCCATCGGGATCAGCACGCTCTCGATCGAGGTGCCATCGCGCGTGGTCAGGCGCAGCTTGCGCGTGCCGTCCTTGGACGTCTGCACCTCGGCGACCTCGAGGCAGCCGATCTGGGCCTTGGCTGCGAATTCCTCGCGGGTCTTCGCCGACAGGTTCGTCATCTCGTCGAACGAGCGCGCGGCCTTGTCGTGGACCCAGCGCCAAACCTGCTCGCCGCGGAAGCGGGGCCAGCCCTGGGCGACCGCGAAGTTCTCCGCGTCGTCCAAGGTCATGTTTCGCAGGTCCGGAAGCTCACTCACGACGGGGCGGTACCTACCACGGACCGCGGGAATCGCCGAACACTTAGTGCGAGGCGACCTCCCGAGCACGCTACTTGATGAGGACCGTCAGCTTGCTCGTGAACGACTCGTTGATCTTCAGGCTCTTGACCGCTGGCTCGACCACGCCGCGTACGCAGGCATCGGCGGTCGCGTCGGCACCCGGCGGCAGGGTCGGGCCGGCCTCGATCTTCCAGACAAACCTGCCGGGCTCATCCTCGTACTCGGAGGCCACGTAGCCGTTCTTGAGCCCGATGGTGGCCGCCAGGGAGTCCTTCTTGGCCGCCGTGTGGAGCTGTTCCCAGCACCCGATCAGGGCCTGCTTCACGGTCGGCTCGGCGAGCTTGTCCGAGATCATCTGAAAATTCTTGGGCTGGGGCAGCGCCGACACCGCGACCACGATCTTGTCGAGCGCTGGCTTCACCGGTCCCTTGGTCAGGTACTGCGGGGCTTCCTTGTCGGAGCCGAGCAGGAGGGGATCGAGCCCGGCGTCGGCGAGACTGGCGAGGGCAGCGATCGCGTTGTTGCGGTGCGCGCTGCCGATGGGGCTGGCGTTGAGGCAGCGGTGCAGCACGCGAGCGCCTTGCTCGGCGTGGTCCCGATTGCTCTTGGCTTGGGCGAGCGCCGCGCCGTACGCGCAGTCGATCTCGGCGGGCACGGAGACCTTCTCCGAGTTGTAGTGCCCGAGTGCCGCCGTGTACGCGGCGATGGCCGCATCGGATTCGCCGCGCGCCAGGGCCGAGGCGCCGACCGCCGCGTAGTAGTCGCCCACCGTCGAGCGCTTACCGCGGACGCAGACGTTCTGGAAGCAACGTAGGTCGTCGGCGCAGTGCATGCTCGCGCCGCAGCTCTCGTACTCGCGCGACTTCTGCTCCGGCCTCGGCCCCGCGCTCTGGGGATCCGACGCCGATGCCTTGGTGTCGCACCCGCCAACGAGCGCGACGATCGCGAAGCTCCATGCCCTCATGACCGTCGACGATACCGCACCAGACGTGCGATTACTCCAGCCGCAATGTCCCTACGAACGTTCCTGCTGGGTGTGGTTTTGGTCTCCTCGGCGTGCGGCAAGAAGTCGGAGGAGGCCAAGCCCTCCCCGGCCCCGGCCCCCTCGACGAAAGAGCCGGCCGAGCCCCCCACCGAAAAGGCGCCGCCGATCGCCCCAGCGACGGGGATGTTCACTTGCAAGAACAAGGACGCCGCCCCGGCCTCGGCGGCGAAGCCCGATGCCGCAAAGAATCCGTGGGCGCTGCCGTTCACCCCCGGCCCGTGCCCCGCGGTGCCCAGCGCCTTTGGTGAAGCGGCCTTCGACATGGAGCTCGCCGCCGCCGCCAAGGCGATGAAGGGCAGTAAGATCGACGGCACCAGCATCTACCTCTATGTCGGCAAGCGCCCGTTCGCGCAGCAGTTCGTCGCGCGCGCCAACGAGGCGACCGGCAAGATCGACGAGTTCAGCTTCAAGATCGACGAGGAAGGCTTCGCCGCGTTCAAGGCCGCGTGGGGCGAGCCGACTGAATACACGAACCTTAGCGACAAGATCCTTGCTTGGTACGACCCGGCGACGAAGATCAAGATCACCGCGCGCGCCGACGAGTGGAACCGCGCGGATCCCAAGACCAAGGAAGACGTCGACGTTCCCGGCTATCGCGTCAACGTCACGCGCTACACGCCCCTGGCCGACCTGCTCGCGGCCGAGGGTCTCATCGCGAAGCCCCTCATCGGCAAGACCGTCCAGGAGATCGCCGCGGCGTATCCCGCGTGGATGGAGGTCAAGACCGCCGACCAGGCCAAGGCCGATCTCGACAACCTCGGGCTCGACGAGGCAACTAAGGCCAAGGCCAACGCGCTCGGCGCCAGTGATGCGAGCGCGAACATGAAGCTCCCCGAGGCCGAGACCAACTCGCATCACCTGCTCGTGCAGCCCGACTGGGAGGGCGGCAAGATGACGAAGTACTCGTTCTCGCTGCCGTACGGAAAGGACGAGAAGCTGAAGGCCGAGCTCCTCGGTGTCGTCGCAGGCGCGCTCGGTCAGCCGACGGCGAGCGAGAAGAAGGACAAGGGCTGGAAGTACACGTTCAAGGGTCAGGGCGCGACGGTCGTGACGCTGGAGCCGGGCAGCCTCGACGACGACTGGCGCCTCGAAGTCAGCGCCGCGCGCTGATCTGGGCTCGTGAGCCTTAGCTGCGACGCAATAGCTCGCCGAGCGTCTCGCGCACCTGCGGGTTCGTCTCGATCTCGTGGTGCTGGCGCAGGATCGGAATCACGTCCGCGTTGTCCATCTGCTTGAGCGCCTGGTGGGCTGCGTCGCGTAGCGTGCCGGCTTCCTGGCGCAGGACCATCACGAGGAACTCGCCCGCCTCGACCGTCTGGATCTTACCGATCGACTGGAGGGCCGCGGTGCGCACGCGCGCGTCGTTGCTCTCGCGGTAGATGCGCGCGAGCGGGTTGAAGGCGTGCGGGAAGTGGAGGCCACCGATGGCGACGAGCGCGGCTTCGCGCACCTGCGCGTCGCCATCGGCGAGAGCCTTGCGGACGATGACGAAGGAGCGCTTGAAGTAGAGGAAGCGAAGTGCGCGCACCGCGGCGCGGCGGATGACCGGGTCGCTCGCGGCGAACAGCTTTTCGAGCGGCGAGAGGGCGGCGTACGACTGGAGCTCGCCGAGCTTGTCGGCGACGTCAGAGAGCGTCTCGGTCTCCCCTTCCTGACGGCGCGCTTGTGCGTCGGCGAGCTTGAGGAGAACGACGAGCGCGCGGCGGCGGATGCCGTTGGGATAGCGGAGGTCGCCGACGATCGAGGCCGCAACGGCGTACGGATCGCCGTCCATCTCCCACTCGAGAAGATCGACAAACCAGATGTCCGCGTACGCGTGCTGCTGCTTGAGGTAGTCCGGGAGGCCGGGGAGCTCGACGGGCGGCGCCGCGAGGCCCTTGTAGCGCTGCGCGATCGTCGAGAAGCGCTTCTTTGCGCGCTCGGGGAGATCGAGGCCCGCGAGCTTCTCGAAGCACTCGCGCACGGCGGGATAGTCACCGACGGCGGAGTGTTGCGAGGCGGCCGCGAGGAGTGCGTTCTCCGTCATCTGCACGGGCACCCCGGCCTCGAGGAACTTCTCCGCGCACCGCATCCAGGTCAGGGCGCTCTTGTGCTGGTAATGGCGGTCGTACGGTAGGCCCGCGCGGGCCGCGAACGCAGCAGCCTCCTGATAGAGCGTAGCGGCGGCGTGAAGCTCGCTGCGCTCGAGCGCGAGCTTGATGAAGTCCTCGTAGTACTGGAGGACGTAAAACTTGAGGTTGTCCTCGCGCAGCACGCGGATGCAGTTGACGTAGCCCTCGGCCAGGTTCTCGAACTGCGCGCTCTCCTTGCCGAGCTTCAAGAGAATCTGGAAGCAGTCGAACGCACGCTCGAGCTCGCCCGCTTGCTCGAAGTCATCGGCGACCTGCTCGAGCTTGCGCTGGCTCTCGATCAGCGCTCGGCGCGCCTCGGCGGAGCTGGCCTCGAGGCGGACGGCGGCGAGGCCGTAGTTGAAGTGCACGAGCGCGGCTTCGTACGGGCGCTGGTTCAGGCCCGGTGCGTGCACGAGCGCCTTCCACGCCGCGGTCGCCTCCGTGTACTGCTTCGCCTTCTCGAACGCGACGGCGGCGTGCACGGGGAGCTTGGCTTGCTGGTAGAGCTGCGCGGCCTCGTTCCACTTCTTCTCGATCTCGGCGAGCCGCGCGCGCAGGCCCACATGCTCCTCGCCGGCGAGCTGGCCGCGCGCCATATCGAAGTAGTGGAGGTAGAGGTAGACGAAGGCGGCTTCGCGCGAGCGGCCGAGGTGGCGATAGATCTCACCGAGCCGACGCAACCAGTCGTCGTACTCGTAGTTGATGACGTGGGTCTGCCCGATGAGCTCGCGATAGTGCCGCTCGGCCTCGGCCCACCTGCCCTGATGGGCGAGCGCCTCCGCCTGGTCGGCGGTCGACTCGATGGAGTTGTAGGTGCGGCGCGCCACGGAGGCAGCCTAGCTCACCGGCAGTTCGGAAACACCCGGTTCTGCCCCGTCGAGCGCACGTATCAGCGAACGACCTGCATCCGACGGCTCATCGCAGCGTCGGTTTGCGGTTGTTCGCCCTGCGCTTTTCGTGTGCGCGTCGCGTCACCAACGATGTCGAGCGCGCGGCGCTGGCGTTCGGCGCGGTTGGTTAGCGCTTCGCCCGACACGATCTGCTGGCGGTCGAGAAGCGGGACGAACTCCGGCAGCTGCTCGCTCGACGGCAGCACGACGACGCCGTACATGAACGCCTGCTGCTTGAGCGCGGTCACGAGCTCGGGCTCGATGTGACACTGGCCGTGGGTGATCGTGTAGAGCACGACGCGGCGCTTTTGCTCGCGGCGCAGGCGCGTGACCTCGACGAGCAGCTGGCGGAACACCTTGCCGTAGTTGCGGCCGCGCTCGCTGCGGAACGACAACAGGTACGGCACGGGCACCTGCCCCGAGCGCCCGATCTTGATCGTCTCGTGGAGGCGCGAGTCGAAGAACCGCACCCAGATCTCGTCACCTTCGAGCGTGAGCTTCTTGATCAACGCGAGTGCGAGGCCGCGCGCGAACACCTGGCGCTGGCCGCGCATCGAGGCGGAGCAGTCGATGAGGAGGTACTGGAGGCGGCGTTCGTCCTCGCGCTGCTTCTCGCGTCCGTAATACAGGAGCTCGGAGTCGACGACCTTCTGCTCGAAGATCTCGCGATCGTACGCGAGCTCGGAGAGCACGAGCGAGTCGATGTTGCCCTTGCGCTCGATCGACGCGTAGCCGTCGACGGCGAATGTCTGCGCGCCCGTCGAGCGCCGCGTCTCGAGCACGCTGGGCAAGAGGTCGAGCGAGAAGTTCGCGACGTCGTTCGCCTCGGGCGAGCCGAGGGCCGCGAACAGGTCGACGAGGTCGATCGCACCGCCGAGAGCCTCGCTGCCCGACGCGCTGTCTTCCTTGAACAGACCGAGCAGGCGCACGGTGTCGAGATCGATCAGCTCGACCTGCGTGTAGATGTGCATGCGCTGGGCGACGACGTGCTCGACGAAGCCCCACAGGCCGCGCGAATCGAAGTCGCGGAAGTGATCCGCGTAGTCGATCTCGCCGAGGATGCCGAGATCGAGGGGCAGCGCCTCGGCGCCCGCACTCTTGCTGCGATCGCGCCACCGGTTGTAGGTGTCGCCGAGGATCCGCGACAGCAACACCCCAACCATCTCGTCGCGCAGGCGAAGCCCGGCGAGCCGCTCGGTGACCTCCGAGGCCGCGATATCCTCGAGTAGCGCGCGGTACTTGGCGAGCTCGCCCTTGATATTCGCGGGCAACTGGATGCGTGCGAGCTGGGCTTCGCGTGCCCGGATCGCGTAGCCGCCTGCACCGCGCGTCATCGACAGCATCACCCCGATATCGTGGACGACGAACAGCGGCAGGTGCACGCCCATGCGTGCCAGCGAGTTCGACCACGCGGCCGCACGGACCAGCGCCATCGGCGTCTCGACCTGGACGTGGGAGAGCGCCATCGTGGCGACCTGGCGCGCCAGGAAGCTACGTCGACGGTCCGCGGGAATCGGCACGTTCGAAAGCTAGCACGACGCCGGTCAGTCGGTCGTCACCACCAGCGTGTATGGGCCGGCGTTGTCCTGATACGTGTCGGCCACGACGTAGTAGGTGCCCGGCTCGACCGCGACGTCCACCGCGGTGTCGTGGCGCGAGATACACCCCGTAGCCGTCGGAGCATCGCGCAGGACCTGGAGGTCGATGTCGGCCGCGTGGTCGATGACGTACGCGCGCAGCGTGGTCGCCGCGGTCACCTCGATCCGGTAGTAGACCTCGTTGCCGCTCTCGTCGGCGGGCGAGCACGCCGGATAGCTCGCGATCTCGCGCGTGCCGAACGTCGCCGTATCGCGACGATCGCCGAACGGCAGCACGTCGATCACGAATGGGTCCGCGGGCGCACCGGTGCCGCGTAGGCGGGGAGCCTCGGCATCCGGCGCCGGCTCGCTCTCGACGACCGTGCGGCGCAGGCGATCGAGCGTGGCGAGCACGTGCAGGTTGCGCACGTTGTTGCCGAACATCAGCCCCGCCGCGTCGAGGTTGCACGCACCACCACCGCCGGTCTGCAGGTGAATGCCATCGCTGGCGAGCCCATGTGCGGGGAGCGGCACGAGCTCGCGATGGAGATCGACGAGCGGGATGCCGCGCGTCTGCGCGATCGCGCGAACGACGGCGTTGTAGCGCGGCACCATGCGGTCGGCCGTCGCCGAGTCATCGCGTGGCGGGATCGTCGACATGATCGGGATGATGCCCTGCGCGAGCAAGGTGTCGACGATGGTCGCCATGTTCTGGCCGTAGAGGTCGATCCGGTTGCCGCCGATGTCGTTGGAGCCGAACATCACCGTGGCGAACGCGGGATCGACCGCATCGACCTCCTGCTGCAAGCGCGTGGGCGAACCGGTGAGCACGGCCCCCGCCGACCACCCGACCGTCGCGGCGAGCGAGACGCGCTGGTACGGCGTGGTGCCCGCGGCGTCACCGGCCTTGAAGTGCGCGACGGTGGAGGCGAGGTCGCGGCTGTCGAGATCGACGTTGGTACCCGCAAAACATGCAAGGTAGCTCGTGCTGACCGTGTGCGAATCGCCGATCTTGGCAAACACCGCATCGCTGCCGGCGCTCGTCGCGTGCACCGCGCGCAGGTTCGCCACGAGGTCGGCGGTGAGTGGCGACAGCGTACGGTCGCTCGGGTACAGCACCGTGCCCGCCGCGACCGTCCCGTCCACCGGGACGTCACCATCGCTTAGCGTGCCACCATCGTCGAGCGGCGACGGCGAGCCTCCACATGCAGCAACGACGAGAATCCCGAGTGAGGAGCGCATCGCCCCGGAGCCTACCGCAACGCAGTGTCCACCGGCTGGCCTCATCGCGGATCGGCGTCATGATGAAGCTCGTGCGCACTCTCTTCTTCTCGCTCCTCGGGATGTGCTTGTCGGTGCGTGGCGCAGCCGCCGAGGTCGAGCCCTCCCTGCGCGTGATGACGTACAACGTCAACTTCGCGAACCCCGACGTCCGGCGCACGCTCGACGCGATCGCCGCCGAGGATGCCGACGTGGTGCTCCTGCAGGAGATCGACGAAGCCTGGAAGAAGGCGCTGCAGAAGCGCTTCGAGAAGGCGTATCCGCATCGCCGGTTTCACCTTCACGCGCGGTCACCGGGTGGGCTCGGCGTGCTGTCGAAACATCCGATCAACGTCGAGGACATCCTGCCGGCGCCGAGCGGCTGGTTCCCGGCATCGCGCCTGCTTATCGCGGCGCCTTTCGGCGTGCTGCAGATCCTGAACGTGCACCTGCGGCCCGCGATCGATCGAGGCAGCTGGATTCGGGGTTATCTCACGACGCCGTCGATTCGGCTCGCCGAGATCCAGGCGTACACGCCGAAGCTCGCCCCGAAGGTGCCGACGATCATCGCCGGTGACTTCAACGAGGCGCCCGAGGGCGAGGCGATGGCGTTCCTCGGCTCGCTCGGCTTCGTGCGCGCCGCGACGACGGGCCCGACGACGTGGCACTACGAGCTGCTCGAGATCGACCTCGATCACGTGCTGCTCGATGGCAGCCTCGTGGCCAAAGATGGGGTCGTCCGCGATGCGGGAGCGTCCGATCACCGCCCGGTCGTCGTCACCGTGCAGCCGAAATAGCGATAGGCTCGCCTCCATGAATCTGTACGACGCGACCATTCCCGTGTTCACCAAGACGCTGACGGCGATCGAAGGCTGGCTCGACAAGGCGGTTGCCCACGCCGAGGCGAAGAAGTTCGATCCGGAGGTGCTGCTCAACGCGCGCCTCGCGCCGGATCAGTTCGCGTTTATTCGCCAGGTCCAGATCGCCTGCGACAACACGAAGTTCATCGCCGCGCGCCTCACCGGCAAGGATGCGCCGTCGAACCCCGACGTCGAAAAGACGGTCGGCGAGCTGCGCACGCGCATCAAGACGCACAAGGAGTACCTCAGCACGTTCAAGCGCGAGGACTTCAATGGCGCCGAGGAGCGCACGGTCACGCAGCAATTCTGGGAGGGCCGCACGATGCGTGGCGGCGACTACCTCGACTACTACGCCCTGCCCAATCTCTACTTCCACGTCACGACGGCGTACGCGATCCTGCGCCACAACGGCGTCAACCTCGGCAAGATGGACTTCCTCGGCCAGCTGCCGTTCAAGGCGTGAGTACGCCATTTCCGAGCTCGACCTGTCACGGGTGCACGCACCTGCGCCTGGTGACGAGTGGGAAGGGATCGACCTTCCTCATGTGTCGCGAACCGTCGCTGCCCAAGTACCCGCCGCAGCCTGTCGTGCGATGCCTTCGGTTCACGCAGCGATAGATGCGCCTTCGCGTCACGACGCTTCCCGGTAGCAAGCGCTGCCAGCCGGGTAGCGCCTGTGTCGAGGTGACGACGACGACCTACGAGTGCGTCAACTAGAGGCCGAACTTCGACGACGCGAACACGGTCTCGAGCAGCTGGTCGACCTCGCGGATCATGCGCGCAGCGGAGTCGCCCGGCAGCGCAGCGAGCGCGACCTTGATCTCGTTGAGGTTCTTCAGCTGACTGAACAGCTGGATGTCGGAGAGCTCGGTCCCCGACGTGAGGAGCTCGCGAATGAGGCCGAGCTCGGTGAGCAGGTCGTCGAGGCTCGCGGACGGGCCGATAAAGCGGCGCTCGTCCGGGTGCTCCCGATAATACGAATCGACGACCGGGTTCACGATCTCCTCGAGCAGCTCGACCTGATCGAGGTTGTTCCAGATGTGACGGAGGACGAAGAAGTCGCCGTCGTGGACGCGCGTGCGGCCGTCGAACACGGCGGATGCAGCGAACAGCTTGAGCAGCTTGACCGCGCGACGATCCGAGACCGAGATGCCCTCGGAGCGGATCTGGAACACGAGTCCCTTGTACTTGGTCAGGAACTCCTCGGGGAAC
>JANRKM010000096.1:0-32880 GCA_033763475.1 Kofleriaceae bacterium
GATACCGCGCCGCCGAAAAAGCCGCTCGACATCACCGCGTTTGTCCCCGAGGACTCGGGCTTCGAGGTCACGCTCTACTTCCGCACCGCCGGCGAGGGCAAGTTCACCTCGAAGGTGATGAAGTGGCGCTACAAGGAGCTCGTCGGCCGCATCCCGCCCGAGAAGATGATTGGCGACTCGGTGCAGTACTACATCGAGGTCAAGGACTCCGCAGGCGCGGTCGTCACCCGCCAGGGTAAGTCGACCAGCCCGAACCTCGTCACGCTCGAGGCCGGCGCGACCGAGCGCTTCTATCCCGACTTCTCCGACGACGGCACGGTCGCGACCCCGGCTGAGACCAAGGCGAACGACGTCGAAGAAGATCCGCTCAACAAGAACAAGAACCAGGCGCGCGACACGGACGACACCGTCGACGGCAGCACCAAGCTCGTCATCGATGATACGCCCAAGCGCACCGGTGGCTTCTTCGATCCGACGTCGAAGAAGTTCAAGTACGTGAAGTACGGCGCGACGGGCACGGCCGTCGTGATGGTCGGCCTCTCGGTCCTGTTCAATGTCCAGGCGGGCAAGCAGGCGACGGCCCTCGAGGAGGACGTCGTCGGCTGCGGCTCGCCGCCGTGCCGCAAGTTCGACGCGTACGCCCAGGACGTGGAGAGCTCCGGCAAGCTGAACCAGACGCTGTCGAACGTCACGCTCGTCGTCGGCATCGGCGCGGCCGCGGTCGCCGGTTACTACTGGTACAAGTCGTTCAAGGCGCCAAAGGCCAACATGGAGAAGGCCACGGCCAAGTCGTCGTCGTCGCCGGAGACGTCGTGGGCGGTCATTCCCGCCGCCGGCGAGGGATACGCGGGCGCGGCTGCGCTCATCGACTTCTGAGAGATGCGAGAGACCATCATGCGTAGCTTTAGCTTCCTCCTTGCGACCGCGGCTCTCGCGGCGTGCTCGCCCTACGACCCGGACCTCGGCGGCATCCCCTACCAGTGCGGCGACACCGAGCCGAAGTGCCCGAGCGGCTACTCCTGCCAGGACGACGGCAGCGGCCGGATGGTCTGCAAGGCGAACGACGGCGACCTCGTCGACGCCCGGCAGATGGGTGGCTTTGTCTGTCAGGACGACAGTGGCTTCGAGGGCCAAGACAAGAACGACTCCATCTCCACCGCTTACCAGCTGCCGAACCAGCCGACGATCATGCTCGGCCCGGTGTCGATCTGCCCTGAGGGCGACAAAGACACGTACCAGGTCACCATCTCGACGGCGATGTCAAACATCGAGGCGATCACGACGTGGGAGAGTGGGATGGAGGTGAAGGTGGCGATCCTCAACAGCGGCGGGACCGTGATCAATAACGGCACGGTCCCCGGAGACGCACAGAACACGTTGCGCGCGTACGTGGACTCGGTGCCGCTCGGCATCTACTACGTGCAGACCACGGCGGGTGCGGCTGTGAAGAACAACTACAAGCTGACTGTCAAAGTCACCCAGTAGCGGCCGTCCGCTAGCACTACGGGGCCGGCGCGAGACGGAATGCCCAGCGGCGCGCCTCGGCGGCGAGCTCGCTGTCCTCGCCGGCGATCTGGCGCAGCTTCGTGAGCGCACGGGTAGCGCCGGCGCGGTCGCCGTGGTCCCAACACGTGCGCAGCTCGAGTCGCAACAGAGCGATCTCCTTGGCTTCGGCATAGCTCATCATCGAGGTACTGCTCCTTCCGGCGGTTCTCTGAGGTGCGTCCCTCTGTAGACGCGCGACGGCCCCCCTTATTGCTGTCGGCGACGGGACACTGTACCGTTGCGTAACCTGTGGTTTTTTCTTCCGGGGAGACAGGCGAATGAGCCGTATCGGTGAGTTGCTCGTCCGCGAGAAGATGCTCTCGCTCCCGCAGCTGCAACAGGCGCAGGACGAAGCCAAGCGAACCGGCAAGCGCCTCGGCGCCACGCTGTCCAAGCTCGGCTACGTCAAGGACCAGGACCTGACGCAGTTTGTTGCGAAACAGTACAGCCTGCCCTCGATCAACCTCGCCGAGATCGAGATCGATGCCGCCGTGCTGAAGCTCATCCCGCGCGAGATCTGCGAGAAGCATCAAGTCATCCCGGTCCGGCGCAACGGGCCGATCCTCGTCGTCGCGATGGCCGATCCGTCGAACATCTACGCGATCGACGAGCTGAAGTTCCTCACGCAATACAACATCGATCCGGTCGTCGCCTCGGAGACCTCCGTCGAGCAGGCGCTGGCGCGCTACTACGACAAGGGTCCCGACCTCGGCCAGATGATGGACGAGTTCGACTCGGAGAGCGTCGACTACGCCGCCACCGGCGACGACTCGATCAACGTGGTCGACCTCGAGAACCAGGCCGGCGAGGCGCCCGTCGTCAAGCTGTGCAACGCGATCCTCCTCTCGGCGATCAAGAAGAAGGCGTCGGATATCCACGTCGAGCCGTACGAAAAGACGTTCCGGGTGCGGTTCCGCATCGACGGCATCCTCCAGGAGGAGATGCGTCCGCCGCTCAAGCTGCGCAACGCGATCACGAGCCGCCTCAAGATCATGGCCTCGCTCGACATCGCCGAGCGCCGCCTGCCCCAGGACGGCCGCATCAAGCTGAAGATCGGCGGCAACCGCGAGATGGACTTCCGCGTCTCGGTCCTCCCGACGCTGTTCGGCGAGAAGATCGTCATGCGTCTCCTCGACAAGTCGAACCTCCAGCTCGACATGACCAAGCTGGGCTTCGATCAGAAGCCGCTCGACGACTTCAAGAACGCGATCAAGAAGCCGTATGGCATGGTGCTCGTCACCGGCCCCACCGGTTCCGGCAAGACGACCACGCTGTACTCGGCGCTGTCCGAGCTCAACACGACCGACACGAACATCTCCACCGCGGAGGACCCGGTCGAGTTCAACCTGCACGGCATCAACCAGGTGCAGATGCACGAGGACATCGGGCTCAACTTCGCCGCCGCGCTGCGCGCCTTCTTGCGCCAGGACCCGAACATCATCATGGTCGGCGAGATTCGTGACTTCGAGACCGCCGAGATCGGCGTCAAGGCCGCACTCACCGGCCACCTCGTGCTCTCGACGCTCCACACCAACGACGCCCCGTCGACGGTGTCGCGCCTCCTCAACATGGGCATCGAGCCGTTCCTCGTGACCGCCTCGGTCAACCTGGTGCTCGCGCAGCGCCTCGCGCGCCGCATCTGCGCGAACTGCAGCGCGCCCGACGAGAAGTACCCGGACGCGCTCACCAAGTTGGGCATGACCGAGGAGCAGATCCGCACCGCCAAGATCATGAAGGGCAAGGGCTGCGGCACGTGCAACGGCACCGGCTACAAGGGCCGCGTCGCGCTCTACGAGGTCATGCCGTTCACCGATCCGCTCAAGGAGCTGGTGCTCCAGGGCGCCTCCGCCGCCGAGATCAAGACCGAAATGATCCGCGGCGGGGTCCAGAGTTTGCGCATGGCCGGAATCCAGAAGATCCTTGAGGGCGTGACCACCCCTGAAGAAGTGCTCCGCACCACGGTCGAGGATTAGCGTGACGGGCGGAACCGCCGTTCATCGAACGTGCTCGTGTCACGTGCTCGTGCACGTCCACGTTCACGATCGCCTGCACGAGCTCGGTCCACACACCGTCCTTACGCGGGAGACGGAGGGCTCGAACATGCCTCGAGTCGAGAGCCCAAAGCCTGCTCGTGTAAGTGGACGAGCACGTGACACGCGCACGAGCACGGAGAACATCGCGTGGCATTAACCCTCCAGGCCTTGCTCAAGGCCATGACCGACAAGGGAGCCTCGGACCTCCACATCACGGCAGGTTCGCCGCCGCGCCTTCGCATCGACGGCGATCTCGTCAAGCTGCAGACGGAAGCCCTGACGCCGATCGACACCAAGACGCTCTGCTACTCGGTGATGAACGACGCGCAGAAGCTCCGGTTCGAGGAAGACCTCGAGCTCGACTTCTCGTTCGGCATCCGCGGCATGGCACGGTTCCGCGCCAACGTGTACATGCAGCAGTCGTGCGTCGCCGGCGCGTTTCGCGTGGTCCCGTACAACATCATCCCGCTCGAAGACCTCGGCATGCCGCCGGTGGTCACCGAGCTGTGCGACCGGCCGCGTGGGCTCGTGCTCGTCACCGGCCCGACCGGCTCGGGCAAGTCGACGACGCTCGCGTCGATGATCGACCGCATCAACACGCGGCTCAAGGGTCACATCGTGACCGTCGAGGATCCGATCGAGTTCCAGCACAGCCACAAGGGCTGCCTGGTCAACCAGCGCGAGATCGGCCGCGACTCGACCTCGTTCAAGCGCGCGCTCAAATACATCCTGCGCCAGGACCCGGACGTCGTCCTCATCGGTGAGATGCGCGACCTCGAGACCGTCGAGGCGGCGCTGACGATCGCCGAGACCGGCCACCTCGCGTTCGGCACCCTGCACACCAACAACGCGATCCAGAGCATCAACCGCATCATCGACGTGTTCCCGTCGCACGCGCAGAGTCAGGTGCGCGCGGTGCTCTCGTTCGTGCTCGAGGGCGTGATCACGCAGACCCTGATCCCGAAGGCCAACGGCTCGGGGCGCGCGCTCGCCGCCGAAGTCATGGTTCCGAATGCCGCGATCCGAAACCTCATCCGCGAGGACAAGTTGCACCAGATTTACTCGCAGATGCAGATCGGACAATCGAAGTACGGCATGCAGACGATGAACCAGGCGCTATGCGAACTTTATTTGAAGAAGACGATCTCGCTCGATGAGGCGCTCGGCCACTCGAGCGAAATCGACGAGCTCAAGACGATGATCCTCAACGGAGGCGGGTCGCTCGGGAACCTCTCGGGTCCCGCGATGACCACTCCCCGACGCTGAAGGGCAGACATGGCCAAGTTCCAGTGGGAAGCAGCGACGCGCTCCGGCGAGACGCGCAAAGGCGTCATGGAAGCCGAGACGCCGGAGATCGTCGAGGCGCGCCTTCGCAGCGACGGCATGACCGTCCAGCGGGTGAAGAAGCAGTCCCAGGACATCGTCATCACGATCGGCTCGGGCGTCTCCCCCAAAGATCTGCAGATCTTCACGCGCCAGCTCGCGACGATGATCGACGCCGGTCTGCCCCTGGTGCAGTGCCTCGACATCCTCTCGAACCAGACGCCCAACAAGATCTTCGCGCGCATCCTGACGTCGGTGAAGTCGTCGGTGGAACAGGGCGCGACGTTCTCGGACTCGCTGAAGAAGCACCCGAAGGTCTTCGATGACCTCTACGTGAACCTCGTCGCCGCAGGCGAGGTCGGCGGCATCCTCGACGCGATCTTGAACCGGCTCGCGATCTACATCGAGAAGAACGTGAAGCTGAAGGCGCAGATCAAGAGCGCCATGTTCTACCCGATCGGCATCTTGGTCGTCGCGATCGGCGTCATCGCGGTCATGCTCGTCAAGGTCATCCCGACCTTCGAGGACATGTACAAGAACATGGGCAACGCGGAGCTGCCCAAGCCGACGCAGGTCGTCATCGGTATCTCGCACGGCTTCCTCGACAAGTGGTACCTCTACGTCGGCACACTCGTCGGCCTCGTCGTGCTCTCGACGATGGCGCGCCGCACGCCGAAGGGCAAAGAAGCCTTCGACCGTGTGCTGCTGCGGCTGCCCGTGATCGGTCCGACGCTGCGCAAGATCGTTGTCGCGCGCTTCACGCGCACGCTCGGCACCCTGCTCTCCTCCGGCGTGCCGATCCTCGACGCGCTCGACATCTGCGCACGCACCGCCGGTAACACGGTGGTCATGAACGGCATCCTCGGCGCGCGCGCGAAGATCGCCGAAGGTCACGACATGGCCGGCCCGCTCGCCGACTCCAAGGTGTTCCCCAGCATGGTCGTGCAGATGATCGGCGTCGGAGAACAGACCGGCGCGATGGATCAGATGCTCAACAAGATTGCCGACTTCTATGAAGAGGAAGTCGACGCCGCCGTCTCCGCCATGACCTCGCTGATCGAACCGATCATGATGGCCTTCCTCGGCGTCGTGGTCGGTGGACTCATCATCGCGATGTACCTGCCGATCTTCAGCCTGGCCGGCAACATCCAGTAGCGGCGGGCGCGTGACCACGATCCCGGTCCCCACGGTCCGCCGCGATGCTGCGGCACCGTCACCGGGTGATTCGCTCGGGTCACAAGCCCTGGCGCCCGTGCCGGTCGCGAGCGATCTGCGACGGCGCGTCTCGCGCTTGTTGCTCCTGCGCACGCTTGTCGTCAGCGTGGTGCTCGGACTCAGCGTGTGGATCCTCGTGTCTGCGCGGCTGCCCTCGCGAGGTGCGGTGTGGATGCAGTCCGGCATCATCGCCGCGACATATCTGACGTCGATCGTGTTCGGCGTGATGCTGCGGCGCGGCGTGCCCCCGCGCAGCGTCGCGCGGCCGATGCACGCGGCCGATCTGACGGTGACCTCGCTGCTCGTATACGTCACGGGCGGAGCGCAGAGCCCTTACATGTTCCTGTACGCACTCTCGATCGTGTCCGCGGGGGCGCTGTCGTACCGGCGCGGAGCGGTGGGCGTCGCGTTCGCATCGATCGTCGCGGCCACGCTGACCTCGGTGCTCGCATGGATGCACGTGTTCGAGCTGCCAATGTCGACGCAAGCGACGCCGTGGCTGCAATCGGGCCCCGAGCTCGCGCGCACGCTCGGCATCACCTACGCGGCGCTGATCGGCGTCGGCGCGCTCGCGTTCATCTTCGGCGATCAGCTGCAGCGCGGCGCGGAGACGCTAGCGACTACCCGCAAGGCCGCCGCCGATCTCTACACGGTGCACCAGGACATCGTGCGCTCCCTCGCCTCGGGCCTGATCACGATCGCTCCCGACGGTACGATCCTGACCGCGAACCTCGCCGCCGGTGAGATCCTGCGCCGCCTGCCGAGCGCGATGCTGAACACCAAGATCGACGAGGCGATGCCCGGGCTCATGCAGCTCTTGCATGGCGGCGGCGGTGATCTGCGGCGGGCGGACCTCACGATTCCGACGAGCCGGGGCGACCTCACCATCGGCGTCACGGTGTCACCCCTGCGCGACGTGAAGGACACCGTGATCGGCCGCGTCATCAACTTCCAGGACCTGACGGAGCTGCGCCGCCTCGAGCAAGCGAGCCGCCACGCCGACCGCCTGGTCACCGTCGGGCAGCTCGCGGCCGGCATCGCGCACGAGATCCGCAATCCGCTGGCATCGATCTCGGGATCGATCGAGCTCCTCAAGGCGGGACCGCAGGCGACCGAAGACGATCAGGCGCTGATGACGATCGTGCACCGCGAGGTGCAGCGCCTCAACGTGCTGATCGGCGATCTGCTCGACTACGCCAACCCGCGCCCGCGCCAGTCCGTCGACTTCGATCTCGGCACGCTCGTCGAGGAGACGCTGCACGTCGCGCGCGGCGATCAGGCGTTCGCCACCGTCGACGTCTCGGTGCATGTCGACAAGCCACTGCGCATCCATGCCGACCCCGCGAAGCTGCGGCAGGTCGTGTGGAACCTGCTGCGCAACGCCGCCGACGCCGCCTCGAGTGGCGGCAAGCACGTGCGCATCACCGCGCGCGATGATGCCGGCGGAGCCATCGTCTCCGTCGAGGACGATGGCCCGGGCATGCCGCCGGAGCGCGTCGCCCGGATCTTCGATCCGTTCTTCACCACCAAGAGCAAAGGGACCGGTCTCGGGCTCGCGACGTGCCACGCGGTGGTCGTCGAGCACGGTGGCCGGATCGACGTCGAGAGCACCGTCGGCAAGGGCACCAAGATGGTGGTGCGCCTTCCGCGGGAGAGCTAGGCTAACCCCGTGAACTGCCCGATCTGCAACCAGGCGCTCGAAGGCGGCGAGCTGGTGATGGTCTGTCACCCGTGCCACAAGGCACTCGGTGGCGGCCTCGACGTCAACTCCACGGGGGAGTTCCGCGTGCCGACGGCGGCCGAGATCGCCGATCACGCCGATGCACACAGCGCGCGCCCAAACACCACGAACGTGTGCTCGTGGTGCGGCAAGCTCGAGCATCAGGTGAAGAAGCTCCTCGGTCGTGGCACTGCCGCGCTTTGCAACGAGTGCGTGTCGCTCGCGAGCGACATCATGGAAGCCGAGCTCGGCTCGAACTGGCGCTGACGCGAGCTGCCCGTCACCTGCTCGCGGTAAGGCCAAACTGCGCGATTGACGTTCCGGATCGACCTCCGTAACGTGCGCGCTCGATGTCGGCGCAGCGCAGCAAGCGCGGGATTCCCACACTCGTCACGCTCGGCGCTTTGATCGTTGCCCAGGCGCCAGTGGACGCGAGCCCGAGCGTCGGTGACGGCCCGGTGCCGCCCGGCGTGGTCCTCCCGCCGGTGCCCAAAAAGGCGGGGGCGTCGCAGACTCGCTTCGACAGCTCCGCGGTGACCCGCGTGCGCCCGGGCCGGCGCAACGGAACAGCACCCGAGGGCACGCTGCGAGGCAAGACGGTCTACGTCTCGGCGGGCCACGGCTACTACTACGACACGGGACTCGGCGCGTGGGCCACGCAGCGCGGCAACACCCATGACCTCGTCGAGGACTTCATCACTGCCGAGACGGTGGCGGGCTACCTGATCCCGTACCTGCAGGCGATGGGCGCGTACGTGGTGCCGATCCGTGAGTCGGACATGAACAGGAACCTCGTCGTCGTCGACGAGACCGACACGCGCATCGAGGGCACGCTCGCCGAGGTGGCGGATGCCGCGGGCTGGGGGCCGCTGCCGATGCCGTACACCGGCAGCGAGAACCCGTTCGCGCGCGGGCGCGCCCGAGCGATGATATCGGCCGCGAGCGAGACCGGCCGCGTGGTGTACCCGACCGCGGTGCCGACGTCGGCGTTTTACAACGTCTATATCTCGTACGTGCAGGGCGCGGATCGCGTCTCCGATGCACACGTGACCGTACGGCACGCGGGTGGCGAGTCGCGCGTGCGCATCGATCAAAGACGCCACGGCAGCACCTGGATGCTGCTCGGGCGCTGGTACTTCGAGGCCGGCGCCCCCGTGGAGCGCTCGTCGATCGTCGTCAGCAACGAGAGCGCCGAAGCCAACAAGGTCATCTCCTTCGATGCCGTACGGCTCGGTGGCGGAATGGGTCCGCACGTGCGCGGCGGCGTCACCACGATGCGGCCGGCGTACGAGACCGCGGCGCGCTACTCTACGCAGCTGCTCGGCGCGCCGGCATCGGTTTACGGGCCGTCGGGCGACGAGCGCCAGGACGACGTGGGCGCGCGGCCGCGGTTCGCCGCGTGGGAGCACGAGGCCGGCGAAGACGCGGTCTATCTCGCAGTGCACACCAACGCACCGTCCCCGCAGCGCGGCACGCTCTCGCTCGCGTACGGCAACACGTACCCGTGCTGCGCGCCGCTGTCGGACTTCGCCGGGACCGCGGGCTCCCTGGAGCTGTTAGGCGCGGTGCACGACGAGATGATCGCCGACCTGCGCGCGGGTTGGGACCCGCAGTGGCAAGACCGCAACAAGATGACGGCGCAGCTCGGCGAGCTGCGGCCCTCGAGCAACGGCGAGATGCCCGCGATCCTCGTCGAGATCGCGTTCCACGACACGGAGCTCGACGCGGACGCGTTGCGCGATCCGCGGTTCCGACGCATCGCCGCGCGGGCGATGGCGCAGGGTGTCGCGAAGTTCTTCGCCACCAAGGACGGGCGCGCGCTCGTGTTGCCACCCGAGCCGGTGACGGCGCTGCGCGTCGAGAATGCCGGCGACGGCACGCTCCGCGTTTCGTGGCGCGCCCCGGAAGACGGGCCCGGCAGCGGCGATGCGCCCACGCGCTATCGCGTGCACCTGTCGGAGAACGGGTACGGCTTCGATGACGGCGTCGTCGTTGATGGCGAGAGCTACGACATCACGGGCCTCGCGCCCGACTCACTCCACTTCGTGCGCGTCACCGCCGTCAATGACGGAGGCGAAGCGCCGCCGAGCGAAGTGGTCGCCGCGCGCGTGAGCAGCGGCAAGGCCCCGGTGCTCCTCGTCGGCGGCTTCGATCGCTTCGACGCCTCGCAGATGACGCGCGACGTCTCTCCGGCTCCGCTCGGCGAGCTCGATCGCATGTGGCTCGAGCGCATGAACAACGGCACCTACGCGGTCCCGCACGCCAAGGCGATCGCCGGAGCAGGCTACGCATTCGACAGCGCCACCGACGACGCCATCGAGGCGCAGGACATCGACCTCACCGCGTACAAGGCGATCGACTGGTTCGTCGGCGAGGATGCGGGCGACCAGAAGCCGCTGTCTGCCACCGCGCGCATCGAGCTGCAGCGGTTCTTCTTGTCTGGCGGCGGCCTGCTCATCAGCGGCTCGGAGCTCGTGTGGGCCCTGCAGTCGCTCGGCAACGCCGAAGACGAGGCGTTCGCGAGCATGGTGCTCCACGCGAACCTCGCCGCCGACGACGCCAACACCTACGACGTGGTGCCCGAAGGCGAGCTCTTCGCAGACCTCGGGCCGTTCTCGTTCGAGGACAACAGCACGTTCGGCTACGAGGTCGCGTATCCCGACGTGCTCGTGCCGCAGAACGGCGCGACCACGGTGCTCGCCTATGGCACCGGCGGCGCGGCAGGCATCGCGTGGAACAACGGTGACTCGCGCGGCATCGTCCTCGGGTTCCCGCTCGAGACCATCGTCGACGATGGCACGCGCACCGAGCTGATAGCGCGCGCGTTCGCGTCGTTCGGCCTCGGTCCCGACAACGGCGACGAGGACACCGGTTGCTGCAGCAGCAACGGCAGCGCGAACACCCTGCCCGGCCTGCTCGTGCTCGGGCTCGTCGTGCTCCGCCGCCGCCGCCGCTAGGGGCGTCGGTGCCCCTGCTGCCGTCGCTACTCCAGCGCGCGCGGCTTCAGCGTGCCATCGACCAGCGTCCACGGGACATCCCGCGCGAGGATCGCGTCCAGCGCCTCCGGCGTGCCCTTCCAGCTCGGCAGGGTCCACGTCCACAACACGCCGCCGTAGCTGCTCGCGACGAGCTTGCCGTCGGGCGAGAACGCGAGGAGCGTGCCCATGCCGTTGGCGTCGAGCGTGGTGTCGCGCTCGGCGAGTAGCTTGCCGGTGCGCGTGTCCCACAGCCGTACGAGGTTGCTCGAGAACGTCGCGATCAGCGCACCGCCGGGCTGCAGCGCGAACATCTGCAGGACCATCCCTTCCTCGTCCTGCGACGTCGCCTCGAGCACGCCGGTCTCCGCATCCCACCGACGTATCGTCGAGTCGCTGCCGCGCGTGTAGAGATTGCGGCCATCGGCGTCGAAGCGCACGTCGAGGACTACCTCGCCTTGCGCCGACAGCGAAGCGATCGGCTTGTGCGTCGTGAGGTCGAACATCGTGGTGCCCTCCTCGCCGATCACGACCGCACGGTCGCTGGTGGGGCTCGTACACGTGCTCCACACGTCACCCTTGATCGTGAGGAGGCCACGCCGGGCCTTGGTCGCCACGTCGTGCACGGCTACGCCCCCGGGCGCCGGAACCAGCACGCGCTGGCCGTCGAAGGTCGCGTTGCCCGCGGCCTGGTGACCGGGCAGCACGGGTGGATCGCCTTCAGGTTCGGGGTGCGTGAACCGCGCGATCTCCTTGCCGCTCGTCGCGTCCCACACGATCACCTCGGTGTGGGTAGCCGCATAGACCCGCGTTCCATCCGCGATGACGCTGGCACGCCGGATCACGGACCTCGCGTCGAAGCCGGCGATGCGCGCACCGCTCGCGAGGTCCCAGAGCTCGATTGCCTGCCCGGCGCCCAGCGTGGTGAGCAGCCGGTTCGTACCCACGATCTCGACGATCGGATCCGCGGGCACGTCGCGATGCGTGCCGAAGGTGCGCACGAAGTCCCCGGTGTGCGCGTTATAGACGTCCGCCGTGCCGTCGTCGCCGGCGGTGACGAGCCACCCGCCGTCGGGGCTGAACACCGCGTCGCGCGCACGCTGGCGGAGCGTCATGCGCGCCTCGTTTGGCGAGCGGTTGACCTTCCACAGCGCGAGGCTGCCATCGTTGCTCGCCGACAGGATGTGCGCGCCCGACGGCGAGAACGAGGCGTCACCGATCTCGTGCGCGTGGCCCGCGAGCTCGTCGAGCAGGCTGCCGGTGGCCACGTCCCACAGGCCGAGCTTGCCGCTGGCCACGCCGAACGAGAGCAGCTTCGTGCCATCGCCGGAGAACCGCAGCGTCGCGTAGCCGGGGAGCACGCGCTTGAGCTTGCCGGTGCGCGCGTCGATCAGCTTCGCGTTGTCGCGCAGGGTCGAGATGGCCAGCGCGCTGCCGTCGAGGCTGACCTCGATCGCGCGGTAGCGATTGGCGCGCTGCTGATCCGAGCCGTCGAGCGTGACCAGCTCTGCCCCCGTCTGGGAGTCGATCACGGCACCGCTCTCGTCGGTCACGTACGCGAGGCGCTTGCCGTCGAGCGTGAAGCCGAAGTCGCGGATCTCGTTTCCGCGCGCCTTCACCGAGACCTTCACGTTCCACCTCGCCGTCTCGACGATCGCGATGCTGCCGTGGCTCGCACCACCAAGCGCGACCAGAGTCCCGTCGGGGCTCCACCGCAAAACCGCCATCAGATCGTCGGGGAGCGCCGGGCCCGTGGCGATCTGCTTCAGCGTCTCCGTGTTCCACAGCGTGAGCGCGTCCCCGGTCACCGCGATCACGCGTCCGTCGGGCGAGAAGTCTGCGCGATACGCGATGCCGCCGGGGATCGTGATCGTGCCGCGCTGTGTGCCCGCGCGCGTGTCCCACACCTCGATCTCCGAGTCGTCGCCGAGTACGAGGAGCGTGGTGGCATCCGGCGATAGCCCCGCATCCGTGAGGCGTGACCCGCGATCGAAGCTCGCGGTACGGCGCCCCGTGGCCGTATCCCAGAACCGGATCTTGCCGAGCCAGGTCGCCGCGAACACCGAGGAGCCGTCGGAGGTGAAGCCGGCAGCGAGGATCGGCTCGTGCAACGGCTCGAAGCGACGCACCAGCGAGGTCAGCGGTGCCAGCGAGAGCCCCGCGAGCAGGCGCGTCGCGGGCGTATCCTCGACGAGCGCGGCGCGCGCGAGCACGGCCGCACGCAGCGGATGACCGTCGAGCAGCTCCTGCCGGCCCTGGTCGAAGTGCAGGCGTGCGCTCGCGAGCACCGCTTCGTCCTTTGCAGCGATCGCCGAGACACGCTGCCGCTCGGCTTCCTGGCTCGCCGCCTCTGCGCGGTCGCGCTCGCGCACGACGTTGCGCACGCTCAAGACACCGATCACCGCGAGTGCGACCAGCGACAACGCCCCGACGGTGACCGCGCCGCGGTGTCGATTCAGCCAGCGCTTGACCAGCTGCCACCGCGAATACGAGTGCGCGCCCACGAGCTGGCCGGTCTGAAAGCGCTTGAGGTCGGCGGCGAGCTCGCGCGCGGTCGCATAGCGCGCCGCCGGATCGCGGGCCATCGCTTTGGCGACGATCGTCGTGAGGTCGGTCGGGATGCCCTCCGCGAGCTCGCGCACCGGCGTCGGCGTCTTGCTCAGGACCTTGATCAACAGCTCCTCGGACGTCTTACCGGTGAAGGGCGCACGCCCGCCGAGCACGTGATAAAGGATCGCGCCCAGCGCGTACACGTCCGCGCGCTCGTCGAGCGGTTCGCCCGCGGCCTGTTCGGGCGGCATGTACGCGGGCGTGCCCATCACCGCGCCGGCCATCGTGAGATCGCCCGCGCTCTCCTTGTCGTCAGGCTTGGCCCGAACCGCGGGCTCGAGCGATGGCTCCGACGAGGCAAGGTCCTTCGCGAGGCCCCAGTCGATCACCACGGTCTCGCCGAACGGACCGATCAGCACGTTCCCGGGCTTGAGGTCGCGATGGATGATGCGCTGGTCGTGGGCGTACGCGAGCGCCTCGACGATCGCGATGACGTTGGGCAGCAGCGCGAGTCGATCGGCGAGCTTGGTGAGCGGCGCGATCACGCGATCGAGCGACTTACCGGGTACCATGCGCATCGCATAGAATGCCTCGCCAGACGGCCAGCGCCCCGCCTCGTACACGCTCACGATCGACGGATGCTGGAGCCGCGCGGTCAGCCGGATCTCGCGTTCGAAGCGCTCCACGGTCTCGGGCTCCGAGACCAGCAGCTCCTTGACGGCCACGGGCCGCCCGAGCCGCAGGTCGCGCGCCTTGCGGATCCGGCCCATCCCGCCGCGCGCGAGCTCCTCGCCGAGCGCGTAGTCCGCAGCCGCGATCTGCGGCAGCTCGGCATGATCGGCGCTCTCCTCGCCTACCACCCTCGTCGCGCCGGGACGCGGCGTGCCCATGGGCGGCCGTTGCGACGACGGTGCAACGGTCGGCTCGAGCCCGCTGATCGGCGGTGGCTCCGAGGTCGCTGCCGCCATCGTGTTCGCGAGGGCGTCGTTCTCGTCGTCGCTCCTCGCCACGATGGTCCATGAGACGACCGCCCGCCCCCGGAGTCAAGGTGCCCGGGCGCGCGGTATTCCCGTACAATCGGGATGTAGGGCGTCAGCGAACCTGCAAGCGCGCACGGTTGCGGTAGTCGTCCGCGTAGGCACGCTGCCCCTTGCGGTCCCACGCCGTCGCGAGATCGCGGCACCGCTCGGCCTCGAGCGCCGTGGGGAGCTCGCCACCCGTGCGCATCGCGTCGAGCACGGCGATCGCATCATCCACCCGGCCCACGGCGAGCAAGGCACGCGCGCGCGTGTGCTGGATCGCGGGCACGTCGGGGCGCATGCCGATCGCTTCGTCGACGAGCGCGAGCGCCGCCTGAGGGTCGCGTCCTGCATCGAGCGCGGCGCACGCGCGATTGTTGAGCCACACGACCCGCTCCGACGCCGAGAGGGTCGCCGCGTCGAGCGTGCCGAGGATGGAGTCAGCGGCCTCCACGTGGCCCGCGCCGAGGTCACACGCCGCGCGCGACAAGATCGCCGCGCGCTCGCGCGGACCGGTGAAAGCGAGCGACGCGAGGATGCGATAGCGGCGCGCCGCCCGCGGAAACCGACCCGCCGCGAACGCCGCGTGGGCGGAGCGGGGCAGCCACATCACGAGCGCGAGCGTGAGCAGCGTGGCGAGGACGATGCCGACGGCGACCCAGCGCGGACCGAACAGCGAGCCAAGGACGATCGGCGCGAGGATGCAGCCCATGCCCCACCCGATCAGGCGTCCGACATGCTGCGCGGCCACCTACCCAGCATAGCGTCCGCTCAGTCGGGGATATCGGTGACGAGGACGCGAAAGTCACTCCCCCCACTCACCAGGCTCTTCCCGCGCCAGGTGAGCGCGTAGATCGGCCCCATGTGATCCGTCAACTCGACGACGGGCTTCGGCGTGCCGGGCTTCCAGACATTCACACGCCCGGTCCAATCACCGGCGGCGATCCGCCCATCCGCGGACCAAGCGAGCGCGTCGATCGGCGCCGTATGCTTCCCCACCTCGACGGACTTCGCGGTCTTGCGCGACCACACGCGCAGGACTTCGTCCTCGGCGATGGCGATCTGACTGCCGTCGGGCGAGACGGCGACACGCCTCACGGTGGCTTCATCGATACGATGGATCTCTGCGATCTTGGACGCGGCCTTGACGTCGATGACGTAGAGCGGCTTCTCGTCGTGCAACTCATCCTGCACCACGACAATGTCGCCGGACGCGGTGAGCTCCGGATCGGTGATCTCGAGCTTGATGCCGACCGGCGTGATCGCGCCGCTGGCGAGGTCGAGCGTGGCGAGCGCTTGCTTGTGCCAGACAGCGAGCCGGTTCGCCCCCAAGGCGGCCGCATGCTCGATGCGGTCGATCTGCTTCATGGGGGTGAGGCCCGTGCGCTTCCAGCGAAAGAGGTTCGCGTAGTCGTCGAGCGCCCACAGGATGGTCGGCGTAAATCCGATCTCGAGGATCGGGCGCTCGGTCTTCGGTGCAAATGTACGCGCGAGCTTTCCGTCGAGCGAGCGCAGGCGGATCGTCGCGTCGCTGCTGGCGGAGGCAAGCCATTTTTCGTCGAGCGCGATGCTCCACACGGTCTGCGTGTGTCCGTCGACCTTCGGCCGCGTGTAGCTCGTCGCCCCGAGGGGCAGCCGGCGCACGCGCTGATCGTCGCCGCCGATGATCCAGTGGTCGCTCGCAACGCGCACTGCCATCACGGACGTGCTTATGTTGGGCGCGATGACCTCCACCGGAGGCAGCTGCGGGCCACCGCGCCTCGCCTGCACGAGCTTGCCATGGGTCGTTCCGACGGCGACCCAGCGCGCGTCACCGCCGATCGAACGCGGGGTCCCAAGTTTCTGCGCATCGAACGAGAACGCCGGCGCAGGCACGGTGGGCTGGTCGAGCACCCGCACGACGCCGGTCGCGCTGACGACCGCGATGGCGTTGCCGAGGTCCGCGATCGCGACGAGCTCCTCGGGGAACGTCACCGTTTCGGTCTTCGCGGCCGTGCTCCACATGAGCGACGTGTGGCCGATGCTGACCACGAGGTCCGGGCGCACCACCGCATGAATGCCATTGATGGTGGGCTTCCACGCGACCCTGGTGCCCTGCTCGCTGAGCTCGTGCAACGCGTCCTTGTCGAGCACGTAGGCCTTGGTCCCCACGATGCGCGCAGCCACGCCGAACTTGATCTTCGTGCTGGCGACGATCTTGTCACCGCGCCACAGCTCGGCGCGCTCGTTGCGGCCGATCACGGTGAGGTCACCGGCACATGCGACTGCCATCGTATCCGTGTCGGCGTAGGGCCCGAACGCCCTGCCCGGCGCGCCATCGGGGAGCCGCCACGACCGTACCCACGGCCCCATCTCGGCCGCCACCACCCGTGTCGCGTCGCAGACGTCGAGATGGGTGACGGTCCGACCGTGGGCGAATCGGGTCTCTCCGAGTGCGATCCGAGGGGCGGCCTCGAGAGGCCCGGCCGCGGCGGCGAGGAGGACGACAAGGGGCAATGCGCGCATCGCGGTAGCGGACGCAGGATACCGCCGAGGGTCGCGGCTCGGGGCCCAGATACGAACTGCCATCTCCTCCCGACGCCCGGGGCGTGGTAAGGACTCGACCCGATGTCCGATCGCCTGGTTCCCCTCGGCAAGCGCACGGAAGAACCGCGCGTCCGGCCCACGCCGGCGCCCGGTGCGCCGCGGGTCTACGTCGAGACCTATGGCTGCCAGATGAACGTGGCCGACAGCGACCTCATCGGCAGCGTGCTCGCCGACGCGGGCTACGCGACGAGCGATCGGGCGGACGACGCCGAGATCATCGTGGTCAACACGTGCGCCGTGCGCGAGAAGGCCGAGGAGCGAGTCACCGCGCGCGCCGCCGAGCTCGGCGCCCTGAAGCGCAAGAAGCCCGGCACCGTGCTCGCGATCGTTGGCTGCATGGCCGAGCACCTGAAAGAAGGGCTCGCCGAGCGCGCGCCTGCCGTCGACGTCATCGCCGGGCCGGACAGCTACCGCCGCCTCCCGGAGATGCTGGCGGCGGCGCGCGGCGCGCACGCGGGTCCGTTCGTCGACGTGAAGCTCGACAAGGAAGAGACCTACGAAGGTCTCTCGGGTGCAGTCGGCGGAGACGGCGTCTCGGGCTTCGTGACGATCCAGCGCGGCTGCGACAAGTTCTGCACGTTTTGCGTGGTGCCGTTCACCCGTGGCCGCGAGCGCGGCGTTGCCCCTCGCGAGGTGCTGCGCCAGGTCCGCGAGCTCGCCGCCAATGGCTACCGCGAGGTCGTGCTGCTCGGGCAGACGGTCAACTCGTACGTGTGGGACGAGACGTCGTTCGCGGGTCTCCTCCGCGCGGTGTGCACCGTCGACGGCATCGAGCGCGTGCGCTTCACGTCGCCCTACCCCGTCGACTTCACCGCAGACGTGATCGCCGCGATCACCGAGGAACCAAAGATCTGCAAGTACGTCCATCTGCCGCTGCAGTCGGGCTCCGACGTGGTGCTCGAGCGCATGCGCCGCGGCTACACGGTGGCGGATTACCGCGCGATCGTCACTGCGCTGCGCGCTGCGATGCCCGACATCGCGCTGTCGACGGACATCCTCACGGGCTTCTGCGGCGAGACCGACGAGGATCACGCGCAGACGCTCGCGCTGATGCAAGAGCTGCGGTTCGACTCCGCGTTCATGTTCGCGTACTCCGAGCGCGACCTGACGTTCGCCGCGAAGAAGCTCACCGACGATGTCTCCGAGGAGACGAAGAAGCGCCGGCTTACCGAGATCATCGCGCTGCAAGAGAAGATCAGCGCCGAGGTATTCGCCGCGCACGTCGGCCGGCGAGAGCGCGTGCTGGTGCACGGACCGAGCAAGCGCGATCCGGCGCAGCTGATGGGACGCACCGACGGCTTCAAGACCGTGATCCTCCCGGCGGGCGTCGGAGCGGTCGGCGAGCTCGTGGACGTCACGATCGATCGCGCGACCATGGCGACGTTGTTTGGTCGCTGACGTGGTACGACCGGGTCATGCACAAGCTCGCGTTCGTTCTCGCTCTCGCCGTCGCTGCATGCGGCGGTAAGTCGTCCTCCACGCCGACGACGCCCGAGCCGCCGATGACAGAGAAGGCCCCCGCGGGCCTCTCCTCGCTCGAGCTCGGCGAGCTCAAGATCGTCGACACCGAGAAGAACGAAGCCATCCTCATCCACGCCGACGGCAAGATCGAGATCGGCGGCCAGGTGCTCGCCAGCGTCACGGCCGACGGCAAGCTGCGCAACCAGGCGAGCGGCGAAGACGTCCTGATGCTCGAGGCCGATGGCTCGCTGAAGGTGAAGTCCGGCCAGATCCCGCCGGTCGTGTTCGCCGCCGACGGCACCGTGACCGCTGATGGCAAGACGATCTCGATCGACGCCGAGGGCAAGATCGTCGGTGGTGAAGAAGCCGCGCCGCTCAAGGTCGAAGGCGCGACCACGCCCGGCCTCAAGCGCACCGCGTTGTTCGTGCTGGTCGGCCTGATGATGGGTGGCCAGCCGCAGCCCGCGCCCGCCGAGACCGCGCCCAAGGGCTAGCCGCGCAGCCGCGCGATCACGTTCTCGGCGACGCGCTTCGAGCCGAGGAGCGCGACGTGTCCGAGGTCGTCGTACATGATCACGTCGGCCCCGGGCAGCGGCTTCTGCAACGCGCCGGGCACCAGCGCATCGGCCCGCGAGTAGATCGCGAGCAGGCGCGTGCGCTCTGGGGGTGGTGCCGTCTCGAGGCGCGTGAGCAGCCTACTGCCGAGCACGAGCTCGCGCGCCGGATGGCCAAGCCCGATCCGGCTCATATCGGTGCCGGCGTGCGGCGAGCCGATCGTGACGAGGTTTTTCACGACGCCGTCCCCCCTGGCGAGCATGACGTAGTAGCGGCCGACGACACCGCCCATCGAGTGGCCGACGAGATCGACCTGCTCGGCCCCGGTCGCAGCGCGCACCTCGTCGATGAACCAGCCAAGCTGCTTGGCCGCGGCAGCCGTGCGCCCGAGCGTCCAGTACTCGAAGCCGAAGACGGGCCCGAGGCCCGCACGCGCCAGGCGATACGCGAGTGGGACAAAGTTGGCGCGGTTCATCGCGTAGCCGTGCAGCACGACCACCGGCCGCGGCCCGCGCGTGCGCGCCCCCGGGAGCGGCAAGAATCCGACCGGGCGAGCGGCCGAGATCGCAATCGACATACCCCACTCGGCGAGGGCAGCTCGCACCGGCCGCGAGCCGAGATCCGATCGCTGCATGACACGCATGGCGTGGGGCACCAGCGGGTACAGCCCCGTGAACATCAACCCCTGGGTCACCGTTGCCACACCGCCGCGCCAGATCAGATGGCGAAGACTGTGACGGCGCTGCATGGCGAGCCTCAGCGCGGCAGCCCCGGGATGTCGAACTCGATCTCGCGCGCGATATCGTCAGGCACACCGAGCAGCGCGCGCAGGCGATCGAGCATGTTGCGCTCCGTCGTCGAGAAGATGTGATCGACAACCGCCATCCGGCACGCTGCTCGGTACACGCCGCGCCGCGACTCCGGGCTCATCTCGGTCAGGTACCGCTCCGGCAGTGCCACGTTCTCCTCGAGCAAGCGCGTCGCCTCCGCGCGCTCGTCGGCGCCCATGTCCCCGGTGCGAATCAGGCGCCGCAGGGCCTCTGCTTCGGCCTCCGCCAGCATGCCGTCGGCCCATGCCACGGCGGCCCACATCCTGATCACGCTCAGTACCTGGGACTCGGCCATGTCCCTACGTTACTACAAGGTCACAAGGCGAGCGCGAGACCGATGCGCTCGCGGAGGAGCTTCACCAGCGTCGGGCGCAGCTCCTCGCCGGTCTTGGGCGCGCGCCACGTGCGGCCGTCGTCGCCGACAGGGTCGAAGTGCCAGGCGGTGGCGATGGCGGCCATCCAGATCTGACGCGCCGCACGGTGGCTGTTGATCACCACCCGGGTGCCGTCGCGCAGGTCCAGCCGGAGGACACCGTCGCTGGTCGAGACCTCGACCTCGTCGGGATCGATGTCGGCGAACGCGTCCTCGATCGCATGGAGCTCGTCACGCGCGATGCGGTCGAAGTCGGCCTCGTCCATACGCGCCTCATAGCACGATTTGCTACGATGACTGTGTGACGGACCGGTCGCCGGACCTGGACGCGGATGTCGTGGAAGCGGTCGAGCCGATCGAGCGTGACGGGCGCGAGACGTTGTTGCCCTCGGTCACGCGGTCGGTGCTGACGGGCAAACACTTCGTCGCCACCGAGCTCACGACGGGCGAGTCGATCGGCTCGGATGATTCCTGGGACGGTACCAAGCGCGGTGCCAAGGGCGGCGACATCATAGGCGGTCGCTACCTCGTCGAGGGCCAGCTCGGCCGGGGCGGCATGGGCCGCGTGATGAGGGTGCGCCACCAGGCGCTCGGCAAGGCGTTTGCGCTCAAGCTGATCAAGACCAGGATGGCGACGGATCCGAAGATCCGCGAGATGTTCTATCGCGAGGCGCGCCTGGCCTCGGCGCTCACCCACGACAACATCTGCTCGATCGTCGACTTCGGCTCCGACGAGCGCTTTGGCCTGTTCATGGTGATGGAGCTGCTCGACGGCCACACCGTGCATCACCGGCTCAAGCAGAGCGGCCGGCTCTCGCCGAAGGTCGCGTGCGACATCATGTGGCAGACCGCCGACGCGGTGCGGTTCATCCACAGCCGGGCGATCCTCCACGGCGACATCAAGACCGAGAACATCTTCATGGTGAAGACGACCATGACGCGTCGGCTCGTGAAGCTCCTCGACTTCGGACTCGCGCGTCCCGACCTTGGCCGCCGCGAGGTCATGGACGGCACGCCCGAGTACATCGCTCCCGAGCGGATCGACGGCGCGCCGTGCTCGCAGGCGAGCGACATCTACGCGCTCGGCATCGTGTTCTTCGAGCTGCTAACCGCGAGCCTCCCGTTCACGGGTTCGCTCGAGGAGATCTTGCTCGGCCATCGCGACAAGCCGATGCCCGTACCGTCCAAGCGGCTAGCCGATCCGCTCGACGAGCGCGCTGACGAGCTGATCCTGCGCGCGACGGCCAAGGACCCGGCGAAGCGCCACCCCGACCTGCCCGCGTTCATGTACGAGCTGCGCGCGCTCATGACCATGCTCGGCATGGATCAGCAAGGCGGCCGCCGCCGCGCGCTTGCCCCCGACGCTGCCCGCGAGCGCCGGGAGCTCGATCAGCGCATCAAGGCTGGCAACGAGCTGTTCACCGCTGCCTCGCTCCCCATGGCATCGGTCGATCGCTCCGGCACGGTGCGCGTGGCGAACCCCGCGTTCTGCGAGTTCATCGGCAGCGGCAACGAGAGCCCCCACCTCGACCTCCGCACCTCCGCCCTCCCCGACGTCTACCCGACCCTGTTCGAGGATCTCAAGACCTGCGCGGCGCAGCGCCGCGTGATCAAGCGCGTGATCCAGCTGCACGAAGGCGGCGATCGCATCGTCGAGGCCGCGGTCGTGCTGTCACCGTCTCCGAGTGCGAGTGAGGCTACCGCGGGCGAGGTACATCTCGTACTGCACCCGCTGCGCACGCTCGGCTAGGGTCGGACCCTACTTGCCCAACTTCGATCGCACGTAGGGCGGCGGACATGTTACGGCCTCCGCCAAACGCGAGGGCTACATGCGACACAAGTTGTGCAAGTAGGGTCCGACCCTAGAAGCCGAGCGCGAAGCCGAGCGAGAAGTCCGCGCCGAAGCCCGAGTTGACCTTCGTGGTGCCGACCTTGTCGACGACCGCGATGCCGACGAGCGCGGACACGTCCGCGACGAACGCGAACTTGCCGCTCAGGTACTTGAAGTAGCCGATGCCGCCACCGATGAGCAGCGGGCCCTGACCGACGATGTCGGTGTCTCCCATATTGTCCGTGGTGACCGACAGCGTGCTGCGCATCACGCCACCGCCGACCTGCCCCATCACCCGCACGCCCTCCCCCGACGGCGACAGCGCGTAGCGCAGGCGGAGCAGCGCACCGGGCGCGACCGTCGAGTTGGTCTCCGCCCCCTCGGCCGCGACGTTGGCGCCGATCGGCAGCCCGATGCGGACGGCGATGCCGACGGCGAGTTGTTTGGCCACCATGTACGAGAGCTCGGGCGTGAGCACGAGCAGGCTATTGCCCCAGCTCATGAAACCCTGATCGGTGACCATGTAGCCACCCTCGGTAGTGCCGCTGAGGAACGCCGTGCCGGTGCCGCCGACGAACGAGATCATCACGCGCGGCGGTTTGCCGCCGGCGATCACACCGCCGACCACGCCGCCGTTGGGGTCGGTCTTTTCGCCGATCGGGTTTTCGTTGTCGGACTTGCCGTCGGACGCGACGCCCGAGATCTCGATCAGGTTGGGCGCGCCCGACGAGCCCTTCGCGGCGACCGGCTTGTTCACGTCGTTGAACGCGCCGACGTAGTAGTGCAGCAGCGAGCCCTTCATCGCGGACGCCGGGATGGCCCCCTTGTACTTGCAGTCGCCTTCCTTTTTCATCTTCACTTCGGTGAAGTCGGTGGCGCCCTCGACGCGGTAGAGAACGGAGACCTTGACGGCGCTGACGTCGGAGCCGACGAGCGCTTCGATTCCGAGCGCCGCACCCGCGGGGGCCGTGTCGACGATCGTGTGCTGCAAGCCCTTCACGGCCTCGCAGTCGATCGCGTCGGTGCCACTGCCGTCGGCTGTGGGCTGGGACGTGCCGTTGCCGCCACCCACGGGCTTCGCACTCGCGCGTGCTTCTTCGAGCAGCTTGGTCAGCTCGGGCGACTTGTACGCGGCGGGGATCTGGATCTTGGGGTCGATCGCGACCGCAGCACCGAACGCGGCCTTCGCGCCATCGATGTCGTCAGCCGCATGCGCGGTGATGCCGATGTCGAGATAGATCGTCGCGGTCAGCGGATCCTTCTCGAGCTTGCCCTTCTTGGCGATCGCGAGTGCCTGGTCGAGCAGCTTCTTCGCGGCGTCGAACTCCAGGAGGTCGTAGTTCTCCATCGCCTCCTTGGTCTTGGCCTTGATGTCGCCCTTCGAATCGGCATACGCCGTCGTGACGAGAGACAGACCGAGCAAGGTGGCAGCCACCCACGTGGAGGGACGGGTTCCCATGCCCGCTTCTATACCGCAGCCACCCCGTCGGAAGACAGGCTTTCTCACGGGGCGCTTGTGCCTCGCGTGCCCCACCGGATAGGCCGCGGGCATGCTGCGTCGTCGGGCCCGGCTGGCGGAGGCCAACCCGGCGGAACCTGTGGCCCTACGGTCCCCGCCGGAGCGGGTAAGCCTAGTCGCGGCCCGTGATCACGAACTCGACGCGGCGGTTCTGGGCCCGGCCCTCGGCGGTCCGGTTGTCGGCGATCATCACGTTCTCGCCGTAGCCCTTGGCCGTCATGCGCTCGGCCGCGACGCCCGCCTTGATGAGATACGTACGAACGCTGGCGGCGCGGTTCTGCGACAGCTTGAGGTTGAACTTGTCGTTGCCCTGGCTGTCGGTGTGGCCCTGGACCTCGATCTTGATGCCCGGGTTGTCCTTGAGGGCCTGCGCGACCTCGTCGAGCAGCGGGAACGAGACCTTCTTGATCGTCGCCTTGTTGGTGTCGAAGTAGACGGTCTGCTTGATCTCGATCTTCTTGTCGGTGACGACGACGAGCGTGTACTTCTTCGGGCAGCCATCGGGGGCGACGCCCGGTTCGAGCGGGCACTTGTCGTCAGCGTCGAGGAACGTGTCCTTGTCGTTGTCCGGATCCGGGCAGCCGTCGTCGTCCTCGAAGTTGTCCTTGTCCTCGGGCTCGTTCGGGCACTGATCGACCTTGTCGCTCAGGCCGTCCTTATCGTTGTCGAGCTCGGCGCATCCGTCCTCGTCCTGGAAGTTGTCGCGATCCTCGGGATCGTTGGGACACTGGTCGGTCTTGTCGAGCACGCCGTCGGCGTCGTTGTCCTCTTCCGGACACCCGTCCTCGTCCTGCCAGCCGTCGGGATCCTCCGGAACGTCGGGGCACTGATCCTTGTCGTCGAGGATGCCGTCGCCGTCCTTGTCACCCGGGCCCGGCTTGGGCTCCGGTGCCTTCTTGCCCGGCGCGCACAGGACCTTGGGCGACTTCTCGATAGCAAGCTTCGCGTTGGTCTCGGCGATCCGCGCGTGGCGCTTGGCGTCGTAGTAGCTGCCCTCGTCGAGATCGTGCTTTGCGAAGTCGTTGTTCGACTCGGCCATCGCGAGCTCGACGGGCGCGCAGCGCTGGGCGCCGTTATCACGCGCGGTGACGATCAGGCCGTCGGTGGTACCGGTCTGCGAGCGGATCTTGGTGCCTGGGCATCCCGCGAGGATGACGAGCGCGGCAACGAGCAGCGCCTTCACGGCTGCGCTTCCTTCGCGGGTGCCGCGCCGTCCTGGGCCGGCTCGACCGTGCTGGCCCTGTCGAGCACCAGCGGACGGCGGGACGGGTCCTTGGCAGCCAGCTGGGCTTCGGTCACGGCGATCTCGGCGGCCTCGGCAGCAAGCCGGCCGAACCGGTTCGCGCCCTGGAAGTCCGCATGCGCTGCGAGCTCCTTGGCCTGATGCAGGTACTGGATTGCGCGCGTCCAGTAGTACGGCGCGTACTTGTCCGCCTGCACGGCCTTCGCATCATCGACGGCGGTCGATGCGCGGCGGGTCACTTCGGACACGTAAACGATCGGGCCGCATGCACCAGCGGCGAGCACGATCGCGAGCAGCCAACCTCGAGCCATCAGCGCATCCCTTATATCACCGGGACCGTACTCTGCGGCCATCGCGGCGAAGCTCGATCGCGATGTAAACCGCCGAGCCGAACAGTGCCAGCAGCGAGACCAGGAAGGCCCACCCGAGCTGGACGCTGAACACAGAAATTCCCTGGTTGGCTTGCCAGGCGACATAGTTGGCGGCCGTCGAGATGCGCCGGATGCTCGACACGACGAGGACGAGCAGCGCGAGCACCACCGCCCCGCCCGTATAGAACACCGCGCTCTGGAACCCGCGACGCAACAGGACCGCCGCCAGGTACCAGCCGCCGAGCACCAGCCCCGCATGGCCGACGAGCAGCGGCACCACCGCCAGCGTCGAGATCTTCGCCGGGTCGACCCAGTACATCCAGCTCCACGCCGGGTGGACCGCATAGAAGTAGAGCGCGATCGGGGCCACCACCGTGGCGGCATGCAGCGCGACCAACGGAAAGGCGGGCGCCGCGAACGGACCATCGGCGCGGACACGGTCGCGTGCAACCAGCGCGAAGCCGATCCCGAACAGCAGATTGACGAGGGCAACGACCGGAATAGGGCGGCTCCGGGACCCACGGTAACACGCTGGAGACGCGCGAAAACCGGGGACGGGCCCCGGTTTCCGGCGTGCACGAGCGGCCCCGTTTCCTTGGGCCGACAAAAAAAACTGGGGACGGGCCCCGGTTTCGTTTGGGCCCCGTTTCCTTGGGCCGTGACGCGAGCACGTGTTCAGCGGGGCGCAAAAACCGGGGACGGGCCCCGGTTCAGCCCGTATCGGGATCCGGGGTGTGGTCCAGCGGCGGCGTGGGCACATCGATCTCGCCGGCGACGAAGGAGACCTCGACCAGGGAGAGAGGGGGCGCCGCAGCCACGACGCCCTCGATAGGGGTGCCCTCCTCCGCCAGGTCCTCGACCGGACCGATCGCGCGTGCAACGTTCGTCACGATCCAGTCGTCGGCGATCGCGGCCGGAGGCGGAGCGGGCATCGACCACACGCCCGAATCGTTGGGCGCCGGGGCGACCGGCGCGCGCTCCTGGGTCTCGTCAACCTCGCGCGATGGCGCCCGCGCCCGCGGCACGAGCGTCGAGCTGGTATGCTCGAGCGACGCGAGCGCTTCGTCGAGGGCCGCGAGCTTTTCGAGGCCCGTGTCGACGAGCCCCGTGTGCACCGGCGGTGGCGCGGGCGCCTCCTCGAACACGGTCGCCTCGAAATCGTCGTCGGCGAGCATCTCGATCTTCGGCCCCTCGTCAGCGCCGTGCGTCGACTGCGTGACGAAGCGATCGGCGAGCACGCTGTAGGCGCTGCGGATCGCGCGCCGCGCGGCGCTGGCCGTGAGCTCGCGACGTACGCGCTCGTAGGCGCTGTGCGCGAGGCTCTTGCGGAGTGCGGCGTCGGACAGGACGCGCAGGATCTTGCGGCCGAGGTCGACGGGATCTGCGGGCTCGAACAGCAGCGCCTCGTTGGGGCCCACGACCTGCAGGACGGTCTCGCGGCGCGGGGCCACAATCGCTGTGCGGCATGCCATGTACTCGAGCAGCTTGGTCGGATACAGCACGTGAGGGTTGGGCGTCAGGTCGGCCGCGGCGGGCACCACGCACACCGTCGCCGACGAGTAGAGCGCCGGCAGCTGATCGTGATCGACGACACCGAGCAGCACGACGCGCTCGGTAACACCGAGCTCGCGGATCCACTCCTCGAGGAACTGCTGGGACTGCGACGCCATCGCCCCTGCGAGCACGAGTTGCGCGTCGGTGTCCTTCAGGATGGTCGCCATCGCGCGCACGAGCACGCCGACGCCGCGTCCGGGATCGAGCGTGCCCGCATACAGGATGCGCGGCCGGCCGCTCGGAGGAGCCTCGTCCCAGTCGAACCGATCGATGTCGACGCCGGGCGGGGATAGCATCACGCGCTCGGGCCGCCCGCGCCGGCGCAGCGCCGCGACCGAGGCCGGCGTGGGCGCGAGCACCAGATCCGCGGCGAGCAAGCACGCTTCCTCGTCACGCGCGTATTGAGCATCGAGCTCGGCATCGAACGTGGTCTCGCCGAGGGGCGAGCGCGAGAGATCGTAGACGGCGGTGAAATCGTGGCGCGAACGCGCTTCGAGCACCGGCAGGCAGCTCCAGCTGTCGCGACAGTGCACGACGTCGTACTCGGCGCCATCGAGCTGCCGCTTGAGCGCGCGCTGGAACGCCTGGATCTGCCCACGCAGATCTGCTTCCTGTGTCGGTACGCGCAGCACACGCACCGAACCCTGGCGCTCGACGTATGCCTGATCGCCCTCGCGCATCACGAGCACGTCGACCGTGTGCATCGGCGTCAACGCGCGTATCACGTGGCGCAGCTGCACACCTGCGCGGCGCGGCCCCGGTACCGCGGCGAAGCCAGTCAACAACACGCGGGGCATGCGTCGATCCTCCGGCAACTGCGACGTACGCGCAAGTTGATCCGGATCGGTGCGATGCGCTAACTAGAGCCCGTGAATCAGCTGATCCAGTACCTCCGCCAACACCTGATGATCGACTTCCAGGGGGATTTGACGGTCGGGAAGGTGCGAGAGCTCCTCGCAGGGGACGACAGCCGGGACGCCAAGAATCTGCTCGCGAAGTTGGTCGCCGAGAAGAAGGTCGAAGACATGATGCTGGTGCTCGCAGACTGCTTGCTCGAGCCCGTGCAGGCCGCACTCACCGACGATGTGATGCGCGACCAGATCCGGACGTACTCGGAGAGCTAACGCGATCCGAGCCGATCGACGTGCTAGCGTTCCTGCATGGGTACTGTGCGGGACACCAAAACACCGGCCGTCATTGCACTCGTGCTGGTGGGCATTGGCATCGCGATCGCCGCGATGCAAGGGCTCACCGTGGGCTCGATCGCTGGCGGTGTGATTGCCGCGCTCGGCGCAATTCCCGCGTGCTTCGGCATGTGGAAGGGCATCCAGCAGGAGACGCAGGGCACGCTCGCGCTCTCTGTCGTCTCGGTCCTGCTATCACTCGCCGTCGGCGGCACGTTGATCCTGCTGCGCGTCGTCCACTGGATCCGCTAGTGCGCGCGCTGGCGATTGCGCTGCTGGTCGCGGTCCTCGCACCGCTCGGTGCCGCGCGCGCGGGTGAGCCCGATCGCAAGTTCGTCTACACGAACAACGCGATGGGCACGGTCGTCACAGTGTTCCTCTGGACCGACGACGAAGCCAAGGCGGCGAAGGCCGCCGACGCCGTCTTCACCGAGATGAAGCGCCTCGATGGCGTGATGACGACGTGGACGCCCGACTCCGAGGTCTCGCGGATCAACCAGGCCGCGGGCGACAAGCCGGTCGCAGTGTCTGCCGAGACGTACGCCGTGATCGAGCGCGCGCACGATATCTCGCGACGCACGAAGGGCGTGTTCGACATCACCGTCGGCGCGTACAAGGGTCTCTGGAAGTTCGACGAGGACATGGACGGGACGCTCCCCGATCCGGCCGAGGTCAAGAAGCGCCTGGCCAACGTGGGCTGGAAGCAGCTCGTGCTCGATCCCAAGAAGCGCACCGTGTTCTTGAAGAAGCAGGGGATGTCGATCACGCTCGGTGGCATCGCCAAGGGCTACGCCGTCGACAAGTGCGTCGAGCTCCTGCACAAGCAGGGCTTCGTGGACTTCATGGTCCAGGCGGGCGGTGACATGTACGTCTCCGGCAAGAAAGGCCCGACGCCGTGGGTGGTGGGCATTCGCGATCCGCGCGGCGCGCCCGATGCGATGTTCGCGCTCGCGCCCGTGGAGAACCATTCGTTCTCGACCTCCGGCGACTACGAGCGTGGCTTCGTCAAGGACGGCGTTCGCTACCATCACATCCTCGATCCGCGCACCGGTCACCCCGCGCGTGCTTCGCGATCGGTCACCGTTCGCGCGAAGGACGCGTTCACCGCCGATGCGTGGTCGAAGGTGCTGTTCATCCTCGGCTACAAAGAGTCGCTCGAGCTCATCAAGCGCGAGAAGCTGACCGACTTCGAGGTCGTGTGGGTCGACGACAAGAACGCCGTCCACATGACCGAGGGCATCAAGCCCACGCTGAAGCGGATCAAAGAGCCAACGCCCGGCATCTGATCGTGAGACGCTCGCGGCATGCGGCCGTCTCTCGTCGCCACGCTGGTCCTCCTCGTCGCGACGCCCGCCGCCGCGCACTTCAAGCTGATCGCGCCCAAGGCGATGTCCCAGCAGAACACGTCGGGCGATCCGCAGAAGACACATCCGTGCGGGCAGGACGATCAGGATGACCCGTGGGTACCGACCAGCGAGGTCACCACGGTGCGGACTGGATCGACGCTCACGGTCACGATCGACGAGACCGTCTATCACCCGGGCCACTATCGCGTCGCGCTCGCGCGAACGATGGGCGAGCTGCCCGCCGATCCGCCCGTGACGTCGACGCAGCAGACGGCGTGCGGCTCGGTGCCGATCGAGACGACCCCTGCCCTGCCCGTGCTCGCCGACGGGCAGCTCCTCCATTCGAGCCCGTTCACGACGGACAAGAGCATCCAGGTCCAGCTGCCGGGGGGCATGGAGTGCGAGAACTGCATCCTCCAAGTCACCGAGTTCATGACCAACCACGGCGCGCCGTGCTTCTACTACCACTGCGCGACGGTGACGATCTCCAACAGCGCGCCACCGCCCGCATCAGATGCCGGCGTGACACCTGACGGTGGTGACACCAGCGTCGACGATCCGGGCGGTTGCTGCGGCGTCGGCGGTGGTGCCGGTAGTTCGAGCCTGCTCGCACTCGGCGTCGCCGCGTTGCTCACGCGCCGGCGCGCGGGACCGTCTCGACGTCGACCATCCGCGTAGGCGCGAGCCACGTCGTGATCGCGCGATCGATCGACGCCGGCGTCACCACGCGATAGCGCCCGAGCTCGACCGCGACGGTGTCGGGCACATCGGAATAGAGCATCCCGCGCTGCAACAGCTGCGCGCGCCGCGCGAGCCCAGACAGCGACCAGATCGCCGAGGCCTCGCGGCGCGTGACCGCACGTTCGATCGCGCGGGGGTCGAGGCCGCGGGCACACTCCTCGTCGAGGATCGCGCGGACCGCGGCCGCATCGGAGCCCGTGCGCAGATCGACGGCGACGTGAACCTCACCGCCGAGCCGACCGTTGATCGTCCATGCGGAAACGCGCTGCGCGAGCTGTGTCTCGTAGACCAGGCGGCGCCACAGCGCGCCGGTGCCGACCGCGCACCACGCCTGCGTGAGCACGTCGAGCTCCGGCTCATCGGCGGCGAGCGCGCGCGGCCCGAGCCACGCACGGTGCACGCGGGTCAGCGCAGCGAACCCGTCATCGATGCGCTCGACCACCGGCGTCGGTGGCGGTGCCTCGATCGGCGCGCGGTATGGACGTATGGACGCGGGGAAGCTTCCGAAGTAGCGATCGACGAGCGCATCGACCTCGGGCAACACATCGCCCGCGATCACGAGCGTCGCGTTCGCGGGCACATACCACGTGCGATAGAAAGCGAGCACGTCGTCGACGGTCGCCGCCTGGATATCGTCGTGGCGGCCGATCGTGCCGTGGCGCAGCGGGTGGCCCTCGGGATACAGCGCGAGCCCCAGCGCGAACCGCTCCGCGCCGTAGGCCACGTTCTCGTAGCGCTGCCTGCGCTCCGCACGGACGACTGCTTGCTGCGCGGTCAGCCGGCGCTCCTCGAAGCTGCGCGCGAAGTAGCCCATGCGCTCGCTCTCGAGCCACAGCGCGAGCGCGAGTTGATGGGCCGGCACCACCTCGTGATACGCGGTGCGATCCGCGCTCGTCGACGCGTTGGCGTCGGTCGCGCCCGCGCGCTTGAGGACGTCGTAGTGGTGATAGCCGCCGAGCCGCTCGGGCGGGCTCTTGAACAGGTGCTCGAACAGATGTGCGAACCCGGTGCGCCCCGGTCGCTCGTCGGAGCTGCCGACTCGGTACCACACGCTCACGCAGGTCTGTGGGATGGCGTGATCCTCGTGCACGATCACCTCGAGCCCACACGGCAACGTGCGCCGCCGCGTCGCGAGGTACGGCAGCTCGCGCTCGAAACGGATGGGCTCCATTACTTCTTGTCTCGCTCGAGCGACAGCGCGAGCTGATACAGCTGCCGTCGCGGCTTTCCGGTGACCACGACCAGCCGCGCCGCCGCATCACGCGGCCCGAGCCCCTCGGCGAGCAAGCGCCGTAGCTCGCCCTCGATGTCGATCTCGGGGGCCGCCTCCGTGCCGCCCTCTACGACCAGCGTGCACTCGCCACGCGGCGAGACGTCCGCGTATTTGGTCGCGAGCTCGGCCAGCGTGCCGCGCACGTGCTCCTCGTGCAGCTTTGTCAGCTCGCGCCCGAGGCTCGCGCGTCGCGTCGCGCCGAGTGCTGCGGCAAGGTCCGCGACGGTTGCACCGACGCGGTCGGGGGCCTCGTAAAAGATCATCGTGGCGGTCTCGCCGCGCAGGGTACCGAACATCGCCTGGCGCGCACCCGCCTCGCGTGGCGGAAAGCCGAGGAACGTGAAGCGCTCGGTCGGCAGGCCCGATCCGACGAGCGCCGCCAGCGATGCACTCGGGCCCGGGATCACTTCCACGCGTGCCCCTGTCGTGACGGCTGCCACCACCGCGCGCGTGCCGGGATCCGACACGCCCGGCATGCCGGCCTCGCTGATCACCGCGACCTTCTTGCCCTCGCCGAGCAGCGTCGCGAGCTCCGCGGAGCGCTCTGCCTCGTTGCCCTCGAACAGCGACACGATCCGGCGGGCGGCATTGACCGGACCATACGCGTCCGCGTGCGCGAGCAAGGTCTTCGCCGCGCGGGTGTCCTCGGCGGCGATCACGTCCGCCTCGCGCAATACGCGCGCCGCACGCAGCGACAGGTCCTCGAGGTTCCCGATCGGGGTCCCGACGATGTACAGCGTGCCGCTCACCGCGGCAGCCTACCTCAGGCGGCTCACCGGTACGGGCCGCCCTTGCCGTAGTCGATCTTCTCCGTCATCAGGTGCGGGTGCGCCGGGATGTCCCTCGGCGAATGGACGTACCACTCGACGAAGCCACAGCCAAGGCAGGCGTATAGCTCGAGCTGCCCGTACCCCTGCGTGATGTCGACGTCCTGGCGCTTGACGCCGAAGAATCCCGTCGTCGCCTGCGGCGGCAGCGGCGTGAAGTACATGGGTGCGGACTTCTGGATGTTGATGTCCACGTAGCTGTGGTCGATCGAGTGCTCGCGCGGCACGGTGCGCACGAACTCGAGGCCGCTGCACCGCTGGCACGGCGCCGGCGGGCGCAGCGCGGGCGGCATCGGGCGCACCCCGTACTTGCCGGCGCACTCGCTGCACATCTCGACAGCGCGATCCTGGTTGGTGGAGAGCTGGCGGCTCTTGCAGACGGGACAGTTCGCCATACCCCGATGCTATCAGCCGCCCGCGAGGGACCCCTTCGCCGCGGGGTAGTTCGCGGCTCAGTCGCGCGTCATCGCATCGATGTCGACGGCGGTGCCGAGCTCTGCCTCGAGGTACTTCTTCAACCGATCGAGCATGCGCTTCTCGAGCTGGCGCGCGCGCTCGCGGCTGACGTTGTAACGGTCGCCGATCTCCTGCAGCGTGAGCGGCTCGTCCGTGAGCCACCTCTCGCGGAAGATCGTCTGCTCGCGGCCCTCGAGCGTGTTCGCGAACGCCTCGAGGTGACCCTTCAGGAGGTTCGAGAACTCGCTCTGCGCGACGGCGCGGTCGGGGCGCTCGGTGTCGCTCGGGATGTAGTCGAGGCGCGTGCGCGTGCCCTCGTCGTCGCCGCCGCCGAGCGGGGCGTCGAGCGA
>JANRKM010000097.1:0-31950 GCA_033763475.1 Kofleriaceae bacterium
CCCGCCTCGGCCGCAGAGCCCGCCGCCGCAGAGCCCGCCGCCGCAGAGCCCGCCGCCGGCGCAGGTGCCGCGGCCGAGCCGCCGCTGACTGGAGACACCGGAGACTGCACCGTCTCGGGCGGCGCGATCTTCTCCTCGTCCTTCTTACCCGAACACGCAGCGAGGAACACGAGCGCAGCGAAACCGACAGCCTTGATCATGGCCAGAACGTAGCGCAATCGCGCTGGCCGCGCGATCAGACGGCGTCCAGCTCGACGACGAATCGCGCACCTGGATTGCCATGCTCGACCCAGACGCGACCGCCCATCGACTCGACATGACTCTTGACGATCGCGAGACCGAGGCCGCTGCCGCCGACGTCACGACTGCGGCCGGCGTCGATGCGATAGAAGCGCTCGAAGATGCGCTCCTCCTGGCCTTTCGGAATGCCGGGGCCGCGGTCGGCGATGGTGAGCCGGATGTGCTCGGCGACGCGCTCGGCACTCAGCGTGATCGGCGTCCCGCCACCGTACTTGACGGCGTTATCGACGAGGTTCTGCACGACGTGATCGAGACCTTCGCGCGTGCCGAGGACCGAGAGGTTGTCGGAGACGTCCACGTCGATCTGCGCAGAGGGAGTGACGCCCTTGGCGGTGCGCGCGGCATCTTTGGCGACCTGCGAGAGCGAGATGGCGATGCGTTCACCGACGAGCGCCGGTCGTATGCCGAGCGTATCGAGGACGAGTAGGTCCGCGACCAGGGTCGCCATGCGGTTCGCGTTGCGATGAATGGTGCTGAGGAACTCCTTGGAAGTCTGCGCATCGACGCCGCCGGCGAGCAGCGTTTCGGCGTAGCCCGAGATCGAGGTGACAGGCGTACGGAGCTCGTGGGCCGCATTGGAGAGAAATTCGCGGCGAACGGCCTCGAGCGCGCGCATGCGCGTGACGTCGTAGAGGACGAGGATCGCGCCCGGATCACCGAGCGGACGCGCGGTGGCGCGGACCTCGCGGCCGAACAGCGAGAGCTCGGCGTCGGCCTGCTCGCCGGCGAGTGCGCGATCGACGAGAGGCGTCAGGGCCTCGGGGAGGACGTGATGCGCGTCGATGGTGGGCATCCGTCCCGGCGGCCGGATGGTGGGCGCTTCCCCGAGGAGCGGCTTGGCCGGATCGTTGACCAGCACGATCTCTCGCGCGCGGTCGACGACGACGACACCTTCGACGAGGCCCCCGAACACGACGCGCAGGAGGTCGCGCTGTTGGGTAAGCTCGCCGATGCGCGACTTGACCTCCCCCGCCATGTGCATCATCGCGCGCGAGAGAACGCCGAGCTCGCCGCCGGCATCGGTGGGATGCGGCGTGTCGTAGTCGCCCTTGGCGAGGCGTTCGGCGGTCTTGGTCATTGTCTGGAGGGGCCGCGTGATCGCACGGATGAAGATCCAGGCGAGAACGATGCAGCCGACGAAACCGAGCGCCGAACCGACGAGGAGGCGGTTGCGCATACGCGCGCGCGTCTCCAGCACGTCGACGAACGGAACCGCGAGCCGGACGACGCGATCGAAGTCGGCAGGAACTGCGACGAGGTACTGCGCCGGTTCGTCGGAGCGCAGCTCGCGAATCGCGCGCCCGATCTCGCCGCGGCGCGCCTTCGCGACCTCGACGGCATCACCGATCGGCCGCCCGACCGTGGCGGGCTCGAGCGAATCACCCTGCACCAGCCCGTCAGCACCGATGATGGTGATGCGCGTGCTGGTGACCGCGGCGAGGCGCGGCGCGAGACGATCGGGGTGACCCGCGACCGTGAGCCAGCGCGCGACCGAAAAGCCCTGCTTGGAGAGGCGCGCGTCGAGCGAGGCGGTCAGGTCGTTTGCGAGAGCGCGCTCGATCGCGAACAGCGTGCCCGCCCCGACGACGACGACGAGCAGGAGGAACGTGACGAGCAGCCGGTTGCGAAGCGAGCTACGCACGCTCCGTCGAGGGTATCAGAGCGGCTAGTCCCGTCGGGTCCCCCGGGCGGCCAGCACATCACGTGTTGCGGCCTGGGTGCGCGGCGTTGAGGGGGCGCTACGCTGGGAGCATGGCCCACGTGATCGATACCCTGCTGACTCCCCTGGTCCCGCTGTCGTTCGGGTCCCCCGGGCTGAGCCTCCGCCGCCGAGCGTTCGATCCGCTGCCACGGCTCGATGGCCGCCGCGCCGTCATCACCGGCGCCAACAGCGGGATCGGCCGCGCGGCCTGCGAGCTTCTCGCGGGGCTCGGGGCGCACGTGACGATGGTCTGTCGGGACGCTTCGCGAGGTGAGGCCGTGCGCGCAGAGATCTCCGAGGCGACCGGGCGCGGCGATCTCCTCGCGCTGGAGCGCTGCGACCTGGCATCTCTCGACGACATCGTCGCGCTCGCGCGGCGTCTGCGCGGGCCGGTCGACGTCCTGATCCATAACGCGGGCGTGTTGCCCGCGACCCGGATCGACACCACTGACGGCCTCGAGCTGACGTGGGCAACCCACGTGGTCGGGCCCCATCTGCTGACCCGGCTCGTGGCGCCGCTTCTTGGCACGACCGGGCGTGTGATCTGGGTGGCTTCCGGCGGGATGTACCTCGTTCCGCTGGTCGCGCCGGGCACGGTGCCCGCGCCCTACGACGGCGTGCGGGCGTACGCGCTGACCAAGCGCGCCCAAGTGGTGCTCGCCGAGCTGTGGTCCGAGCGCGCGCCAGAAGGTCCGCGCGTCGTTGCGATGCACCCCGGGTGGGCCGACACGCCGGGCGTGCGGACCTCGCTGCCGCGGTTTCGCGCAATCACGCGACCGCTGCTCCGCGATGCAGCAGGGGGGGCTGACACGATCGCGTGGCTCGCCGCGTCCCCGCTCGATGCGCTCGCGCCCGGGGGCTTTTACTTCGATCGCCGCCGCCGGGGGACGCACGTGTGGCCATGGCAGCGCGATTCCGCCGAGCTGCGTGATGCGTTGTGGCAGTGGTGCGAGGCGCTCGCCGCGCGGCACGGAGTGGGCTGACGATGGCGCGGCCCCAGCGGAGCCTGTTGTGGGCCGACTTTCCCCGTGCACGCTCGTGAGCCACGCTCGGCCGCTCGAAGCGGGCGCCGGGGACGAACTCCGCGTCGAGGTCGGTTCTCTCTCAAGCTACGTGGTATCGGAGTCGGCTCCACGGACGACGCAACCCTTGTGGGGAGCTCATGTCGGCCGCTTCGCGATCTCCGCGGATACGACCGCCGCGAGCTCTGCAAGGGTGGCGGTGTCCTCGGCCTTCCATTCACGTCGACAACCGTCGATCGCGCAGAGGCTGCCGATGATCATGCCGTCAACCTCCACCGGAACACCGATGTAGGACACGATCCCTGACGTCTCGATCGACGGGCTCTCGCGCGCATAGGGGTGCGCCGCCAGGTCGCTGATCGCGAGCGGCGTGCCATGTTTCACGACGTACTTGCACATCGAGTGCGAGAGCGGTGTCTGCCGGGCCGACGCGAGCGGTTCGGCGAGGCCAATGGCGCTCTTGAAGAATTGCCGTTCGGCGTCGACGAAAGACAGCAACGCTTGCGAAGCGCCGAGGCGGTCGACGACGAGCTGGGTGATCCGATCGAAGCGCGCCTCGGGCGGCGAGTCCATCAGACCGGTTTGGGCGAGCGCGGCGAGACGTTGCGGATCATCGATCGGTAGAGGCGACGCCATACGAGATTGTATCGCAGCGCGTCGCCGCATGAGCGCGCGTTCCTGATGACGGCGCGGCGCGCGACAGATGCGCCATCGCGCCGGCTAGCCTTCGCGCTTCGCGCGATAGCCGAAGCCATGTACCGTTTCGATGACATCGGCGGCGGGGCCGAGGCTCACGCGCAGACGACGCACGTGAACGTCGACGGTGCGGGTGTTGATGTCGCCACGCATATCCCAGACCTGCTCGAGCAACTCCTCGCGCGAGAAAACCCGACCCGGATCGGAGACCAGGAGCTGGAGGAGCTTGTACTCGAGCGGACGCAGCTGGGTCGGCACGCCGTTGATGCGGACATCGTGGGTCACCGGATCGAGCTCGATGCCACCGACCTTGAGCACACCGCTCGCATCGCTGGCCGCCGGCCGCGCACGACGCTCGGCGAGCCGGTTCGCGAGCGCGGTGACCCGCAAGACGACTTCGCGCACGACGAACGGCTTCACGACATAATCGTCGGCGCCGACCTCGAGGCCGAGGATGCGATCTTCGGCCTCGCCCTTGGCGGTGAGCATCAGCACGCCGACCTCGGCGGTCCTGCTATCGCCGCGGAGCTGCTTGCACACGTCGTAGCCCGACGTGTCCGGCAGCATGAGATCGAGCACCACGACGTCGGGCTGGTGCTGCTCGACGAGGGCAACGCCCTCTCCGCCGGTCCCCGCTGCGAACACCTGAAAGCTCGCGCTGCGCAGGTTGAACTCGAGCAAACGCGCTACATCCCGCTCGTCCTCGATGATGACAACCCGACGTTCCATGTCGGTCTTATACCGCACCGCTCGTCGACGCGTTACCCTGCGACCCGTGCGTAGGCTCTCCTTGGCACTTGGCATCGTCCTCCTCATGGCGGGCTGCTCCAGCAAGTCGCGTAGCCGCAGGGTTCGCGTCGCCGCCGCCTCGGACCTCGCCAAGGCGTTCACCGAGCTCGGAGCGGAGTTCGAGAAGAAGACGGGCATCGCGCCCGAGTTCAACTTCGGCTCCAGCGGTCAGCTTTCGAAGCAGATCGAGCAAGGCGCGCCGTTCTTTCTGTTCGCGTCGGCGAACAAGGCGTTTGTCGAGAAGGTGGTCGCGGCGGGACGCTGCGATGCAAAGACGCAGCGCATGTACGCGCGGGGTCGCATCGTGGTGTGGACAGCGAATGGCAAGCCGGCCCCCGCGACGCTCGATGACCTCGCGAAGCCCGCTTATCAGAAGATCGCGATCGCAAATCCCGACCACGCGCCCTACGGCGTCGCGGCGAAGCAGGCGCTCGAGAAGGTCGGCGTGTGGTCGAAGATCGCCGATCGCATCGTGCTCGCGGAGAACGTCCAGGCGACGATGCTGTACGCGAAGAACGGTGACGCCGATGCCGCCGTCGTCGCGCTCTCGCTCGCGGTCGTCACCGATGGCGGCTCGTTCCTGCGCATCGATCCCGCGCTGCACGATGTGCTCGACCAGCAGCTCGTGGTGTGCGGCAGTGGCGACGAAGCGGACGCCGCGCGGCAACTCGCCGCCTTCATCGCCTCGCCCGAGGGTCGCGAGGTAATGACCCGCTACGGCTTCCAGCTCCCCGAGCAGGGCAGCGCGGCGCCGTGAAGCCCGAGACCCTCGCGGCACAGGCGCTGCGCGCGCTCGACGCCGAGACCGGTGCCATCGTCCCACCCATTCACCTGGCCACCACGTTCGCGCGCGATGGCAGCTACCAGCTGCGCGGCCCCGGCTATGCACGCGACGAAGCCCCCACGCCGGTCCACGCCGAGCGTGTGATCGCGGCGCTCGAAGGCGGTGCCGCCGCGATGGTGTTTGCATCGGGCATGGCCGCTGCGACGGCCGCGATTCGCGCCGCATGCAAGCCCGGCGATCACGTCGTGATGACGCGCATCGGCTACTTCAACCTCCGCGGCTGGCTCGAGCGGTTCTGTGCGAAGTGGGGCCTCGGCCTCGACCTCGTCGATACCACCGACCTCGCGGCCGTGCGTGCGGTCCTGCGCCCGGGCGTGACGCGCCTCGTCTGGCTGGAAACGCCGGCGAACCCGACGTGGGAGGTCACCGACATCGCCGCGGTCGCCGCTCTCGCACATGCCGCGGGCGCGCTGCTCGCGGCCGACTCGACCTCCGCCACCCCGGTGCACACGCGGCCGCTCGCCCTCGGCGCGGACCTCGTCATGCACTCGGCGACCAAGTTTCTCGGCGGTCACTCCGATGCGCTCAGCGGCGTGCTGGTCACCGCTCAGACCGATGCGACGTGGACCGAGATCGCGACGCTGCGCCACGATGAAGGCGCCGTGCTCGGACCGTTCGAGGCGTATCTCTTGTTGCGCGGGCTCCGCACGCTGTTCGTGCGCGTCGAGCGCGCGAGCAAGACGGCGCACGCGCTCGCCGAACGCCTCGCTGCCCTGCCCGGCGTCACCGTGCGGTACCCGGGCCTGGCGTCCCATCCGCAGCACGCGATCGCCGCGCGCCAGATGAAGAACGGCTTCGGCGCGATGCTATCGATCCAGGTCGCGGACCCACTCGCCGTGGTGCGCCGCCTGCGCCTATGGGTGCCGGCCACCTCGCTCGGGGGCGTCGAGAGCCTCGTCGAGCATCGCCACACCGTCGAGGGCGCGAGCTCGCCGACGCCGCCGGATCTCCTGCGGCTCTCCGTGGGCCTCGAGGATCCCGACGATCTGTTCGATGATCTGCAAGCGGCCCTCACCTCATGACGCCTCTCCGCATCGCCACCTGCCTCACGCTCCCCGAGCTCGACGTCGACGAAGGCCCCCTCGCCGACGCACTCGCCGCCGCGGGCTTCGCTGCCACGCTGCGCGCGTGGGACGATCCGCGCGCCGACTGGAGTGCGCCGGTGCCGACGATCCTGCGCTCGACCTGGAACTATGCGCTCGACGTCGCCGGCTTCCTCGCGTGGATCGAGCGCGTGAGTGCGGTCGCCCCGCTGTGGAACCCTCCGGACATCGTGCGCGGCAACGTTCACAAGCGCTACCTGCTCGAGCTCGCGCGCCGTGGTGTGCCCGTCGTGCCGACGGTGGTCGCGGAAGGCCCAGGCGACCTCCCCGTCATGGCGCGCGAGCTCGCCTCGACTCGCATCGTGATCAAGCCCGAGGTCGGCGCGGGCTCTCTCGACGCGCGCGTCTTCGACGTGACCACGGAGCTCGGCGCCGCAACCGCGCACCTCGCGGACCTAACCTCACGCGGGCTCGCGCTCGTACAGCCCTATGTCACGAGCGTCGATGGCTACGGCGAGCGCTCGCTCGTGTGGATCGACGGCGTACTCTCGCACGCGATCCGCAAGACCGCGCGCTTCGCCGGCGACGTCGAACGCATCGATGGGCCCTTCCCGATCGCCGATGACGAACGCGCCGTCGCCGACGCAGCGCTCGCTCCCATCGCCGACCGCCTGCTCTACGCACGCGTCGACCTCGCGCGCGATGACGCGGGACAGCCTCGCATCATGGAGCTCGAGCTCGTGGAGCCGTCGCTGTTCTTCGCGCGCCAGCCGGGATCGGCAGCGCGCTATGTCGCGGGGTTACGGCGACGCCTCGAGCAGTAGCGTGGTTTACGCATGGCGGTGGCTTGATTACCCACTGCGCTCCCGGCGACGCTCGCCGGCCATGAAGGCATTCTTCTCGATCGTGGGTTTCGCGTTTCTCGTCGGCTGCGGTGGTGGCGGTCTCGACGGTGTCCTCAAGGAGGTCGAGTCCTACAAGGACAAGATGTGCGCCTGTAAGGATAAGGCCTGCGCCGAGAAGGTGAAGGCAGACTTCGACGAATACATGGGCAAGGCGAAGAAGGAGTTCGGCGACAAGAAGCCGACGAAGGAGCAGGACGAGAAGTTCGACAAGCTCGACGATGAGATGGAGGCCTGCGAGGACAAGCTCACCTCCGCCGCCGAAACGAAGTAGTCAGCGCAGCTGGGCGGCGAGCCGCGCGAGCGCATCGATCGTCCAGGCGCCGTACCAGAACAGATCCTTGCCGCTGACGCGCACGACCCTCGCCGCGGGCAACGCCTCGCGCAGGACGGTCTCGTCGGCAGCCGAGAAGGCGTGGGGCTCGTCGGGCAAGATGATGAGCTCGGCGCCACGCGTGCGGACCTCGTCGAGCGTGACCCGCGGATAGCGGACATCGCGCCCGCCCGCGTCGTGCGGCGCGCTCTTGCCGAGGTCGGCCGCGAGCGGATACAGGCGCATGCGATCGCCGAACGCGTTCGCGATGCCTGCGCGCGCGAGGACGTCGGAGCCGAACGTATCCGCGTTGAGCGTCATCAGGGGATCCATCCAGATCGGGACGAACGCGGTGCGCGTCGGTGTCGGCGCCGGCGGCAGCTGATAACCCCGACGCACGAGCGACTTGGCGGGATCGCGATCGGCGATGCCCAGGATCCGCGCGAGCCGCGCGACGTGTGCGACGCCGTCCTCGACGCGCCGAGGCAGCGAGACCAGCACCGGCACGCGGGCAGCGAGGGCCTCGAGCACCGGGCGCGTGTTCTCTTCCTGGTTCGCGATCACGAGCTGCGGTGCAAGGGCCAGCACGGCGTCGACGTCGACGTCCTTGGTCCCGCCGACCGTGGGCAGCGCGGCGGCTTCGGGACTGACGCAATAGGTCGTACGACCGACGAGGCGGTCCCCGGCCCCGAGCGCGATCACGCTATGGGTATCGCTGGGGACGAGGGAGACGATGCGCTGCGGCGGGTGCATGAACACCAGCACGCGTCCGAGATCGTCGTGGATCTTGAGGGCGGGCACGCCGGAGGTATAGCGCACGCACCGGCTTGGCCAGCGTGCGCAGCGCCGCCGTCAGGCGTTGCGGAGGTCAATGCCCAGCGGTGGCCGCGCGTTTAGATGCTAAGGTCGCGGACGTGGGCAAGCCCGCCGAAGACGCGATGGTCGCGAAGGCTTTCGACAAGGCCAAGCACGACGAGCTCGAGGAGGCCATCAAGAAGCTCTCGCCCGACGAGGCGGCGTACTTCCTGACCAAGCTCGAGGCCGCAGTCCGCAAGCGCAAGATCCAGCTGACCGGGTATCTCGTGTCGATGTTCGCGTGGCTCGCGGCGACGATCGCCGCGCTCGTGTTCTACGGCACGTACGACGGCTTCACGATGTGGATTTTCCTGGTGCCGTTCGCGCTCGTCGGTCTGATCCTGTTCGCGTTCGGCGCCTATGCCGACAGGGTCGGTGCTGCGGCAAAGGTTGCTCCGCCCCCGCCCGGGCCAACCAGATAGGCCCCGCTCGCCTCGGTGGAGGCGTATGATGGCCCCCATGCGGATCCCGGTGGCTCTAGCGCTGGTTGTAGCCGCGGCGTGCGGTGGTGATGACAGCGCGGGCATCCCGACGCTGCCACCATGCACGACGCCGGTCGCGGGTGAGAACGTGATGCTGCGCGAGATCGCGCGGCTCGGTGATGCGGCGGTGCTCGCCACCGCGCCCCCCGGTGACCCACGGCTCTTCGTCGTCGAGCGTGGCGGCATCATCCGCATCATCGAGAGTGGCGTGGTGCGTCCCACACCGTTCATCGATCTGAGCGACGTCCTGATCGCAGGCGGGGAGCAGGGCCTTCTCGGGCTCGCGTTCCACCCGCGGTACAACACGACCGGGCAGTTCTTCGTGTTCTACACGACGAACAACGCCAACGTCGTTGCACGCTGCCAGGTGAGCGTCGCGGATCCGAACGTCGCCGATCCGACATGCACCACGATCCTTTCGGTCCCGGACTTCGCCGGCAATCACAACGGCGGCATGATCGAGTTCGGCAGCGACGGCTACCTCTGGATCGGTACTGGCGACGGCGGCGGGGGCGGCGACCCGCAACGCACCGCGCAGAATACGAGCAACCTGCTCGGCAAGATCCTTCGTATCGACGTCAGCACCAAGGCCGCGGGCAAGGAGTACGGCATTCCCGCCGACAACCCGTTCGTGGCCGGCGGCGGCGCGCCCGAGGTCTACATCCTCGGCCTGCGCAATCCGTGGCGATGGTCGTTCGACCGGATGACCAACGACCTGTGGATCGGCGACGTCGGGCAGGGACGCATCGAGGAGATGACCGTGTTGCGGCCCGCGCAGCAGAAGGGCGCGAACCTCGGCTGGAGCATCTACGAGGGGATGGGCTGCTGCGATACGCAGGACGACAACTGCTCGCAGGGCGGCACCCAGGCGCCGTGCGATCCGGCGAACCTGATCTTCCCGCAGGACAGCCGCACGCACGGCGACGGCTGGATCTCGATCATCGCGGGCCAGACCTATCGCGGCACGTGCTACCCGGATCTCACTGGCTGGCACTTCTACACCGATCACGCGTCGGCGAACGCCGGCCTGGTCAAAGCGCGGCTGCGCAGCGACAATACGCTCGAGATCGTCGACCTTCCGGTGACCATGCCGAACGGGACGGCGAGCATTCACGCCGATGCACGCGGCGAGCTGTATCTCACCACGATCGACGGTGGGGTGTACGAGATCGGAGTCGAGCCGTGAAGGACGCGCTCCTGCCCGCTGCCCTGTTCGCTGCCGTGTTCGCTGTCGGGTGCGACAAGTCGTCCGCCAAGCAAGACGCCGGCCCCAAGGACGCGCTCGGCGACAGCGCGCCCGTTCCCGACGGTGCGTGTCAGCCACTGCCTGCCCTCCCCACGTGTGCGAACCCGGTCACCGGCACCAACGTCGTGCTGCGCCGGATCGGCACCACGGAAGTGTTCCCCGGCGATCAGGCCCCGTTGCTCGTCACCGCGCCCACCAACGATCCACGCCTGTTCGTCGTGATCCGCGAGGGCACGATCCAGATCCTCGAGAACGAGGTCCTGCGGCCCGAGCCATTCCTCGATCTCGAGAGCACGATCGTTGCCGGTGGCGAGCGCGGTCTGCTCGGGCTCGCGTTTCACCCGCAGTACAGCTGCAACGGGCAGTTCTTCGTCTACTACACGACCAACGACGCGAACGTGATCGCGCGCTGCTCGGTGTCAGCGACGGACCCGAACAAGGCCAACCCGACCTGTACGCCGATCCTCTCGGTGCCCGACTTCGCCAGCAACCACAACGGCGGCATGCTCCAGTTCGGCGCCGACGGCTACCTCTACATCGGCACGGGCGACGGCGGGGGCGGCGGCGACCCGCGGCGCAACGGCCAGCGCCTCACCAACGATCTGCAGAATGGCCGCGCCGCCCTGCTCGGCAAGATGCTCCGCATCGACGTCGATCGGCAGGAGAATGGCAAGCAGTACGGGATTCCCGCCGACAACCCGTACGCGGGCGGCGGTGGCGAGCCAGAAGTCTGGATGTACGGCCTGCGCAATCCATGGCGCTGGTCGTTCGACCAGCAGACGGGCGACATGTGGATCGGTGACGTCGGTCAGATCTACGTCGAGGAGCTCACGGTGATGCGCGCCGGCGAACAGGCCGGCAAGAACCTCGGCTGGAGCATCTGGGAGGGCAACGAGTGCTGCGACACGCTGAACGACGGGTCGCCCAACGGCTGCGAGCAGTCGAACCCGCAGCAGACATGTGATGCGAACCTGCCCGACCTCGTGTTCCCGCAGGACACGCGCCGCCACCCGACGTGGATCTCGATCATCGCCGGCACCACGTACCGCGGCAGCTGCTACCCCGATTTCGTCGGCTGGCACTTCTACACCGACCACAACTCGTCCGCCGCCGGTCTGCACCGCGCGCGCCTTCAAACCAACGGGAGCCTCGAGATCGTGAACTATCCGGCCAACGCGCCGCAGCTACCGGGCAGCATCACCAGCATGCACCACGACGCGCGTGGCGAGATCTGGGTCACGACGCTCGGAGGCTCGATGTATCACCTCGAGGCCGCGCCCTGAGGACCCAGCGGCTCGAGCTCGCGACCGGGCTCCACTACAACGTCCTCGAATGGGGCGAGGCGAACACGCAGGCTCTCAGCTACGTGCTCGTGCATGGGTTCACCGACCTTGCCTACGGCTGGCGGGAGGTCGCGGAGCAGCTCGCGACGCGCGCGCACGTCATCGCGCCCGACCTGCGCGGGCATGGTGACAGCGATCGCATCGGCGCCGGTGGCTACTACCACTTCATGGACTACGTCGCCGATCTCGACGACGTGATCGCACAGCTCGGGCGCGAACGGATCATCCTCGTCGGCCATTCGATGGGCGGCAGCGTCGCCAGCTACTGGGCCGGCACGCGCCCCCAGCGGCTCACGGCGCTCGCGTTGCTCGAAGGCCTCGGGCCGCCCGACATGGCTGGCCTCGACGGCCCGAGGCGCACGGCGCAGTGGATCGACGCCTGGAAGCAGGCGCGCGCGAAGCACAAGGTGATGCCGTCGCTCGATGTCGTCGCCGCGAAGCTGCATAAGCATGACCCACGCCTCTCCGAAGCCCTCGTGCGCGAGCTCGCCGAGCACGGCACGCGGCCGGCGGACGGCGGGTTCGTGTGGAAGCACGACCCACTGCACATGACGATGGGTCCGTATCCTTACCGGCTCGACAGCGCGATCAAGTACTGGGCCTGTGTGACCTGCCCGGTGCTCGTCATCGACGGCGCGCAGTCACAGCTCAATCTACCCGAGGCCGAACGTGCCGCGCGCCGCGCCCACTTCGCGCACCATCGCCACGTGGTGCTCGAGGATTGCGGCCACGCCATCGCGCGCCACCAGCCGGCCAAGCTCGCCCAGCTCCTGCTCGAGCTCCTGCCCTAAGCTGTCCTACGCTGGAATCGGCGGGACGTTGATGCGCGCGGTGCTACGTCCACGCCACGCGATCGGCACGATCACGCGGAACGTCGAGCCCTTGCCGACGGTCGACTCGAGCTCGATCTCGACGGCTAGCAAGGTCGCGAGCTGGGCGACAAGTGCGAGCCCGAGGCCGACGCCGCCGTAGCCCTTCTCGTCGCCGCGCTCGCCCTGACGATACGCCTCGAAGATGCGCTGCCGATCCTCGTCGGGGATACCGATGCCCGTGTCCTCGACGGACAGCTCGACACCGGCGCCACGCTCGCGCGCCCGCACCGTGACGCGCCCACCTTCCGGCGTGAACTTCACGGCGTTGGCGATCAGGTTGACCAGCACGTGCGCGAGCCAGCGCTCGTCGGACTGCACCGTGGGCAGCTCGGGGGCGACCTCGACCTCGAGGTTCAGCTTCTTGGTCCCGACCATCCACGACACCGACGCGGACACGCGCTCGACGAGCGTGGCGATATCCACCGGGCTGCCATGTGCCTCGATCTTGCCGGCCTCGGCGCGGCTGAGCTGCAGGACATCGTCGACGAGCTGCAACAGGTTCTGTGCGCTGCGCTTGATGGCGACACACGCCTCCTTCTGCCTGTCCGTCACCGGGCCGTAGACGCCGGCGGCGATCACGTCCGCGAGTCCCTGCACGCCGTGGATGGGCGTGCGGAGCTCGTGGGTCATCGAGGCGACGAACTGGCTGCGTTGCGCCGCCGTCTCGATCAACTGCGAGGTGCGGCGCTCGAGATCCGACTCCTTGCGGCGCAACAGACGCAGCGTCGCCGCCGAGAAGAAGGCCGGCACCCCGACGACGAGTGCGCAGTAGCCGATGGCGGTGAACGTATAGCCGAGGGTCGGCGTCTGCCCCGGCGAGCCGGGCACGGGCGTCGGCGGCAGCACGCCCATGGCCATCAGCACGAGCATCGTGGAGAACGCGCCGACGATCAGCAGCGCCATCACGATCGTGATCGTGAGGTTGGTCAGCAGCGAGAGGACCGCGATGATGATCACGTACGTCGGCAACAGCGGGCTGTAGGCACCGCCGGTGAAATAGATCGCCGCGGTGAGCAACACGATGTCGGCGGTCGAGTTGAGGCTGTGCGCCTCCATCACGTAGCGGTCGCGTGACGTGGCGAGCCACGCCATCGAGTTGGTGAGCAGCTTGACCGAGACGAGCGTGATGTACGCCCTCGTCCACGGGGTGACCTCGAAGAACGCCGCGAGCAGCGCGAGCACCCCAAATCCGAGCGCGATCGCGAACCCGCTCCAGATGCCGAACCAAAGCTTGGGGCGGTTGGCCGGCGCCGCCATCTCGGCGAGTGACCGGGCGAGCGGACCGAACATCAAGACTCGTTCAGGAGTTGCCGCACCGTCGACAGCAGCTCCACCAGATCGAAAGGCTTCGACAGATAGCCGTCCGCGAGCGTGCCGAGCTGGATGGTCCGGTTCGACTGATCCGCGTGCGTATACACCGCGCTCATGAGGAGAATCGGCGTCGTCTTGCCGGTAGGCCGGCTCTTGATCTCGCGGCACAGCTCGAACCCGTTCTTGCGGGGGAGCTGGACGTCGACGAGCAACAGATCGGGCTGGTCGCGCTCGAACCGTTCGATGCCCTCCGGCCCCGACGACGCGGCGACGGTCTGGTAGCCGTTGGCCGCGAGGAAGTCGGACAGGATCATCTGGTTGACGGGGTCATCCTCGACCACCAGGATTTTCTTCACCGCGGCCAGGGTAGCACGCACGTCACGCGAGAAGCTTGGCGAGCCGCAGGGATGCCGCCCATAACGCGGCGCGTGCCCGCGCATCGTTCGCCGACGGGTTCGGCGGGGTGGGCACGCCATCGGAGAAGTACGTACCCGGCGGGTCGGTGGCGTCGCCACCAGCGAGGCGCACCGCGGTCTTGGCGCCGGCCTCGACGGGCCCTGCCTGAATCGGGCCGAAGCCCTTGCGCAGCAGCTTCGTCGCGATCACGCCCGGATTCAACGAATACGCGACGAGCTTGGTCGGGTCGTGGTGCTCCGCGAATTCAAGCGCATGCATCACATTGGCGAGCTTGGACTGCGCGTACGCCGCGTACCCCGTCCACGCCGCAGAGAGCGTGAGGTCGTCGAGGTGGATCCGCCCGCGCGTGTGCGCGACCGACGACACGTTGATGACGCGCGATGCGCCCCGCCTCGCACTGGCCTCGAGGCGCGGCGCGAGGAGCTCGGTGAGCAGGAAGTGGCCCAGGTGATTTACCGCGAACGTGAGCTCGATGCCGTCGTCGGTGACCGCGCGCTCGTCGGCGAAGATGCCCGCGTTATTGACGAGCGCGTGCAGCTCGGGGACGCGCTCCAGGATCTGCTCGGCGCCCTTCCGCACCGAGGCCATCGAGCCGAGATCGAACGAGACACCCTCGATGTCGGCCCCCGGCAGCTCGGCGAGCAAGCGCGCGAGTGCCGCGTCGACCTTGGGCTTGTTGCGACCGTGGAGGATGACCTTGGCGCCTGCCGCAGCGAGTGCGCGCGCGGTGGCGTGCCCGATGCCGTCGGTGGAACCCGTGACGAGGACGACGCGGCGATCCGTCATGGAGCCAGCTTACCGCGAGCGCGCAGCGCCCGGTGGATCCCCGGTGGCACGCGCGGCTCCGGACGCACGAGATCGAGTTCGCGCGAGCGCTGGTTGAACCCGAGGGGGATCACGCCCGTCCACGCGGCGAGCTTGGCGTTCACGGCGTCCTGATCGGCGGCGGCGAGGCGGCCGATCCGCGCGCCGTGGGTGCCCTGTGCCTGGGTGACGCGGAGCGAATCCTGCGCGTTGCCGAGCTCGAACGCACCGCCGGTCCAGGGATCCCACTCGCCGTAGAGGAACAGCAACTGGCGGCCCTCGGACTGCACCCACTGATCGATGTCGCGCATCGCCGCGCCGCCGTCATACGCGGGCTCCTCCGTCGGTAGCGAGCCGGCATAGTCGGCGTCGGCGTACATGAGATGCGGGTCCAGGTAGTCGGCCCCGCCGTCGGGGTACCCGAGCTGTGCATACGCCTGGTAATAGTAAGCGTCGAACGCGCCGATCTGGTCGTCGTCGTTGTCCGCGACCGGTGAGATCTCGTCGAGGAACGCCCACAGCTCATCGTCCGTGGCGCTCGCGACCGGCACGCTGTTGCAGGCGCCGACGCCGTAGTACTGCCAGAACGCCCACTCGAGGCTGCTGATCGACGACTCGACGGCGGGGCCGATCGCGACCCGGGTATACGAGTGGCCGTCGGCGGCCGCCTGGTCGGTCGCGCGCTGGAGCATCGCGGCGCGGCGATTCGCGAGCATCTCGGTCGCGGCGTCGCGGACCTTCTGGCGACAGTCATCGGGACCGATGGTGTCGAGGAACGGGGCGTAGCGCCCGTCGGGAGCACCGAACGACAGCGGCGCCACGTACGGCACGGTGGCCTCGACGTCGTCGGGATAGAACCGGCGGTGGTAGACGGCGGTCATGCCGCCCTTGGAGCCGCCGGTGGTGACGAACGCGCCGCCGTAGAGCGTGCGCAGCGCCTCGATGATCGCATGCTCGTCGTCGGCCATCTGCTTGATCGTGAGCTTTGACCAGTCCGCGGGTTCGGGCCGCGACGTGCCGAAGAACCGGTGCTCGATCGAGACCTGGTTCGCGGACAGCAAGCGCGCGAGCTCGCTGGGCGTGTCGCGGTAGTAGTCCCAATAGCCGGTGGTGAACACGACCATCGGTGCCGCGGTGCTCGCGTGCAGCAGCGACACGGTCTGCGCGAAGGTCGGGCCACTCGGCGCCTCGTGGTCGACGGGCTGGCGGAACGTGACCTCGTAGAACGTGTAGCCAGTGGTCTCCGTCGATGCCTCGACGGCGGTCACGCCGGGCAGCGCGTTCAGGCGGTCCAAGAAAGCCGGATCGGGTCCTGGTTCCACCTGGAGGTTGTCGCCGCACCCGGAGAGCAGCGCGGCGGCGAGGAGCACGCGCAACATGGCGGCGAGCTTGCCATGGCGCCCGGTGAAGGCGATCAGGCATTTGACCTCCTCGCCGCCTGGCAACTGCGCTGCGCGTCCGAGCAAAGGTGGGACTTGCGATCTTGCTACCCTTGCCAGGTCGCGCTCCGGTGGGGTAGGCATGGCCCCTCATGGCACTCTCCGTCGGGATCGTCGGCCTCCCAAACGTTGGTAAGAGCACGGTGTTCAATGCGCTCACGGCCGGCAAGGCCGAGGCTGCGAACTATCCGTTCTGCACCATCGATCCGAACGTCGGGGTCGTCCCCGTGCCGGACGAGCGGCTCAAGACCATCACCAAGTACATCCCGCCCCAGAAGGTCATCCCGGCGATCGTGGAGATCGTCGACATCGCGGGCCTCGTGAAGGGCGCCTCGCAGGGTGAAGGCCTCGGCAACAAGTTTCTCGCCAACATCCGCGAGACGCAGGCCATCTTGATGATGGTCCGCTGCTTCGACGATCCCAACGTCATCCACGTCGCCGGCTCGGTCGATCCGATGCGCGACATCGACGTGATCGAGCTCGAGCTCGCCCTCGCCGACGTGGATACCGCCGAGAAGCGCGTGAAGAAGGCCTCGGGGAACGCGAAGACCGGCAACAAGGAAGCGAAGATCGAGCTCGCCCTCGCCGAAAAGGTGTTCAACCACCTGCAGGCGGGCAAGGCGGCGCGCTCGCTAGACCTCACCGACGACGAGCGAAAGCAGGTCGCGACGTTCGGCCTGCTCACCGCCAAGCCGGTCCTCTACTGCTGCAACGTCGGCGAGGGCGACCTCCCGAACGGCAACCCGTGGAGCGACTCGGTCAAGGCGCGCGCGCAGAAGGAAGGCGCAGGCGTCGTCATCCTGTGCGGCAAGGTCGAGTCCGAGCTCGCCGAGCTCCCCGACGGTGACCGCGCGGAGCTGCTGGCCTCGTACGGCCTCAAGGAGCCCGCCCTCGCCTCCCTCGCGCGCGAGTGTTACCGCCTGCTCGGGCTGCAGTCATACTTCACGGCCGGCGAGAAGGAAGTGCGCGCGTGGACGGTCAAGAAAGGCGCCACGGCCCCGGAGGCCGCCGGCGTGATCCACACCGACTTCGAGAAGGGCTTCATTCGCGCGCAGGTCTACTCGCTCGGCGACCTCGAGGCGCACCACACCGAAGCTGCGATCAAGGCGGCCGGCAAGATGCGCATGGAAGGCAAGGAGTACGTCGTTCAGGACGGCGACATCATGCACTTCCTGTTCAACGTCTGATCTCGGCGTACCAGGTCACGATCCGGCACGGCACGCGAGGGCCGGGAAACGCGTCGGCGAGCTGCGCGCGGATCGCCGGGGCCTGGCGTGCGGGCAACTGATAGCTCGCGCCGAGGAACGCCCACACTTCGTCGAGGGTGCCGCTCGCATCGAGCTCCCAGCGCTCGAAGGTGGGTGCGTGCCAGCCAGCGAACAGCTCGCGCCAGCCGCTCTCCGACGTCGCGCGTGGATCGCCAAACCGCAGCGCGGCGACGGCGTGGGGTGCGAGCAGGTCGAGGAAGTGGTGGAAGGCGTCGTGGCCGTGGGCGGTGGGGCCGCCGCCGAGGAGCGCGATGAACCGACCGCCGGAGGCGAGCACGCGCGCGAGCTCGGTCACCACGCGCGCGACGTCGTCGAACAGCATGAACGCGAGATGGCAGGTGACGACCTCGAAGGCGCCGTCGACGAACGGCAATGCCTGCGCCCTGCCCTGCACCACCCGCGGGAGATCACCGAGCTCCTCGCGCGAGAGGTCGAGGCCGATCGCCGTCGGTGGTAGGTGCGCGAGGAGCGGACCGTCGCCACACGCGAGATCGAGAACGCGCGCGTCGCGTGGAATGCGCGCCGCGAACCGCGCGTAGCTGCCCGTGCGCGCGAGCGCATGCGATGTGGCGCCAGGATGCGCGGCGTGAAATCGCCGTAGGAAGAGCTCGCGCTCGGTCACGTGGCGAGCGTACGGAATCCTGTCCCTGCTGCGCGATGAACGCGATCGGAATCGGGCGTGCGATCGCTGGCAGGGCGCGCTCTTCGGCGCCATCGCGCGTAGAGTAGCGCGTCGTGTTTGCCGGCCTCGTCATGGTCACGCTCGCCGCGGCCTCGTGGGGCACGTGGAGCTTGTTCCTGCGCCCCGTCGGGCTGCCGTCGATGGTGACCACGCCGATCGTGTTCGTCGTGATGGCGCTGACGCCCCTGCCGCTCGTGCTGCGCGCGCCGCGCGCGACGTGGGATCGCAGGGCGATCACGCTCTTGCTCGCGAACACGGGCTTCGACCTGCTCAACCTGCTCACGTTCTTCGGCGCGATGGACCAGACGAGTGTCGCGATCGCGGTGCTCACGCACTACGTCGCGCCGATCCTGATCGCGCTCGCAGCGCCGACGATCGACCGCACGGAGAGCCCGGGCGCTCGGCCGGCGGCGGTGGTCGCGCTGGCCGGGCTCGTGATCGTGCTCGAACCGTGGCGCACGCCGGCCGACGGCGCGGTGCTGGGTGCGTTGCTCGGGCTCGCGTCGGCCGTGTGTTACGCGGGCAACGTGTTCTGCGTCCGGCGGCTCGCCTCGAGCATCGGCGCGCCCCGCGCGATGGCGTATCACTCGCTGCTCGCCGCCGTGCTCACCGCGCCCTTCCTCGTCGGGCACGCAGACGTACTGGTCGCAGCGGACGTCGCGTGGCTATCGCTCGGTGCGATCACGGTCGGCGCGGGGTCTGGCATCGTGTTCGCGGTCGGACTCCTGCGCATCGGGGCGGCGCGTGCGGCGGTCCTCACCTTCGCGGAGCCGATCGTCGCGGTCGCGATCGGTGCGCTCGTATGGGGCGAGCCCCTGCGCCCACTCGCGGCCGTGGGCGGTGCGCTCGTCCTCGGTGCCGGCATCTTCGTTGCACGAAAGGCACGCCACGATGTCGTGGATGCCCCGGGTGACGATCGCGATGCCGGCCTTCAATGAGGAGCGCTACGTAGAGGCGTGCATCGCCAGCGTGCAAGCGCAGGACTATCCGCGCGACAGGATCGAAATCCTCGTCGCTGACGGGCGCTCGACCGATCGCACGCGTGAGATCCTCGCGCGGCTCGCCGCGTCCGATCCGCGCATTCGCGTCGTCGACAACCCGCGCCGGATCCAGGCCGCTGGTCTGTGCGAGCTCGTGGCGCAGTCGCGCGGCGAGGTGATCGTGCGGATGGACGTGCACTGCGAGTACGCCCCCGACTACGTGCGGCGGTGCGTGGAGGCGCTCGAGCGCACGGGCGCGGACAACGTCGGAGGGGCGCAGCGCGCGAAGGCCTTGACGCTCTTCCAGAAGGCGGTCTGCGCGGCACTCGCGAGCCGGCTCGGCACGGGCGGCGTGGCGTACCGCGACGCCAACAAGCAAGGCTTCGTCGACACCGTGTTCCTCGGCGCGTTCCGGCGGCGCGTGTTCGAGACGGTCGGCATGTGGGATCCAAAGGCGATCACCAACGAGGACTCGGAGCTCAACCAGCGCATCCTCGAGGCCGGCGGCAGCATCTACCTCTCCCGCGACGTGGTGGTGCACTACTTCCCGCGCGACTCGTTCAAGGCGCTGGCGACGCAGTACTTCCGCTACGGCAAGGGGCGCGCACGCACGCTGCTCAAGCTGGGCCGGTTCCCGCGGCTGCGCCCGCTGATCCCGTTTCTCGTCGTGAGCGGGGCCGCGACCACGCTGCTGGTGCCGCCGCTGTGGCCCCTCGCGCCGGTCGTATTCGCAGCCTACGCGCTCGCGACGGGCGCCGAGGCGATGCGCGTCGCGCGCACGCTCGGGCCCGGTGGCATCACCACCGTGTGGCGCATCTTCCCCGTCCTCCACGGCGCCCACGCGGCCGGATTCTGGGCCGGCCTGCTCCAGTATCTGCGCGCGCCCGACTGGTCAGGCGGGCATGAGCGCCTTGCCGTCCGAGATGCGGATGAGCTCGCGCGCGATCGCGAGCTGGACGCCCACGGTGACGCGCGCGATCACGGCTTCCGTGATCCGCGCGAAGCCGAGCAGGCGCGCCGAGTCGCGAATCAGGTCCGGCGTCGCGATTCCGTGCGCTCGTTCGACGACGATGCGCGCGGCTGACGCCAGCTCCGAGAGCGGCACTTGCTCGATCTCGCGGCGCCCTGCCCCGCCGTGGCCCGCCACGCGGACCGACGGCACCATGTTCGGATCCTGGTCCATCCGCCAGACGATGTTGTCCTCGTCGCCGAGCTTGCCGCGACCGAGCAACACCTGGCGGATCTGGTCGCCAACGCGCTGGGTGACACGGCCGATGCCAAAGTAGCCACCGACGCGGCGCGCGAGCAGGTCGATATGCATCGGGGCCTCGGCTGCGAGCACCTGCTCGACGACCTTGCCGAGCTCGGCCTGATGGCGCGGCGCGAACAGATCGTCAGGGGTGCGCCGGCCGGCGGGAATCGCCGCAGCCGTGTACGGGCCGATCGCGATCGCACCGCGCGCGACGCGGGTCGGCGTGGTCGGCTTGTCGTACGCGGGCAGCGGCACGGCGGGCGAAGGACCACTCCCCGCGGCGAGCTGCGGCGCGACGTGCGCAGGCACACGCACCGGCTCGGTGGGGGTGTTCGCGCGGGGCCGGGCGATGGGTCCAGTCCCCGAGGCGATGGGCCCACTCGCCCGTGGTGCCCGCGTGCGCATCACCGGCGGCACCGTCATCGGGGAGCGGCGCTGGCGGCTCGCCGCCACGGCCGCGACGATCGCACCGTGCGCGCGCTGGAGCTCCCGCTCCGGGTCGGCCCACCAGTCGAGGCTCCAGATCCGGTGCAAGCGCCAGCCAAGCTGCGCGAGGACCTGCGGGCGCAGGCGATCCCGATCGCGTGCCGTCGTCGCGATCGCGTAGGCGGGGCCATCGAGCTCGATCGCGAGCACGTAGCGCTCGGGATCGTTCGGGTCGACGACGGCGAGATCGAGCGTGAACATGCCACAGCCGACCTGGTGGCGGAGTGTCCAGCCGCGCTCCGAGAGTGCACGCGCGATCGCCGCGGTGACCGGACTTGCCGCCGGGGTGTCATCGGTGGGCCGCGCCGCGCCGCCGCGTCCGCGTGCGAATGCCAGCAGCTCGCCAAGCACGCCCGGGGCCTCCTCGGCGCTCAGGCTGGAGACGACGACGAGATGCTCGCGCGCCACGGCGGTCGCGCGGACGAACCGCCGTTCGTCGAGCGTCGCATCGCCGAGCGCCGTCGAAAGGAACACCACGTCGCGCTCCTCGGCGCGGAGGGACGCGAGATCGCGGACCACCACCGGCTCGCCGGTGCCCGTTGGATCGGCCGGGTCGAACGCGGCATCGAGCGCCGGATCGGCGGCGCGCAGCGCGTCGAACAGATCCTCGATGACCTCGCGCTGCGCAGGCGCAACGGTGACGACGCCGATCGAGCGCCCGCGCTGCATGGGATCGCGCAGCCGCGTCATCACCTCGGCGACGATGAGCTCGGCCTCCGCGCGCTCGCTGTCGACCTTGCGCGCGGACACGCCAAGCTCCGACGCACCGAACGCGGCGGGCAGGACCTGGAGCGCGCCGGTGCCGAGGCGGGCGTTCGCGAACGCGATCAGGTCCTCGTGCTTGCTGCGGTAGTGCCAGCTGAGCTCGAGGCGTGGCAGGCGAGCGTCGAGCGCCGAGGCGAACAGGCTGCGCTCGGCACGCCGATCATCGGCCCACGGGTCGCCGACGATCACGGCCGCGCGCCCGCGCGCGAGCGCTCCGAGGGAGGTCGCCACCGAGAGCTGATGGGCATCGTCGATGACCACGACGTCGAACGATGGAAGCGACGGATCGAGCATCTCCGCGAGTGTCCCCGGCGTCGCGACGATGCAGGGCGCGAGCCGCGGCAGCAGCGCGGGCAGCTGCGCGAGCAACGCGCGGAGCGGAGGCGGTGTGGCGGCCGGCATCCGCGCGCGGCGCACCTCGGCGAGCAACATCCCGACCTCTCCGCCGCCATCCTTCGCGGCCGGATCGACGACGGGCTTGGGCACCCGCTCGGCGAACCGCACCAGCGCTCGCGCACGTGCGAGGGCGAGCGCGCCGCGATCTAGGTCCGCAAACGCGGACACGTGCGCGTGATGGGTCGCGCCATGGAACCGCGCCAGCGCCGGCGCCTCCGCCAGCTCGGCCTCGGCCCACGCGAACAGCGTCGCGCACTCCCAGGCCGCCGCGAGCTCCTCGGCGCCAATGTCGCCGCGTTCGATGGCGGTCACGGCGGCCCCGACGCCGACGGACAGCGCAGCGTGGCGCGCGGCATGGAACGTCACCCACCCTTGCAGCGCATCGACGGCCCCACGCATCGCGTCGACGCGGTCGCGCAGCGCGAGCAGATGATCGTCCCCGGCGCCGAGGACCGCGGTGTCGATGCCAACGGCTGTCGAGAGCGCGGCGAGCGCCGGGGTCCAGCGCGCGACGGCGGACGCGAGTCGCGCGAGCGCGACCGGATCCGCGGCGCCTTCGGACGGGGTCGCGGCGACCTGCGCGACGAGCGCACGCCACGCGGCAGAGCGCCCCGCTTCACCGCCCACGATCTCTACGGCGTCGAACGCCTTGCGCAGCTCGCCCGCCCAGCTGACCGCCGCCTCGACCTTGGTCAGATCGAGCATCAGCGGGTCACCAGCCAGCTCGCCGAACCAGCGCTTCGCGGGCTCGGCCGCCGCAGTCAGCGCCGCGCGGCAGGCGCGCTCCGCGATCGCGGCCTCGAGCGCCTCGAGCATCGCGGCATCGGTGGCGAGCTCGCCAGGGACGCCCGCCGCCTTGACCTCGGCGCGCACGGTCCGCAGCGCGAGGTAGCGCACCGGGCCCATGCCAAAGGTCGAGATCGCCCCCCACTTGCGGAGCTGCGCCCATAGCGAAGGTGCGTCGATCTCGTCGACGGCATCCGTGAACTTTTCGGCGACCTCGTCGGCGAGCATGCGGTGCTTGGTCGCGAGCGCGAGGAACGTGAGCGGATCGCGCGGTACCTCGATCGAGCCATTGCCCTTCGCGCGGATCAGCGCGATGCGTTCCGCGATCTCGTCGGTGCGGCCGCCACGGATGTTGGTGAGCAGCTCCGCCCCGGGGCGCGGCGTTGCGGCGGCGAGCGCGGCCAGTGTACCGAGTGCGGCGAGCTGCGGCCGCGTACGCGCCACGAGCCCGGGAACGAGCCCCACGAACTCGGCGACGGCGGCCGAAAGCTCCGCAACGGCTCCGGCCATCTCGTCGAGCGCGACGATTGCGCGCTCGCGACCTTCGGCGGACGCGCCGAAGGCAGCTGGCTCGAGTGTCGAGGCACGCCAAGGATGGGTGGCCACGGGCTCGACGGGGATCGCCGCGATCGCGAGGTCCGCGACGGCGGCACGACGGCGCTCGTACGTCGCGCGATCGAGCGCCACGGCATCGTGCTCCGCGAGCGCCATGCGCGGCGTGGCGCGCAGCTCGATCAGCCGGCCGATCACTTCGTACAGCGAACGTCCGAACGGGCCGACCTTGTGGAGCGCGGCCACATGGGCGTCGAGCGCGGTGCGCAGCTCGGCGAGGCGCGCATCGTCGGCCAGCGCGCCAGAGGCGGGGCGAAACGCGCGCTCGAGCACGCGGCCGAGCTGGGCGAGCGCCGCGCCGCGCGCAGCCTCGGGCGTGTGCAGGGGGAGGCAGAACTCGCCGAGGCCGACCGCGCCGAGCCGCTGCTGGACGACATCGAGCGTGGCGCGCGAGGGACCGACGAACAAGACCGTCTTGCCCGCGCTCACGCAGTGCGCGATCAGGTTGGCGACCGTCTGCGACTTGCCCGTGCCGGGCGCACCGGCGAGCACGAACGTCGCCCCTGCGGCGGCGGCAGCGACGGCGGCGAGCTGACCTGCATCTGCGTCGAGCGGCGCGAGCAGGTCGGCCGTGCCGCGCGGGCGCGTGACCGCTTCGGCCGCCGCGATCGACGGCTGCGCAAAGGCACCGCCACCGACACCGTCGAGCGTGGCGAGCTGCTGGACAACCGGCGTCTCGGCGAGCGTGCGCTCGAGCACCGCGACGTCGCGCGCCACCGTGACGCGTGCGAGCGAGTACAGGCCGAGGCGCACGCTAGGCTCGACGCTCCATCCCGGTCGGGTGACCGCGATCCCGCGGGCCGTCTCGAACAGGGACGCGAGCGTGAGCGGCCCCTCCGCCACCGGCAGGATGACATCGAAGGCCTCGCGCAGCTTCTCCACGAGCACGTCGTTCACGCGGAGCGCAGCGTTCTCGATCGCGACCAGTCGCAGACCACCGCCGGAGGCGCGCTCCAGCTCGACGGGCAGCAGCGCGAGCGGCGCGCGCCGCGTCGCTTCACCGTCGATCCATACGAGTGCGCCGAGCGCGACCCACAGCGTGTGCGTGCCGGTCTCGGACAGCTCCGCTCGGGCGGCGCGGCGCATGCGCGCGAGCCGCCGCTCGAGCTCGGGCGTCGGCAACTCGATGCGCAGCCAGCCGGTCTCGACCGAGCTCGCGACACCCGCTTCGAACGCGAACGCAGCGCCACCCGCGAGCGACGCAACCAGCGCCTCGGGCTCGACGGCGGGCAGCGCGAGCGAGCTCGCCTCGTCGACATCGAGGAGCAGAGGGCTATCGACCAACGACAACTTCCACTGTCCGACGCGCACACGAGCTTGATCGATCACGCGGTCAATCTACGCCAAGTCATGGATCCTCGACGGAGAAGCACGCGAGGGCAGATCCCCGGAGATCGCTTGATTCACAGCAACGCGAGCAGATGGCGCGGGTGATGCGCGTCGGCCCACGCAGCGGAGCCGGGCTGACGCGCGCCGAGTACGCGCTCGATCCACATCGCCGGGATCGCCGCATCGCCATCGCGCGCGCCGAGGAACGCGCCGACGATCGCTGCGTTCGTATCCGCATCGCCCCCGCGGCTCGCAACGTCGACCACGGCCTCGCGCCACCCCGCCGTGTGCACCGCGTGCCAGCAGGCGAGCCGAAACGCGACCCGCACGAAGCCCGCGGTGCGATCCAGGTGCAGCGCATCGGTATACACACCGGGCTCGGAGGCGAGCGCCGCGTCGAGATCGCTGGCGAGATCGAGCCTCGCTCGCTCGATCGCCACCGCGTCGTCATGGTCGACGTCGAGGTTGTCGCGCCAGAGCGCGTGCATGCGCGCGGCGGCGGGTGCGAGCGCATCGCGCGCGACATCGACCATTCCGCGCCCCTCGAGGCCGTCGGTGATCGCCGCCGCGATCGCGCGATCGAACACCGCGCAGGCGAGTGCACACCGCGGATCGGCATGTGTGATCATCGACTCCAGCAGCGCAGCCTCGACCAGCGCGCCGGGCGTCACGCGCAAGGCGACCGCGAGCGGCCCTGTGCGCATGAGCGAGCCGTTGCCCGCCGCGCGTCGGTCCGTCCCACGCCACACCGCGAAGCTGGCCTGGAGGACCGGCTCCCCATCTTCGATTCGGCTCAGCGACGCCCCGGTCTGGCTCCCGATGTCGAACGCCTCCCGGCTCCACGCGACGTAGCGGCCCGCTGCGTCGTCCAGGTCGAACCTCCCCCTCTCCGCGAGGCTGCGCGCGAGGCAGATCGCGAGCTGCGTGTCATCCGTGATCTGTCCCGCCTGTAGGTTGAAGGGGCCCTTCCCCACCACGTCGGTCGCCGGTGCAGTCGCCAGGGTGGGGTATGGAGGCTGGGAGATCCGCTGGAACTCGTACGTTGTCCCGAGAGCATCTCCGACGGCCAATCCCAGGAGACACCCCCGCGCTCTATTCGTCATAGTGTATCCATGACACCAACAGGACGCGATGTCACCGAAAAAGCGTGCGATGGTGAGGGCCATGATCCACGGCGCACACGCCATCCTCTACACCCGCGACGCAGATGCCGATCGCGCGTTCTTCCGCGATGTCCTCTCCTTCCCAAACGTCGATGTCGGCGGTGGCTGGTTGGTCTTCGGCCTGCCGCCCTCCGAGGTCGCGGTGCACCCGCTCGACGTCGGCGAACCGAAGCACGAGCTGTACTTCCTATGCGAGAACGTGGAGGCCTTCGTAGAGGAGATGACCGGGCGCGGCGTGGCGTGCACCGAGATCTCGGATCAGGGCTGGGGCCGACTCACCAGCATCACGCTACCGAGCGGCGCCGAGCTCGGCGTGTACGAGCCCCGCCACACCCGCCCGAACGCGCCCGCATCGGCGCCTGCTGTGCGCGCGAAGGCCGGGGCGAGGAAGCCCGCTGCAAAGAAGAAGACCGTCGCGAAGAAGCCCGCCGCGAAGAAGCCCGCCGCGAAGAAGCCTGCTGGCAAGAAGCGCTAGACGCGTAGCTCGGTGCACGATCCACGAGCCCGCCTGCGCCAAACGCTACGAGTGTGCCCTCGTGAACCTCACCTCGCCTGTCTCCCCAATCGACCACTGGGCGCTCGCCCCGCACGTCCTGCACCTCAACCATGGATCGTTCGGCGGCTGCCCGCGCGTCGTGCTCGCCGCCGCCGACGCATGCCGCGCACGCATGGAAGCCGCCCCGATGCGGTTTTACGTCCTCGAGTGGCAGGCCGAGCTCGATCGCGCGCGCGCCGCGGTGGCGGCGTTCGTCGGTGCCAACGCGGAGCATCTCGTGTTTGTCCCGAGCTCGACCACCGGGGTCGCGCTCGCGCTCGCCTCGGCCGAGCTCGCCGCGGGCGACGAGATCCTGACCACGTCGCACGCCTACCGCGCATGCATGAACCAGCTCGTCCGGTTGGCGGACAGTCGCGGCGCGCGCATCACCGTCGTGCCGATCACCCTGCCCTTCGATCCCGATGCGCTGGTCGACGCGACGACGCGCGCGATCACACCGCGCACGCGTCTCGCGCTGCTCGATCACATCACGAGCCCCACCGCGCTGCGCTTGCCCGTCGAGCGCCTGGTGCCCGTGCTCGCCGCGCGCGGCATCCAGGTCCTTGTCGACGGCGCGCACGCGCCCGGCCAGCTTGCACTCGACGTCAACGCGCTCGGCGCGACCTGGTACGTCGGCAACCATCACAAGTGGCTGTGCGCGCCGAAGGGGTCGGGCTTCCTCGCATCCTCGTCCGCCGGCGCGTCACGCCTTCGCCCGCTCGTCACCTCGCACGGCGCAACACCGACGTACGGGCCGCCCAATCGCCTCCACGCCGAGCTCGATTGGGCCGGGACACACGATCCATCGCCACACCTCGCCGTGCCGACGGCGATCGAGACCATCGCGGCGGAAGGCGGCGGCTGGCCCGAGGTGTTCGCGCGCAATCACGCGCTCGCGCTCGAGGTACGCGATCGCCTCGGCGGCTCGCTGCTCGCGCCCGATGACGCGGTCGGCACCATGGCCGCGGTGCCGCTCGCGCTCCCCACCGGCGTCGCACCGCTCGCGCTCGAGCGCCAGCTGCTCGAGCGCGGCATCGAAGTGCCGATCGTCGATTATCCAGGGCAGCCGCTCGTGCGCGTCTCCGCACACCTCTACAATCATGCCGGCGAAGCCGACCTTCTCGTTCGGGAGCTCCACGCCCTCGGAGCACGGATCGTTTAGGCTGCGAGGCCGTTCGTGCGCGGGGTCGGTCCACACGGCCCGATGGTGGCGGTCAACGTGCGCACGCTCGATAACGGCGACGCGTTCACGTTGCCCACGACGCCGTTCCCGGCAAGGACGCGTGGCGCTACGGCTTCTTGTTGCGGCGCTGCTGGAACGAGTATGGGCGCAGCGCGTTCTTCTTGTCGCCCTCCTCGCCCTCTTCCACCGGCGTGCCCGCGAGCGGCTCTTCAGCGCCCGGGCGGAACTTGATGCTCGATAGCGGGCTCTCGCCCACGAGCACGCGCTCGCCACCACCGAGCAGGGCCTCCATGCCGTCGAGCTTGTCGATATCGTCGAGGATGTCGTCTACGGTCGCGTAGCGCTCGGCCTTCGAGTCGCGCGTCATGCGATCGAAGATGTCATCCACGCCGCGCGGCATGCTCGGGTTGATCTGCGACGGCATCGGCGAGCGGCGGCCCGGCAACTTTCGCGTCAGCAGCTCGTAGAAGATGATGCCGAGCGCATAGATGTCACCCTGCGCACCAGCCGCGAGCGGGTCTGTGTAGAGCTCGGGCGCCATGTACGCGACGTTGCCCATGCCTACGTAGATCTGGCGGATCACGGCGTGGTCGCGCTCGACGATGCGCGTGAAGCCGAAGTCCGAGACCTTCACGTTGCCGTAGGCGTCGATCAGCAGCTGCTCGGGTTTCAGGCCGCGGTGATAGACGCGCTGCGCGTGCGCGGCGCGCAGTGCATGTAGCGTCTGCAGCAGATACTTGAAGACCAGCTCGACCGGCACCTCTTCGGCGTCGTTGATCAGGCGCCGCGCGGAACCGTTGGGGGCGAGCTCGGTGACGACGTTCGGGTATTCGGTCCACAGGTTGACGTCGTGGATGGGGAGGATGTTCGGGTGCGCGAGGTTGCCCCAGGCGCGAACGACATCGGTGAACCGGCGCACGATCTCGTTGCGCTGGTCCTCGCTGAAGAACCCGAACAGGTCGCGGATCTCCTTGAGGGCGACCTCGCGGTTGAGCGCGACCTGGCGCGCCCGGTAGACCGTGCCCATACCCCCGGACCCGATCGACGCGAGCTTCTCGTAACGCTGATCCATGTCCGCCGCCTGAATTTCGCCACCGACGACCGCGGAGGAGCGGCCGCCGGAGCTGGTGAGCTTCGGTGCCTTTTGCGGAAGCGGGGCCGCCGACGAGCTCTCGCGATCGCGCGGAGGCTCGCGCATCGGCGCCGACGACATCACGCCCGACTGCGAGCCCATCGGAATCGCGCCCGACGGGACCGCCATCGCCCGGCTCTGCCGCAGCTTCTTGAAGTGGGCGACGGCGCGCTCCGTGAACTCGACGAGGTTGCCGCCGTTCACGACGGACTCACCATCGGGCGTCACCTCGAGGCTCTCCGAGCCCCGGTCGTGGCGGAGATATCCCGACTTCTCGAGGAAGCCGATGTACTCGCCGAACGGGATCGAGACCGCGCCCTCGCACACCCGTCGGATGTCGTCGTAGCGGTTCTGCCGGCCGTACCGGGCCTCCGCCATCACGTTCGCGAGGATGAAGCGAGCCTCCTCGCAGAGGACTTCCTTCGTGACCTTGGCGCGGCCTTCCATGTGGGGTGAATCGTAGGCCGCCCTACGGATTGGGTCAATTGTCCGCCTTAGTTCGGCGGCCCCTCCACCGCGAGACGCTCGACCAGCGGGCGATCGGCCGGGAGGATGTCGTAGGCGCCAAGTCCATCGGGCGCGACCCAGGCGAGGTCGGCGACCTCGACGGCACGCGGCTCGCTGTCCGGCGCGAGCCGGCAGGCGTAGACGAGCATGACGAGATCGAACGCGGGATACGCATGGAACAACACGTCCCAGATCCGGCCGACCGAGGCGGCGACCCCGATCTCCTCGGCGAGCTCGCGCGCGAGCGCGGCGGCCGGCGCTTCGCCGGGCTCGACCTTGCCGCCGGGGAACTCCCACTGGAGCGGCAGCGCCTGATCTGCGCGGCGCTGGGTGATCAGGATGCGGCCATCGTCGCCGATGATGAGGCCGGCGACGACGAGCTTGCGAGGGCGTTGTTCGGTCACGAAGTCTCCAGAAGCGCGCGGCGATCGGTGAAGGGCGCGGTGCACGGCGTGCCGTCGGCGTGCAGGTACGCGAGCACGTGCTGAGCGTCCGCGGCGAGGATCGTGGATGACCGCGTGCCGTACTCGGGGCTGTGAATACACGCCGCCGTTAGCTCGCGTGCGAGCTCGGCAGGCAGATGCGAGGGCGGCACATCGGCGAGCGGCACGCGCGTGTGATCCGCAAGTGCCGCCACGAGGGCCGGCTGGATCGCGGGCCACGCGGGCGTGTCGTGCACGGCACGCTCGAGTGCCGCGAACATGCGCTCACCACGCGGGAATCCCGCCGCACCGAGGCGGTCGTTACACAGCACGTGGATACCCGAGCCGAGACGTTGGATCTCCTTGTCGCCCGTGTCCTGGCGCAGATACGCAATCGAGATCCCACGGGCATCGCCCCACGCGAGGTTCATGCTCGCGTACCACGTCGGATCGAGCGCGGCGACGTATGCATCCGGGTCGCGTGACTCGGCGAGCTCGCGTACGGCCAGACCGCGGGAGCGCAGACCGGGCGGCGGGGTCGCGAGTGCGCGCTGGTTGGTCACTGCGGCGAAGAGCCCGTCGGCGCGCACGGCAAGCCACGTTCCTCGGGACAGCACGTCGACACCGCCAGCAATGCCGGGCGCCAGTCGTTCAGGTGGGCGCGTGGGCCGCGCATAAAGTTCATCTCGATTCGCTGCGAGTACGAGCGGCGCATCCGCGATCACATCGACGAGAAAGGCAATCGTGCACATGAGGATCGTCGACAAAAAGCTCCGCAAGAGTCTGCCACGCGGCTTGCATGAACGGCGGGTGAACCCTACAGTGCCGCCGAGATGAGACTGTATCCAGGCAAGGTCGACACCATCGCGGCCGAGATCATCACTACGCTCGTGCAAGCGGGTGATATCGAGATCAGCGACAACAACGAAGCCCAGCTGGATGCGGCGGCCGTCCTCAAGGAATACATCCGGGTCGACAAGGAACTGACCGAACGGGCGAAGGACATCCTGGAGATCCGCGGTCTGCCTTATTCGCACCTCGGTCGCACCAAGCGCCAGCTCGCGGATCAGAAGGAGTTCGGCCTCGGTGAAGAGGGCCTGTCCTGGATCGCGAACCAGATGCTCGAGGCGTTCATGTCCTCGCGGCACATCGACGAGGTGTTCGCGGAGGACGCCATCCTGCGTCGCAAGATCAAGGAGATCTGCAAGAAGCACATGCAGGTCGACGAGGCAATCGATCAGGAAGTCCGTGATCGCATCAAGAACCTCGAAGAGGGCACACAGGCGTGGGACGTCGAGTACGCGAAAGTGCTCGACCAGATCAAGACGAAGCACGGCATCAAGGAGTAGCCACGCGCGTCGACGCCCACCGGGTAGGGCGCCGAGCTTTCTGTGATGTCAAGGCGTTAGCCGCCGCGGCGGCCGCGTGAGCGATGTCGCTTGGCGGCGCCAGCGGTTCGGGCACCATTAGATCATGGGGCCCACCGACTGCCAGGCATGTCTCCGTAAACCGGTCATGCGCTGCGGCCGCTGCACCACCACCCGGTGTGTGGCGCATGTGATGAAGCCTGGAGAGCGGTGTGATCACTGCGAGCGCGACTGGGACGACGAAGCGCCGACGCGCCGTGCGGCCAAGTTGATCTTCGCACCGCCGGCCGCACTGCTCGCGGGTGGCCTGTTGTTCGGGCTGCTCCTGCCGGTTTCGATCGGCGGCGCCATCGGAGCCACCGTCATGGCGATGATCGCGGCCGGCACCGGCGTCGGTGCTGGGGCCGGCGCATGCAAGATCGTCGATCGCAGCGCGCGCGCGATGTTCCTACGAGAACGGGCAGGCACGCTGCCGACCGCCCGCCTCTTGCCAAGCGGACGCCACCACTAGTCGAATTCGTCGACGCCGTCGGGCAGCGAGTCCCAGCGAAGATCGCGCGTCATCGCGTCGAGCGCGGCATGGAAGGTCGCACGCACCTCGCGCAGCGGTTGCTTCGCGGCGCGCTGCTCCTCGAGCTCGCGGACGAGGTCGCCGAGCTGCGTCGCCAGGGCCGCGAGCCCGTGCGCATCGAGAATGAAGGCCAG
>JANRKM010000098.1:0-3789 GCA_033763475.1 Kofleriaceae bacterium
CGCCCCTACGTGGGCGCAGTTCAAGGTGACGGCGGACGACGCAGCGATTCGCGGAGTCGTCGGCGCCTACCCAACCGATGTGGAGGAGGAGTCCGCTCCGCAGGGCAGCTTCTACGAATCGGGCGTGGACGACGAATGACGCCGCGAAGGAGGGCAGCGTGATGTGGTGGGAGCAGCACTGGGCCGAGCTCGTCGGCCTGCTCTTCGTGGCGGTCCAGGCGGGCACCACGATCGCGCAGCTGGCGGGCGTGAACCGGCGGCTCGACGTGGTGAACGGGCGGCTGAACAACCACGGCCAGCGCGTGGGCGAGCTCGAGCAGAGCGACGCGGAGATCAGCGGGACGCTCGGGATGCAGCGCCGATGATGGCGACGTTCCTCGAGGCGATGGCGATCGGCCTCGGCCTTGGCGCCGGGCTTGCGGCCGCGGCGCTCGTCGCCGTTGCCGGGGCCGCCGTTGCGCTTCGGAGGATCCTGCGATGACGCCGCCGCCCCGGATCACGCTCGCCGACTACTTCATGGGCCGAGACGACGACTTCCCCGACGAGCTCACGGAGCAGATCCGCGTGAACGCCGCTGTCACGGTCGAGCGCGTGAACCAGATGCTCGAGGTCTACGCGAAGGCGACGGGCGACGCGCGCCGGCGCAAGGTGAACAGCGGGTGGCGGCCGCTCGCGATCAACATGCGCGTGCGCGGAAGCGCGATGCGGTCGAAGCACCTGAGCGGCGAGGCGTGCGACCTCGACGACCTCGACGGATCGCTCGACCGGTGGGCTGGCTCCAAGCCGGGCCTCGACGAGCTCGCGCGCATCGGGCTCTGGCTCGAGCATCCGGACGCGACGCCAACGTGGTGTCACGTCCAAACCGTGCCGCCGGGTAGCGGCAACCGGGTCTTTCGACCCTAGGAGGGCAACATGGACTGGCAGAGCATTCAGGTGATCGCGCGGGCGATCCTTCAGGGCCTCGCGGGCATTCTCGTGAGCAAGGGCCTGCTCGACGGCACGGGCGCGGAGACGCTGATCGGCGCGGTGCTCGGCATCGGGTCGGTGGTGTGGAGCCTCGTCAACAAGAAGACGCTGCTCAACACGCCGCCGCCGCAGGCGTGAGATGCGCGCCACCTTCGCGCTTCTCGCGCTGCTCGCGCTTGCAGGAACGGGCTGCGCTGCGACGGGCACGATCGCCTGGGGTAACCCGGCCCGTGCGGCGATCTACGCGCCGCCTGCGCAAGCCTGCGCGCCACAGGCCGCTCCCGGTGCCGTCATCACGGTGAAGCCTGCCGGCGAGCGCAAGACCGTGCGCGAGGAGCGCGACGGCAAGGTCGGCCCCGACGACGTGGTGACCACCACGACCACGGAGCCCGCCTTCGCGCCCGCGGTCGAGCCCGTCCCGGTGCAGGAGTCGCGCGGCGCCGCCATCAGCGCGGGTGGCAAGTCGCTGCTCGGCAGCCTCTTCGGGGCGCTGAAGGCCCTCGGCTGTGTCGCGACCCTGGGCGCGGCGTGCGGTCTCTGAAAGTGGCCGAGCCCACCGACCTCCCGACCTCGCCGGAGGGGTGGGCCGCCGTCATCGCCGGACTCGCCGTCATCGGCAAGGCCGTGCAGCTCGCGGCCCGCAAGGCCGGCCTCGGACCCGACTACGAGGGCATCGCCAAGGCGGTCGCCAAGGAAGTCGTTCGCGAGATGCTGGCCGAGTCGCAGCGCGAGAACGACAGGCACCGCGAGGGCATCACCGAGGCCATCGGGCGGCTCGAGGGCTCGGTCGAGCGCCTCGTGGATCAAGTCGCGCGCTCGGTAGACGCCGTGCGCGACGCGAACGAGAAGACGCGGGACCGGGTGGCCGACCTGCTGACGGCGCTGCGCAAATGACCGATAGGGCCGAGTGGATCGCCCACGCGCTCGGGGGCGCCGCGATCGCGGCGGTCGAGCTGTGGGTGACGGGCTCGGCCGTGCTCGCGCTCTTCTGGCCGACGCTGCTCGGCTACGCGCGCGAGTCGGAGCAGGCGCGGGCCATGCGCAAGCGGCTCGAGATCCGCACGGGCCGGCGCGTCCGGCCGGGCGCGTTCTGGCACTGGAGCAAGCACCGCGTGAGCGAGTGGCTCGCGTGGTTCGTGGGGGCGGTGTGCGCGGTCGCCGCCTACTCCGCTTCCTAGAGGCGCTGTTGCTGATCCTGTTCGGGTGGATCGTGGGGAGGTGCGCCGGGTGAACCGAGAGGAACTGAGAGCCCGCGAGGCGCTGCGCAACGCGCTCCGCGTCCGGCTGACCTTCGCCAAGGCCGCCCTCGATGACTGCGCGCGCGGGCTCGCGATCACCGAGGAGGCGGCCCTGTCGATCCACTCGCGGCTGATCGAGTGCGAGGTGGATCTGCTGCGCGCCGCGACCGAATTACACGATGCGGCAAATCTCCGCATAAACGGAGCTGCGTGATGGTCCCGTGGTGGTGGTCGTGGCTTCTCACGGCGGTCCGAGTGCCTCGCCTGCGAGTGCGATGCGTTCGACGCGTACGGGGGCGACTCGGAGTGGGGGGCGGCGGCGGTCAGCGGGGCTTCCGAGGGTCGCGTCGCGGCAGATCCAACTCCGACCACCCGCCCGCCCAATGCACGCGGCACTTGATGCCGTACACCTCGCCCTTGTCGGCGCGCTTGGCGAGATCGCGTAGCCACTCGCTCAGCTTGAACGGCCGCTTCTTGGGGGCTCGCTTCTTGGCGCTCACGGCTTCTCCTGGGTGGCGTTGCGGGCGGCGCGTCGAATCTCGCGCTGCGCTCTGGTCGCAAGCTTCGAGCATTCGTCGCACTGTCTGCGCTTCGGGAAGAGACCACGCCAGTCGACCGTTCCGGCGATCTCGTGTCCGCACGCCAACTCTTGGCGAAGCGCGTCGCCGACGATGAACGTTCTGACCACGCGGGGAATCTTCGTGCAGTGGAAGATCGAGTATCCGAAGTGGAACCTGTCGCGCTGACCCAACAAGCCGAGGCGCGCCTTGATCGCTTCGAGGTTGGATCGAGACTCCAATACGTGAATCGTGATCGACCCAAGCGGCGCACGACCATGAATCTGTGTCTGGGCTTTTCGCGTGTCTGGGTGCCATGGGCTGAGATCGACACGGACGACCTCCGCGTCTGCCATCAAGGCGTTTCGCGCCCACATCCAGATCGCTCTCTCGGAAGCTGGCATCCAGTCAGGCCACTCTGGCGGATTTCTCGTCCCGCCCTTGATCTCGTACCACACGGCTAATCCCCATCGTGGATGGCGTTGCGGACGGCGTCGATGGCGGCGTCAATCGCTTCCCGAGGCGAGTCGTGCCGCCCGGTCGCGCTGATCTCGGAGCACACGTCCCACCCGGTCGTTAGTGCGAGGCGAACGTCAGCCATGCCCCAGTTGACGCTGCCAGCGTGCGCCTCTAGCCAATCCAGCCGTTCCCCATCCCGCGCCAACTCCAGCAGCATGTCGGCGGCCTCGATTGCATCGCAGGGCCATGGAAGATCGTCGGTGCGGGTGGAACAGAACGCGCACACGTACGACCCGCGCTCGCCGTGGCTACTCAGGTGCCGAGTCTTGATCTGTTGCGCGAGCGTGGTGGCTGCGTCGGGGGACAATTGAGGGACAGCAGCTTTCTCTCGTAACATCGCGAATCTCCTTGGTTGTGGTTGGCGTCATCCATACGTGGCCGATGGATTGCGGTCCAGATTCCTATTCGTTTCCGAGCACTTGCCCACCACCCAAAACCGGGTGGGACACGCGAGGGACACGAACGAGGGACACCAGAGCCGCCGGTCGCCGCTTCGCGTAGCGCTCGGT
>JANRKM010000099.1:0-2248 GCA_033763475.1 Kofleriaceae bacterium
GGTGCGTCGCTTGCGAACATGAACTTCTCGAGATCATCGGCGTCGGGCTCCGCGACCGGGAAGATCTCGCGGTCCTCGTCCATTCTCGTACTCAGGAGCGGCGGCGCCCATGAGAACGGGGCGAGGTAGAGTTGCCACGCGCCGCCGTCGCGGCCGATGAAAAGACGGTCTCCTGACGCTTTAGTGGGCGCGTAGAAGCGAGGTCAGCCGCGGGCGACGCGACGAGGACCGGCGAGATAGCGCGACGGCTGTGCTCGTGACGGAGCGATAGGACGCGCACGGACGAAGGGCCACGATGGGGGTTCCTACGCCACCCGTCACAACCGCCCCGTCCATGCGCGCGACCACTCTACTGCGCGCGGTGCTTGGCTTGAAGCACACGCGCGTCCTCAGCTTTCGGCTCACGGAAACGGCCCTCGTTCTCGGCGTGAAGCCCGCGAAGAAGCGCGGCTCGTTCTGCTCGGGCTGTGGGAAGCGAGCGCCTCGATACGACCGGCGCCTGCGGACGTGGCGGCACCTCGACGTCTGCGGGGTGACGACCGAGCTCGAGTACGAGGCCTGGCGGGTGGACTGCCGGCGCTGCGGCGTCACGATTGAGATCGTGCCGTGGGCGGACGCCCAGTCGGGCTTTACGAGACCGTTCGAGGACGTCGTCGCGTACCTCGCGCAGCGAGCGGACAAGACGACGGTGTCGACGCTGATGCGGATCGCGTGGAAGACGGTCGGCCGCATCGTCGAGCGCGTCGTCGCGCGTCTCGGGCACGGTCGCGCGGACCGCTTCGACGATCTTCGCAGGATCGGCATCGACGAGCTGAGCTACCGGCGGCATCACGAGTACGTGACGATCGTGACAGACCACGACAGCGGGCGCGTGGTCTGGGCTGCGCCGGGAAAGGACGCGGACACGGTGAGGCGGTTCTTCGCGGAGCTTGGCGCAGAGCGCGCCGCGAAGATCGAGACGGTGACCATCGACATGTCGGGGGCGTACAAGACGGCGGTAGCCGAGGCGGTTCCCGACGCCCGCATCGTGTTCGACCGCTTCCACGTCCAGCGCCTCGCGCACGACGCGCTCGACAAGGTGCGACGAGAACAGTGGCGCGAGGCGGATCGCGAAGAGAAGGACGCGATCAAGGGCACGCGGTTCGCGCTGCAGAAGAACCCGTGGAACCTGACGCAACCCGAGTACCAGAAGCTCTCCGAGGTGCAGCGCACGAACAAGCGACTCTACCGCGCGTACCTGCTGAAGGAGACGCTCGCGGACGTCCTCGACCGCCGCCAGGTGAACGTCGCGCGGACGAAGCTGTTCGAATGGATCGGGTGGGCGGCACGCTCTCAATTGACGCCCTTCCAGAAGGTCGCGCGAACGATCAAGGCGCACGCGGATGGCATCCTCGCGTACGTCGCGACGGGCTTGTCGAACGGCCGCTCCGAGGGCGTCAACGGGAAGGTCCGCACGATCACGCGTCGCTCCTTCGGTCTCCACGGCGCGTGGAGCCTGATCGCGCTCATCTTCCTCTGCTGCTCGGGCCTCGAGGTTCCATTGCCATCGCCGTGCCCGAACATCTCGGGCTGACGTCGCCCAAAGCATCCGGAGTCCGGAGCCCCCGCCGGAGGCATCCGTCTGCCCATCGCCCGCGGAACGCGCACCGCGTCGCGCGCAGGCGCGGTCGAAGCCGCCCGAAGGGCGCCCGCGGAGCGGGTCGGAGCGAAGCGGAGAGCCTCGACGGCGCCGAGCACGACGCGAGCATGACCTCGCGATGGGCCGCCACGCCTCACGCCGGCGCACCCACTAAACGGTCAGGAGAGCCGCCTTTTTTAGGATCTCTCGCTCCATCTCGAGGCGCTTCACCCGCTTCCGAAGCTCACGCAGCTCGTCGCGTTCTGCCGACGTCAGCTCCTCCGAAGCCCCGCTGCCCGGGTCCTCTTCCGCGCGCTGTACCCACTCACGCAGCGCGGTCTCGGTCAGATCCAGGTCCTTCGCAACTTGCCGAATCGACCGGTCGCCGGCCTTGCAGAGCCGCACGGCTTCGGCCTTGAACTCCGGGGTGAACGAGCGCCGGGCCCGTCGTGTCTGTCGCTTCGCCATCGAACACTCCTCGCGCATACTCGCGCTTCTTGGGGTGTCCACGAAAGTGGGTGAGCTTCACCGCCGAAGACCGAAGACAGCGTCAGCCTCGCGGTCGTGTCTGTCGCCGGATCGCACGTCTCCACGAAGAACACGTCAGGCGCACCTCGGTCCCAAGCGCGC
>JANRKM010000100.1:0-27749 GCA_033763475.1 Kofleriaceae bacterium
TACACGGCTTTGTCCCCAACGGCGAATTGCTGCTTCATCAAGACGTAAACCTCAGCTAAGTAATCGTAACAGCGCCGAGGCTCACTGTCAAACTCCGCGACGATCTAACAGGCCGAGATTCTTAGGTAAATCGGAGGAAGACCTGCACGGACAGGTAGGTCTCTTGGTCTCAGTCGATGGAAACGAACAGATCGTAGTCATCTCCGAGGGGTGGTGCCGTCCGCTTCACGCGCACGGTGACCGTGCCGCTGTCAGTGAGACCATTGCAGGCCGTCGAGATATCGCCCCACGGCAGGTACTCCGTTTCGATCTTGCAGCCTTTACCGAGGACCGCGTCGTTGAGGGTGTTCTCGCTCTTTGGCGTGGACCACTCGCCGCAGCTGACCTTGCTGCCGGCATCCGCCGAGTCGCACTTCCACCACACGGTGATCTCGTGCGGCGACTCGAGCCAGCCGAGCGAGTCATTGCGCTTCGTCAGCTGTACGTTGATGTCGGGGTTGCCGCCGTCCCAGCCGTCGTCGACGTGGAACGTGAACCAATCCTCGTCGGTGGGCGTATGGATCGTCAGGTTCTCGACCCACTTGGTCGGGTCGTCGAAGTCATTGAAGGTGCCCAGGGTGGTCGCCTGCGCAGCGCCATTGTTGGGTTCCATCGCATCGGCGGACACGATGCACTGGTGGTTCGCGCCGCATGTCGCATTCTCGGCGCACGTGCCGCAGTTGAAGTTGGTGCCCTCGTCATCCGTGTACGTGCCGCAGCCGTAGCTCATCTCGTCACAGACCGAGGCCACGCAGTTCGAGCCGACGCGCGCGAAGCCCTCGTCGCATTCGAAGCCGCAGATGCCGTCGTCGGTGCAGATCGCGACGCCGTTCTCGGGCGTGGGGCAGGGCTGACCGCAGCCGAGCGCGCACCCGAGCTCGGGCTTGTCGTTGGTGGCGGAGTCCGCGAGGCAGGTCTGGCCGCAGGCGTGAAAGCCCTCGTCGCACTGACTCGATCCACCGGGACCAGCCGGCTGATCGTTGTCTTCCTCCTCCGGGGTGACCTGCTGCTCGTCGTCGCCCTCGCCACCGCTTTGTGCGCACGCGACGAGTCCCAGGAGGAGTGCGGCAATGAGGGGGCGAGTGACCATGCGGACTGCGGTGTGCAGTCCATGTGCCCGGTCATCTCCCCGGAATCATTGATCTGGATTCACCCGAACGCGGGGACAGCAACTCGAGTAGCCGGGGTCGATCGGCTACGGCGGCAGTCAGCGGGTCGCGTACTCGACGATCGTCGTGACCGCAAACCCGGTGCCGCCCTTGGGCTGCGACGGGCGCGCGGACGTCGCCGACGCGGGGCCGGCGATGTCGACGTGGACCCACGGCGTGTCCTTCACGAACGTCTTGAGGAACAGGCCCGCGGTGATCGCCCCACCGTAGCGGTCGCCGGTGTTGCGCATGTCGGCGACGGAGCTCTTCAGTTGCTCGCGCAGGCGGTTGTTGAGCGGCAGGCGCCACATGTCCTCGCCCGTACGATCCGCCGTCGCCATCCAGGTCTTGAGCAGACCTTCGTTGTCCGAGAGCACGCCCGCCGTGTACGGCCCGAGCGCGACCATGCACGCGCCGGTGAGCGTCGCGAAGTCGAAGAGCTCGTCGGGCTGGATCTTCGTGCGTGCGTACGTGATCGCGTCGCCGAGCGTCAGGCGGCCTTCTGCGTCGGTGTTGTTGATCTCGACCGTGGTGCCGTCCATCGAGGTGAGGACGTCGCCGAGCTTGTACGCGCGACCGGAGACGAGGTTCTCGCAGCAGGCCGCGACGGCGTGAATCTCGTGATCCGCACCGAGCGTGGCGATCGCGTCCATCGACGAGATCACCGCGGCCGCGCCCGACATATCGACCTTCATGTCCTCCATCGCCGTCGACGGCTTGAGCGAATAACCGCCCGAGTCGAACGTGACACCCTTGCCGATGAAGCAGATCCTCTTCTTCGGCTTTTTGGCCGGCTTGTAGGTCATGTGGATGAAGCGCGGCTCCTGATCGGAGCCCTGCCCGACGGCGAGGAACATCCCCATGCCGAGCTCCGCGCACTTCTTCGCGTCGAGGACGGTGACCGTGATCGCGCCCTTGTGCTTCTTCGCGATCGCCTGCGCATCGTTCGCGAGGGCCTGCGGCGTGATGACCGCCGCAGGCTCGTTGATCAGGTCGCGCGCGTGGTTCACCGCGGTTGCGATCGTGATGCCACGGGTGACGGCCGCATCGAATTGCTTCGTCTGCGAGACCGTGGGCTTCTTGCCGCCCTTGGTGGACGGATCCGTGACGACGCCGAAGCTCGTGAGCGACGGTGCACGCTTGTGATCTTCGCCGGTCATGTAGCGACCGAACTTGTACGTTCCGAGGACGACGCCCTCGGCGGTCATCTGGATCAACGACGCGTCACGCGCGGCGCCGAGCGCGGGTAGCTGGAACGCGAGGCTCGCGGCGCCGGCCTTGTTGGCGCTCTGCGCGACCGTCGCCGCGATGTCGCGGATCTGATGGTTCTGAAAGTCCCGACGAACGCCGCCACCAACGACGAGAACGCGCTTCGCCGGCAGGCGACCGTGCGTGTGCACGAACAGCGTCTGCCCTGACTTGCCTTCGAAGCCCTCGGCGCGCGCGCTCTCGGCGAGCACACCACCAAGCGCCTGGTCCGCCGATTTGAAAATGGGCTCCTTGCTCGGGTCGCCGAATGAGACGAACGCCACAAGTTCGACGGAAGCCTGTAGAACAGGACCCTGGAGATGAGTGACCGAAATCGCGCCCTTGTCAGCCATAAATTCACGTAACTCCAGCGAAAGCCGCGCAGGTTATAGGGCGCGTTCTGGCGGATGTAAAGGAATCGATTGCCTACATTGACAGTCGATTCAGGGGATCCGTAGAGTCTTTACACACTGCGACTCCAGGGGGAGTTTGAATGCGATCCAAGGTGATGACGGCGCGCCCCGCGGCGCGTAAGGACAGTGGTTCCGGCTCGCGTACGAAGAAGACGGTGGCGGTGGCCTCGTCTCGGAAGTCCGAGCCGATCATCCAGATGGTCGAGCGTCGCTCGTCCCGCAACATCATCGAGCTGCCGAAGAAATCCGGCGAGCTGCCGATCCCGAGCTCGACGTTCGTTTTCTGAATCTGCTCTAGACGGCGCCCTCAAGAGATTTCTTGAGGTTGCGCGCGTCCTTCCACCGCTCGGGTGACTCGAACGCGATGGTGGCGGGGGCGTCCTCGTAGCTCTCCAGGAGCATGAGGAGGTCGTCCTGTCGCTCGGACCGCAAGGGTCCGGTACGGCCGAGCCCTGCGATCCGCAGGTACAGCTCGGAGACGTCCAGGTCGTAATGGACCTCGGGCGGCTGCCCCGGATCGCGGACCAGTGGATCCCAGGCGCAGATCACGTCGATCTCCGCCGCGAAAGCGATCGCCGTCCGCAGATCCCAGAGGCCGTCCGGAACCCAGACGCGGGGGGCGCCGACGGTCTCTTCGGTCGCGATCTCGCCGAAGAACTTCTTCAGCGTGTCGCGGTTGGCCGCCGACGCTGCGAACAGTGGGGGTGACTTGAAGACGACATGCGACGCGCCGAGCTGATCGACGGCCGCGCGGAGCTGCGCGAGCGCGACGCGTCCCGGTGCGCTATCGCGGAAGTCGCCGGTCGTCGGATCGCTCGGCCACAGCTTCGCGGCCTTCGGCGGCTTGCGATGCGTGAGGACATAAGGCGCGACGAGCGCGAGCGATCCCTTCGGAGCGATCGCCGCCCAGCTCGCGAGCGCGCTCGGCTTGAGGGGGCCTGCGAACAGAGCGGATAGCTCGAGGAAATCGAGCTCGCGAAAGTATCGCGCGCGATCTGTGCGGGCGGGGATGTCGACAGTTCCGATGCGAGCTTCAGCCATGATGGGTATCGATTGCGGAAGGACGGTCGCCTGCGTATGGTCCCACCACCGGCGGACGCTACGTCCTCGTCGGCGTAGGTGCAACGGAGGCCGTCATGAAGTTCTTTATCGATACCGCTGATATCAAGGAAGTCCGGGAAGCCGCGTCGATGGGACTCGTCGACGGCGTGACCACGAATCCGTCGCTGGTGGCCAAGACCGGCAAGAAGTTCCGCGATGTCCTCCTCGAGATCTGCGACGTGGTCAAAGGCCCGGTCTCGGCCGAGGTGGTCTCGACGAGCTTCGATGGGATGATGAAGGAAGCGCGCGAGTACGCGGCGCTCCGCAACAACATTGTCGTCAAGATCCCGCTTATCGCCGAGGGCCTCAAGGCCGTGCGCGCGTGTGCCGACGAGGGCATCAAGACCAACGTCACGCTGTGCTTCAGCGCGACCCAGGCCCTGCTCGCGGCCAAGGCCGGTGCGACGTATATCTCGCCGTTCGTCGGGCGCCTCGACGACATCTCCACCGACGGCATGCAGCTGATCGGCGAGATCGTGCAGATCTACGACAACTACGCGTACGAGACTGAGGTCCTGGTCGCCAGCGTGCGTGGCCCGATGCACGTACAGCAGGCCGCGCTCCTCGGCGCGCACGTCGCGACGTGTCCGCTCTCGGTGCTGCTACAGCTCGTGAAGCACCCGCTCACCGACATTGGCCTCGCCAAGTTCCTAGCCGATTGGGAGAAGGTACCGAAGTGAGCGATCGCCGCGCGTTCTCCGTCGCCGTGTACGCACGCCGCGGCGAACGCGTCCTCGTGATCGAACATCGCCGCCTCGAGACCTGGCTGCCGATCGGCGGCGAGCTCGAGGCAGGCGAGACGCCGCTCGAGGCGGCACGTCGCGAGCTGCTCGAGGAGACCGGCCTCGTCGGCAACTTCCGCGCGGTACGCGGTGCGCTCGACGGCGTGCCGCCCGGCCTCATCGGCTACGAGGAGCACCAGGCCGGGAGTAAGGGCCTGCACTTGAACTTCGTGTTTGTCGCCGAGGTCGCGCCTGACGCCGACGTCGTGCCCAACGACGAGTTCGGTGCGTACAAGTGGGTCGATCGTGCCGAGCTCGATCGTCTCGAGTCGCCACTCAACGTGCGCCAGTTCGGGTTCGTGGCGCTCGACGCCGAGCTGACGTGAGAATCCGCCAGCACGTAAACCCGAACCAGCTGCACTTCGCGCGGTTCCGGGGCGAGCGCCCACCGCTCGATCATCGGCTCGTCGAGCTCGAGGTCGGATGCGCCGATGCGCAGTTCCTGTTCGAGCGCGCGGCGCAAGATCCGTCGCGGCTCTACGTCGGCCTCGAGATCCGCGAGGACCTCACGATCCTCGTCAACAAGCGCGCGAAGCAGCTCGCCACGCCGGTGCACGCTGTGTTCTGCCAGGCGCAGCTCCACATGAAGGAGCTGTTCGCGGCGGGCTCGATCGAGCGTGTCTACGTCAACTTCCCCGACCCGTGGTTCAAGCGCGCGCACCGCGATCGCCGCATGGTCGATCCGGTGCTCGCCGACCAGATCGCCTATGCGCTGCGCCCCGGCGGCGAGCTGTTCGTGCAGACCGACGTCTGGGACATCGCGATCGATGCGATGACCGCGTTCGATAGAGACCCGCGATTCGTGAACCAGGCCGGCGAGTGGACGTTCTGGAAGCAGGGCAACCCGTACGGCGTGCGCTCGTGGCGCGAGCAGAACGCCGAGGAGACAGGGCTGCCGATCTGGCGAATCCTGTATCGCCGGTGCGCGTAGCGACGGCCTGAGACACGGCGGCGAAGCGGGTTGCGGTCGCGCCTGCCGGCGCCCTAGCATCGGCATCGTGCGCTATCTCATGGTGATGGTGCTGGCCTCCTTCTCCGGCTGTCACGCCGTGTTCGGGTTGGAGCCAGACACCGAGGACGCCGGTGCAGTTCCGGTCTGCCCGTCGATGTACACGCCCGCGGCGAGTGGGACCTACTGGGTCGGGACGGACGCGAAAGGATGGCTCGACGCCCAGCAGACTTGCGCACGTCACGCGAGCCCGGAGACGGGGCACACGCATCTCGCCGTGCTCGAAGGAGCCGCGGCGTTGAGCGAGGTTGCAGACCTGGTCAAGGCACCGACGCTCTGGATCGGTTCTTCGGATCTCACGATCGAGGGCGAGTTTCGCTGGGTGACGGCGCAGGAGCTCGCGTTTCCGCAGCTGGGCAGCCCGGTGTGGGCGCTCGGGCAACCGGACGACGCGGAAGGCGCAGAGGACTGCGTCGCGGTCGATCTCGAGAGCTCGCGGCTGCTCTACGATCGGGAGTGCTTCAATCCAAGCGCGTTTCTCTGCGAATGCGACAGCCACCCGTCGGTGGAGGCGAACTACGGGCTTTGATCGAGGCACGCTCGCGCGCGTAGCGCGGAGTGATATCGTCGACGCGTGATGCACCGGCGCCGCCGTCAGTTCTCGCTTCCGTTCGTGCTCGTCATGGGCTGTGGTGCGGCCAAGCCGGCGCCGCAGCAACCCGCGAACCTGCCGGAAGCTCCGGGCCGCGGCACGGTGACCCGCGAGACGGCCGCAGACGGGGTCGTGGTCCTCTCGTACGAGAGCGGCGACAAGGTCTACGTCCACAAGAACGGGACCTGTTTCGCCGAGTACTCCGCGGCGTGCGGACCCTCGCAGAACGAGATGGAGCCGATGAGCTGCAATCCTCCTCCGCCGCAGCAGGTTACGTGTCCCGCGACAAAGTAGTCAGCTCGGATTCGTATCGAGCACGGTGGCTTGCTTGATCTTGTCGAGGCGGAACTGGCGATCATTTCCGGTCTCGAGATCGGTGCAGTTGAGCAGCGTGATCTGGCGATCGAACACGAGGCTGCGGATGCGCACCAGGCGCGGCGTCAGCTCCCATGCCTTCTTCTCGTAGACGATGCGCAGCGCGCGTGACTCGAACCACGCCGTCTCGATCGCATCACGCACGGTGTTGGGGATCGGCAGGGCAGGGACACCGACGAGCTGCAGCTCGCCGACGAGCGTGAGGAGCTCGCGCTGCGCGGAGGTGGAGAGTGCGGCGCGGACCTTGTCGATCGCCTTTTCGATCGCGCTGGGGAACGGGATCAGGCGCTGCTCGATCGCGATGCGGGACAACGCGATCAGGAGCGCGGCCTCGCGCGCGGTGAAGTTGACGGGCGGCAGCTGGTAGCTCTTGTCGAGCGCGTAGCCCCCACCGCGGCCGCGGTCTGCGCGCAGGGGCATGCCGGCGTCTTGCAGCGCCTCGAGGTCGCGGTAGATCGTGCGCAGGGTGACGCCGAAGCGATCGGCGAGCTCCTGGGCGGTGACGCCAGTGCGGCGGGCGCGGAGGGCCTCGGCCAGGGCGAACAATCGGGTCTTGCGGCGCATGATCGGAGCCTGCCTGACAAAGTTGACAGAAGGCTGTCACGAAGGTGGTGGAAGGTCCAGTTCGACATGGCGAACTGGATCGTGCGATGGCTCGACACGCAACGCGTTCACCCCGGTTGGTGGCGGTACCTCGCCGCGATGTCACCCGCTGTTCCACCGCCCTTGCCCAGGACCAAACCGTGAAGCTCTACGTTCATCCGTTCTCGTCATCGTCGCGCCGCGTGACCCTCACGGCCGAGCTGCTCGGTGTGAAGGTCGAGCCGACGTCCATCGATCTCGATCCGGATCTCGCGCTCATCGCGCGGCACGAGCAGATGTTTCATCAGACGATCGCCGTCCTCGACAAGCACCTGGCCGATCGGACGTGGATCGTGGGCTCGGTGCTGTCCCTGGCGGATCTGTCCCTCGCGTCGACGCTGATGTATCGCGTGCCGACGAAGCTGCCGATCGATGCCTATCCGAACCTGCTGGGCCTGCTCGCGTGCGTCGAAGCGCTCGCCGCGTGGAAGTCCACCGAACCGGCTCGGAACGGATAGGAGATCATCGTGCGCGACGACGATGGCCAAGCTACAGTGCCGCCCGTGGCGACCAGCTACCGGAAGAAGGTGAAGAAGGAAGTTCCGGTGAAGCAGGATCTTCCCGCGCGAAGCGGTGCGGGGTTCCGGCTCGCGTCCCCGTTCAAGCCCGCGGGTGATCAGCCCAAGGCAATCCGCGAGCTCGTCGACGGCATCAGGCGTGGCGACGAAGCGCAGGTGCTCCTCGGCATCACCGGCTCGGGCAAGACGTTCACCGTCGCCAACGTGATCGCGGAGATCAACAAGCCGACGCTGATCATCGCGCACAACAAGATCCTCGCAGCGCAGCTCTACGGCGAGTTCAAGGAGCTGTTCCCCGACAACGCCGTTCACTACTTCGTCAGCTACTACGACTACTACCAGCCCGAGGCGTACGTCCCGACGACCGACACGTTCATCGAGAAGGACTCGATCGTGAACGAGGAGATCGATCGGATGCGCCACGCGGCGACGTTCGCGCTGCTCTCCCGCAAGGACGTGATCATCGTCGCCAGCGTGTCGTGCATCTACGGCATCGGCGCGCGCGAGACGTACGCAACGATGACCGCCGAGCTCGACGTCGGCACGTCGATCGACCGCGACAGCGTGCTGCGCCGCCTCGTCGAGCTGCAGTACGAGCGCAACGACGTCGACTTTCACCGCGGCACCTTCCGCGTGCGCGGCGATACCGTCGAGGTGTTCCCCGCGTACGAGGCCGAGACCGCGATTCGCATCGAATGGTTCGGTGATCAGATCGAGGGGATGAGCGAGATCGATCCGCTGCGCGGTGGCGAGAAGCGCAAGCTCGAGCGCGCGGTTATCTTCGCGGCATCGCACTACGCCACCCCTGACGAGACCATGCGGCGCGCGGTGCAGAGCATCCGCGAGGAGCTGAAGACGCAGCTCGAGGTGCTGTCGGCGCAGGGCAAGCTGCTCGAGCGCCAGCGCCTCGAGCAACGCACGATGTACGACCTCGAATCGATCGAGCAGATGGGCTTCTGCTCGGGCATCGAGAACTACTCGCGCCACCTCACCCAGCGCAGCGAGGGCGAGCCGCCCCCGACGCTGATGGACTACTTCGGCGATGACTACTTGCTCATCGTCGACGAGTCGCACCAGACGGTGCCGCAGATCGGCGCGATGTACAACGGTGACCGATCGCGTAAGGAAACGCTCGTCGAGTTCGGGTTCCGGCTGCCGAGTGCCCTCGACAACCGGCCGCTGCGCTTCGACGAGTGGCGCCAGCGCGCGAAGCAGGTGATCTACGTGTCGGCCACGCCGGCGGAGTGGGAGCTCGGCCAGGCGAAGGGCGTGATCGTCGAGCAGATCATTCGTCCCACGGGCCTGCTCGATCCCGAGGTCGAGGTGCGGCCGGTCGCGCACCAGGTCGACGATCTCCTCGCCGAGATCCGCGAGCGCACCGCGAAGGGCGACAAGGTGCTCGTCACCACGCTCACCAAGCGCATGGCCGAGGACCTCACGGAGTACTACCGAGAGATCGGGGTCAAGGTGCGGTATCTCCACTCCGACGTCGACACGCTCGAGCGCATCCAGATCATCCGCGATCTGCGGCGCGGCGAGTTCGACGTGCTCGTCGGCATCAACCTGTTGCGGGAGGGCCTCGACATTCCCGAGGTCTCGCTCGTCGGCATCCTCGACGCGGATAAGGAAGGCTTCCTCCGCAGCGAGCGATCACTGATCCAGACCATCGGCCGCGCCGCGCGTAACTTGCACGGGCGCGTGCTGCTCTACGCGGACAAGCAAACCGAGTCGATCACCTACGCGGTGACCGAAACCAATCGTCGGCGCGCGGTGCAGCACGCGTTCAACACCCAGCACGGCATCGTGCCCAAGAGTGCGAGCCGCGCGATCCTCGATATCCAGCCCGCGGAGCCGATGCCGACGAAGGGCCGCCGCGCCGCGCAGGTCGCGGCGATCGACCTCAAGAAGATCGACGACCTCGATTCGTTGCGCGCCGCGATCGAGAAGCTGCGCGCCGAGATGAAGCAGGCGGCGGCCGACCTCGAGTTCGAGAAGGCGGCGGCGCTGCGCGACAAGGCGCGCGAGCTCGAGCAGCTCGAGCTGCAGATGCGCTAAATCGCGACGTTCGCGCACGCACACGCGTCCTTGTCAGGGCGGCACGTCACACGTCCCCGGCAGGCTCGGAGTAGGATGCGGGCGATGGAGGTAGCCGCCGCGATCCGCGGGTTCTATGCAGTGCTGGACCGCGACGACGCGCAGCTCGCGCGCATGTTGCTCGGCGCGGGTGCGAGCGTGATCCAGCTGCGGATCAAGCCGGAGGTTCCCGTGGGTGCGGGTGCGCTGGTCAACATGGGGCGTGCTCTTCGCGTGCTGTGCAACGAGGCCGGCGCGGCGCTCGTGGTGAACGATCGCATCGACGTCGCGCTGGCGATCGGCGCGGACGGCGTGCATCTCGGCCAGACGGATCTGGCGCTTGCCTCCGCGCGCCAGATCGCGGGCTCGCGGCTGTGGATCGGCATCTCCACCCACAACCTTCCGCAGGTCGAGGCCGCGGTTGCGGGAGGGGCGGACTACCTCGGCTTCGGTCCCGTGTTCGAGACGCGCACGAAAAAGAACCCGGATCCGGTGCAGGGCCTAGGTGGCCTTCAGGACGCCGTGCGCGCGGCGAAGGGCACGCCCGTGGTCGCGATCGGTGGGATCACGGCGTCACAGGTCCCCGCGGTCTACGCGGCGGGTGCCTCGGCCATCTGTGCGATCAGCGCGGTCAACGACGCGCAGGACGTCGTGGCGGCGGCCAGACTGTTTCAGCCCGGTCGCTGATCCCAGGATTGCCAAGGATTCCAAGCTGTAGCACAGTGCCTGCGGCCCGGACGGTGGCGTGAATACAGGCGGTTGGGCCACGTCGAAATCTGCACCTCCCAAAGGAAGTCCCATGGTCAAGCTCGGACTCATCGCCTCCGTCTCCGTGATCGCCGGCGCCCTCACCTTCGCGTCGCTGAAGACCCCGTCGGCGCAGACGGCCGACAAGTGCAAGCGCACTGACTACAAGACGGTGATCCTCAAGGAGGCGTGTGAGAAGGGCGGGCAGAAGGCGGCGAAGGACGCGATGAAGGCGTGGTCCAAAGAGAAGGGCTTCAAGAGCTGCAACCAGTGCCACACGAAGCTCGCGCCCAACTACGAGCTCAAGCCCGATGGCCTAGACCAGTTCGTGAAGGCTGGCGGCGCGTTACTCAAGCCCACGAAGGCCGCCACCAAGGCGCCGGCGACCAAGCCCGCCGCGACGAAGTAGTCAGTACGTCGGCCCGTCGCAGGCGGGCAGGATCTCCGTCGAGAGCATGCAGCTCGCGCGCACGTTCGCGAGCGCGCGCAGCTCGGTGTCAGCGCGATAGCGCGTGAAATCGTCGTCGGTGGGAAAACGGACGATGTGGAGCTCGCGCAGCGTTTCGCCCCCTTCGTCGAGGACGAGCGCGCGTTCGATCGCGCCGCGGTGCCGCGCCATGATCTTCGCGGCGGCGTGCTCGTAGGCGCGGAACGCGTCGAGCTGCGCGCGGGGAACGGTCATGATCGCGACGAGGAGCACGTGATCACGACGCGCATTTCGTCTTGTTCTTCGCGTCTTTTTTGATCTGCGCGTCCAGGTCCGCCGACGCCTTCGTGACGTTCGACTTCGGATACTTCGACTTGATCAAGCCCAGGTACGCGCGCGCTTCCGTGCAGTTCTTGAGGTTCTGCGCCGCTCGTGCCGCGAAGTAGAGACCGTCGTCGGTGAACGAGCTGTCCGGATACTTGTCAACGAGGAGCTGGTACGCGCCGATCGCCTTGTCCCAGTCCTTTAGGTTCGTATAGCTCTGGCCCCGGAAGTACAGTGCGTCGTCGGCGCGGTCATGCGTCGGATAGCTCGCGACCAGGCGCTTGAAGATCTCGATCGCGTCGTTGTAGCGCTGCGCCTCGAAAGCCGTGGAGCCCAGGCGCCACAGGTCGTCCGGCGAGCTGTTCGCCGACGGCTTGCCACTCTCGAGCTGTGCGAGCCGCGCCTCGAGGGCGTCGACCCTCGCGATGCTCGCCGCGAGCTGCGTCTTGAGCTCGTTGATCGTGTTGTTCACCGCGACGACGAGGCCGTTCGTCGTGCGCAGCTCGCCGCTCATCTTGTCGACCTCGGCACCGAGGTCCGCGCTGTTGCGCTTGAGTAGCTTGCTCGACTCGTCGAGGACCTTCTGTAGCGCCGCGACCTGATCGTCGAGCGCCTTCTCCTTCGCGGCGAGGCGCTCGTTGATCGACGCGACGTCCTTGCGGATCGCATCGCCTTCGCTCTTGGTGGTCGCCCAGAAGCAGCCGCTCAACGTGAGCGAGAGGAGCAATCCCTTGATCAGTGCCATTGGAACTCCACGCGGCGGTCCTTGTCGTCACCGAGGCCGGTGGGCTCGGTCTCGCCCTTGGGCACCACCTGCAGGCGGGCGGGATCCGTGCCGAGGCGCGCCAGGAAGTCCGCGACCGACTGCGCGCGACGCTCGGAGAGCGCGATATTGTACTCCTCGGTGCCCGACGTATCGGTGTGCCCGGTGAGATAGACCGCCTTGCCCTTGGTCTTCTCGATGCACTGCGCGTTGGCGTCGAGGCGATCGCGCTCGCTCTGCTGGATGCTCGAGTCGTCGAAGCCGAAGTAGACCGTAGCGAGCGGGCAGGTGCCCGGATCGTTCGACGCGGAGCTCGCGCGCTTGCAGTAGCCGTTCACGCAGTCCTCGTCGTCGGCGCAGTCCTCGTCCTTGGTGCAGGCCTTGGCCTTCTGGCAGGCACCCGCGTCACACGTGCCACCGGGACCGCAGTCGGAGTCCGTCGCGCACGGCTTGCACTTGCTCGCCTGGCACACTTGCCCGGACGGGCACTCCCCGTCGTTCGTGCATTCAGGCGCCGTGATACAGGCACCGGCTTCGCACCGCTTGCCCGCGCCGCAGTCCGTGTCGGCGGTGCACTGGACGCACTTGTTCTCGGAGCACTTGAGGCCGTCCTTGCAGTCCTGGTCGCCCTTGCATCCAGGCGCCTTTGGCTTGTCGCCGCAACTCGAAGAGACGAACCCCAGCACCAGTGCGGACGCCGCTACGAACACGGCTCCGACGTGGTTGCGCGCAGCTCCACTCATGGCCTGGAACCTAAATGCCTTCGGCACGTTAGTCAAATCGGAGGAGGCATCTGGTAGGTTCCAGATCCCATGGCGCGCTCGACGATCCTCGTCATCGATGACGAGCCTAACATCCTGACGACGGTCCGCCGGTCGCTCGAGATCGAGGGCTTTCACGTCGAGGTCGCCGGAAATGGCGCGCTAGGCCTGTCCAAGCTCGCCGAGGCCGACATCGACCTGGTGCTCCTGGACGTCATGATGCCCGGGGAGAGCGGCCTCGAGGTGCTCCCAAAAATCCGCGCGGCGAGCCCCGAGACCGTCGTCGTCATGATGTCGGGCAACGCGACGATCGAGACGGCCGTGCAAGCCACCAAGGGTGGCGCCCACGACTTCGTGGAGAAGCCGCTGTCGGGCGATAAGCTGCTTCTGACCGTGCAGAACGCGCTGTCGTTCGCGCGGCTCCGCCACGAGAACCAGCGGCTCCGCGGGCGCGTGCAGACCGACTTCGCGATGATCGGTAAGGGCAACGCGATGCGCGTGATCTTCGACAAGGTCGCGAAGACCGCGCCGAGCTCGGGCCGCGTACTGATCACCGGCGAGAACGGCACCGGCAAGGAGCTGGTCGCCCGCGCGATCCACGAGCACAGCAAGCGCTCCGATGGCCCTTTCGTGAAGCTCAACTGCGCGGCGATCCCGTCGGAGCTGATCGAGAGCGAGCTGTTCGGCCACGAGAAGGGGGCGTTCACCGGAGCCACACAGCAGCGCCGCGGCAAGTTCGAGCTCGCCGATGGTGGGACGCTGTTCCTCGACGAGGTCGGCGACATGAATCCGAGCGCGCAGGCCAAGGTCCTGCGCGTCCTCCAGGAGAACGAGCTCGAGCGCGTCGGCGGCGCCGATACGATCAAGGTCGACGTCCGCGTCGTCGCGGCGACCAACAAGGATCTGCAGGCCGAGATCGCGGCGGGCAGGTTCCGCGAAGACCTCTACTACCGCCTAGCCGTGGTGCCGATCGAGCTGCCGCCGCTGCGCTCGCGGCGCGAGGACATCCCGACCCTCGTCGAGCACTTCCTCGCGCAGGTGTGCGCCGACAACGGGCGCCGGCTCAAGAAGGTCCAGCCCTCGGCGATGACGCTGCTCATGCAGCACGAGTGGCCGGGCAATGTGCGCGAGCTGAAGAACGTCGTCGAGCGGCTGGCGATCCTGACCGGCGATGCCGACGTGATCACCGAGGCCGACGTCGGCGACGCCCTGCCCCGGGTGAAAGCGGTCAAGGCGGACTTCGCGCGCGGAACGCCGTTCAAGGACCTGGTGTCCGCGGCGGAGCGCGAGATCATCATGGCCGCTCTCGACGCCAACGATCACCACGTGTCGAACACGGCCCGCGAGCTTCAGCTCGAGCGCAGCCACCTCTACAAGAAGATGCGCGCGCTCGGCATCGACCACCGCGCGGACGACGACGAGTAGCCCTTCACCCGAGATGTCGGCGACGCGGTGCGGCGAGGGTCGTGCTGTGTGTCATTAGCGCTTCCGCCCGTGTTCAAGCCGAGACAACGGCCGCTTCCGCCACGCTAAGGTCTTGGACATGAGGAATTCGAGGCGCGGCGCGGTCGCATGGGGCGTGGTCGCTTGGGGACTCGCGAGCTGTGCGTCGGGTGACCCGCGTGCGACCTGCGACCCGGCGGTGTCGAACTGCACGGAGGTCCCGGACGCGAGCGTTTCGGTCGACGCGTCCCCGCCCGATGCGCCGCTGCGCGGCTTTGGCGAGCCGTGCACGGATCGCCATCAATGCGCGAGCAACCTGTGCGTGCTCGTCGGCACCTCGGGTGAATGCACGATGACTTGCGGCGACTGTCCCGACGGCTACGGCTGTCTCGGCGTCACCGGCGTCGGGATCGACGGCGAGGTCACGTTCGTGTGCGTGCCGACCTCATCGCAGCTCTGCAGCCCGTGCACGGCCGACACCGAGTGCACGCTGCTCGGCATGGACAAGTGCGTGCCGTATCCCGACGGGGATCGCTACTGCGGACGCGACTGCACGGGCGTGACGTGTCCGACCGGCTTCTCGTGCGAGACGGTGAACATCGACGGCACCAACTACAACCAGTGCATCGCCGACACCAATGCGTGTGACTGCGACGCCTCGAATGCCGGTGCGATGCAGCCATGCAACATCACCACACCGTGGAACGTGTGCGTCGGCTCTTCGACGTGTGGAGGGGCGAGTGGGTGGGGCAGCTGCGCACCGCCCTCGACGACGGACGATCCCGACGACGGGTACGCCGATAGCAACTGCGACGGTATCGATGGCGACATGGCGCGCGGCATCTTCGTGTCGACGCTCGGAGCCAACTCGTCGACGTGCGGCCTCACGTATCAAACGGCGTGCGCGACGATCACGCAAGGCGTTCGTCGCGCGGCGCAGGCTGGACGCAGCGAGGTGTTCGTGCAGACCGGCACGTACAACGAGGTCATCGTCATGTCCAACGGCATCGACGTGTGGGGCGGCTACGACGCGAACTGGCAGCGCGGTGCGTACAGCGATCCCGCTCATCGCGTCCGGGTCCTCGGCAGGCTCGACGATGGCGTTGGCGGTGACAACCAGTACCTCACGGTCCGCGCGCACGGTGTGATCGTGCCGACGCAGCTCGACAACCTCGTGCTCGAGGGCCCGGCGGCCGTCGGTGCGGGCAACAGCAGCTACGTCGTCCACGTCAGCGGCTCCGAGGTCACGCTCACGCACGTCAACATCATTGCCGGCGACGGCGCGACGGGCGGCACGGGTGCCGCGGGCACCAACGCGAGCTCGCTGGCGGCGGCTCCGACGGGCGGGACCGGCGGGGACGGCAACGAGTTCAACACCTTCTGCCGAGATGGCGCGGGCGGCGGTGGCGGTAGCGCGGTCTCCAACACGTGCTCCGGCTCGCCGTCGACCCGGAGCACGACCAGCGGTGCAGGTGGGGCGGGTGGCGCGATGGACTCGAACTGTCCCACCGGCTTCGGCGCGAAGTCGGGCTCCGACGGCTCCAACGCATCGTACGTGAACGGGACCTTCGGCACGGCAGGCGGTGGTGGGCCGGCGAACTCGTCAGGCTGCAACGGCGGCGGTGGTACGCCCGGCGGTGACGGTCGGCCGGGCTACGTTGCCAACGGCACGGCGGGAAGCGCCGGTAGCGGCGGGTCGATCTCCAATGGGTACTGGACCGGCAATAGCGGCGGCCCGGGATTCACCGGCCAAAACGGCGGCGGTGGCGGTGGCGGTGGTGGTGGTGGCGGCTGTGATGATGGCACGGACGCCTACGGTGCGGGCGGTGGCGCCGGTGGCGCGGGCGGCTGTGCGGCGCAAAGTGGTGGCGCAGGCGGCGGCGGTGGTGGGGGCAGCTTCGGCGTCTTCGTCGTCGGCAACTCGGTCGTGAACATCACCAGCTGCAGCATCACGCGCGGCCGTGGTGGCACGGGCGGCACCGGTGGTCCGGGTGGTATCGGGCAGCCTGGCGGCAGCGGTGGTCCGGGCGGCGGACACCAGGGCGCGAGCCCCGCGGGCCGCGGCGGCGACGGTGGCCATGGTGGTCACGGCGGTGGTGGCGGTGGTGGTGCCGGCGGCCGGTCGATCGGTATCGTGCGCACGCCGGGCAGCACCGTGACCGACGACTGCACCATCAGCGCGGGCACCACGGGTGCGGGCGGCCTCGGTGGTGACACGACGGGCGACGGCAACGACGGCAGCGCGGGGGTCGCGGGTGGGGTCGAAGAGCGGCGCGTCTGCGCGAGCAGCACCAGCTGCTAACGCGTCGCGGACCCAGCGAACTCGTGCTCTCCGAGCGCGAACGACGAGCTGTCACCACTTTCGTGCTCGGGTGGGACCGAACGCCGCCAGCGCAACCAACGATCGGGGGCTTGCCTTACGGATTCTGCGGTGAAAGAGCGGTCGGTGAAACGAGCGCGTTGAGGGCGTCCTCGATGGCAAGCTGGACCTGCGGGACGGTCTCCACGGGGTACCGCTCGAACAAGGCGTCGATCGCCAGGGGATTCCCGAGGTCACGCAGCGCGTGCGCCACCGCGGCCCGGATGTCACGGCTCGGGTGGGCGAGCTGCGGGATCAGCAGGTCGATGTCCTCGGCAACCCGCAGGGTCCCGAGGGCCTCGATGCCGGCGCGCAGGACGAGGAGGTCGGTCCCCGCGCGGGAGTCGCGATACCGCGGCTCGGTCACCACGCTTACCAGCGTCGCGTGGACCTCGTTGGCGGGATCACACGGCGAGCCGCAGTACTGCGGCAGCGCGCCGATCGCGCGGATCTGGACAGTCGGATCCGCGGGGTCGATCGCGGTGTCACGCAGGTTCTGCAGGGCGAGCGACGCATCGTTCGCGTGCACGCTGTTGAGCTGGTCGCGCGAGGGCAGGGCATCGAGCTGCGTGAGCGCATTGCGCTGCTCGGGCGTGAGCATCACCGCGTGTCCCGACGCCGACACGACGAGGCCGGTGAGCAACGCGAGGACCAGCGGCAGCTTCTTCATCGCAGCACCGCGTTGCGGGTCAGGATGCCCTTCTGTTCCTTGGTCAGGACCGTGCGCAGATCTTTGATCCCCTTGATCTCCGAGAAGAACATCAGGTTGTATGGCGACGGTGCCTCGTTATCGAGGACGGTGTCTCCGATCTGGTCCTGCCAGGTGCTGTAGCGCGGTGGGGTAGGCGCGGGCGACATCGACCGCTCGACGAAGTTCTCGAGCTCCACCGTGTTGTAGAGCCCCATGTACCGCGCCACCATGTGCGCGGTGAGGCGCGCGAGCTTGCGCCACGCCGGTCGCCACCGCTTGTTCGGATCGGTCTTGTCCGGATCGAAGTCGTCGCACATCGAGTCGATGCTGATCGCGATGCCCGACTCGCGCGTCCCGCGGAGACCCGCGGGGCCGGGATTGGGGCCGATTGCCTGGATGCCGACGGGCGTGATCGTACGCACGAAGAAGATGTCGATGCCGGTGCTGTGCGTGCCGAGCGAGAGCAGCGTGCCCGCATCCGCGCGCGCAAGACCGTCGAGATCGGGCCGATTGCGAACGTCGGTGTACGTTGTCCGATAAAGGGCAATGCCGCCGTCCGCGAGGATCTGCTTCAGCTCCTCGAGGTAGGTGTTGTCCTCGACGTTGGCCTCGTCGGTGTTCTCCTGGAAGAACGGCGCGGTCGAGGCGAGCGCCGCATTCAGCGTTCCACCGCCGAAGGCCGCCTTGCAGGGGTGATCGTCGAGATCGAGGAAGTGAAAGTTCAGGTCGAGGTTGACCGACTTGTCCATCTTCACGATCGCGGTCACGCGCGGAATCGACGAGCCAATGGCCCCGTTGGGCCGAAACGACTGCGTCGTGATCCGGTACGCCTGGCCCGTGTAGAGCTTGGTCGCCTTGCTCCCCGGCATCGTGCTCGTCGGAATCTGCAGCACCGATTGACCGGGTGCGGGCAGATGGCGCAGCTCGTTGCTGAAGTATTGATTGCGCCGGACCGACTCGCTGCACACCGGATCCGTCGGGCCCGTGGGCACGCAGGGCTTGGTGTAGAGGATCCGGTCCTCGAGCGTTTCAGGCGGGGTCTTTTCCTCTTCGGGCTTTAGGACCAACGACGCGCCGACGAGCTGCGCGGTATCGCTGACCGAGAACACCACCGTGGCAGATTCCGCATTGCCCGGGATCGGAAGCGCGATCTCCGCCGACGTCGAGCTCACCGGGATGTCCCACACGATCGAGCCCCGGTTCGGCAAGCAGCCATTGAACGTGCCGCCCACCGTCGCCGGCGAGACACTGTTGTCGACGATCGGGACCTGCATGCAGCCCGCGCCCGAGATGCAGTCACGCGTCTCGCGACACAGATCTACGCACATGCCGAGCGCGCACGTGTGGTTGCTGCATTGCTCGTCGGTCTCGCACGCCGACCCCGCCGGGCGACCCTGGTTGTGCGCGGTGCACGTGGAGATTACCTGCGTGCCTTGCGTACCGTCGATGCCGCACGCGAGGCCGGGCGCGCAATCGGTCTCGCTCTGGCACGAGTCACCTGCCTGCCCGGTCGCGAGCACGCACAGGCCGTCGCTGGTGCAGGCGTAGCCGTCGCCACACTCGGGACCGCGCTGGCATCGCGGCGCACATACGTCGGAGACGCATTGATAGCGGCTGTCGCATGAATCGTGATTGTCACAAGGCTCTCCGAGGCCGGCGTTACCGCCTGGGCATCCGGCCAGCACCAACCAGGCGGCAGGCGCAAGCAGGGTGGGGAGTGAGCGTAGCCACATCGCGATCGGTGCCCGCGGGATTAGACCCGAGACCGTCGAGTATATAATGTCGGCACTTCGGGGGACCAATCATGCAGGTTCGCTTGTCTTGTCTTTTGGGAACGCTTATCTCCGCGTCGCTCGTGACATCGGTCGCGGCGCAGCCTGCCGCGGATGCGGCGCCCGGTGCCGACGGGGAGGCTGCCGCGCCCTCCTCGGCCCCCTCGCAGCCGGCGGCAAGCGCCCCGGCAACGCCCGAGGATCCGAATGCACCGCAGTACGGCATCGCGATCCGGCTGCGCAATGCGCGCGTGCCCAAAGGCCTCCTCGAGCTGTTCGTCGAGCGGGCCGCAGACGGGGCGAGCAACTTCGGCTACGGCGTCGAGCTGATCCGCCGCAAGGGCAATGTCGAGCTGCAGCTCGGCTTCGAGTACGAGAAGCTCACCGTCGGTGAGGGCGTGTGGATCGAGCGCGGCACCAACGTGGCCGTCGATCAGGCCGACTACGTTCTCGATCCGGAGCACGCGCCGAATAACGAGGCGCTCGGCTGGTTCACGATCGAGTTCACGTTCATGAATCACGCGCCGATCAACAAGAACATCGCCTTCCGCTACGGCGGTGGTGCGGGTCTCGGCATCCTGACTGGCGGTCTGTACCGCTACGACGTGACCTGTAACGGCGCGACGAACAACAACCCCGAGCCTGGGTGCGTGCCGACGGCGCGCGGTGGTACGGGCACCGGCTCGGGCCCTGTGAAGTACGACCTGCCGCCGGTATTCCCCGTGGTCAACGGCATCATCGGTCTCCAGATCAAGCCGATCGACAAGATGGTGATCAACCTCGAGACTGGTATCCGCACGGTGCCGTTCTTCGGCACGTCCATCGGCTACTTCTTCTAGCCAGCGTGTTGCACCCGATCGTCCTCGGGACCGCGGGCCACATCGACCACGGCAAGACGTCGCTGGTCCGTGCCCTCACCGGGATCGATACGGATCGTCTCCCCGTCGAAAAGGCGCGCGGGATCACCACCGAGCTCGGCTTCGCGCGCCTCGATCTGCCGACGAAGCAGGGCCAGCGCCGCATCGCCGTCGTCGACGTTCCGGGCCACGAGCGGTTCGTGAAGTCGATGGTCGCGGGCGCGACAGGCCTCGACCTCGTGTGCCTTGTCATCGCCGCTGACGAGGGCGTGATGCCGCAGACGCGAGAGCACCTCGACATCTGCGACCTCCTCGGTGTGCGTCGCGGCCTCATCGTGCTCACCAAGCGCGACCTCGTCGACGACGAATGGCTCGCGATGGTGACGGCCGACGTGCGCGCGGCCGTCGGTGGCACGTTCCTGGCCGAGGCGCCGATCGTGCCGGTCTCGACCAAGACCAGTGCCGGCATCGATGTCCTTCGCAGCGCGCTCGCCACGGCGATCGAGGCGCTTCCTCCGCGCGCGCAGACCGGCGTGTTTCGCATGCCGATCGATCGCGTGTTCACCGTCAAGGGCTTCGGCACCATCGTCACCGGCACCATCCTCGGTGGCGAGGTCGCCGTCGGGGACGAGCTCGCGGTCCTCCCCGGCACCCTCACCACCCGCGTCCGCGGCATCGAGGTCCACGGTGGGGCGGTCGAGCGCGCCATCGCTGGCCACCGCGCCGCCATCAACCTCGGCGGCGTCGGCGTCGACGACCTCGCACGCGGCGATCTCCTCGCGCACCCGGGACGCGTCGAGCCCTCGCACATCCTCGACGTCGAGCTCAGCTACCTACGCACCGCGCCAGGCCCACTCCGCGGGCGCACCAAGGTCCTCGTTCACCACGGCACCGCGCAGGTCCTCGCCACCCTCCAGCTCGTCGGGCGCACCGAGCTCGCCCCCGGCTCGACGGCGATCGCGCAGCTTCGCATCGACGCCACCACACCGCTCGCCGCCCTCCCCGGCGATCACTTCATCGTACGCGGCTTCGTCACCAACAAGTCGTACGGCTCCACCATCGGCGGCGGCACCATCGTGCGCGTCCTCGCGCCCAAAGTCCGCGCCGGCGGCGCCGACCACGCCGACACCGTCGCGTCGCTCGCCACCGCACGCGGCCTCCAGCGCATCCCGCTCGACGTCAAACACGCGGCCTCGGCCGGCCTCGGTATCGGTGACCTCGTGCATCGCCTCGGCGTCCCCTCCACCGCGCTCGCCGACGCACTCGCCGCGTTCGTCGCCAGCGGCGAGCTCCTCGTCACCGGCACTGGCGAGCACGCCCACTACCTCCACGCAGCGACCGTCGCCGAGCTCGAAGCGCAGATCGCCAAGCACCTCGCCGCCAACCCCGACGGCCTTCCGCGTGAAGAGCTGCGCACCCAGCTGCCCTCCTCGCTCCCCGCGCGCGCCTATGACGCCATCCTCGCCGGCCTCGAAGGCCGCGGCCTCCTTGCCACGGACGCGGACCGCGTGCGCCGCGTCTCCCCCTCCGCCAAGGCGCCCACGCTCTCGCCCGTCGAGACCAAGGTCCTCGCGCGCCTCGAGGCCGACGGCGTCGAGCCCCTGCGCCCCAAAGATCTCGCCACCGCGCTCAATGTCCCCGCGGCCCAGGTCGACGCCGCGCTCTACCGCCTCGTCGGGCTCAAGCTCGTCGCGCGTCTCAAGCCCGACCTCATGATGCACGCGGGCATCGTCGCCAACCTGCGCGCCAAGCTGCTCGCGTTCCTCGACGCGCACGGGACGATCGATGCGCAGCAGTGGAAAGATCTGACGGGCGCGAGTCGCAAGTTCACGATCCCGCTGGCCGAGTACTTCGATGCCGAGAAGGTCACGTTGCGCGTAGGCGACGTGCGCCGGAAGCGCTAGCGCCGCACGTTCGCGCGTCGCGCCAGCGCCGCTCCGGAAGCGCTCCACGCAACCGGTACGCTCGGGTGTCGACACTCCCAGACCATGCGACGCAAAGACGCGAAGGACGCAAAGCAGAGCCTTTTGTTGGAACCCTCACGGGAGACCGAAGACGTCGCGTTTCGTACGATCGGAGCTGCCATCGAAGTTCACCGGCACCTCGGACCCGGCTTCGTCGAGTCCGTCTACGAACGCGCGCTGTGTCTCGAGCTCGCCGCCCGTGCAATTCCAAGTTGAAAGCAATCGAATCGATCAGCTCGATTCACGTCGCTCAATTGCTGTCCTACCTATGGGCCACCGACACGGATCTCGGCGTGCTGATCAACTTCAACGTCCCGGCCCGCACGCACGCGGCGGGGCGCACCAGGAGGCGCTGCGCCAGGCGTACCCCCAGGCACGCTAGCCGAGCTCGCGCAGCTCGCGCTTCAAGATCTTTCCCGTCGGATTTCGCGGCAGCTCGTCGAGGAACGTCACCTTGCGCGGCCGCTTGAAGTCCGCGAGGCCCTGGCGGCAGTAGTCGATGACCTCTGCCTCGGTGAGGCGCGCGCCATTGCGCAGGACGATGAACGCACGCAGGGTCTCGCCCCACTCGGGATCTGGGACGCCGATGACGGCGGCGTCGAGGATCGCGGGATGCGCGTGGAGGTGATCTTCGATCTCGCGCGGGTAGATGTTCACGCCTCCCGAGATGACCATGTCGTGCTTGCGTGACTCGAGGTAGTAGTAGCCGTCCTCGTCGAGGCGGCCCATATCGCCGACCGAGAAGAAGCCCTCGCGCAGCGACGATTGGGTGGCCTCGTCATTCTTGTGGTAGCCGGCGATGAGCGTCGAGTTGCGCGCGTAGAGCTCGCCGACGGCGCCGGGGGGGACGAGGCGGCCCTCGTCGTCGAGGAGGCGGATCGTGTTGCCGCGCAGTGCCTTGCCGATGGTGCCCGGGCGCGCGAGGTGATCCTGCGGGCCCGCGAGGGTGACGAGGCCGGTCTCGGTGGCGCCGTAGAAGTTCCAGAGGATGGGGCCGAAGCGCTCCATGAACCGGCGCGCGGCTTCCGTGGTGAGCGGAGCGGCGGCGGACATGACCCAGCGGAGGGACTGCGTGGAGTATCTGGCGAGGGTCTCTTCGGGGAGGTTCGAGATGCGGATGAGCATCGTCGGAACCATCATCGTGCAGGTGATGCGCTCGCGCTGGATGATGTCGAGCGCACCCTCGGGCTCGAAGTGGTTCATGAGCACGATGGTCGCGCCGAGCGCCATCATGATCGCGACGAAGGCGGGGGCGGCCGCGTGGTAGAGCGGGCACACGACGAGGTGCTTGTCGCCGGCGCGCATGCCGACTTGATGGATCATGTCAGCGACCGACTCGAAGCCCGTCTTCTTCCACGCGCGATTGGCGCCCTTGGGTTTGCCCGTCGTGCCCGAGGTGTAGACGATGACGCCACCACCGTCGCCGCGGCGCTCGCGCTCGGGCATGTCGGGTGAGGCGGCTGCGAGTGCACGGTCCCAGTCGGTCGCCTCGCCCTCGGTGAAGGCGCCGTCACCACCGACGACGAGCATGGGTCCGCCCTTGCCACCGGTCTGCGCACGTGCGTCGCGCATCGCGGGGAGGTAGTCGGCGTGGACGATGGTGACCTTGGGCTCGGCGTTGTCGAGGATGTACGCGATCTCCCCGGCCTTGCTGCGGTAGCCGATCTGCACGGCCGTGGCACCGAGGCGCGCGAGTGACTGCTGCGCGATCAGGTACTCCATTCCGTTTGGCAGCATGAGGGCGACGCGCCCACCGCCGCGGATGCCTCGCGCGACGAGCGCGTGCGAGAGGCGATTGATCGTGGCGTCGAGCTGCGCCCACGTGAGCCGGCGGACGCCGCGCTCGCCGTATTCGACGATGGCTTCCTGGTCGGGCTGCCGCGCGGCATGGAACATCAGCGCGAGGTGCGGCCCGAGCGCCGTGTGCCGCGCGGACTGGAGGAACTTCGCGAGTCGACTCGGCCGCACGGGCTGCACGACACCCGCGGAGTGAACCACCTGCGCGAAAAACTTCGCGCGACCTACACGACGACGGAGCTGGTCCAGCACGAGCGCAGGATACACCCGGGCGCTCGCTCAGCCCCTACGACCCGCAGCGATGACGGCGCGCTAGATGCTCCGCAGCGTCGTAGCGAGAGCGCGCTTGACCGCGTCGAGGCGTGGCCCCGAGGGCGGGTTCGCGCCCTGGTACTCCTCGAAGGCCCTCTTCGCCGCCGCGTAGTTTTGCGCGTCGAGGCTCAGCTGGCCGTGCAGGTACATCGCATCGAGGTACCAGGGCGGAAGCGGCAGGCCGTGCTTCCTTTCATCTTCGCGGGCCTGCCGGTATGCGGAGCCGTACGCCGCGGCGGCCTCGATCAGCTTGTTGTCGACGGTCTCGTAGATCTTGGCGAGGCGGTAGCTCGCTTCGGCCTTGGGCTCGAGCTGGTTGGAGCGCTGGAGCCACATGCGTGCACCGTCGACCTGGCCGACGCCGTCGTACGCCATACCGAGCAAGTAACTGATCTCGGGATCGTTGGGCTTGAGCTCGTTCGCCTTGATCAGAACCTCCACCGCGGACTTCGAGGTGCGCCGCGCGACGAAGATCCGACCCTGGCCCACGTGCGGGCTCAGCATCTTCGGATCGAGCTCCACTGCACCCTGGTAGGCGCGCACCGCGGCCTCCTGGAGCGCTGGATCGGCCGGACTCCCGACGGGCATCGCGAGCTTCTCGGTCGCGCGGCCCAGGCCGTCGAGGTACTGCGGATCACGCTCGGCGCGCACGGCGTCGGTGAACGCCCGGCGCGCCTCCTCGAGCTTACCCGCGGCGAGCAGGCCTTCGCCCTTGAGGAAGTGGCCCGCGGCGCTGTTCTGGTCGACGGCGAGGATCTTCTCGCCCTGCGCGCCCGCCTTATCGAGCTTGCCGAGCTTCGCGTAGAACTTGCCGGCATGTCCGCGCGCTTCGACACTCGCGTCTTCCGAGGCGACGAGCTTGTCGAACACCGCTTCCGCTTCGCTGTTCTTGCCGGTGAGCGCGTACGTGCGCGCGAGCTCGAGGATGATCTCGAGGCGCGCGGGCGCAGCGGCCACTGCATCGCGCAGCATCGCGAGCGCCTCGTCGTGCTTGCTCTGCGCGGCGAGTGCCTTGCCGAGCTGGTACATCACGTCGGGATCCTTGGGCCGTACCCCGAGCACCTTGCGCAGCCACTCCTCGCCTTTCACCGGATCGCCGCTCTGCGTGTAGGCGGCGCCGAGCGAGAACGCGATCGACGGATCCTTGTCGGCGCTGGCAGCGAATGAAGCCAGGAGCTGCTCGGCGCGCTGGCGCAGGCCAGCGGCACGCTCGACGTTCTTCGCCGTGTCGGCTTCCTTCGCGAGCTGCGAGAGCTTGGCGACCGCGATCATCGTCGGAGCGAGGTCGCGCTCGCCGGCGAGCTTGGCGGCTTCGACGTACGCGTCGGCTGCGGCGTCGTGCTCCTCCTTCGCTTCGTGCAGCTTGCCGCTGACGACGTAGAGGCGCGCCTGATCGAGCGGCGGCAACGGCGGGGTGCGCTTGCCGAGCACGTCGAGGCGTTGGCCGGCGTCATCGTACAGTTTCTGCAGGATCGAGAGCTCGGCGGCGATCAGCTGTGCGTTCGCGTTGTCGGGCGACAGCGTGAGCACCTTGGTGATCTGCTCGCCGGCGAGGCCGAGCTTGCCGTCGCGCATTTCCACTTCAGCGAGGCCTGCGCCCGCACCGAGATCCTTGTCGTTGATCTCGAGCGCCTTGCGATAGCGCTCGCGTGCTGCGTCGAGGCGGCCACCGCGGCGCGCGACATCACCTGCGAGCACCCACGCCTGGGTCACCGCGCGCGCGTCGGCGTTGCCGATGTCCTTGCGCGCGAGCACGGCGAGGAGGTCGGCTTCCTGTTGCATGGCCTTCGACGATGGCAGCGTCGCCGCGAGTCCGACCTGCGCCGGGATGTGATCCTTGTTGATCGCGAGGATCGCGTCGAAGTCAGCCTTCGCACCGTCGACGTCAGCCTGCGCGAGCTTCACGCGTGCGCGTCCGAGGAGCGCCAGCACCTTCACCGAGGCCTGTGCCGTGGCGGTGTCGTAGGCCTTGGTCGCGGCGGCAAGATCGCCCGCGGCCTCCAGCGCCCATCCGAGATACAGCTGGAGCGCGGCATCGTTGGGAGTGCGCTGGAGCAGCGCCTGGATCTTCTGCGCGGCCTGCGCTGGCTGCGTGGTCAGTGCTGACAGCGCCTGTGCGCGATCGAGCTCGGGACCGGTGACACCTGCGGCCAGCGCGTCGGCGATGATCTGGCGGCCCTTGGAGTACCGCACGCCCTGGTTCTTGCCGTCGGCGAATGCGCCGGCGATCGCCGCCTCCGCGGCGATGCCGAGGGCAACGCCGTTGTTCGGCTCGAGCTCGAGCACCTTGGTGGCCGCCGAGCCCGCGCGCTGCCAGCGCAGATCGTCGTCGGCCGCGAGCGCCTTCTTCGCCTTGCTGAGGTGCCCGTCGATCTCGTCGGCGAGCGCCTGCGCGGCTGCATGGCGCTTGTAGAAGTAGAAGCCACCTGCGCCGAGCAGCGCTACACCGAGCACGGCGCCCGCGAGGATCTTGCGCTTCTGCTTGCTCGCCGCTGCGGCCTTCGCGCGATCTTCGGCGGTGACCTTCGGCTTCTCGGGCCGCATCTTCGCGACCACCGGTTGCTCGCGCGGCTCCTCGAGCTCGAGCGAGAGATCGTTGCCTGCGGGCTTGGTCGACAGCGACGGTAGCGGTGCCTTCGAGGCGGCCGCCGCACCGGGTGGTCTGGCCTTGGGCGTTCCGAACCGGATGCCATCGGCGGCGGCGTCATCTCGGGGAGGGGGCGCGGGCGTCTTCGCCGCGGGGCCTACCGACGGTGCGCCGAGATCGAGGTCATCGAACGACGACGACGACGAGCTTGCTGGCGCGGCCGGCTTGGCGGACGGCGATGCTTCGAGCTCGAGGGACGGCGTGGCGCTGCCGCCGAGCTCGAGGGCGTCGAAGGTGCCGACGCTCCCCGCGGCCTTCGGAACCTCCGCCACGTTCGGCTCGAGCTCGGGCATGCCGAGGCTATCGCCGAGCTCGAGCGACATCGCTTCCTTCGAGCTACTGCGCGAAGGCTGCGGGAGATCGTCGAAGAAGCCCTTGGGGGCGACGTCGCCAGGCGGTTTCGCAGAGGCGGGTTGCGGGAGATCGTCGAAGAAGCCCTTGGGGGCGACGTCGCCGGGCGCGGCAGGCTTCGCGGAAGCGGGCTGCGGGAGATCGTCGAAGAAGCCCTTGGGGGCGACGTCGCCGGGTGCGGCAGGCTTCGCGGAAGCGGGCTGCGGGAGATCGTCAAAGAAGCCCTTGGGGGCGACATCGCCTCCGATCGTCTTCGGGGTGGCCGGGGTGGGGAGATCGTCGAAGAAGCCCTTGGGGGCGACGTCACCACCGACGGCCTTCGGCGCGGGCAGATCGAGCTCGAGATCGAAGGATCCTGACGACGCAGGCGCGGCGGCAGTGGCCGGGGCGGGGAGATCGTCGAGATCGTCGAGATCGAGGCCTGGCTTGGCAGCGGTGCGCGGGGCGGGGAGATCGTCGAGATCGAGGCCTGGCTTGGCGGCGGGTTTGGCGGCGGTGCGCGGGGCGGGGAGATCGTCGAGATCGAGGCCTGGCTTGGCGGCGGGTGTGGCAGCGGTGCGCGGGGCGGGGAGATCGTCGAGATCGAGGCCTGGC
>JANRKM010000101.1:0-14295 GCA_033763475.1 Kofleriaceae bacterium
GAAATGCAGCATGTCGGCGCTATCGGCAGCTCGGTGTGCCGGTTGCGTGCTCTCGTTCACGGTGTCGACCACGGCCACGGTGTCGTTCCCGTTCCCGAGCGCGGCCACGATCACGGTGTCGATCACGGCCACGGAACCGGCGACGAAGGATCACCAGGCTGGCTGCGGTCACATAGCCTGCGCCCACGTGGGCGCAGCTCGCCGCCGTCCGGTGGCGGCGCCAAAGAACCAGGCACAGCCTACTCATGGAGGAGAACTCATGCTCTCACTCCAGTTTTTCAACGGCCTGCTAGTGCGCGTGGCCGTGATGGCCTCCGCCCGCGGGCGCAGGCTCGGCCGTGGGCGGCTTCACGCCCGGCGCGGTCACCATCGGGTAGCCCTTGCGGTGCCAGTCGTTGATGCCCTCGTCGAGCACCGCCGACTTCACGTGGCCGCGGTTGCGGAGCTCGTCGACGACGATGCCCGAGAGGTGATGCGGGCACGCGCAGTACGCGAGCACCCACGTGTCCTTCGGGATCTCCGCGAGGCGCGCGGTGTCGTGATACGGGATCGAGACCGCGCCCTTGATGTGCGCGCGCATCCACTCCGACGGCGGGCGCGCGTCGATGATGATCATCTTCTGCCCGGCCTTGTACGCCTTGAGCGCGTCGTCGACGGCGACGAACCGATCGTCGCGCACCTTCCACGCCGGCTCTTTGCCCTTCGGGTTGATGACGAGCGGCTCCTTGCCCGTCGGCGCGGGCAGCTGCCCGACGTCGGTGGCGCCGGTCTGGTACGAGCGCACGTACGCGACGACGTCGCGGATCTGCTCGTCGGAGAGCAGGCTGCCGTAGGGCGCCATCTTGGTGCCCGGGCGGCCGTTGGCGACGGCGTACGCGATGAACTGATCGCTCGCCTGCTGCAGGAAGCTGTAGTTCGCGAGGTGAATCGCCTCGCCGCGCTTCTGCTGGTCGCCGTGGCAGCTGGCGCAGTTCTGGTCGTAGACGGCCTTGCCCTTGGTCGCGTCGCCCTTCGTGAACGCGGGCAGCTCCTTGGTTGGCGTGCGGCCGGTGCGGATGAACGCGACGAGGCGCTCGATCGCGGCGTCGTCGAGCGGACCGCCAAGGACCTTGGAGTACGCGGCCATCGAGGTGCCCGGACGACCGGTGGTGATCGACTTCTTCAGATACTCGTCGGTCGCGCTCGCGAGGAACGTCTCGGTGATGAGCGACGGCGCGTGGTCGGCGGCGTAGCCCTTGAGGTCCTTGCCGTGACACGGCGAGCACAGCGTCGCGTAGATCTCGGCGCCCGCGAGCGTCGAGCTGTGCGCGTCGACAGTGGCCGTCGTCCCCGCATCTTTGACCGCGGGGCCAGCCACCGGGGAGGGGGCAGGCGAGGCGCCCCCACCCGACGGCGGCGCCGCCGCATTCGAGTTACAGGCGGCGACGACGAGCGTTACGAGCCACGGCTGTCTCATGACGCCGGGACCATGCCACAAGGCTAGCGGCGATGGTCGCGAATCACGGGCCCGTCGTCGCGCGGGGGCGGGTCATTCCGACGATGATCTCGGACGTTGCCGTTGTTGCCGCGCGGCTCGACGCGGCCTCCCCCACGCCAGCGGCCCTCGACCCAGACGTGACCACGGCCCCGGCGCTCCCAGCGGCCGTTCTCCCACACGGAGCCTGGACGCTCGCGCTCCCAGCGGCCCTCGCGCCAAACCCACCGATTCCCTTGGCGATGCCACCGGCCCTGAATGAACACGAACCCGGGGCGAACGTCGGTCACGATCACGCGCGGCGGAGGCGGTTCCTCCTCGATCTCGACGACGGCGACCGGCGCGGGCGCACGCACGTACCCATGCGCCCGTACAACACACCCGGTGGCACTTACCGCGAGACCCGCGACGAGGGCAAAGCTAGCGAGATTCTTGAGCTGCATGTAGTTCCTCCTAGAGCTGAGTCACCCGAGCAAACATGAGACCACGGCAAGAACTGCCGCATTCACCAGGACTTCGCGCCTGCCCTCCCCGAGAGGCGTGAAGCCGCGTTCGTGGAATTCACACCACAGTGGAGCTTAGTATGGCGCGAGGCCCGGGTCGCACGCCAGCCGACATCAGGGTCGGAATCGGCACCCCGCATGGCCTAGCACCACGGGGCCGTCAACGGTACCCGTCGGCGTTGCGCGCCAGCCCTGCGCGATACGGTCGTCGAGCAATTCGTCCGCGGTCGGTCGATGGTCCCACACGGAGACCGCGTTCACGCCACCGAGTCACGTGGTGTCGAACACGACAAACACCTCCCACGCGCGCGTCACCACGTCGTGCGAGTACTCGTCCTGCACACCACGTCGAGCACGTCGAACCCGGCGCGTAACACTTCTTCAAGCGTCTGGACCCGCGCCGCATGCGCGACGCGTGCGAGGACCTCCGAACCGAGGTCTCCGACGGGACGCAGGATGCTCGACATCCCGAGAATCATGTGCGCGCGGCATGTGCGTTGCACTCGTTTTTTGAGGAGGCGTGTCATGAAGCTGCTCGTCCCGATCGGTCGCGCGCTGTTCTCGGTGATCTTCATCCACGCGGTCATTACCCACTTCACGTCGGGCGCGATCAGCGCAGCATCTGCGCACGGCGTGCCGCTCGCCACGCTTGTCGTGCCGCTCGCCGGGATCCTCGCCGCCGTCGGTGGCGTGATGATCCTGTTTGGCTATCGGGCAAAGTTCGGCGCGTTTCTGTTGCTGCTGTTCCTCGTTCCGGTGACGTTCGTGATGCACGACTTCTGGAACGTCAATGACGCGACGCAAGCTGCGATGCAGCGCGTTCAGTTCCTGAAGAACACATCTCTCGTCGGTGCGACGTTGCTGATCATGTATTACGGCGCCGGTCCGATCAGTCTGGACGACTGAGAGATCTGACCAGCATGATCAAATCTCGGGGGCCTTCTGCGTTAGGATAGCCCTCGTGCGCGTCTTTCCGATCGCCGCGTCGATCGCCGCATGCGTCCTCTCGCAAGGATGCGTGCGTGATGCGGAAGAAGAAATCTGTCCCGCGTTGGCCAAGGGCGACCTGATCGTCACCGAGATCGGCGGCCCGCAAACGGGCAACGACGTGCTCGTGCCGTGGATCGAGCTCTACAACGCGACCACGGGAACCATTGACCTGCGAGGCGTGAAGGTCCGGTTCCGCCGGCCCGACGGCAGCGACGAGATCTCGATCCTCGTTCGCCGCTCGCTTCCCGCCGCGGCCGGCTCGTACACCGTACTCGGCCTCGATGAAGACGGCGAGCTCGAGACCTACCTCGACTACAGCTTCGCAGTCGACTACCAGGGCTCCTGGCTGTCGGCAGCGGCCATCGATGTCGAGGTCTGCGGCGGGCAGATCAACCGCGCTCGCTACGACTCGCTGCCCCGCACCGGCACCTATTCCCTCGGCACGATGCCGCCGGATCCCGACGCTACCCAGGATCCGACCAAGTGGTGCACCGACACCACGACCAACAACGGCAGCTTCCCCGGCACACCCAAGCGAGCCAACACCGCATGTCCATGACGCGCCCCATGCACTGGCTTCTCGCCGCCGTGGTCGCCACCGCTTCCGTCGGCACCGCGTGCACACCTGTCGGAGGCCAGCGCTACTCGCGCGCGAAGGCGCAGAAGTCGCTCTCCAAGCTCGAGGCGCCCGGCCTCATCGTCGGCGAGTTCACGCTGACCAAGGTGGTCGACGGCGATACCGTACGCGTCGATGGCCTCGACAGCTCACTGCGTCTTCTCGGCATGGACACCGAGGAGACGTTCAAGAGCGAGTCGAACCGGCGCGCCGTCGAGACCGACTGGAACGCGTATCTCAAGGAGAAGAAGGGCAAGTTCCGCCCCGGCCGCATCGAGACCCCGATGGGCGAAGTGGCCAAGGCCTGGGCCAAGAAGTTCTTCGACGGCACCGTGCGCGTCAAGATCGAGCGCGATCATCCCGCGGAGATCCGCGATCGCTTCAACCGCTACCTCGCCTACGTTCTCGTCGAGAAGAACGGCACGTGGGTGGTCTACAACGTCGAGGCCGTGCGCGCGGGCATGTCGCCGTACTTCACCAAGTACGGTCACTCGCGGCGTTATTACCAGCAGTTCGTCCAGGCCGAGGCCGAGGCCAAGGCTGCCAAGCGCGGCATCTGGGCCTCGGGCATCCAGAACTACCCGGACTATCCCGAGCGCCTGGCGTGGTGGGAACCGCGCGCGAAGTTCGTCGACGAGTTCCGCGCTGCGGCCGAAGGCAAGGACAACTTCATCGACCTCACGCACTGGAACTCGCTGCAGCAGCTCGAGGCGAACATCGGCAAAGAGGTCAACCTGCTCGCCGTCGTCGGGGATGTGCGGTTCGCCGAGAAGGGCCCGTCGCGCGTGACGCTGTCGCGCCGCATGTTCAGCGACTTCCCGCTCATCTTCTTCGATCGCGACGTGCTCGGCACGAGCGGCATCGAGAAGTGGAAGAACGAGTACGTGTGGGTGACGGGAACGCCGACCGTCTACACGAACAAGCGGACCAACAAGAAGCAGTTGCAGATCCAGATCGACAGCGCGAGCCAGATCCGCCTCTCCCCTGTTCCCGGGCTGTCACTTCCGACTGCGAGTGTCGCCCCGTGACCCAGCTTACGCACTCCCTGGCCAACTCATGCGACCGTAGGAGGCACGTCATGCGCGCCCTCGTGTTGACCGGAACCGCTATTGCCCTCGCGGCGTGTGGCCCAGGCTCTACCAGTGGCGACTGCGACAAGACGCTGCTTGCCGGCGATCTCGTGATCACCGAGGTGTTCGCGGACTCCAAGGCCCCTCCCGGTGGCAGCGGCACGGACGAAGGCAAGGAGTGGTTCGAGATCTACAACGCGTCGGATCGGCCCGTGGAGCTCAAGGGCCTGACCATCACGCACAGCCGTCCTGATGGCTCGCGCGCCAAGTCGCACATCATGGAGGACATCACGATCGCGCCGGGTCAGTACCTGACGCTCGGCAACTCGGCGCCCGATCTGCTCCCCCCGTTTGTCGACTACGGCTACGCCGCCGACCTCGGCGACTTCTTCAACACCGACGGTGGCAAGCTCGAAGTGACGTGTGGCTCGAACGAGATCGATGTCGCGGGGTATGACCTCATCAAGGAAGGCCGCTCGCGCCAGCTCTCGGCATCGATGGCGCCCGACTACACGTCCAACGACGACGGCACCACGTGGTGCGAGTCGTCGGGCGCCGAGTTCGATCCGGGTAACTTCGGCACACCGGGCTCGGAGAGCGACTGCACGCCGATCGTGATCGGCCAGTGCAACGACGGCGGCACGATGCGAGACGCGATCGCACCGATGCCCGGCGATCTTGTCATCACCGAGGTCATGCCGAAGCCCTCGTCGGTGAGCGCGACCGTCGGCCAGTGGTTCGAGGTGCTCGCCACGCGCGATGTCGATCTCAACGGCGTCGTCCTCGATCGCGCGAACGATACGGCGAGCGGCAAAGAGCTGGCGTCTGCCGACTGCTTGCGCGTCGCCGCGGGCAGCTACGTCCTGTTCGCGCGCTCCGACGACATGTCGATGAACGGCGGCCTGACGACGATCGGCACGTTCCCGTTCTCGATCAATCCCACGACCAATACACCCGACATCCAGCTCACCTACGGCGGCATGGTGATCGACGCGGTCACCTGGACGACGTCGACGAGCGGCCGCTCGCTCAGCCTCGACCCCGACTTCTCGACCACGACGGGCAACGATGACGCGGCGAACTTCTGCAACGGCGAAGGGATCTACAATGGCAGCGACCACGGCACGCCCGCCGCGGTGAACGCGCAGTGTCCGAGCGTCGCGCCGGCCGGCAAGTGCGACGGCGGCGGCGGCACGTTCCGCGACATCGTGAAGCCGACGCCCGGCCAGCTCGTGATCACCGAGTTCCTCGCGAATCCCGCGACGACGCCCTCCGATCCGCCCGACGGCACGACCGACGACGACAAGGAGTGGTTCGAGATCAAGAACACCGGCGCCGCCGCGTTCGATCTGAACGAGCTCGGTATCGCCAATGGTGCCGCGGCGCCGACACCGACGCTGGTGCAGTCGTCGACGTGCATCTCCGTCGCCCCCGGTGGGCTCGCGCTGTTCGCGCGGTCCAAGGACATGGCGCGCAACGCGGGCCTGCCCGCGGTCGACGCGACGTTCTCGTTCAAGCTCACCGACTCCGGCGTGAACGCGGGCATCCAGATCTTCGACGGCGCAACCTTGCTCGACGCCGTGAAGTGGACGTCGGTCAGTTCGGGCCGCGCGCTCGGCCTCGACCCGGATCACCACAACACGACCGACAACGACATGGCGGCTCCGACGCCTGCGGCGACGGCCGAAAAGGTCTACTGCCTCGGCGCCATGCCGTACGGCGACAACTCGAACCAGGGCACGCCGAAGGCCGCGAACCCGCAGTGCCCGTGAAACAACCCGCGCTCTTGGGGCTCGCGTTGCTCGCCGCGTGTGGCGAGCCCACATCGCCATGCGGTCCGACGAGCGCGGTCGTCGCGCGCGTGGTCGACGGTGACACCATCGACCTCGAGAGCGGGGAGCGGATTCGCTACCTGATGGTCAACACGCCCGAGACCACGGGCGGCAAGAACGAGTGCTACGGGGCCAACGCGGTCCAGTTCAACAAGGACCTCGTCGAGGGCAAGGCGATCGAGCTCGAGTACGACGAGAAGTGCACCGATCGCTTCGATCGCACGCTCGCGTACGTCCGCGTGAACGGCCAGGAGGTCAACACGCTGATGCTCGAGCGCGGCTACGCGTGCCTGTTGCACATCCCGCCAAATGGCGACGATCGCGCCGACGAGTTCGAGGCGCTCGAAGACGCTGCGAAGGCCGCCAAGCGAGGGCTGTGGGGCACATGCGATCCGATCCCATGTAACTAGTGACCGTGCGGCGACGAAGTCGACAAACTCGCCGTGCTAGCTTCGGAGACAGGGTGCGCGCGACTACTGCTGCAGTCCTTGTCGCCGGTGTCGTCGCGCTCGCACCGCGCGTCGCCGATGCGACGCCATACGAGACCTTCATCGACATCAATGATCAGGCCGAGCTCGACGACCTGCTCGCGTCGCAGGACATCTCGCAAGAAACCTACGACGAGCTGCTGGATCTGTTGTCGCGCGGCGTGAGCTTGAACACCGCAGATCGTGCGGAGCTCTACGCGCTGCCGAACCTCACCTATCAGGACGTCGACAAGATCATCGAGTTCCGCACCCTGAACCAGGGCGTGATTCGCAACCCAGCCGACCTGGTCGCGGCGGGCGTGATCACCGAGGACAAGCTGCTCGCGATGGCGGCGTTCCTCCTGGTCGGCGAGGGCGTCAAGAATCCACTCGCCGCGCACGGCTGGGTGCGCGCGACGACGCGTGCATCGCGTGGCGACAACACGGTGGCACCGATGATGGTGCGCGGGCGCATGACCGCGCTCAAGCACCTGACGGCGGGCATCGCATTGACGACGACGCGCCTGCGCATGGGCGATGTCAGCTACGATCCGAATCGCAACGCGCTGATCGCGGAGGACAAGCATCTCCAGTTTCACGTGCCCAAGGCCTTCGTGAAGTGGGACACCGACAAAGTCGCGGTGATCGGCGGCAGCTTCCGCGCCGGCTTCGCCCAGCGGCTCGTGTTCGACAACTCGTCACAGTACACGCCCAACGGCCTGTACCAGGACGACCAGATGTACTTCTCGCAGGACCTCGCCAACGAGTGTCGCAAGACGGACGGCGAGCTGTCGAATTCGCCGTGCACCGACGCAGAGGATAACAACTACGTCACGCCCGACTTCGCGTGGCGCAATGGTCTGTTCGGCATCGGCGCGGGCGCCAAGAAGCTCGAGTTGGGCTCGGGCTGGGCGCAGGTCTATGGCTGGGCGTCAGCGTCGCGACGTTCGATCTATCAGTACGAGCTGGTCGACCGGCAAGTCTGCGAGGACCCGCACGACGACAGCCCGCAGTGCTCGGCACCGACGGTGTACGTGCGTCCCGAAGATGACCTGCTTGCACCGGCGGGCCGCTTCAAGTTCTGGACGCTGCCCAACGTCTTTCTCGAGAAGCTCGCGGGCGGCAACGTCACGTACTACGCGGATCGGCGCAACTCACTCGGCGCCACGGTGTTCTACGCGCAGGAGCAGAACCTCGTCGACGGCCTCGACCTCGACTTCCAGGAGTGGTCGCGATTCCCGACGGGCAAGCAGTTCGGCGCCGCCGGTGCGAACTTCGCGTTCGGCCGCAAATGGCTCGACGTCTTCGGCGAGGCCGCGTTCAGTTACGACAAGCTGCCTGACTCGCCACAAGCGCAAGGTGGTGGTGGCCCCGCGGGCATCTTGCGCGTCACTGCGACGCGCAAGAAGGAAGAGCTCGAGGCCGTGTTTCGCTACTACAGCACCAGCTACGCGAATCCGTACGCGGGTCCGGTGTCGCAGGCCGACGAGTTCGAAGGTCAGCGTGCGCGTGACGAGCTCGGCTTCCGACTCCGCTACTTACGCTCCGGCAAGCTGATGCAGCTCCGCGCGCTCGCCGACATCTGGGTGCCTCCGTCGACCTTCGAGACCGATCCGCGCATCAACCCGCTCGGGCGCGTTCAGCCCAAGCTCGATACCTACGTGCGCAGCGACGTGCAAACCTCGCAGGAGCTACGACTCGGCCTCTGGCTCCGCTACCAGGATCGCGACCTCCAGCGTGGTGGCCACGATCAGTGTTACGAGGTGTCGACGGAGACGTCGGAGACCGGCGAGCCAGTGCCGTGTGGTGGCCGCCAGCTGACGTCGATCGCGCGCGCGCGGTACCAACCCGAGCGCAACCTCGTGCTCACGACGATGCTGCAGCACCAGCTCCTCGACGATCGCGCTCTGTCCCCGGAGGCGTTCCGCCAGGACCTCGCGCTGTGGTTCATCGGCCAGTGGACGCCGCAGGCGGGCACGCGCATCCGCGCCCGCATCCGCTTCCTCGACGAGGCGATCACCGACAACACCTATCTCGAGCGGTCTATTTCAGGCCTCCTCGATTCGACGTTTCGCGTACGAAAACGTGATTCCTTTCGCATTCGTATGGACGCGAAGTGGTGGATGGACAAGCGGGAGGCGACGCTGGAGCGGACGCCGAACCCCGAGCTTCAACTCTGGCTGTCGTACGAAGCGCGCCTGTAGTAGCGTCCGCGGCTATGCGGATACCCCGGTCGACGATCGTGATGGCGGTGTTGACGTGCATCCCCTTCGGGCTCGCGATTCGCGACTACGTCTCGGGTAAGGACACGCGGCCGACGCTCTCGGAGGATGCCGTCGACGTCGTCGATAGCGACAGCGTCAAGGACTACGAGGAGTACGAGCGCGAGCGACGTGAACAAGACGCGCGTGAGGAAGCGCGCCTCGAGGAGCGCAAGAAGGAGCTCAAAGGCGCGCTCGCGACGCTGCTCGGCAAGCAGGTCGCGAATCCCGGCACCGCGTTCGGATCGATCAAGCCCGGCATCACCGACAGCGAGCTCGCCAAGGATGACCAGCACACGACCGAGCTGCGCAAACTGACGCGCGACGTCGGCCTCAGCCTCGAGCTCGACGACAGCACCGGCATTCTGACGACCATCATGCTGTCGCCGCGCGATTCGGCGTCGGATTCGGACACGATCTGCGAGGTCCTCACGGCGAGCGTAGAGAACTGGCCGGGCGCCGAGGAGATCGACGACGTTCAGGTCTGGATCGACCCCACGACGGGCATGCGCGCGGAGTACACGCACGGCTATGACACCTGCGCGCTCGTGTTCCGGCGCTACGTGCCGGCGGACAAGTGGTTCGCGAAGAAAGATGGTCTCGTCCCGGTGGCGATGATCGGCCAGCCGGTTGCCAAGCTCGTGAGGAGCCTCGAGCCGCAGCGCGTGGATCTCTCGAACGCCGAGTACGAGATCGCGTGGACCGCGCCGGGCCTCGGCAACGGCTACAACGCGACGTCGTTCCTCGCATACATCGCGAAGGGCAAGGTTGCCGCGGTGAGCGCGCGGACCTACGTCCCGTACGAGACCCACGAGCAAGTGCAAGCGCAGCTGGTGAAGGCGTACGGCGAGCCCAAGGAAGACGACGAGGGCGCGCTCGTGTGGAAGAAGCCGGCCCTCCAGCTCACCTACGGTGACAGCACGACCCATCTGCTCGTCGGGACGGTTCCGGAGGAGTAAGTGGCGATCTCGACGATTCTCGTCGGCTGCGACTTCTCCGAGGGTAGTGATCAGGCGCTCACGCGCGCGATCGGCATCGCGAAGCAGCAGCCATCCGTGAAGATCTACCTCGTCCACGCGCAGGCCGATGATGCGCCGGTCGAGGACACCGAGAACGAGATGCTCAAGCAGCTCGGCGAGGTCAGCGCTGCACTGCGCGCGGAGGAAGCCCGCCAGGTCGCGGAGCGCTTCGATCGCGTCCGTGCCGCTGGCATCTCCGCGGAGATCAAGACGCGCGTCGGTCCGCCGGGGGAGGTACTCGCGGAGCTCGCCGTCGAGCTTGCCGCGGACCTGATCGTCGTCGGTACCCACGGGCGCACCGGCATCTCGCGCTTCCTGATCGGCAGCGTCGCCGCGGCCACCATCCGCCATGCGACCTGCGATGTTCTCGTATGCCGCGGACCCTCCGCGGAGGCGCCGTTCCAGCGCCCCCTCGTGGCCACGGACTTCTCGCTGGTATCCACCAAGGCGGTCGCCCACGCGGTGCTGGTCAGCGTCGCCGGCGCGCCGCTCGAGGTCATCCACGCCTGGCAGCTGCCGCAGGGCTCCTGGGGTGCGACCATCCTCGGTCAAGCGCGGTTCCCGTGGTCGACGGTGCGCGACGCCGTGCTGACCGGGGTGAAGGAGCAAGCCGAACGGCTCGAGCAGGAGCTGGCGGCGCTTGGTCGTCCGATCCAGATCGATCTCGTGCAGGGACCGCCTGCATCGGTGATCACGCACGCGGCCGAGCGTGGCAACCACGATCTGATCGCGGTCGGGGCCCACGGCCACCGGGGCGTTCGCCGCCTCCTACTGGGCAGCGTCGCCGAAAGCACGATCCGGCACTCGCCGTGTTCCGTCCTCGTCGTGCACGCGCCGCCGCAGGGCTAAGCGCGCGGGCAGCTCAGCTCAGCCCCCGCCCCTGCGCGGTTTCGCGGTGCGGTGATGCGCATCCTGCGCCGCCGATCAAGACGACGCATCGATCACGTCAGCTCACCCACCACCCTCGAGAGTGAGCGCGGAGATCTTGCCCTCTTCCTTCGCGGCATCGTCGGCGCCGGGAAGCGCCTTCTTCTGCTCGGTGATGTTCGGCCAGTTCTCGGCGCTCGGGAGCTGCGCCTGCAGGTGCGCCGGCCAGCTCGCGCTATCGACGTCGCTGGCCTTCTTGGCGCCGGTCACGAGCGCGTTGATGTCCTTGTACGCGGCCCACTTCGTCGGGAGGTCCCCCTCCTCGAAGATCGCGGTGGTCGGACACTCGGGCTCGCACGCGCCGCAGTCGATGCACTCGTCCGGGTTGATCGCGAGGGAGTTCTTGCCCTCGTAGAAGCAATCGACGGGACACACCGCGACACAGTCGGTGTACTTGCACTTCACGCAGGGGTCAGCGACCACGTATGCCATGAAGTGATCTAGCCACATCCCCGGCTGGGCCGGAAGGCATGGACGCAGAGATCTCGTGCTGCTACGCCTCGGCCAATGATCAAGTGGTGCGCATGCCTCCTCGTCGTTAGCCTCGGGTGCCAGAAGGGTGAAGGCGAGGCGCCCGCATCGGGGCAGTCCGTACGTGCTGCGGTCCCTGGCTCGGACTACGCGAAGGACATTGAGGCGCTCTGCGACGTCATCGCGCGGTCCGGCGCCCCAGAGGATGATTCGCGGACGCTGCTCATCGCCAACTGGCTGGCGGCGAACCTCAAGACCCCGGAGTCCCGCCAGTTCTTGATCAAGATCCAGCCGCTCGTCGGCGATCAGAAGGCCTCAGCGCTCGTGGCCGAGGCCAAGCGCGTAGGCCTCGAGAAGTGCGCGCTCGCCGACGTGTGGCGCCAGCCCAAATAAGCCAGATGTTGTCGGGGCGCGCGAAGCCGTGCCACCATGCCGCCCATGCGGATCGCCGCGCTCGGCCTCGTCGCTGCGATCGCCGGGTGCAACCAGATCTGGGGCAACGATCCCGTTTCACGCTGGGACGCTCCGCAAGGTGAAGGGCCCCCCGAGGCCGCGCTTCCCACCGCGCGCCTCGAGCTCCTCGTCGCCACGACAACGACGAGCGGCGCCGCGACCAACATGGTCGAGCTGCGGGCGATCTCGCCTGCGCCCACCGTGCAGATCGGGCGGGTCGACGGTGCACTGACCCCGGCGACCTACGACAATGGCGCGATCAGCATCCCCGCTGACTTTCCGGGCACGCTCTGGCGCCTCGTCTATACCCTGGCGGGCGACGTCCCGCGCGAGCTTCACTGGTCGCCCGCCGACGGTGAGGGCCGGGCCGTGGTGCCCCAATTCGGCGGCGTCGATCGCGGGGCCGTCCCCGCCAACGCGAGCTATTCGCTCACGCCTACCAACGCTCCCGCGGGCTACTCGGACCTGCGCGTGTACACCACCGGCGTGTGGGGGGTGGGTCAGCCTTCGGCCTCCGGCTCGACGGCGACGCAGCCGATGAACCCCACCGAGATGAAGGTCTTCACCGGCTCGCTCCTCGCACCGGATCCCGCGAAGGGCGACCGCGTCGTGCTCGTCAACTATGCCGGCACGTACCCCTGTCAGGCCGCGATCGGCGGGGCGGTGTTCCAGATCGAGCTCACCGGCCCGAGCTCGATGCCCACGGCCGCACCGCCGTACGTCGCCGTCGGGACCGGCGTCACGGTGACCGGCGACACGATCCAGGCGCACGCGCGTCTGGCCGCGCTGTTCGGCGTGCCCAGTGGCCAGGTCCTCGCCCTCGTGATGTTCGGCTATGGCGCCAGCACCGCGATGCCGGGCTTCGTCGCACATCCGTTCAACGCGCCGACGTGGGGCCCCGCCCTCATTCCCCTCGTGCGGTGCCTGCGCGACGTCACGAGCACCGACGCTTTCGTGTTGCCGCCGATGGATGCCGCCGTTCTGCCCCGCGTCGCGCACGCGCAGCTGTTCGTTCTGCAGGGCCTCCCCAGCGGGGCGGCAACCTACTCGGGCCTGTCCGGCGTCGTCGCGGCGACGGCCCCCACGCAGGATGTATTCACCGTCGACCTGCCTGCGGGCATGCCGACCAACATCAAGCTCGGCACCACCAACCTCCTCGACGCTCACCGCGTCACCCTCGCCGGCTCCTCGCCCACCCTCGATCTCACCTTCGAGCTCGATAACGGGATGCACGACTACGCGACCGCGACGCTCTACCGCGCCAATACATCCACCCTCGTGCGCGAGCGCGAGTACACGTTCACCGGTACCAAGCTCACCATCGATCGCGGGGTCCTCTCGCCGCAGACCGAATACGTGCTCGAGCTACGCACCTACCTCGGCGCGCCTGGCGCCGCGGCCGGCGACTTCACGCGGTACACAGGCGCGCAGTCTTCGGCCACGCGCTTCACGCGCACTTTCGTCACGCCCTGACCGCCGAGCGTCCGGTGCTCGGACGACCTCGTCCGCCGTCCGGACACTCCGGACACACCACCATGTGTGTTCGCGGACTTACCTCGGCATGCGGCCTGAACACCGCCGCCGCGGAGGTTTACAAGTCCATCAACGAGGCGATCCGCGCCATCCACAAGCAGTTCGGCTCCGGCTCCCTCATGCGCCTCGACGGTAGTCAGGTCCAGCAAGTCGAGGTCATCCCGACGGGCTCGGTCGCGCTCGACGTCGCGCTCGGCTGCGGCGGTCTGCCGCGCGGCCGCATCGTGGAGATCTACGGCCCGGAGTCCTCGGGAAAGACCACGCTCACCCTGCACGCGATCGCCGAGGCGCAGCGCTCCGGTGGCGTGTGCGCGTTCATCGATGCCGAGCACGCCCTCGACACGGAATACGCGCGCCGCCTCGGTGTCGACCTCGAAGACCTCCTCGTCTCCCAGCCCGACTGCGGTGAGCAGGCGCTCGAAATTACGGACACGCTCGTGCGCACGGGGGCGATCGATCTCATCGTCGTCGACTCCGTCGCGGCCCTCACCCCGCGCGCCGAGATCGAGGGCGACATGGGTGATTCGCACATGGGTGTGCAGGCGCGCCTGATGAGCCAGGCGCTGCGCAAGCTCACCGCGCAGATCTCGAGGACGAAGACCGTCGTCATCTTCATCAACCAGCTGCGTCAAAAAATTGGAGTGGTCTACGGCAACCCCGAGACCACGACCGGCGGCAA
>JANRKM010000102.1:0-60106 GCA_033763475.1 Kofleriaceae bacterium
TCTGCGGCAGCATTCATCAGATTCGCCATACCCCCTTTGATCACAACGAAGGGTCACACGCGATCGTCTCGACGAGGAATCTCACAACTGATCGAAATCGATCCGGAATTCGACGTCGAATTATGACGCAGTAGTGCTAACCCGTCCCTACTCCTTGCACGAGGCCGTGCAGAACACGAACGCTGACAGCACGACGCCTACCGGCCCCAGATTTTCTTTTCTCATTCGGACTCGACCGGAAAGGCTCTTCAGGCGCTGCAGCTCCGCCGCGGCTCTCGACGCAGTCCGAGCGGTGCGCGGTGCGCGGTGCGCGGTGCGCGGTGCGCAGGGCGCGCGGATTCGAGCGCTGCGCGCTTGGATCCAAGCCAATCCGTCTGGGCCCGGTTCTCCAGAATCAAAAGAAATCTGGGCCGGTAGCAGCGGTGCTGTGAGCAGTGTGGTCTCGCCGAAGGCGAGTCCAAGGAGATGTGCGCCGGCGCCCTCGAACGCCTCGACCGAATGGGCGCCGTCCACATCTCCGTCACTGGTCACAGCCTCCGCGTACTGCACGGCCTGGTGACGCGGATCTAGCGACCCAGCGGACCGGGCACCTCGAACGGATCGATCAACCCGAGGCGCTCCCAGCTGCGCGCGAGTAGATCTGTCGACGGTGGTGAAACGGGCAACGGTTCATACCCCTCGGGGCACGTCCAGCGCGGCCGTCCGATCCAACCTGTGAACGAGATCGCCGTCGAGTACTCGTCGAGCATCGCGGTCTGGATGTATCCGTTGACGACGCGCCCGGTGGCCAGGTCCTGCTGATGGTGGCGCCAGTTGTTGAGGACGTAGGCGAGCGAACGACGCGCCTGCCGCGGCGTGGTGATCTGCGTCGCGTGATAGCGAAAGGCGAACACCTTGCCGCTGGCGCGACGCGCACGATTGATCGCACGGGCGGCGTTGATCGCGAAGCTCTGCATGTTGCGCCCGAGTGCGTCGCGATCGGCGGCCTCGACGAGCAGGTGCAGGTGATTGTTCTGGATCGAGAGATGGACGATGCGGAAGTCAGCGCGACCGAGGAAGAGCGCGAGGACCGGGCGGAGCGCTCGATAGAACCGACCCGCGCGAAGGTCAGGCAACCAGCGACGCAAGCGCAGCACGACGTGTACCGGATGATGCGCCGAGAGTGCGGGCCGACGACGATGCGGACCGCCGCGGCGCACGTTCGTCTTCTTGCGCCCGGCACCTTCGCGTCGCCCGCCGTGCGTCTTGCCTTCCTTCCCATCCATCACGCCCATCTTGAATAGGGCAGTAACATGGACCGACGACGATGCGCATCGAGTTGCCTCTGTCCGTTGCTGTTCTCGTCGAGGCTGAAGTGGATCCGTTGTTGGTGATCACCTCGAGATGTCAGCGCGGCCGCAACTCCTCGTAGAGGAGCGACTCGGATGCGGGGGCAGTCTTGCGGCGCGCGTGTCGGCCCGGCCCGTTCGAGCTAACGCCAGCCACGCTTCGTGAGGAACTGGACCTTCGAGCGAAGCGAGTCGTTGACGACCGCGGCGAACTCCTTCGTCGCAGTTGCGCGCACGATGCCGCGAGGCTTCAGCTTGGCGAGCGGCTTTCCAAACAGAAGATGTGCTTGAGGCCAGTCGAAGCCGACGAGGGTGGTCCCTGCCGGGAGCAACGCATGCGCGTTCTTACCGGCATCGCCTTCGCTGCGGTCGATCCCGGGTGGGGGCTTCCCTCGCGATCCCGATCAGAGCGTCACCGAGAGTCCGCGCTCGAACGCTTCGTGCAGCAGATCGACGATGTCGTCGTCCGTGCGGATGCTGTCGACGAGAAGCCGCCCTCGTGCCTGAGCGCCTTCTTGCCCGACGCCACTGCATCGAGCATGGCCTTCTCCGTTCGGCCGTACGGCGAGGGCGCGGGCTTCAGGCGCGAGTTCTGTCAGCCCGCTTCACGTTAGCGCAACCGCAACTCGAAGCGCAGCTCGTCGTGGGCGGTGGTGCCGGCGGGCGCGAAGCCGAGCTTCGCGAGCACGCGCTGCGACGCGATGTTTTCGGCGCGCGTGGCGGCCCAGACGAGCTCGAGGGCGTGGGCGCGCTGGGCCCAGGCGAGGACGGCGCGACAGGCTTCGGTGACGATGCCTTGGCGCCAGAGCGGGCGCGCGAGGGTGTAGCCGAGCATCGCGCTGCGCGTGGCGAGCTCGATCTCGAGGCTGATGGTGCCGACGACGTGATGGGCGTGGACGATGGCGAAGGTGGGATCCGTGGTCCACGAGTCGGAGATGTTCTGGGCGACGAAGGCCTCGGCGTCCCCGCGCGTGAACGGGATCGGGAGGTGCGGGAGGTGGCGCGCGAGCTCGGGGGCGTTGCGGTAGGCGAGGGCGTCGTCGACGTCGGTGGCGCGGAAGGGGCGGAGAACGGTGCGCGCTGTGGTCAGCTCGCACGGGAGGGCCAGCCGGTAAATGGGCATCGGGCCGAACGCGCCCTCGGCGGTCCGGACGCGCGCGAAGCCGAGGGCCTCGAGCAGGCGGACGGAGTGGGTGTTGACGGCGTCGACGTCGGCGGCGATGGCCGGGAGGTGCGCGGCGGCGGCGGATGCGATGGAGGCGCGCGCCAGCTCCGTGCCGAGGCCCTGGCCCGTGTACGGGACGAGGAGCGCGTAGAGGAGCATGGGGGCGCCCGTGTCGTCGGTGTCGAGGAAGCCCGTGAACCCTACGAGGTCGCCGGTGTCGGCGGCGTAGGCGAGATCGAGGCCGACGCCGTGGGTGGCGCGGAGCTGGTCGCTATCGTGAATGCGCCCGAGGGTCCAGGCACGGTCGAAGAGCTGGCCGTCGAGGAGGTAGCGGCGGATGTGGTCGTCGGCCACGAGGCGAACGAGATCATCGACGTTGCCGGGAGCTGCCGGGGTCAGGCGGAGGCGTCGGGACATCTCGGAGCATTTCTCGGGGAGTTGTGCATACCTGGACGAACGGGCAGTAGGCAGGCCAATTCGTGTGACCAGAGTTTGGCCTGGAATACGGACAACCCGTGGAACGGTCCAAGCGTCGAAATGTCCGTCTGGATCGGGGCCTGCAAAGCCTGGATAAGGAGTTGAACATGACCTCGCTACGTAAGCTGCTTGCCGCTAGCATTGTCGTTGGCGCACTCGGCACCGGTGCCGCACTGCGCTCCGGACCCTCAATCGCGGAGGCGGCGCCGTCGGCGATGACCGACGCCTCGATCCCCGATGTGGCGGAGAGGGTGGTCGATAGCGTGGTGAACATCTCCACCACGGCGGTCGAGAAGGGGCCCGCCGCGTATGACCCGTTCTTCACCGATCCCGATTCGCCCATGTACGGGATGGAGCCGACCGGGCGGAAGCAGATGAGCAAAGGCTCGGGTGTGATCGTCTCGTCGACGGGACGCATCTTGACCAATGCCCACGTCGTGAAGGGCGCGACCGAGATCACGGTGACACTGCACGACGGCTCGGACTTCGAGGCGAAAGTGGTGGGCGCCGATCCCAAGGCGGACCTGGCCGTGCTGCAGCTCCAGGGAACGTTACCGCGCTTGAAGCCGCTGTCGTTCGGCGACTCGAACTCGCTGCGCTTGGGCGAGGTGGTGCTCGCCGTGGGTGACCCGTTCGGCGTTGGCAAGAGCGTGACGATGGGCATCGTCTCGGCGAAGGGGCGCTCGGGCATGAACATCGAGGACTACGAGGACTTCATCCAGACGGATGCAGCGATCAATCCGGGCAACTCGGGCGGCGCGCTGGTGAACCTGCGCGGTGAGCTGGTCGGGATCAACACCGCGATCGCGTCGCCGAATCGCGGGTACGCGGGCATCGGGTTCGCGATCCCGACGAACATGGCGCGCCCGATCATGGACATGCTCGTCAAGGACGGAAAGGTCTCGCGCGGCTACCTCGGCGTGAACATCGCGACGGTGACCTCGCAGCTGGCCAAGCACCAGAATCTGCCCGCGTCGCGCGGCGCCGTGGTCGCGGGCGTGCAGCCGGGCAGCCCGGCGCACAAGGCGGGGTTATCGGATGGTGACGTGATCGTCTCGATCGATGGTGCGGAGATCCGGTCCAGCGACGTGCTCAAGAACACGATCGCGATGCGTAGGCCGGGCAGCACGATCGAGCTGCAGGTCGTCCGCCCGAATGGCACCAGTACCGTCAAGGTGAAACTGGCCCAGCTGCCGAACGACGAGGTCGTGCAACGGCCGCAACCACGCCGCCGCCGATAGGCATAGAATGGCGGGGCGATGACGTCGCCCCGCACGCCGTATCTGCTCGCGTTCGTGCTCGCTGCGGGCGCATGCGCGTCGCCCGAGGACGAGAGCTCCTTCGAGCAAGCGCTGACCGCGGCGCAGCGCAAGGCCCGGATGGAGTTGATCCGCGACTCGGCCGCGGAGATGGGCGTGTACAACGGCGCGCTCCTCGCGGGGATTGCGGTGAGCGAGACCAACTTCGCGCACTGCTGGTCCGAGGCGACGTGGGCGTGCCAGGGGCCGGACTCGCCTTCGTGCGAAGGTGGGCCGGTCATCGCCGGCGCCTCGGATGGCCCATGCTCGCAAGAACAGGGCGGCCTCGGCATGTTCCAGTTCGACTCCGGCACGTACGCGCAGACGCTCGCGACGTACGGCGACCGGATCCTCACCGTCGAGGGCAACACCGCGCAGGCGGTCGCGTTTGTCGTCGAGCGCCTGCGCCAGGAGATCACCGGCGTCGATGACTGGTTGGCGGCCGTCGAGTACATGAACAACGTCCCGATGAGCTCCAGCGATCCCCTGGCGATCGAGTGGGGGGAGTTCCTCGGGTGTCGCTACAACGGCTGCTGTGCGTCGACCACCACGTGCAACACGCGCTCGGCGAAGTATCGCGACAACGCGATCGACGTCTACAACGAGATGGGCGCCGACTTCTGGCACACCGCGGACCGCTGCAAGGCGATCCCCGACGACGGCATCATCGATCAGCGCAGCCTGTGCTACCTCGCCGGCGGCGAGCCGCGGTACTGGCGCCGCGAGACCACCGGCTACGGCGATACGAGCGAGTGGACCGGCACCACGACCGGAGCAGCGAAGTCGAACTTCGCGCGCTGGTTGCTCCGCCCGACGCAGCCGATCCGCGCCAAGCTCGAGGCGTACGTGCAGGCCTCGACAGCGACCAAAGCCGTCTATCGAATCGCGCACGGCGGGATCGTCGACAGCGTGACGATCGATCAGACGACGGCTGCCGGATGGGTCGTCCTTGGCGAGTTCGCACTCGAAGCGACCGGCGACGAATACGTCGAGCTTGCGGACAACACGGGCATCGCCTCGCAGCAGCTGCGGTTCGACGCGCTGCGGATCACCGACCTCGACGGTGGCGGCGGTGGGAGCGGCAGTGGAAGCGGCGACGGCGGCGACGGCGAGGAAGGCGGATGCTCGACGGGGCGTTCGACCGGTTCGCTCGGGCTCGCGGTGCTCGGATTGTTCGCGGCGGTACGGCGGCGTCGGCGGTGAGCAGGGCGTGCTTCGCGCGGCTCCGCTTGCTCGCGGCGTGCGTGCGCATCGGCTTCGCGTCCTCGGGTGAACAGCTCGGCGATGGGGAGCCGCTTTGCGATGCGCCGGCGGGCGCGTGCGCGCCGCGGGCCGACATCCATCACGTGCCGTAGTCAGACCGATCCGCGAGGATCGCCACGATGTCGCGCGAGACCACGCTCGTCCTCGTCGCCGTGCTCGTTGGTGCGCTGGTGGCGCTGGTCCTCGCCCGGCTCGCGCGCGGGATGCGCGGTTCGTGGCGAGCAAAGGCGCGCGCCGCACGGGCGGGGGCCGGCGAGGATGCCGCCGAGGAACTGCTGCGCGATGCCGGGTTCACGATCGTCGCGCGGCAGGTGCGCACGTGGTGGACGCCGATCGTCGACGGCGAGCCGTGCGAGACCGAGCTGCGCGCCGACTACCTCGTCGAGGAGGACGGCGTGCTACTCGTCGCCGAGGTCAAGACTGGCGAAGAGGCTCCGCGGATCACCACGGCCGCGACCCGGCGGCAGCTGCTCGAATACGCGGTGGCCTTCGCGCTCGCGCACGGCGCGGATGGGGTGCTGCTCGTGTGCCCCGAGCGCGGGGTGATCCATCGCGTCGAGTTCCCGCTGCGCCGCGCTGCGCCAAGCGGACGAAAACTTGCGCGCGCCTGAGGAGGCATCGAGGCTGGGTTAGGCCATGAGCTATCTCCACTGTCCGACGTGCCGGTGCGCATATAACGTGACCACGACGCCTGCGTGCCCGAGCTGCGGTGTTCGCGCGGGTGCGCCGACAGACCCGATCGCGGATGTGGTGGCGGCGGCCGAGCAGCTCGCCCGCGCGATCGCCCGCGCGACGCCAGTGGAGCTGGCCAAGGCGCAAGCCGAGCTCGCGGTGCGGGAAGCCGTCCGCCCGGTTCCCACGCCCAAGGCGCTACCGCACATCGGGTCCTCGCTGATGCGCGCCGTGCGCACCGCCCTCGCGTCCGCGCCAGTACCCGTGGACGCGGTGGTCACCGGCCGGGCGCAGACCGCGCTGCTCACGACCGCGGTCCTCGCACTCCTCACGCGCGTGCAGCGGCGCGCGTGGGCCGCTAAGGCCCTCCGGAACTAGGTTGCGGAACTAGGGTCGGACCCTAATCGCACAACCTGGAGTGCAATTACGCGCCAGGTTTGTAGCGCGGGCTACGATCGTCTGCGCTAAGTGAAGTGCAAGTTGCGCGATTAGGGTCCGACCCTAGCGCGCGACGAGCTGGCGGAGCTGCCACGCTTGCAGGAACAGGTCGCGCTTGGCGCGCCGCTCGCGTGCCTTCATGCGCGAGGCCATGAAGGCTGCCGAGCTGACGAGCGCGAACACGTAGAGCGCGGCGACGACGAGCACGGTCGTCTCGTCGCCGCCGATCGCCTGCGCGTGCATGAGGATGCCGTCAGCGCGCACCGAGGTCGTGGTCTCGACAACATCGAGCCGCTCGAGCATGAACGGTACCAGCACCGCCGCAGCCGGGATCAGGATCGTACCGAACGACTGCGTGACCACGGATCTCGTCGGCGAGTAGCCGAACGCCATCGCCGACATGGCCGCGAGGCCCGGCGCGACGAAGAAGGGCGAGTACCAGTGTGCGAGCAACGCGATCAGGATCGCGTTGCCGATCGCGAGCAAGCTCTCGAGCCCGAGTGGACGCAAGCGCGTGCCCGCGTAACACAAGCCGAGGTTGAGCACGATGACGCCCGCGATGATCGGCACGTACGCCGAGCCCGGCGGCGAGATCCACCAGATCAGCGGCGTGAACGCGAGGAACCCGAGATACGCGAACACACCAACGCGCGCGCTGCTCTGCAGCGTCACCACGTCATCCTCGAGCATCTGTGCCTTCACCTCGGGGGGCGTCGTGCGCGGGGGCTCGAGCATCAACCGCCCGACGAGCTCGGCGGCGGCGGTTAGCTCGGGATCGAGAGCCAGCGCGCTGGCGGCTTCGCGCATTGCGACGCGGCGCTGCTCCGTGCCGTCGCCGGCGGCGAACGCGGCCTGCGCCTTGGTCAGGTGCTCGGTCGCGAGCTTCTTGCGCGTCGCGAGATCGCGGTCACCGTCGAGGTAGCGCTGCACGCGCTCGCCGAGCTCGCGGGCCGTGGCGATGCGTTTCTCGCGGTCGAGCGCGGTGGCGAGCACGCACAGCTCGTCGAGCTCCGGCGGGATGGAGCGGTCGGGCGTACGCACCGACGGACGTGCATCGAGGCCAGAGAGCGCCGTCGCCAGCGCGGCCTTACCCGCCGGATGCAACATCTGGCGGGTCAAGATCTGGAACAGGATGCAGCCGAGCGCGTAGACGTCCGTGCGCGCGTCGACGTCAGCGAGGCCGCGCACCTGCTCGGGCGACATGAAGCCCGGCGTGCCGATCACCGTTCCCGGCATCGTCGCGTGCTCGCTGTCCTCGGCACCGCTGTTGACATCGGCGAGGTCGCCATCTGGCTCACCGACGACCTTGGCCACACCCCAGTCGAGCACGTACACCTCGCCGAAGTCGCCGAGGACGATGTTGTCGGGCTTGAGGTCGCGGTGGATGACGCCGCGCACGTGCGCGAACTCGACCGCGAGGCAGACCTCGGAGAACGCGCGCAGCAGGCGCTGCTGGGCGAACGGCGTGTGGTCGGTCTCGAGCAGCTTCGCGAGCGTGGTGCCCGCGAGTTTCTTCATCGTGAAGTAGGGTGCACCGCTCGCGTCGTAGCCCATGTCGTAGAGCGGCACGATCGCGGGGTGCTCGAGCCGGCCCTGGATGCCGGCCTCGCGCATGAACCGCTCGAGCAGCTTGTTGCTCGGGTTCGCCTTGCGGATCCGCTTGAGCGCGACCTCGCGGTTGATCACCTGGTCACGCACGGCCATGACCTCCCCCATGCCGCCCTTGCCGAGCCGGCTGAGCACCTTGTAGCGCTCGCCGTGAGGCCTCGGGATCGACTCGGGGTCGGGGGTGGGGGCAGGGGCGGCAGCAGCCGCCCTGTCGCCATCGGAGCGGGTGGGGTCCTCTTCGGTCGCCACCTCGGTACCGTCACTCATTACCGCGACGATAACAGCGCCCTCGAGGGCGCGGGGGCGACGGTACTACCCGAAGTTCTTGTTCGCGAAGTCCCAGTTCACGAGGTTCCACCAGGCCTCGATGAACTTCGGGCGCGCGTTGCGGTAGTCGATGTAGTACGCGTGCTCCCAGACGTCGATCGTCAGGATGCAGGTCTTGCCCGCGGTGGTGAACGGGGTCTCCGCGTTCGACGTGGTCTCGATCGCGAGCGAGCCATCGCTGTTCTTGACGAGCCACGCCCAGCCCGAGCCGAACTGTGCGGCCGCGGCCTCGGAGAACTTGGTCTTGAAGTCAGCGAAGCTGCCAAACGCCTTGTCGATCGCACCCGCGACCGCGCCGGTCGGGTTGCCGCCAGCCTTCGGCGCCATCGAGCTCCAGAAGAACGTGTGGTTCCAGACCTGCGCCGAGTTGTTGAAGATCTTCTTCTCGGAGGCCTGGCCCGCCGACGCCTTCACGACCTCCTCGAGGGACATCGAGGCGTACTTGGTGCCGTCGGCGAACTTGTTGAGGTTGTCGACGTACGCCTTGTGGTGCTTGCCGTAGTGGTACTCGATCGTCTCGGCAGAGATCGTCGGCGCGAGCGCCTCTTTGGCCCAGGGAAGCTCGGGAAGGGTGAAAGCCATCATTATCTCCTTGTGGGAAGCGGTTGTAGCGCCGCCAGGCGGCACGTGGGAGTCGGGAGCGAGGTAAAGTGCCTAGGTGCTCGGACCGCTCGGTCACATCGGCTCGGGTCTCGCGTACCTGGCAACCGCTCGCCGCCAACATAAGAGCGATGAGCTAACAGCTCGGCAGCTCGCGTGGCCTGCAGATCACCCGCTGCCGCCTGGCCTCTCGATCACGTGGCTCGGTACGGCAGGCCTCCGGCTCGCCTACGAGGGCACCGTCGTCTGGATCGATCCGTACGTCACACGGCTCCCGTTCGGCCAGCTGGTGTGGCGCAAGGTGGTGCCCTCCGACGAGGAGCTGGTCACGCGCTGGATCGACAAAGCGGACGCGGTGCTCGTCGGGCATACGCACTTCGACCATGCGCTCGACGTGCCGGCGATCGCGAAGCGGTTTGGCTGCAAGGCCTACGGCTCGACGTCGCTCCAGCACCTGATGGGTCTGCACGGCGCGGCGGACCAGGCGGTCGTGGCCGAGCCGCACAAGCGTTATGCGGTGGGGCCGTTCACGTTCCACTTCATCCCGAGCTTGCACAGCAAGCTGCAGCTCGGGCTCGGGATCCCGTACTCCGGCGAGCTCACCTGCGACCACGTCGACGAGCTCAACCCGCAGGCCTACAAGTGCGGCCAGGTGTGGGGCATCGCGATCGACGTCGCGGGACTGCGCCTGTATCACCAGGGCTCGTGCGATCTGATCGAGGACGCGATCGATGTGAAGAACGTCGACGTGTTATTCGCGGGCATCTCGGGGCGCCGGTTCACCAAGGACTACTTCGGCCGCATCATTCGCGCGATCGAGCCCAAGTTGATCGTGCCGACGCATTACGACAACTTCTTCAAGCCGCTGGGCCAGCCGACGAAGTTCTCGTTCAACGTGAACCTGACCGGCTTCGCCGACGAAGTGCACGCGGTGACGCGCGAGATTCCGATGCACACGCTCGAGGTCGGGGTGCCCGTTGTAGGAAGCTGACGATGAAGTACTGGTTGATGAAGTCCGAGCCCGACACGTTCTCGATCACCGATCTCGAGCGCGTGAAGATCGAGCCATGGACGGGCGTACGCAGCTTCTTCGCGCGCGCCCACATGCGGGCGATGTCTATCGGCGATCAGGTGCTGTTCTATCACTCGAACGCGAAGCCGCCGGGCGTGGCGGGCTTCGCGAAGGTGGTGCGCACCGGCGTGATCGACGAGACGCAGTTCGATCCCAAGAGCCCCTACTTCGACGAAAAGGCCACGCGCGAAGGGCCGATCTGGGATTGCGTCGACGTCGAGTACGTGTCGACGGCACCGCACTTTGTTTCGCTCGATCGCCTGCGCGCGGACCCGAAGCTCGCCGACATGGTCGTGCTCAAGCCGGGGCGCTTGTCGGTGCAGCCGGTCAGCGAGGCGGAGTACCAGCGCGTCGTCGAGCTGGCCAACATCGAGGCGCCCGTCGTCGCGAAGCAGAAGCCCGTCGCGAAGAAAAAGCGTGTCGCCAAGAAGCCGGCGCCGAAGAAAAAGATCAAGGGCAAGCGATGACCATCGACGAGCTGCGCGCCCTGTGGGATGCGGGCAAGCACGACGAGCACCTGCGCGAGGCCAAGGCCCTCGCGCTGCGTGAGCCGCTGAACGTGCTGGCGCAGATCGAAGCGGCCTTCGCGCACGATCGCGCAGGCCTCGAGCGCGACGCGATTCGCTACTACGACGCGGCGTACGAGCTCGGCGTGCCCGAGGAGCGGCGCCGGCATTTCACGGTCGGCTACGGCTCGACGCTGCGCAACGTGGGGCGCGCCGACGATGCGGTCGCGATCCTCGCGCGTGCGATCGCCGACGACCCCGCGTACCCGCCGTTCACCGCGTTCCTCGCGCTCGCGCTCGCGGATGCGGGCCACACCAAGGCCGCGCTCGCCACGATGCTCGGTTGCGCGCTCGATGTCGCGCGGCCCGGCGCGTTCGATCGCTACGAGCGCGCGCTCAACGAGTATCACCGCCTACTGCTGGAGCCAGCGGAGTAGCGCCTCGCTGCGGTCGTCGGGTAGATCGACGCCCGGACCGTGTGACGCCTCCTCGGGGCCGTGCCAGTCGGAGCCGCCGGTACAGGTGAGCCCGAGCTTGTCGGCGAGGGTGATCCAGCGCCCGCGCTCGCGCGCGTCGTACATGCCGTGAAACGCCTCGACGCCGGTGAGGCCGTCGTCGCGGTACGCGCGTAGGAGCTGCACGCCGCGTTCGTCGTACAGGTGCGGGTGGGCGAGGGCCATCGCGGCGTTGGCGGCGCGGCCGAGCGCGAGCGCTTCGATCAGCGGCAGCGCGGCGTGCGGGACGTCGACGGGGCCACCGTCGTAGAGGTGGCGCGCGAAGGCATCTTTCATCGAGCTGGCGGCGCCGGCGGCGACCATCGCGCGCGCGAGGTCGGGGCGGCCCACGGCGCGCTCGTTTGCCTGCGCGAGCAAGGCGTCGATGTCGAGCTTGATGCCGCGGTGCTCGAGCCGCGCAGCCATTACGCGGAGGCGATTGATGCGCGCCGTTCGCACCGCATCCAGCCGTGCCTCGAGCGGCGCCCAGTCTCCGCCGCGGTCGTAGGCGAGCACGTGGATGGTGCGGCCGTTGTCGTCACACGACATCTCCACGCCGCGGATGACGCGCGCGCCGGCGAGCTGCACACGCGCCGAGCCCGCACAGGTGTCGTGATCCGTGAGGGCAAACACGTCCACCGCGCGCGCGCCGGCCCGCGCAGCGACCCCTTCCGGGGCCTCGGTCCCGTCGGAGCAGGTGGAGTGGCAGTGGAGCTCGAAGCGCATGCCTTCTGCGTGTATAGCCGATTCACCTCCGCACCGCCTTCGGCGCTTCTGCGCGCCCGACCTTCGTCGGACTTGCGATCGCGCGCCTGCAGGCGGGACCTGCTAGAATTTCACTCACATGGGCATCCCGGGGGGGCCAACGCCGACCAGGCTTGGGCGTTATGAGCTGCTGGCCAGATTGGCCACGGGTGGCATGGGGGAGATCTTCCTGGCTCGCCTCGAGGGCGCGGCGGGGTTCGAGAAGCTGTTCGTGGTGAAGCGCATCCTTCCGCACCTCGCGGACGATGCGCGGTTCCGCCAGATGTTGATCGCCGAGGCGCGGATCTCCTCGAAGCTCTCGCACGCGAATATCTGCCAGGTTTACGAGCTCGGTGAGACCGACGGCCAGCTGTACATCGTCATGGAGTACCTCGAGGGCGTCACGCTGCTGCCGCTGCTCCGCAAAAAGAGTCGCGCGCAGAGCGAGCTCGACTTCGGCTTCGTCGGTGGCGTGATCCAGCAGGCGATCGACGCACTCCACTTCGCGCACGAGCTCAAGGATCGCGAGGGTGGCGAGCTCGGCATCGTGCACCGCGACGTGACGCCGTCGAATTTGTTCTTGACCGACGCGGGCGTCGTGAAGGTGCTCGACTTCGGCATCGCGAAGGTCAAAGACGCGTCCGCGAACACGCAGACCGGCACGGTCAAGGGCAAGTACGCGTACATGGCGCCCGAGCAGCTACGTGGCGGTTCGATCGATCGCCGCGTCGACGTGTTCGCGCTCGGCGTGTGCATCTACGAGATGGTCGCGCTGCGGCGGTTGTTCCAGCGCAAGACTGACTACCTCACCTTCCGAGCGGTGATGGAGCAGCCCATCCCCGACGTGCGCCGCTACCGTCCCGATGTGCCGGACGCGCTCGCGGCCGCGCTCGCGCGTGCGCTCGAGCGCGATCCGACGAACCGGTTCGAATCGGCGCGTCAGCTCGGCAGCGCGGTGCTCGACGCGCTCGCGCCGCTCGGCCGCACGTGGACGCAGGGCGAGATCAGCGACTTCGTGCGCTCGGAGTTCGCCGAGGAGATTGCCAAGCGCAGCTCGCAGGTCGCGATCGCGGTGCAGCGCTCGTCCGCGTCGGGCTCGCGCTCGACGATGCCGCTTCTCAGCCTCCCCGAGGAGCGGACCGCCGTCGATCTCGACGATGAAGACGACGAGTTCCCGGCCGTCGACTCGACGATCTCCGAGGTGCCGCTCGAGATCCGAGCGATGCGTCCGCCGCAGGAGAAGACCGACTTCACCCAGCAGACCACCCCGCCGCCGTTCAGCAACGAGACCAGCGTCAGCGGGCCCGCCCTCGTTCCGCTCAATCCGACCACCGGCAACGGCACCCTGAGTGTCGCGGCGCTGCCTGCCAAGCCGGCGCGGAATCTCATGTGGCCGCTGCTCTCGCTCGCGATGGTCGGCATCGCGGGCGGCGCGCTGTTCCTCGTCTACAAGCAGATGCAGCAGCAGCAACCGACGACGGTGAACATCACGTCTTCACCGGCGAGCCCCGACCGCGGCCCCGACGCCATCTCGCCCGTGGCGCCGCCGAATCTCGGTAGCGCCGCCGAGCCCGCGGGAAGCGGCAACGCGTCGATCGAAGGCGTGACCAACGTGACCAAGAAGCAGGGGACCCCGACGAAGCCGACGACGCCGAAGGGCAACGCGGCGTACATGCAGGCACTGCAGGCGCACCGGCCCGGCATCACCAGGTGCGGTGCCGAGCACGGCACGCCGCCCGCGGGCTCGAAGGTCCTGATCGACATCGCGACGACCGGCAAGATCAAGGCCGTGGAGCTCGTCCCGCCAGGGCTCAACACCACGCCACTCGGCACGTGCATCAAGAACGTGCTGTCGTCCGCGAGCTTCCCGTCCGCGCCTGACGAAAAGCAGCTGACGGTGAACTTGAAGACGAGCTAGGTCAACTCGGCAATCAGCGCGGGCCAGTCGGCGACGGGCGCGGTGAGGCGGCCCTCGGCGCGCTCGGCCTTACCACCGCCGCGGCCCCCGACCTTGGCCACGAGCTGCTTGAATAGCGCACCGCAGTCGAGCGTGGAGCCCGCGGCGCGGAACAGCACCACGAGCGTCCCGTCCGTGGTGGGGGCGCTGAGCAGCGCATCGCGGCCGCTGCCGGCGAGCTTGGCGGCGACGCTGCGCAGGAGCTCCGGGTCACCCGGGATCGAGGCGACGACAGACCCGGACCGTGGCAGCGCGTCGATGATCAGCGAGGCCAGGCGACCGCGCAGCGCGATGAACTCGGTGCTCGACGCCTCGACGTCGCGCGTGAGCTTCTCGATCGCCGCGGGCACTTCGGCAGGGCCGCACGAGAACCGCGAGGCGAGGCCGCGCAGGACGGTGTCGCGCGCGAACATCTCGGCGCGTGCCTTGCGGCCGGCGGCGAACGTCACGCGCGTCATGCCCTTGTAGCGCTCGGCGCCGGTGATGCGGATGCTCGTGATCTGCGAGGTGCGCGCGCAGTGGGTGCCGCCGCACGGCGAGAAGTCGAAGTCGCCGATCGCGACGACGCGGATGTTGGCGTCGACCTTCGGATCGCGGCGCAGCTTCATCGCCGCGAGCTCCTCGGGTGCGGGAAACCAGGCGCGGATCGCGAGGTCGTCGTCGATGAGGTCGTTGGCGAGGTCCTCGGCGGCGGCGAGCTCGGCCTCGGGGATGCGATCGCGCGTGACATCGATGGTGAGCGCGCTCTCGCCGAGGCGGGCCGAGGCCGTGGGTGCCGCGGCGCGGTCGAGCAGCGTGCCCGAGAGCAGATGTTGCGCCGTGTGTTGCGCCATGTGCTGGCGGCGGCGCATCCAGTCGAGCTCGCCGGTGACGCGCGTACCGACGGCGGGTGCATCCCCCGCAAGGATGTGCACGATCGTGTCGTCGTCGGTGAGCTGCGTGTCGACGACGGTCGCGCCGCCTAGCGTGCCGCGGTCGCCGAGCTGGCCGCCGGCCTCCGGGTAGAACGCTGTCGCATCGAGGACGACGGCCGGCTGGCCCTTGAACGTGGTGTGCGCGACGACGTCAGCGTCGAAGCGGCGGAGGGTGGCGTCGTCGTGATAGAGGCGTCGCGTCATGGTCCGATCGTGATGACCCAGGTATCGCATCCGCCGGGGCCGCTGTCGCCCCCGATGCGGCCGCTGATCGGACAATTCCCGTCGCGCTCGTCGGTCCGCAAGACCGTCGCGCCCACCCGCGCCAGCTCCTCGAGCACTTCGCGATCGGGGAGCGTCTTACCTCCGTAGGTCTTGGGGCCGCTCGACACGAGCGCGAGGCTTGGCTGCACGGCCTCGAGGAACTCGCGGCGGCTCGACGTGATGGAACCGTGGTGGCCGACCTGCAAGATGTCGGCACGGATGTCCTGCGCGTGCTGCTCGACGAGGAACTCCTCGACGTCGCCGAGCGGGTACGTGGGGTCTTTGCGCGGGCCCGACTCCGCATCGCCGACGAGCAGGATGCGCTTGTCGCCGAGCACGAGCGCGAGGACGATCGAGTTCTCGTTCGGGTCGCCGCTCTGCTTGGCGTTCGCGTGGAGGATGGTGAACGACGCGCGCTCGCCGAGGCGGATCTCGTCGCCCTCGCTGAACCGCTGCCAGTTCGGTAGCGTGATCGCGAGGTCCTTCACCGTCACGGACTTGTTGTCGGGGACCGATGCGGCCGTGTGATACGCGGCAGGCGCCTTGGCGATCGTCGACAACAGCTCGCGATAGAACACCGTGTGGTTGATGCGCCCGGAGTCCCACACGTGCGCGACGTCGTAGCAGTGGATCACGAGGTCGAGCGCAGAGGCGTGATCGAGGTGCGGGTGCGAGAGCACGACGTGGTCGATCGCACGGCGCGTGGTGGGCTTGTCCGCGCCGTTCTCGACGCACAGGTCATCACCCGACGGCCCGAGCGCGGCGGCGAGGTACGCGGCCACGCGCAGGGGCTTCTCGTCGCGGTCGTTGGTCCCCGCATCGAACAGCATCGCGAAGTCGGAGCCCTGCACGAGGATCGCGAGGCCGGTGCCGACGTCGATCATGTGGAGGCGGAACGTGCCAGGCGGCGGCGGGGGCGGTACCTCGGCGGCGGTGCCCACGCGCGTCCACGTCACGCGCAGCGCGTCGGGCTTGGCGTCGGGCGGCTGCGGCAACGCGCCCGTCGTCGGCGGCACCGCGTGGGGGCGCACCGGCGCAGGTGGCGGGCATGCGGTGAGGACGAACAGCCAGGCGATCAAGGACGCGCGCAACACGCGCCATCGTCGCTCAAAATACTTCGGGGCACCACGGCGCGTACGCCGACGCGAACAGCTGATCGGCGCGAGCGATCGCACCGGCGTCGCCGATGATCCGCCCCGCTCGGTGGAGCTGCGATGCGGTGGTTCCACCGAGGAACAGGGCCCCGAGCATCGCGCGCGAGAGCCGGAGCTCGGCGGGCTGTGCCGTCGGCTCGCAGTGCCCCTGGCCGCCCTGCACCGCGAGTTGCCACGTCGTGTCGTCGATGGCGAACCGGAGCGTGCCGTCGAGCGAGTAGCGACGTGCAGCGAGGGTCGCGGGCACGTCCTCCACGCGCAGCCACAACGTGTCGCTCGGCGTGCGCAGGATGGGGCGCTGATCCTCGACCAGCCAGGTCAGCGTGTTGTCGACGGGTGCGTTCCACCAGGTGACGTGCGGGTGCAGATCGAGCGCCAGCATGTAGCGCCACAGCGCGGCCTCGGCTTGTGCGTCGATGCCGACGAGCTCGTTGATCTCGGCCTTGCCCGATGGCACGCCGCCCAGAAAGCCTGGGCGTTGCCGGTACGCCACGTAGCCCACGTTCGCGCCCTCACGCCGCGCGATCACGTGGCGGCGACGGCTCGCGCCACCGCGTACGAACGGCACCTCGAGGAAGCGACGCTCGCGCCACCACACGTCGGAGCGCCGCAACACGCCCGGCCGCAGTGCTGTCGCCTCCGCGTAGATCGCGGGCAGCTGCGCGCGCGCCGTCGCCTCGTCGACCATGGCGAGCGTATCGGACGCGCCGGGCGACGCGATGGTCAGCGCGTGGGCGTGCTTGATGTCGATGGCGTCGCCGTACGCCGCGATGCCATAGCCGAAGCGGCCGTAGATCGCGCCCTCCGACGCCCACAGCCCGCTCACCGGATAGCCGCGCTGCTGTGCATCGTCCAGGTGCAGCCGCACGAGCGCGCGCAGGATGCCGCGGCGCCGGTGCGTCGGGCGCACCGCCACCATGGTCAGGCCGGCCATGCGCAGCGAACCTCCGCCGGGCACGCCGATCGCATGATCGAACGTGCCCGCGGTGCCGACGAGCAAACCGTCGTCGAACGCGGCCCACGCCTGGCCCGGCGCGATCAACACGCGCATGCGCTCCGCGCCGCCCGGATCCGCGTCGGCCTCGTCGTGGCCGAACGTGGTCATCAAGCAGTCGCGAAACGCATCCGCCTCGTCAGCCCGGATCGCACCGTACGTCAGCGCCATGCGCCCGAGGATAGCCCCTCGGCTAGTTGGCTTCGAGGACGCGCCCGAACTTGTCGGCAGCGTCTGCTGCGCCCGCGCCGATCGCACCGATGTCAGTGCCTGCGCCGTCGGCAGGATCACCTGCGTCGACGAGCGGCGAACCTGCAGCCGGCGCGTACAGCGAGCGGTAGTAGGCGAGCACCTTCGACACGCCGTACGTGCGCGACCACACCGACCCCTCATCGATCTTGCAGGGGATCTCGGGGACCTCGCCCGCGAACCTCGGGTCCGCGTCGACGTCGTGCGCACCCGCGGAGCCCGCGACGATGCCGTTCGCGTAGTGGTTGGTGTTGCCCGCGAGCGGGTTGTACCAGCCGTTGTAGTCGGCCTTCGCGACGCGCGGCGAGCCGATGCTGCCTTCACTCTGCCCGCCGGCGATCAGGCTCTGCCCGTAGCCGCTGACGTTCGAGAAGTGCACGAAGGCGTTGTTGCGGACCGAGGCGAACGAGACGCCCGACGAGCCAAGGACCAGCGCGGGCGCGTTGTAGCGGCCCGTCGATCCGCCGACGTCCATCGTGTTGTTGTCGAACGTGACGTTCTGCTCGCCGCCGTACAGAAACAGCGCCCCGTTGAAGCCGGTGTTCGGCGCCTGGGCGTGCATGAAGATGTTGTGGTGAAACTTCGCGCCGCTCTTACCGCCGCGTACGAAGTCATGGCCGCTGTTGAGCATCAGGTTGTAGCGGAACTCGCCGCCGAAGCTCTGCAGTGGCCACGACGAGTCGCGGATCACGTTGTGCTCGGCGAGCACGTTGTTGCTGTTCCCCGAGAGCATCAGATTGAAGCCCTGCGAGAAGCCGTTGTAGTAGTCGTGCCGCAGGTAGTTGCCCTGGACCCGCGCGTTCGACGAGCCATTCAGCTCGAGCACCACGCGCGGCCCGATGAACACGTTGCCGAGCGCGTCCTTGAGGCCGCCGATCTGCCAGTCGGCCATCCCGCTGATGCGGACGATGCCCGCACCGACGTTATTGCCCTGCATGATCTTGGCGCCCGAGGTGTTGCCCGAAAGATCGAGGATCGGCGACTTGTTCGGATCCGACGACACGTAGGTGACGTAGTTGGTCGAGCGGAACTCGCTGTTCTTGATCGTGACCGGCGCGCTGCCGTTGACCGCGAGGCGCAGCGGCGCAGTCGCTTCGAACGTCGAGCGGTCGATCTCGATGCCACCTGTCGTGGTCACGTCGATGCCGATCTTGTTGTCGAACGAGGCGAGGCCGGTGACGAAGCTGTTCTTGATCGTGACCTTGCCGGTATACCCGGTCGCCGCGCGCACCGAGAAGCCGTTGCCCTTCACCACCGCGTCGGTCCAGTCGAGCGCTTGGTTGCCCGACAGCACCACGTCCGCCGTGAGGTTCACCGTGCGCGCCTTGGCCGGCATCGGGTCGACATGGATGTAGATCGGCACCCAGCCGTCGATCGCCGCGACGCCGTGCGGCTTGAACTTGACGGTCAGCACGTGGTCGCCGGCCGCCAGGCCATTCGGCAGGCGCAGCTCCCACAGGTTCTGATTGTTCGCATCGGGCGGCACCGTGCCCATCTGCTGCCCGTCGACGTAGAACGTCATCGAGCTGTCGCTGCACACGTACGGTGGATTTCCCGGCGGACACTCCCACTGTCGCGGGTCGTTGGCGTCGGCGAGGATGCGGAACGGCAACCCGGCGGTGAACTTCATCCGCTGGCCCGGCGACTTGATGCGTGCCGCGACGCGATCCTGCGGCCACACCGGCTCGATCGGGTCGATCGCCGGCGGTGGATCCACGGGCCCCGTCATGCCGCCAGAATCGTCGCTTCCCGGCTCCGAACCGTCCGCCGGCGGCTCGTCATTGCCACCGCCGGTGTCATCGCCAGCTCCGCTGCTGCGACCGCCGCAGCCCGCCAGCGTCAAAGAACCAAACAGCGCGACGGACAATGCACGTCGCGCGAACATCGAGGTCGAGGTCATCGTCGGGCGGTATATCGACGGAAATCGACGCCGCTAGTCATTTGGCCAGCTCATCGAGGCAACCCGAACGGTAGCGAACGAGCTCCTCTGATCAGACCTTTTCGCGCGGCGCTGAGTGCTGCGGTGCAGCTTCTCGCCAGCGCCGCTCGGGACCCAGCACGCCGGCAGCACTGACAGTTCGACGTGATCACCGCATCGTCTTCGGCCCGCACTTTTGCCGCAGCATTCGGTGCACGTCACGCTGCGCATCCGCCGATGGTTGCCGGACCTCCGTGCGGGTCGAATCTATCGCGCGCTGCGCCCCGTCCTGGCGCGCTACCTCGGTCGCGCGGACTTCCGCATTCGTCCATCTCTCGATCCAGAACAATCATCTGCACCTGCTCGTCGAGGCCGCTGATCGCGAGGCCATCACGCGCAACATGCAGAGCTTCGAGATGAACGCCGCACGCGCGATCAATCGCGTCCGTGGCTCCAGTGGCAAGGTGTTCGCTCTCCGGTATCGCGCGACGCAGATCACCACGCCGCGCCAGGCGCGCCGTTCGCTCGCGTATGTCCTCCAGGTAGTAGCGGCGTCGGCGTGAACCTGCATCACTTGTTGCCGCAGTTCGGTCTCGACGTCCTCGATCCGGGCTTGTACTTGCGGGACACCCTCGCACTGTCGACGAACTCGAACAACGCGTCGATCCTCGCGGCGCGGCTTGGACGCATCGCCGTCGGAGTCGTCGCATGGGGGCGAGTGGAAGTACGCGTGGCCGCGGCGGTGCTCATGCCGCCCTAATCAACCGTAATCGATCCGGATTCCCGCACCGACGAGAACGCAGGATCGGATCTACACCCTCAGGACGAAGCTCGACCGCTCACCCGGCGAAGCCCGATCACACTCGATTACGCAGTCATCCGTATTCAAGAAGGCGCGGCGTTCGGTCGTGTCCCTATAGTTGTGTAGAAGCCGTTTTCTTGGGCGGCAAGAAAGGCCGAGAGAGCCTCCAGGTTGCGAAACCCAAGGAGACCTCCCGTGAAGCGACCAACAGGATACGAATCATATCGTCATTGTATGACACAGCAGAAAGACCAGTCTGGAATTACCTGTGAGAAGAGATGCGATTGTGGAAGATGAAAAACCTAAGTTCCGCGACGCTAGCCTCAGCAATATATGTTGCGGCGATTGGTTGTAAGGTACCTAACGCGCGCCAGCCGCCACCGAATGCGCACCTCACCACCGCGACAAAGGGGGGGGCTTCTTCGGTATCGCAAGTGTGTCCTGCAGGTATGGTTGAAGTGGTGACGGGGGATATTCCAATTGTTGCAGAAGACGATTACTCTGCTGTTCAGCAGATTGTAAGTGTAAGAGGTTTCTGTATTGATGTGGTCGAGGTTTCCATCGAGGAGTACTTGCGATGTGTTAAGTCAGGAGTCTGCACACCTGCTGACGAAACCGTCGAGATCCACGCCGGAATGATCTCTGAAGCTGAGCAGACCGCTTGGAGTTCGTTCTGCAACCGAGACATCCCGCAGCGAGTTGAACACCCCGTAAACTGCGTAAGCTGGTTCCAGGCCGTCGCATTCTGCAACGCACAGGGAAAGAGACTGCCTACTGAACTTGAATGGGAGTATGCGGCGCGAGGTGGTGATGGTCGTCTCTACCCGTGGGGAAATCAGCACTCACAGACAGGGGTCGCAAATCTGTGCGGAGACGAATGCGTGTCCGCTCTCCGAGAGAAAGGGCTCCTCCTCCAGTCTGTGTACAAAGGTAACGATGCCGCCGCCGCTACAAGCCCAGGGGGAGCGTTCAAGCGAGATGTAAGCCCCTTTGGTGTGTTCGATATGGGAGGCAATGTGATGGAATGGACGGCCGATTCGTATCGGCGCAGTGTGCTCGACCCCGCGAGCACTGGCGATTCAGGCTATCGCATGCTTCGTGGGGGAAGTTGGTACTCTTCCTATCCGCTGGCCGGAATTGTTGCTCGCCGAAATTTCGAGCCACCAAACCATAGATCGAGCGACGTCGGCTTTCGCTGTGCAACGGAGCGGCGATGGGTGGAGCCAGGCCAGTGATGGACGGGGTAGAGGTGAATGCCTGGGCCTCGCGCGAGGGCGATTCTCGATCGATCAGCTACGGGTGCAGCTTCTCGACAGCGCCGCTCGGGACCCAGCCCGAAGTGCCGCTCGCGATCTTGATGCGCGTCCACGCATCGCGCTTCTCGAGCAGCGTGACCTCGACGCCGCGCGTGAGCGTCTGCGGGTAGGCGGGCGGTGCGCCCGGGCTGTCCGCGGCGCGCATCAGGACGTCGTCCATCACCACGGCATCGTTCGCGTGGTTGTCCTGGAACAGGGCGGACGCAGACATGGCGACCCAGATCGCGAACGGGATGACCGCGAGGCCACCGAGGCCGCGACGGCGCTTGCCCCCCCATGGCACGAACAGGAGCACGGCAACGGCAAAGGCACCCGCTCCGACGAGGAGCTTGCGCGCGCGGGGCCACGCGTGGAAGAAGAGGAGCGTCTCGGTGGCCCCACTCTTGGTCGAGGGGCGGAACGCTTCGGGCTGACGGCTGCGCAGCCACGTGAGGTTGTGGCGCGCCCGGGCGGTGGTGGCATCGATGGCAAGCGCGCGCCGATAGGCGAGGGTGGCGGTGCCGAGGTCGCCGGCGCCGAGCGCGGCGTTGCCCCAGTCGGTGAGCAGCTCGGGACGAGCGGGCTCGGCGCGGGCGGCTTCGCCAAGCGCGATCGCAGCGCGCGCGAAGGCGGCCTTGCGTGCGGTGGGATTGTTGGTGAGCGCCATCGCGTCCTGGTACGCCGCACGGCCGTCGTCGATGGGGCTCGCTTCGGCCGTGCGCGAGAGCGCGAGCGGGCATAGCGTTGCGAGGAGGAGGACAGCAGTCGTGGCGCTGCTCGCCCGCTTGGGGGCGCGGCGCGCTTCCGCGAGCCAGCGACGCAGGAGGCCGGCGGCGTCGGAGCGGAGGTCGGCGGAGAGCGGCTTCTCGCTGGCACCCGGAGCGAAGCTCTCCGTCTCGAGCTTGGCGAGCAGGCCGCCGTCGTCGGCGGTGCGATGGAGGGTGCGCGCGAGCTCGCGGAATGCGGCGCCGAGCGGGCCGGCGACGTCGCGCGCGGGTGAGGTGGCGGCCTGATCGAGGAGGGTCTCGAGCTTCTTGCGTGCGGCACGGACCTCGGACGCTTCTTCGCGCTGATTGCGCGTGCGGACCTGGTAGGTGCGGAGGCCGAAGATGGCGAGCGGGACGGCATAGAGGAGGCCGACGAGGAGCCAGATCAGGCTCCCGCCGAGGGGCCGGTCGCCGACGGCGCTGGTGCTCGAGAGCGCGAGGTCAGCGTTGACGAGCACGCTGTCATCCGAGGAGGCCGTCGTGGCGGCGGGCTTGCTCGGCTTGGCCGAGACGACGTCGCTGGCGCCGACGACGCTGCCACCCTTGACCGACAGCGCGACGGGCTCGGAGTGGATCGTCTGGTACGCGCCCCTGGCGGGATCGAAGTAGGAGAAGGCGAGGGCAGGGATCTCGGTGGTGGGGCCGGTGACCTGCGCGGTGATCTTGAACGTCTTGGTCTTGCCCTCATCGGTCAATTCTCCCGTCGGCGGATCGGCGGGGACCGTGAAGCGATCACGCGGCAGCCGACCTTCACCGTCGAGCTTGCCGAGCGAGAGTGTGTCGAGAGGCTGATTGCTCTTGATCTTGACGTCCAGCTCGACGGGCTCGCCGAGCGACACGACGGAGCGCGAGGTGCGGACCTCGATCGAGAATTGATCGCCGACGGCGCCCGCGAACGTGGCGGGGCGCCCCGTCTCGGGGAGGGCCTTGACCTCGAGGCTGCGCGCGGTGTCGGCGGCGCGGAACAGGCGCGTCGGCGCGTTGCCGAAAAAGTCGGGGCGCCCGACCGCGAGCGCGGCGACCACCGAGGCCGCTGGGACCTCGACCTTGCCCGCGGTGCGCGGCGCGACGAAGAACGTGGTGGTCAGCCGGTTGTAGCGCGCGCCGCCGACGGTGACCTCGTCGAGGTTGAAGGGGAGCTGCAGCTCCTTGGTGCCCGCTGCGAGAGTGAGCGTGCGGCCGCGCTGCGGCTGTGCGGTGGTGGCGGGGGCGCTCGCCGTGAACGCATCATTCGCGAGGATCGGGACCGCGAATGTCTGCTCCTGCGGGCTGCGCTGGAACAGCCACGTGAGCGTGACCGGGACCGTCTCGCCGACGAAGACGGGCCGGTTCGGCAGCTCGAGCGAGAGCTTCATGTCGTCTGCGACCGGCACGACGGCGACCTCGACCTCGCCCGCGGGCGCGGTGGCCTTCTTGCTGCCCTGCTCGACCACCGTGGCAGGGACGCGGAGCAGGCCTTCCTTACTGACCTCGACGCGCCAGCGCATCGACCACGTCACCACGCGCGACTCGCTGCGGCGACCGTTGATGATCTGGATGCTGCTCATCACGTTCGGCGTGACACCGAGCGGCGTGGCAACCGCGTTGGGCAGGACGAGCTTGGGCTGTTCGGGCGGTGGTGCTTCGTCGAAGCCTTCGACGATCAAGCTCAGCTCGAAAGGCACGCCGACGTTGGGGCGACCCTCGAGGCGAAACTGCGCCTGCTGTGCGGCGGCGGTGCCCGCAAGCAGACCAACGAACACGAGGGCAAGCAGGGTCCTCACTACCAGTCCTTCTCTGCGGGGTCGGAGCCCGGCCGGCGCTTCTCGCGCTGCCGCTTCGCATCTTCATCGCGTGCACGCTGGCCAGCGCCACCCGACTGCTGCTGCGGCTTCTGTTGCTGCTGTTGGTCGGCGTCGCTCTGGTCTTGCTGCTGCTGTTGCTTCTTGTCCTTGCCGTTCTGCGGTGGCTGCAACAGCGCGAGCGCGGCCTTCAGGTGCTCGATCGCCTTGGCCTGGCTGTCGAGCGCAGGATCGAGGCGCTCGCTAGACGTCTTGGTGTCGCGCGCCTTGGTCAACGTGCCGCTCGCATCGAGCATCTCGCCATGGGCGAGGCGCACCTCGTTGGCCGCACCCGCGAGCGCTTTCGCATCGGGGGCGCCCGGTTGCGGTGGCTGACCTTGTTGCTTGCCCGCGGCGTCGGCTTGCGCGGCGAGCGCCTCGGCGATGGCCTTGGCCATCTCGCCGTGACCGTCCTGTCGGCCGACGAGCCCCGGCAGCTTCGCTTCGCGCGCGAACTGATCCTCGTTGTTCAGCACGGACGACTGATCGCGCGTCTCGCCCTGATCGATCACCAGCTGCTGAAGGTGCTCGATGACCGAAAAGAACAGCTTGCGCAGCTCGACGATCTTCGTGCCGCCATCTTTCGCAGGCGTCAGTGGATCCTGGTTCGCCGCGATCGCCTTCTCGAGCGCGGCGAGCGCCGTCTCGGCCTGCCCGCGAAGCACTTCGGCCTGTGCGAGCATCTGCTCCTGCTGCGCGAGCTCTTGCTTGGCGGCCTCGATCTGCTTCGGATCGGGCGGCGGCTGTGCGGGCGCACCGGGCTGCGTGGGCGGCGGCTGATCGAGCTGTTGCTTCTTCTGCGCGAGCGCCGTGACCTCCTCGGCGAGGAGCTCCTTGAGGCGCGGCATGCGCGCGACATTGCGCGCGAGCGCATCCCGCGTCTCCTTCGCGCGGTCGGCAGTGGGCAGCTGCGCGCCTTCTTCGCCGAGCAGCTTGATCAACGCCTGCTGGTCATTGTGCGCGAGCTCGATGGTCTGCTTGAGGTTCGCGAACTGCTCGATCGCCTTCGACAGCGCGACCAGCACCGCGCGCTCTTCCTCGATTCCGGCGGTCAGCTTCTTCTCGCCGAGCGCCGCGCGTGCACGCTCCATCGCCGCGCTCGCGTCGGCCACCGACGGCAGCGCGACCTTGATCCGCTCGATCAGCTTCACCTGCTTGCCTGCCTCGGGATCGACAACGCCGGCGCGCGGATCGATCGCGGCCTGTGGACTCTCGATGAACGCCTGCAAACCCGCACGTACTTCCTCGAGGCGATCGCGCAGGCCGCTCTGCCGCTCGGCGAGCTTGTCGGGGGCCATCCAGCCCGGGAGCTGGTCGGGCGCCTTGGGCTCGTGCTTCGCGTCGAGCAGCGCGCCCGTCGAGCCACCCGCGTAGGCGGTCTCCTGCAGCAACGCGAGCTCGTCTTGCGCGAGCCCACGCAGTCGGGTGATCGGATCGAGCAGCTGCTCGCGCGCGCGCTTGAGCGCGATCAGCGCCGCCTCGGCCCGCGCGACGCCGTCCTCGGCAGCGAGATCCTGTAGCTTGCGGCGTGCCTCGCTGATCCGGCCGCGCGCATCGAGCAGCAATAGATCCACGTTCTTCAGCTGCACGACGCGGCTCTTCTCTTCCTGGCTGCGCTGGTCCTCCGCTTTCTTGCCGATCGCGTCGATCTCGTCGGCGGCCAGGTCGGTCAACGTGCCTGCTTCGGCCACGATGCCGCGCTCGCGATCGGCGAGGTTCGCCATCGCGGCCTGCTGTGCGAGCGGATCGCTACCGCCCGTCTCCTTGATCGCGGCCCACGCATCGCGCGCATCATCGAGCACCGCGCGCTGCTCGCCGATCAGGGCATCGAGCCGCGCCTCGAGCGAGCCTTCGCCCTTGCGCAGCTCGTCGCTGATCGCCTGGATGCGCGCGCGCACGATCGCGAGGTTGGTCGTCGTGTCCTTGTCGTCCTCGTGCTGGTGGGAGGCATCGCCAAACCACATCGCGGCGGTCTGCGCGAGCGAGAGCGCCTTTTCGAGGTCGGGCTCCTCGCCACCCTTTGCCTTCTCCGACTGCGCGGCGTACACGAGGCCGAGGTTGTAGGCGGCGCGGAACTGTAGATCCGGATCCATGCCGGCCTTGTCGCGCGCTTCGAGCAGCAGCTTCTCGGCCTGCTCGAGCTCGCCCTTGGCCAGCGCGGAGACACCGTTGTTGAACGTCGCGCGTGCCTCGCGCCGCTCGCCCCCGCAGCTCGCGAGTCCGACGAGCAGCAGCACGCTAATGAACAGGCGGATCATGAGGCCCTCCGACCGACCCCCGTGGGACGGTCTGTGGTCGAACCGACCCACAACGCGGCCATCACGAACACGAGCGAGCCCAGCACGTACCACTGGAACCGCTCGGCGGGGATGCGGCGCTGCGCGGCATCGCCGGCCGCGCGCATGATCGGTTCGACGTAGCTCTTCATGATCGAGTCGAGATCGATCGCCGAGGTCTCGACCGGGATGTACGCTCCCTCGGTGACGAGGGCGATCTGCTTCAGCTGCTCGCTGTTGAGCTTGCTGATCACGACCTGACCATCGTGCATCAGCTTCTGCTTCGCGCCGGTCTGGGGGGCCGTCAGGGTGATCTCGCTGCCCTCGGGACTACCGAGGCCGAGCACCACGATCTTGACGCCCGCATCATGTGCGAGCTTCGCCGCTTCCTGGGCATACGAGTCCTGATCGTCGCCGTCGGTGATGAGGATGATCATCTTGGCGCCGCGCGTGGACGGGAAGCCGCGCACGGCGAGCTTGATCGCCTCGCCGATCCGCGTGCCGCCCTTCCCCGCGCTGCGCGTGTCGACCGTCGACAGCACCGTCGAGAAGAACGAGTGGTCCGGCGTCAGCGGGCAGATCTGCACCGCGCGGCCCGCGAACGCGATGAGCCCGACGCGGTGCCCCTCGAGGCGTGCGACCATCTGGTTGATCTCCGCCTTGGCGCGCGCGAGCCGGTTCGGGGCAGTGTCCTCGGCGAGCATCGAGCGCGAGGTATCGAGCGCGAATACCACATCGGCCGATGCCTCGAGCGAGACCACGTCCGTCTCCCCCTCCGCCTGCGGGCGCATCAGCGCACCGATCGCCATCAGCATCGCGATGAAGAAGAGACCGAGCCGCGCGAGCATGCGGCCCGTGGAGGCCTGCGCGGTGAGCCGGCGCTGCATCACCGGCGACAGAAAGGTGCTCAGCGCATCGCGCGATCGCAGCTCGAGGACCGCGAGCAGGCCGATCACGAGCAACGCGATCCACACGAAGTGGATGTTCTCGGGATAGAGGTGCGTCCAGCCGAACATCAGGGCAGCCTCCGCAGCAGCGTGCCGCGCAACAGCAGCGCAGCGACGACGAGCGCCATCGCTGCGAAGACGAAGTAGCTGTAGAACTGGCGGTACCGCGTGAACTGCACGTCCTCGATCTGCGTCCGCTCGAGCTTGTCGATCTGCTCGTAGACCTGCTCGAGGCTCGCGTGATCCGTGGCGCGGAAGTACTGCCCGCCGGTCTTGTCGGCGATCCGGCGCAGCGTGGTCTCGTCGATCGACACGCGCGTCCGCACGAGGTCGCCGCCAGGGCCTGTGCACACCGGTGCGATGCCCGAGGTGCCCGCGCCGATCGTGTAGACCTTCACGCCCGCCTTGATCGCATCGTCGATCGCGGTGTCCTCGTCGATCGTCTTGTCGTCGCGGATCGTGGTCTCGCCGTCGGTCAGCAGGATCGCGACGCGCCCGACCCCGCGTTCGTTGGGCTTGAACTCGGCGAGGCGCGTGATCGCGAGCTCGAGGCCGTTGCCGATCTTGGTGCCACTCTCCTCCTCGGGCGCGAAGTCGAGCTCGCGCGCCGCGGTGATGAGGTTCGTATGATCGAGTGTGAGCGGGCTGCGCGTCTCCGCGTAGGTCGCGAACGCGACGAGCCCGATCGCGTCGTCGGGCCGGGACCTCACGAACTTCTCGAACACGCGCTTCACCACGCCGAGCCGCGTCGGGTCATTCTCCGGCTTCCACCGGCAGTTCGAGGCGACTGACTCCGCGAGATCCTGCGCGCGCATCGAGCCCGAGACGTCGACCGACATCGCGATCGCGATGCCCTCACGGCGCACGCGCGAGGCGTCGTCGCCCTTGCGCGGACCGGAGAGCGCGATCGCCAGCGCGACGATCGCGAGCCCGAACAGCGCGTCGGGGATCCACGCGAGCCGCGTGCGCCACGTGCTGCCGCTCGCTGGCAGCGCACGCAACGACGAGAACACCACGCGGCCCGAGCCGCTCAGGGAGAACCACACGGCGACCGCCGCGAGGAGCCCCAACAACAAGAACGCGGGATCCGCGAGCTGTGCACCGAAGACGGTCATCCCACAACCTCCCGGAGGCGCGTGTCCTCGACGAAACCACGCGCCGCCGCGAGCGTCGCGATCGACTCGTCGGCATCGGGTCGATAGCCCGCGAACTTCACGCGGTCACACCGCTCGAGGAACTGGGTCAGCAGGCGGCGATGCTCGGACGTGAGCTCCGGCCGCGCGGTCGCGACCTGAAGGAACTCCTCGGTCGTGAGCTCGGGGGCGCGGATCTCGTAGCGCATCTCGAGGTAGCGCCGCACGATCGCCGACAGCTGCACGAACCATGCATCCGCCCCCGAGGCATCGGGCGCCCCGGCTTGCTCGAGCGAGCGCAACCGCGCGACCGCCTCTTCGTATGCCGAGCGCTGCTGGAGCACGCGCCGGCGCGTCCCCATCGAGCGCATGCTGAAGAACACGGCGCCGCCGACGGCGAGCGCACCCGCGACCAGGCCCACGATCACCAGCACGCTGGTCTTGTCGACGTCCGGGTCGAGCTCGCCGGCTGCCGGCCGCAGCTCGGCGGACGCCTTCTCCGCGGGCACGGGCAGGATCTCGATGGGCACCTCGTCGGTGAGTAACTCTGCTTTCGCCTTGTCCGCCGTCGTCCCGGAGGCGGTGCGCGCGTCGGTCATCTCGAGCCGCAGCGGCGGAACACGCTGCCGCCCGCTCGACGGTGCCTCGAGCGAATACGTCTGCACGTGCACCTGCCCGCCGTCGGCCTTGCGTTGCGTGTCGCGTACGAAGCCGACGACGCGGAACCGTCCGAGGCGCTGATCGCCGGCTTCCTGGAACGGCGCATCGATGCTGACGCCCGCGGGCGCCTCGATCTCCAGGCGGGCGTAGATCGCATCGCCGAGCGTCGGCTTCGCGGGCCAGACCTTGATCGTGGCCTTGACGGGGCCGTTCTCGGTGGTCTTGGTCAGGGCGTCCTGGTCGGGGACCAGCGCGGCGGTGCTCTGCTTCGTCGGCGCAGCGCCGTTGCCGCATGCGGCCGCAGCGAGCACTAGCAATGCACAGCATGCCGCCCTCACAGAGGATGCGACGCAACGACGCAGAGGACGCAAAGCAGAACCAGAGATTTTTGAAACCCGTCTCGTCGGTTGAGCGAGAACGCGGTCGCCATCGGCGGCGAGCATGAGGGTCTGGTGCGGCGACAGCCGCCCCAAAGTTCTCTGCTTTGCGTCCTTCGCGTCGTTGCGTCGCATGATCTGGGGCGCGGTTCTGGGCGCGGATCCGGACGCAGATGCGATCACGGCACCGGAGCTCGAAGGCGACGTCATCGGCGCAGCCTCCGCTCGCGCTCGCGGAAGAACCGGAGCAGCGGATCGACCATCGACTCCGACGCATCGAAGACGATCAGGTCCATTCCCGTCGCGCGCAGCTGCGTCTTCAGATCCTCTTGCCGCGTTTGCGCCCGCTTGCCGAGCTCGTCGCGGAACGCCTGGCTCTGCGTGTCGACGAGGCGCGTGACGCCGGTCTCGGCATCTTCGAGCGTGACCAGGCCTGCCGGGGGCATCCTGGCCTCGCGTGGGTCGGTGATCAGCGCGGCGACCACATCGTGCTTGCGGTTGGCGTGGCGCAGCACCTGGAGGTATCCGTCGTCGAGGAAGTCGGAGACCAGGAACAGCACCGCGCGGCGCGGTAGCACCTGGCGACAGAACTCGAGCGCGGCGCTGATGCTGGTCGAGCGGCGCGCGTCCTGCGCGTGCGTCGTTTCGTGCAGCTTCTTCCACCAGCGCCGCACCATGCGCGGCAGATCGAGGAGCGGATTGCGCGCCGTCACGTTGACGGGCTTCGCCTGGCCGCGCGCGAGCACCTCGCGGACGACGCGCAGCGCGTGCTTGCCGCCCTTGCGCGGTGGGATGTAGAGGTCGGCGCCGCCGTGGAAGAGCAGGAGGCCGACCTTGTCACCGTTCTCGACGGCGCTCATCGCGAGCAGCGCCGATAGCTCGACCGCGGCCTCGAGCTTGCTGCGGCGGCCGGAGCCGAACTCTTGCGAGGAGCTGACGTCGACGAGCAGCATCACCGTGAGCTCGCGCTCCTCGACGAACCGCTTCACGTGCGGCTCGCCGGTGCGCGCGGTGACGTTCCAGTCGATCGCGCGCACGTCGTCGCCAGGCACGTAGGGACGCACCTCGTCGAACTCCATGCCGCGTCCCTTGAACACGGACAGGTACGCGCCGGCCATCACGTCGGAGACGTGGCGACCGGTGACGAACTGGATGCGCTTGACGGCTTGCGCGATCTCTTGCGGCAGCATCGCAGAGCTTTGGGTCTCAGGGCACTGGGACGTTTTCGAGGATCTGCGAGATGACGTGATCCGTCGTCTTGCCCTGCGCTTCCGCCTCGTAGCTGACGAGGATGCGGTGCCGGAGAACGTCGTGCGCGATCGTCTTCACGTCGTGCGGGGAGATGTAGCTGCGGCCCGACAGCAGGGCCTGCGCCTTGGCGACCTTGATCAACGAGATCGACGCGCGCACCGAGGCGCCGTTGTCGATCAGCGGTGCGAGTGCCGGGAGGCCCGCCGCCTTCGGGTCGCGCGTCGACGACACGAGGTCGACCGCGTAGCGCTTCACCTTGTCGTCGACGAAGATCTGCTTCACCACATCCCGCGCGGCGAGGATCTCGTCGGTGCCCATCACCTTGCTGGCGGTGGGCTCGGCGCCGGAGCCGGCCATGCGCTCGATGATCTTCACCTCGTCGTCCTTGCTCGGATAGCCGACCTTGACCTTCAGCATGAAGCGATCGAGCTGCGCTTCGGGCAGCGGATACGTGCCCTCCTGCTCGATCGGGTTCTGCGTCGCGAGCACGAGGAACGGCTCGGTGAGCTTGAACGACTCGGCGCCCAGCGTGACCTGCCGCTCCTGCATCGCCTCGAGCAACGCGCTCTGCACCTTGGCCGGCGCGCGGTTGATCTCGTCCGCGAGGATGAAGTTGCCGAACACCGGCCCCTTCTTGACCGCGTAGGTGCCCTCCCGCGGGTTGTAGATCTGCGTGCCGATGACGTCGCCCGGCAGCATGTCGGGCGTGAACTGGATGCGCGAGAACGTGCCGTCCAGCGAGTCGGCCAGCGTCCGGATCACGAGGGTCTTCGCGAGACCCGGGACGCCTTCGAGCAACACGTGGCCGCCGGCGAGCAAGCCCAGCAGCAGCCGGTACAGCATGTCGTCCTGACCGACCAGGACCTTGCCGACCTCGGCCTTGAGGGATTGAAAGCGACCTTGCAGCTTGGTGACGTCTTCAGTGAGTCGGTCGGACATGGCTCGAGTAGGGGGGAAATAAGCAACCCGGCGGGCGGCGTGTCAACCAATCCAACCTCTCAGTCATTCCGCGGTCCCAGGACAACCTGCGACCTGCCGCATGCGACAGCGGACGGGCCGGCGAGCCAAGGTATTCCGCGGCGTTAGGGCAGGGATCGGCCGCGCGCGCGCTGGCACGTGTCGTGGACATCAGGCGACTCGCGAAAGGGAGGCTCGGAGGAGCCCATCATGAAACTATCCTGTCTCGTCCTGTCCCTTACGGCCTGCGCCACCGGATCGATCGGCACCGACCGCGACGTTGCACCGCGCACCGGCATCCACCTCCAGCTGGCCCCGGCGAAGGACGCCACCCGCGTGTTTCCATCGGTGATCGATCCGTCCCTGCCAAGCGCCGACCGGCTGGCGCATCACGTGCGCATGCGGTTCGGCGAGGCCGTCGAGGCGGAGCTCGATCTATGCGTCGTCCCCAACGGCACGGTCGCCTCGGCGAAGCTGGCAGCGCCCACCGGCTACGACGCGCTCGACGCCGCGATCGAACGCGACGCAGCGAGCTGGAAGTTCGAGGCCATGCCAGGGCCCGCCAGCGTGCAGTCGTGCGAGCGCGCGCGGCTGACCTACCGCGCGCCTCGGTAGTGTGTCGCCGATCGCACTAGATTGTCGCCCCGCAATGACGATGCTTGCGTTCTTCGATCGCGCCCGCGTAGAGTGATTTCAAGGAATCGATTCATGTCCATTCGCACCCGCAACATGTGCTCGCAGTCGACGGTGTTCGCCGTCGATGGCGGCTATGCCCGCGGTGTGCGGAGCTCGGACGATCTAACCGGATAGTCTTCCGAGGCCACTCCTCCCCCGCCGCGGGCTCCAGAGAAATCCTGGGGCCCTTTGTCGTTTCGGCGACTCGGCTTTCGGGAGCTAACCAATCGGGCCGCGAAGCGCGAGCCGGACCCCGATTCCCTGTCCTTCTGCTGCGACGCCATGCGCGTCGCGAGGGCCGTCATGTCTACTGTCGTCCAATCCGAATCCTTATCCTGGTCCGATCGCCCTGGCCGTGAGCTCGTGCGTCTCGCCTGGCCGATCACCATCTCGATGGTCTCGTTCGCAACGATGACCCTGGCGTCTACCGCGTTCGTCGCACACCTCGGTGCGGCGGAGCTCGCGGGTGTTGGTCTCGCCGGCGTCGTCGGCTTCACGCTCGTCTGTTTCGGGATCGGGCTCTTGCGTGGAGCGAAGACCCTCGTTTCCCAGGCGCTCGGCGCCAATCGTCACGATCGCATCCCCGAGCTCGTCGGGGCCGCGGTCGGGCTCGCGCTGGTGCTTGGCGTTGGCGCGCTGCTCCTCGGGCAGCTCGTCGCACCGTTGCTCGTTCATCTCTCGGACTCCGCGCGTGCCGGTGGGTTCGCCGCGGACTACCTCTCGATCCGCTCCCTCGGCGCGCCGCTCGTTCTCCTCTATGCTGCGCTTCGCGAAGCGAGGTACGGCCAGGGTGACAGTCGCTCGCCGATGCGCGCCTCGCTCGCCGGCAATGCCGTCAACATCGCGCTCGACGCGGTGCTGATCCTCGGTCTCGACTGGGGTGTGCGTGGTGCCGCCGCCGCGACGATCTTCGGCAACCTCACCGAGGTGCTGGTGCTCGCGTGGCCGATGCGCGCGCAGCTCTTTCGTGTTCGCTGGCAGCCGCTCGCCGTGCGCGCGGTGTGGGCGCAGGGCGTTCCCAACGGCCTGCAGTTCATCATGGAGGTCGGCTCGTTCCTGATCCTCACGGTCATCGTCGCGAGGATCTCCGCGATCGACGCGGCGGCGCACCAGCTCGTCTTGCACCTGGTCAACGTCTCGTTCCTACCGGCACACGCACTCGCGGAAGCGGCGGCGGTGCTCGTCGGACAGGCCGTCGGTGCGGGCAAGGATCAGCTCGTGCCGATGGTCGCGAAACGCGCGCTGATGCTCGGTGCCGCGTACTCGGCGGTGTGCTGCCTCGTGTTCGCCATCCTCGGCGGCACCATCGTGACCGCGATGACGGCGGACGGCGAGCTCGCGGCGCGCGCGACCACGCTGGTGCACATCGGGCTCGCGTTCCTGATCGCGGATGCAGCGAACGTCATCGCGCGCGGCGTGCTCCGCGGTGCGAGCGACGTGCGCTACGCGGCGATCGTCGGCATCGCGACCTCGTGGCTGACCACGCCGCCGCTCGCGTGGTTGCTCGGCAAGACCGCGGGGCTCGGCGTCGCCGGCGGATGGATCGGGCTCGCGCTCGAGATCTTCGCGGGGGCGTCGCTGTTCTGGCTGCGCGTCGTGCGGGGTGGCTGGCGCCCGGCGGCCGCGGCGGCCCGGCGGGCGATGGCGGGCACTGCGGTGTAAGTCTGGGAATCTTTGGCGGAGGCCCCTTCCAGATCGGCATTGATCTGAGGGGGGCCTCGGCCTGAGTATGCGCCGCATGAAGCGCCTGGCTGTTCTCCTTGTTGCTGCGGGTTGTGCAAACGGCGGTGGTAGCTCCCCGACGGATGCATCCACCGGCAGCGACGCGCCGAAGATCGATGCACCCACGACCGACGGCCCGACGAACACAGATGCCATGGTCGATGCGCAGGCGGTCGACGCGCAGGTGGTCGATGCGGCGATGATCGATGCGGCGATGATCGACGCCCCGTGCGTGCCCGTGAACACGGAGCTCCTGGTCAACGGTTCGTTCGACGCCGCCCAGCGCGGGATGGGGTGGACCGAGGTGAACGGCCCGATCGTTTCGTCGCCGAACGCCGTCGCGACGCAGGCCGGTGCCTACTACGCATGGCTCGGCGGGATCCTGGCGCCCGAAGGCGGCACGGTGACGGACGCCGTGTACCAGGACATCACGGTCCCCGCGAATACCACGCAGTTACGGCTCACCGGGTACTGGACCGTACGCTCGGGTGAAGATCCAAGCGCCACCGCCGTCTACGACTCGGCGTCGCTTGCGCTGACCACCACCAACAACGTCCCCTACACGATCGTGCAGCAGCTCTCGAATCTGTCCGAGAACGCTGCCTGGCAGGCGATCGATCACACGTTCGTGCAGGACCTGTCGGGCACGACCGTGCGCCTGCGCATGACGTCGACCAGCGACGATTCGCTCGAAACGTCGTTCTGGTTCGACACGCTCTCGCTGGTTGCCACGCATTGTCCGTGACCGACGAGGATGCGCTGGTAGACTCCAGCTATGCATCTCGCGTCTAGTCTGCGTGCGGTCAGCGTCGCTGCTGCGTGTCTCGCGCCCGCCCTGGCGCATGCGAACCCCGCGTGGAACGCGGCCAAGACCCATCTCCCGGGCGACGTGTCGCTGGTCGTGGGTGTGAACGTCCCCGAGCTCGCCAAGTCGTCGATGGTGAAGATGGCGCTATCGATGGGCGCCTCCGACGTGAACAAGGCCGTCGATCAGCTCAAGCGCGCGTGCAACATCGACGCGTGGAGCGCGCTGCAGCACGTGGTGATCGCGCTCGACGAGAAGCACGACAACGGCATCATGTTCGTCGCGGTCAAAGGCATCGACGTGGCGAAGGCTGGCGCGTGCTTCGAGGCGATCGCCCGCGACGACGGTGAGAAGGATGCGAAGGTCACCATCACCACCGACGGCCCGATCACCGAGCTCGCGACCGCAAAGCACAAGCTCTACGTGATGCCGATCGGCAAGGACGTGTTCGCGATCAGCACCAAGGCGGACGATAAGGCCGACCTCGCGCGGTGGGCGCCGAAGAACGGCGCGTTCGCGAAGAGCAAGACCGGCAAGCTCGCCGCGAAGGTGAACACCAAGGCGACCGGGTGGTTCACGAGCTCCAAGGAGACCGAGCTCGACGGCGCGAAGGTCAAGAGGGCGCACGGCGCGCTGGTGCTGAAGGCCGGCAACCTCGACGCGGATCTGCGCGCGGGGTTCGGCTCGGTCGCGGAGGCGAAAGCGGCCGCCGACAAGCTCAACGCCGAGCTCGCGGCCAAGCCCGACGCGAAGGCGTTCCTCGACAAGCTCTCGATCACGTCCGCCAAGGACGAGATGGTGGTGAAGGCCAAGCTGCCGGAGAGCGAGCTGATGCAGGCGCTCAGCGCGCTGATGTGATCACTTCTTGGTCTTCGCGTCGACAACGTCGGTCGTGAGCGTCTTGGGCAGCGGCGGCAGCTCGTCGATCGCCGGCAACAGCGCGATCTCGATGCGGCGGTTCTTCGCGCGGTCCTTGGCGATCGGGTCGTTCTCGCCAACGCCCGCCGGCACGAGGTTCTTCGCGTCCATGCCCGCCTTCACCAGCGTGCGGGTCACGTTGAGCGCGCGCGCTGTCGACAGCTCCCAGTTGTCCTTGAACACGCTGCCCTTGAGCGGTGCATCGTCCGTGTGACCGACGACGAGGAATCGGCGATCCTGCATGCGCTTGAGCATCGCGCCGATCTCCACGACGGCGAACGTGCCCTTCTCGGACAGGTCGGCGCTGCCCGAGGCAAACAGCACCTCCGACGGCAGCGACAGGACGAGGCTGCCGCGCCGCGCGCTCACCTTGACCTGACCGGCGGAAATCATCTTCGCGAACTGCTTCTGGAAGTCGTCGATCGCCGCGAGCCGCTTCTCCTGCTCGGCACGTTGCGCGCGCAGCGTGTCGAGCTCGTCCTTCGACGCGTCGAGGTTCGTCGACACCGCCGCGAGTTGCGTCTCGAGCTCCTTGCCCTTCTTCGCCGTGGAGTCGAGCGCCATCGAGCAGTCGGTCGCGGCCTTGGTCTTGTCCGCGGCGGTCGTCTGCACCGCCGCGAGCTCGCTGCTGCACGTCGCGGCCGCGCGCGCGGCCTCGTTCGCCGTGCCACGGAAGTGCCACGTGAAGTAACCGCCAGCGCCGGCAGCTCCCGTGATCACGATCGCGTACAGCCAGAGACGCCAAGGAAAGCGGCGCTGCGGCTTGAGCGGCTTCGAGATGAGCTCCCCCGTTTCTTCGCGAAGCTTCTGCATCTCTCGACGATACCGCCGCTCGGCGTAAGGGCGGCAGTGCCACGGTGCCCCCATGTCGTACGCGCAATTGCGCGTGAGCGTGCTTACGGCCCACGCGTTCGTTCGATGTGCAACTATTCGTCGTGAGACGGTCGCGCCCCGTCGCAGGTCGCTGTCGCGGGACACCGTGTACGCGTGGAACTCCGCGAATCTCCTGCGGTGCACGCCGGCACGCGGGCTGCTCTTGTCGTGCGCATGTCGACCAAGCTGATGTTGGTGCTCTCCCTGGCCCTCGGTACGGCAGCGTGCGTGACCGACGGTGACGATCAGGAACCATTGCCCACGGAAGGTGATGGGACCGAGCCGTCGCTGCCGCCGACCGGTGAGTTCCCCGACGATAACGATACGTGTGGCAGCAACGCGCTCAAGGGTGATGGCGCGTGCCTTCCGGACTGAGCCGAAACAGGATCCAGCGCGGGCGCACCGTGATCTCTCCCGCCGCGTTCGTGTTGGCGCGTGAACAGCTCGCGCGCGGCGAGCTCGGCACCAGCCTTTGTTCGCTCCTCGCCGAGGCTGCCGAGATCGCGTTCGCGCCCGCGCGCGAGGTCATCTCGGATCGCCCCTTTCGCCGACAGCGCCGTCCGACGTAACGTCGGGCATGCAACGCGCGCTACTCTTGCTAGGCCTCGCTGCCTGTGGCTCGTCCGGTGGCACCGACGCACCGGATGCGCCGACGACACCGGATGCGGCGATCGTCGATGGTGCACTGCCCGATGCACCGAGCGGCTTCGGCGTCCTCTCGGGCATGTGCGGTGGCGTGCTCGACGCGATGGATGTCACGGACGCGGCACCGCAGCTCGTGCGCAGCACGCTCACGTTCGCGCGTGCGTTTGTCGATCCGGCGGATCGCGCGCTGTTGACGCCCGGCGGGGTGCGCCTGATCGAGACGCCGAACGCCGGCGGTAGCTCGCAGATGTCCGAGGTGTTCGCGTTCGAGCAGCTCGCGCGCTGCGAGCAAGCCGCGCTGCTCAAGACCGAGACCGAGATCGTCTACGACACCCAGGGCAAGATCACGGATCTCGAGATCGAGCTCGCGGGCCACAAGGTCGGCGTCAGCGTGACGCGCGCGGTGGCGTTCCCGTTTGGCAGCACGTATTCGCTGTCGGCCGCGATGGAGCTGGTCCAGAGGAAGCTCACCGACATCCAGGCGTCGACGGCCAACGTGTCGGCGGCCGATCGCTGGGAGAAGCAGATCCTCGCGGTGCTCGCGTGGGACGACGCCGCGGCGGACACGTTCGCGCAGGCGTGGACGATGACCGAGGCGAGCGTCAAAGCCGACACGATCATCGTGATCACGTCGACCGCTGGCGAAGACCTGTTCATCTACGACGAGTGACGTGCCAGCCTGCCGCGCGCATGCTCAACCTTTCTTCGCCCACTGCGTGCGATAGAACCGAGCATCCGAGGCCGCGGCGCGCATCCGGGATTGCCACCCCGCTTGCCCCGGCACGTTGATGACCTTGCCGCCACCGAGTGACTGGCGCAGCGTCGCTCGATAGCTGATGTACGTCGCGGGCATCGCTCGGTACAAGTACATCGCCTGCCGGAAGGCGGCATTCGCGAGCAGCGACTCGACGGAGTCCTTGAGCTGGAAGTCTTTCTTCACGTACTCCGCCGCAGCCTTGAGCATTCGGACGTGCAACTCGACGGCCGTGATCAGCGGAACAAACGGACCCGCGTTGTGTTTCGCCAGCGTGTCGACGTGGCCGATGCTCGCGGTCGCGCCCAGCTCGTTGAAGCCGCGGGTGATGCCATAGCCGCTGAGTCCGCCCGGGAGGAGGTCGCCATCCTTTGCGAAGTCGATGGGCAGTGTCCCATCCACCTCCTTGAGCGTTCCGTCTGCGAGCCGTTGGTACAGCCGTCCATCGTTGCGCCCGTCGTCGGTGGGTTTCGTCTCGAGCTTCATCGACGGGAACAGCACGCTGAGGTCGTCGTCACCGTTGTTGCCTGGCAGGTAATCTGGCGTGCCTGCCATCAGACCCGCCTTCAAGGTCGGATCGACCGCGTTGAGGCGCATCGCAAGCATCTGGTTCATGAATGGCGATCGGGCTTCGTTCAGCTTTCCTGCATGGGTCTTCGCGCGCGAGAGGCGCGAGAACCACTGCTCGCCTTCCTCTTTCTGCGTATCCAAGAGGACCTTCTCGCCTGCGTTTTTCCCTCGCATGCCCAGGTAGCTCTCCGACATGTGCTGGATCATCGACTTGAAGCCGCCCTCTTGTTCGAGGCTGGTAAGCACCATGCCGGGCGGGATGCCGGTGCCTTGCGTCGCGTACTCGATGATCACTTTCAGCGCGTCGAGCGTGTGCGCGCCCCACTGGCCCTGCGCGTTCAGCACTCCGTACGTGGCCGCGATGTCGTTGTTCATGAGCTGAACCGGATCGATGCCGTAGTCGATCGCGACCGCGCTGATCATCTCGAGGTCCTTGGGAGTACGGTCACCGGGCCCGCCGTCGCTTGCCGTCTCGCCGACCTCGCCGGGCTGATCCTCGATCAAGCGTTGCGTGAACGCATTGCCGCATGTTTGCTGCAGGAACATCATCATCGCGGGCTCCTCTCCGCGATGTTGCTGGATGACCCGAGCGAGATCTCCAGGCGTCCCCCCCGCCGCCAGGGTCCGCTCGAGCATCACGACACCGGGGCCACGTGTTTCGTTCGCTTCGGTCGCCGTCGATGAAGGTGCGGCCTCGAGGTCGCTCACCTCCGTCCGTGCAATGCTCATGTGGGTAGTACCGGCGCGCGCGAACCCGAGTACCCCGATACTTTCGATCGCCTAACTCAGCGAAACTCGACACGCGCCGACGTCGGGCTCGCCCCTCACCCGCGCGGCGCAGGGATGCGAGCCTCGAAGTCCACCCACACGCGCGCATCGTGCCGGCAGTCGTACGCGCGACACGCGCCCGGACGGAATTCGTAGACGGTGCAGGCGCCATCGGCATCCATACACGTGCACCGCTTGGTCTCGGGCGCGCGCGGCAGCATGTACGGCTGATCGATCACGAACGGTAGCTTGCGCTCGGCGACATCCTGGGCCGACAGCGTCACGTCGAAGCTGCAGCAGCGCGCACCGCACAGCGGGATGCGCGACGCGCAGTCGATGTCGGCGCTCGGCACCGCGTACTTGTCGGGGAACATCGCGAGGCGCACGGTCGACCGATCGGCGCGGATCTTCGTCGCGAGCTGCGTGAACCGCGCGGGGAGCTGACCGCGCAGCACGAGCGCGTCGATCAACCACTCGAGCTTGCGCGCGAGGTCGGCATGATCGGGGCGCGCGCCGAGCGTCGCAGCCAGCGCCTCCAGCTCGCCGACGAGGTCGGGATCGATCGGCGGCAACTCGTCGGGAAGGGCGCCCCGGAGATTCTCGCTCATTGCGGCGAGCTTACTGCGCGAGGCGGCGCAGCAAGAACCCACGTTCGATCGTATGCATCCTGTGGGGAAAAAGCTGGTTCAGCAGGCGAGCGCGATCGCTGTGGCCGACTAGACTAGCGACGCGTGTCAGCTCCTCCGATTCGACTCCCTTCCGGCGTACGCGACTTCCTGCCGCGTGCTGCCGCACGTCGCCGCGCGCTCGCCGCCGGTGTGATGGAGGTGTTCGAAGCGTGGGGCTACGCGCGGATCATCACGCCCGTGTTCGAAGTCGCCGACGTGCTCGAGCGCGGCCTCGGGCACGACGCGCGCGCGTCCGCGATCCGGTTCGTCGAGCCCGGCACCGGTGAGATCGTCGCGCTGCGCCCCGACATCACGCCGCAGATCGCGCGCGTGGTCGCCACGCGGCTCGCCGAGGTCGAAGGGCCGATTCGCCTCTGCTACGAAGGTGCGGTCACCCGGCTCGCCGGCGCGATGGGGCAGCGCGAGATCTTGCAGGCGGGCATCGAGCTCGTCGAAGCGGGGGAGCCCGCGGGGGATGCCGAGGTGCTCGCGGTCGCGGCCGCGGCGCTCGCGTCGGCACAGCTACCCGAGACACGGCTCGATGTCGGCCACGTCGCGCCCGCGCGCTTCGTCCTCGATGCGGCGCCCGATCGCGAGGTGCGCGCGCAGCTCGCTGCCGCCCTCGCGCGCAAGGATCGTCGCGGGCTGCGGCGCGTGGCCGCTGCACTGCCGCCGGAGATCGCCGCGCTCGGTGAGGCCCTCGTTGGCCTGTGGGGCCCTGCGCAACCAACGCTCCAGCGTGCGCGTGCGCTGCCGTGGCCCGCAGACGTGTTCGCCGCGCTCGACTCGCTAGCGCACACGCTCGCCACGTTCGCGGAGCTGGCCGATCAACCCGCGCCGGAGCTCACCGTCGATCTGGGTGATCTCCGCGGCGAGGGGTACTACACCGGCGTGCGGTTCGCGGGGTACGCGGGTGGGGCCCCCGATGCCGTCCTGCGCGGTGGCCGCTATGACGAGCTGATCGTTCGCTACGGCCGCCCCGCGCGCGCGACGGGCTTTGCGATCGATCTCGAGGCGCTCGCGCAGGCGCAGCGGTCGCTCGGGCTCGCTCCGCCGGCGTCGGCGCGCGGCGTCGCGCTCTACGGAGCGGGGGCACCGGCGCTCGCGCGCGAGCTGCGCGTCCGCGGCCTGCGCGCGGTCACCGCGGTCACAGTCCCGACGACGACGTGGTTGCGCGGTGCCGGCTTCGACGCGGCGCTCCTCGTCGACGAGCGCGTGCTCGTCCGTGCCGACGGGACGCGCGTCGCCGCTGATCCAACGAACCCCGATGCCGTTGTGAGCTTGCTCGAGGAGAACCCATGTCCGTCGTGATCGTCGTAGGTGCCCAGTGGGGCGATGAAGGCAAAGGCAAGGTCGTCGACCTGTTCACCGAGCGCGCGCACACCGTCGTGCGCTACGGCGGTGGCGCCAATGCCGGTCATACGCTCGTCATCGACGGCAAGAAGTTGGTAACGCACCTCGTGCCCTCGGGCGTGCTCCATCCGGGCAAGTACTGCGTGCTCGGCGACGGCATGGTGATCGATCCCCACACGCTGCTCGAGGAGATCACCGAGTGCCAGGCGCGCGGGTTGCTGCAGGGCGACGAGCTCGTCATCGGCCTCGGCGCCCACGTGATCCTGCCGTATCACAAGCTGCTCGACGGGCTGCGCGAGGATCGCGGCGCCAAGAAGGGCAAGGCGATCGGCACCACCCGCCGTGGCATCGGCCCCGCCTACGAGGCGAAGGCTGCGCGCAAGGGCGTCCGCATGCGCGACCTCGCGAAGCCCGAGCGGGTGCGCGAGCTGGTCGCGGCGAACCTCGACGAGCTCGTGCCGCTCATCCTCCATCTTGGTGGCACCGCGCCGACCGAGGCCGAGGTGACGACGTGGATCGACGACGCGCTCGTCGCCGGTGAGAAGCTGCGCCGCTACACCGCGGACGCTGGCCGGCACGTCGCGAACGCGATCCGCGACGGCAAACACGTGTTGTTCGAGGGCGCGCAGGGCTGCCTCCTCGATCTGGATCACGGCACGTATCCGTACGTGACGTCATCCTCGACGATCGCCGCGGGTGCTTGCCAGAGCGCGGGCATCGGGCCGACCTCGATCGATGCGGTGGTTGGTATCACCAAGGCCTACGCGACGCGCGTCGGCGAGGGGCCCTTCCCGACCGAACTCCACGGCGAGCAGGGCAATCGCCTGCGCACCGCGGGCGGCGAGTTCGGCGCCACCACCGGTCGCCCGCGTCGCTGCGGCTGGCTCGATCTGCCGGCGCTGCGCATGGGCGTGCGGCTGTCGGGCATGGCGTCGCTCGCGCTGACGAAGCTCGACGTCCTCGCGGACATGGGCGAGGTCAGCGTGTGCGTCGCCTACAAGCTCGACGGCAAGGAGCTCGACGAGCCGCCGACGGATCCCGAGGACATCGCGCGCGCGACCCCCGTCTACGCGTCGTTCCCGGGCTGGGGCAAGCTGCCCTCCGCCGCGAAGGACATCCGCGATCTGCCAGCCTCTGCGCGGGACTACGTGGACACGATCCAGCGCATGGCAGGCGTCCCGTTCTGCCTCGTCTCGGTGGGTCCGGATCGTTCTGAGACCATCCGCCTGCACGATCCCCTCGCGTGATTTGCGCGCCATATCTATAAGCGCGCGCCCGGACTGGCGATTCTGCCTCGCCGCTGTGGTACGTTGTTTTCTCCAAGGAGTGTCGGACTAGGGGGTCCGACACACTGAACCGATTAGGCAGGGACGCCCATGAAGATCGTCTGTGACGCTTGCCAGGCCAAGTACTCCATCTCTGATGACAAGGTCCAAGGCAAGGTCTTCAAGATCCGCTGTAAGAAGTGCAGCAACATCATCGTGGTTCGCGGCGGCGGTGGAGCGGCGGAAGCTGCTACCGCGACGGGCGAGAAGGACACACGAGTGTATGACTATGGCCACGACGGCGGTGACGCTGCGCCGGCCGCCGACGATGCCGTCTGGCACGTCGTGATCAACCAGGACCAGGTCGGCCCGCTGACGGCCGTCGAGGTCGAGCAGAAGTTCGCGTCTGGCGAGATCGATGCCGAGACCTACGCGTGGCGCGAGGGCTTCGCCGACTGGTTGCCGCTCGCACAGGTCGATGCGTTCGCATCGCTCGTCGCGTCGGGCAGCACGTCCGCCAGCGTTGGGGGGGGCGCGTCGGCGGTGTCGTCGATGTTCGGCGGCAGCGGCGGCGACGAAGCCGGCACGGTCCGCAGCGACCCGGGCGACCTGTTCGCCACGGCGTCGAAGGGCGCGGGGAAGCCGAGCGACGACGACGGCGACCTGTTCGGCAGCAAGCCAAAAAAGGCGGCGGCGGCAGCACCCGCACCCGCGGCTGCCTCCGGAGGCGACGCAGCGAGCAAGCTGCGCGGCGAGCGCAACGAGAACTCGGTGCTGTTCTCGCTCAACAACCTCGCGCAGCTCGCGAGCGACAAGCCGGCGCCGAGCGCGTCGGTGGCGTCGACGCCGAGCGGTCACGCGACCGGCGCGGCGGGTGGTGAAGGTTCGGGCCTCATCGACATCCGCTCGATGGCGAACGCGTACATGGGTGGCCCGGGCACGGCGTCGTCCAAGCCGGCGACGGCCTCGGCGGGTATCGGCTCGATCGATGACCTGCCGGTGTTCGGCGGTGGTGGGTTCAGCGAACCCGCCGTCATCGTCCCGGTCGCGCAGCGCTCCGGCGGCAACAACAAGATGATATTCGCGCTGATCGGCGCGGTTGGCCTCCTCGCCGTGGTCGCCGTGATCATGGTGGTCGTGCTGCTCAAGGGCGGCGACGACAAGAAGGGCGACAAGGTCGCGCAGAACACGACCGGCGAGTCGAGCGACAAGGACAAGGACAAGGACAAGGACAAGGACTCGGACAAGGGCAAGGACGAGAAGCCGGCCGACGACAAGGCGACGGATCCGGCATCGACGAAGCCCACCGACGAGAGGCCGGCGGATTCCAAGCCGGCCGACGAGAAGCCGGCCGACGCGAAGCCGGCGGACACCGTCGCGAAGGCCGACGACAAGAAGCCGTCGTCGGACAAGAAGCCGTCGTCGTCGGATAAGAAGCCGTCGTCGTCGGAGAAGCCCTCGGGCTCGTCGAAGCCGTCGGGCTCGACGACCGTGGCGGCGAAGCCGGCCGAAACCAAGCCGTCGTCGGGCGGTGGTGACTCGGGTGGCTGCGACGAGGTGTCGTGCGTGCTCAACAACTACGAGGGCGCGTGCTGCGCGAAGTACAGGAAGGGTGGCAGCAAGCCGTCGGGTGGCACCAAGCCCTCTGGTGGCGGTGACCTTCCCGACGCGCTCGACCGCGGCATGATCCAGGCGGGCGTCGACAAGGTGAAGGCGCGCGTGCTCGCGTGTGGCGATCGCTCCTCGGCCAAGGGCGAGGTCAAGGTCTCGGTGAAGGTCGCCGCGAACGGTACGGTCGCGAGCGTCACCGTGAAGAACACCCCGGACGCGGGCCTCGGCAGCTGCGTAGCCGGCGCGATGCAGAAGGCGACGTTCGCGAAGACGGCGAACGGCGGCTCGTTCGCGTACCCCTGGAAGTTCTAGGCGCTCGCTGCGAGCGACGCGAAGGCTCGGTCGCGCTGACCGGGCCTTTCTGCGTTTACAACCTCGCCGGGAAGGCGCTCGCGGGTGGCTACACGCTGAAGGTCGTCGACGGCGGCGCCCAGGACGTGGGCAAGCTCAACAGCTGGAAGCTCGAGATCAAGACCCGCTGATTCTGCAGTCCGCCCGCGGAATCCGCAGGCACCCGAACGCGAGCGGGATCACGTCGAGCGGCAATCGACGAGAACTGCTCGCGTTGTGCGTTCGGGGAACGAGGCACGTGCCTTGCCCCAAGTCGGTGCATGAGGCCGCTGGTCGCAGGAACGATCGTCGCGCATCGCTACGAGATACTCGCCCTCCTCGGGAGCGGTGGCATGGGCCACGTCTACCGAGCGCGGCATCTCGCGCTCCACACGGAGGTTGCGCTCAAGCTCCTCGGCCGGCCGAGCGCCGAGCATGCCGGACGCATCGAGCGTGAAGCGCGCGCGATCGCGCGGCTCGATCATCCCGGTTGCGTGCGGATCCGCGATCACGGCGTCGACGAGCGCGGCACGCCCTACGTCGCGATGGAGCTGCTCGATGGACCGACGCTCGCCGCCGTCGGGGCGCCGCTCGAGGTCGCGCGCGCGGTGGCGATCGCGAAGAGCTTGCTCGCGGCGCTCGCGCACGCGCACGCGCACGGTGTGATTCACCGCGACGTGAAGCCGGCGAACGTCATGTTTCGCCGCGGCAACGGCTGGCGGCCCGTGCTGATCGACTTCGGCCTCGCGTCGTTGCGCGATGCGCCCGCGCTGACGGGGAACGGGCTCGCTGTCGGTTCGCCGTCGTACATCGCGCCCGAGCGGCTGTATGGCAACCCGTACGACGCACGCGCCGACATCTACGCGGTCGGCGTGATCCTCTACGAGCTCCTCGCGGGCACGCGGCCGTTCGGCGGCGACTCACCCGAGGAGATCATGGCCAGCGCGATGACGCGCCCGCCGCGCCCGTTGCGCGCACTCGTCCCCGGCGTGTCGCCTGGGCTCGAAGGCGTGATCCGCCGCGCACTCGCGAAAGACCCCGCGCGCCGCTTCGCCGATGCCGAGGAGATGATGTCCGCGCTCGACGTGGCGACCGAGACCAGCGAGGCGATCGCCGCCGACGAGGAGCCGACGTCGGCCGCGACGTTCATCGAGTTGCTGCGCGTGCGGCCGTCGTGGCTGTCGCGAATGTGGAGCTGGCTGCGGTACGGCGCGTGGCGGTGGAAGCCGCAACCGTCGCAGCACTGAGCGCGGTGCCTGGAGATGCCTAGCTACGGCGCGTGACGTGCGCGTCCGGGACGAGGATCCGGCGCGTCGCACGAAACGCATCGCCGAAGCGTTGCAGCCCGTCGGCGCGCATGCGCGGCGCGTGGTCGCGAAGATAGTCGTCGAGCGCCGCGCGATCACGCAGCTGGTACTGCACGCACAGCGCGACGCGCCCGGCGGACGGAGCAGGGTCGCGCACGTCGAAGCACGTCGCCTCGAGGAAGCCGGGTAGCGTGAGCAGCTCATCGATATGGACGGTGAGCCACGCACGATAGGCGTCGGCAACCGCCGCATCGATGTCGAGGTTCACCTCGTAGATCACGTGGGGCATCGCGCCGAGCATACCGTCGGATCAGCGCACCAGCTGCCACTGCTCCCAGATCAGCTCCGGGTTGAGGTCGGCATAGCCGCGCGTGCGCTCGAGGGTCTGCGCATCGCGCGGCTCCATCGTGATGCAGGTGCCCGCGTCGCGCAGCGCGAGGACATCCCGCTCGGTCAGCGGTCTGGCGGCCTTTTCCTCGGCGGCCGCGAGCAGTGCGTGCAGGGTGGGCATGAACACGGGCTCCAGCTTGCCGACCGAGCGCGCCGTGCCACCTGCGGCTCCGAGTCGCCACACGCCGTAGGGATTGTGACAGGGGTGGTCCGCGGGATAGCCGACGTCGGGCCAGCGCTCCATCACACGCCGCGGCGTCTCGGCGTCGGGCGCGAAGGTGTGCCCGGAGCGCAGCACGGGATCCTCCGCGAGCTGGTAGATGTTCAGGATCTGTGCGAACGCCTGCTCGCCCGCCTCGATCTGCACGTCGGGGCGCGAGAACAGATGCATCCCACACGACTGCACCGTGCCCTTGCCACCGAGGAACGCGACGGCGCCGCGGTGCCATTGCGACGGATCGTCCGATGCGAACAGCTCGATCCACCGGTGCACGTCCCAGCCGAGCTTCGATTGTTCGAGGCGGACGGCGATCGCGCCCGCATCGCGAAGGCACTCGACGGCCGTGACGAGGTGGCTGCGCCCCTGGTCGAGATCGATCGGCCACAGGATGACGAGGGCCCCCGGCGCAGCTTCGAGCTCCGCGAGCACGTCGGCGGAGACGGTGCCGAACGAGAAGGCCTTGGCGAACTCGCCGTCCTGCGGAACGAACATCGCCTCGGGCGCGGCCGGCAGCGTGGTGCCCTCCAGCCGCCCGTCCTCGATGCGCAGGCCGCTGTCCTGGAGGGCCGTGTTCCATGCCGCTTCCGAAATCGGCGTACCAGGCACGAACATCGTAACTCGCGTGATCGTCTCGTTCACGTGCACAGTGTAGTTGGGCGACGAGCATCCGCGCCCAGATCGAGTACGTTCTCGCGATGGGATTTCGCTGCCGCTGGTTCGCTACCAAGGGTCGCGACCGCGACGATGTCCTCGGACGCCTCGGCTTCAAGATCGTCGAGGAAATCGTCGAGCCGGTGTACGACCCGGGCCTCTACGCCCTCGAGGTCGACGACTGGCTCGTCGTGATCGGCGACGGCTATGACCACATGCACAGCGTCAAGCGCGCGCAGGCGGCGCAGCTCTCCGACGGCGGCGATGTCGTGTACCTCTTCACCGACGACACGCCGATGACCTTCGAGCTCGCGATGTTTCGCGCCGGCGAGCCGCTGTGGACGATCACGTACGACGGCAGCGACGGCGTGACGTCTCCCACCTTCGCGGGCAAGGTCCCATTCGCGATGCGCGCGCTCCTCGGGCGCCTCGAGAAGGAGCAAGCCAAGGCGGGTGGGCCCAAGGCCGACGTCGATCACATCTACGAGCTCGCCCCCGTCTATGCGAAGGACCTGGTCGGGTTCCGGCACGACGAGTCGCTCGGCAGCCACGATCATCTGCCGATCTGGAAGCTCTCCGCCAAGGGCGGGCACTGAGCGATAGCGGCTGTACCGAGCTCGGCCGGCTCGGCTGGTGGCGACGACGGCGCGGTTCTGACGTACGGTTCGTTCGTGCGGTTCGTGCAGGTCGCCGAGACCAGCGCCGCGGTCGCAGAGACCTCGGCAAAGAAGAAGAAGGTCGCGCTGATCGCGGATCTCTTGCGCGCGGTGCCTGTCGACGAACGCCCGATCGCGGCGCGCTACATGGCGGGTGAGGTCGGGCGCAAGCTCGGCATCGGCTACGCGACGGTGTACGAGCTGCGCGGCCGCGTGCCGCCTGCGCGGGAACCGCGGCTGACCCTGACCGAGGTGGATGCGCGGTTCGCCGAGATCGCGGCGCTCGCGGGCGCAGGCTCGGGCACCGGGCGCAAGGAGCGGTTCGGCGCGATGCTCGCGGCGGCAACGGAGCTCGAGCAGGGCTTCCTCGGCGCGCTCGTCGTCGGCGAGCTCCGGCAGGGGGCGCTCGATGCGCTCGTCGTCGACGCGCTCGCACTCGCAGCCTCGGTTCCGCCCGCGACGGTGCGGCAGGCGTACATGCTCGCGGGGGACCTCGGCCCGGTCGCCACTGCCGTCCTCGCCGATGGCGCCGCGGGGCTCGCGCGGTTCGAGCTGACGCTGTTCAGGCCGGTGCTGCCGATGCTCGCGCAGACCGCTGACACGGCGGGTGCCGCGCTCGCGAGCTTTGCCGGCCCCGCGGCGCTTGAGCTCAAGCTCGATGGCTTCCGCGTCCAGATCCACAAGGACGAGGACGCCGTGAAGGTCTACTCGCGCGCGCTCAACGACGTGACGGCGAAGGTGCCCGAGGTGGTCGCGTACGCGCGTGCGCTGCCCGCGCGCCGGCTGATCCTCGACGGCGAGGCGATCGCGCTCGCACCCGACGGGCGCCCGCTGCCGTTCCAGGACACGATGAAGCGCTTCGGCCGGCGCACCGAGGGCACGCAGCTGCCGCTGTCACTGTCGCTGTTCGACGCGCTGCTCGTCGACGATCAGACCCTGCTCGCCACGCCGGCGCGCGCGCGGTTCGCCGCGCTCGATGCGCTGGCGCCGCAGCACGCCGTGCCGCGCCTCGTCACCGGCAACCCCGCCGAAGCCACCGCGTTCTTCGAGCGGGCGATCGCGAGCGGCCACGAGGGCGTGATGGCCAAGGCGCTCGAGGCACCGTACGACGCCGGCAACCGCGGCGCGGCCTGGCTCAAGATCAAGCACGTCCATCGCCTCGATCTGGTCGTGCTCGCGGCCGAGTGGGGCTCGGGGCGGCGGCGCGGCTTCCTCTCCAATCTCCACCTCGGCGCGCGTGATCCGGCGAGCGGCGAGCTCGTCATGCTCGGCAAGACCTTCAAGGGCATGACCGACGAGGTCCTCGCGTGGCAGACCACCGCGCTCAAGGCGCTCGAGGTCGATCACGAGGGACACATCGTGTACGTGCGTCCCGAGAAGGTCGTCGAGAACGCGTTCAACGACGTGCAGCGCTCCTCGCAGTATCCGGGCGGCCTCGCGCTGCGGTTCGCTCGCCTCGTGCGCTATCGGGACGACAAGACTGCCGACCAGGCCGACACCATCGACATGGTGCGCGCGATCGCGATCGCGAGCGGCGTGCTGGGGCCACGCTAGCCCGTGCGTTCTGGCGACGCTATGGCGCCGGCGCAAAGGGACACCAAGGGCCGGTCCGCGCGCGCGTGATAGCGCGTCGCTCAGGTCGTACGTCACGCGACGCAGACGGTAGAGACCGCGCGCCGAACGACGAGCGTGCCACGCCGCGCGTGCGGGACGCTGGGCCGGCGCTTGAATCGTGAAGCGCATGGAGGAAACGCCCATGCGGAAACGACACAGGACGCTCTATGCCACCACGAGTCTTCTACTCGTCGGCGTCTCGCAACTGACGGGCTGCTCGAACACAGACCGCGAAGCGCAAGCGCAGAACCGGTCCGAGGCTACACCCGCCGTCGAGCCGCCGGACGTCGAGCCCCAGGCGAGCGAGCCAGAATCGACACCGGCGCCTCAGGTGGCGCCCGACGAGCCCGATCAGGTCGCGGTCGGCCCGACGCAGACCCAGCCGCGCGTACCGCAGAAGCAGACGCCGCCGGGTGGCAAGCCGAACATCATGTTCATCATGGGCGATGACATCGGCTGGATGCAGCCGAGCATCTATCACCGCGGGTTGATGGTCGGCGAGACGCCGAACATCGATCGCATCGGCCGCGAAGGCGCGATGTTCACGAACTACCTCGCGATGCAGAGCTGCACGTCGGGGCGCAACGCGTTCTTCACCGGCATGTACCCGCTGCGCACGGGCATGATCCCGCCCCAGCTTCCCGGCAGCCCGACGTATCTGAAGCCGGGCACGCCCGCGATCGCCAAGCTCCTCCTCGACCTCGGCTACACCACGGGCGAGTTTGGCAAGAACCACCTCGGCGACCACACCGACGCGCTACCGACGGCGCACGGGTTCCAGGAGTACTGGGGCTACCTCTATCACCTCGATGCGATGCAGCAGGTGAGCTTCCCCGACATCAACAAGTCGCCCAACACGCAGGCGGTCGCGCCGCCATGCAAGAACACGCCGATTCCGGGTGTCGCCGAGGTTCCGGGGGCCGTCGATCCGAAGACGACGGTGTGCTTGACCCCACCGCGCAACATCCTGGCGTGCAGGTCGTCGAACGGTACGGGGGAGAATCAGACCTGCAAGGACGAAGGTCCGCTCACGCTCGATCGCTCGCGCACCGTCGACGAGGAGATCTCGGCGAAGGTCGTCGACTTCCTCGGGCGCAACGATCCGGCGAAGACGGGCAAGCCGTTCTTCGTCTGGTACAACCCCGCGCGCATGCACGTCACCACCGTGCTGCCGCCGAAGTACGAGGCGATGCTCGGCGTGAAGGGCGGCAAGGACTGGGGCCTCAACGAGGCCGGCATGAAGCAGCTCGACGACAACATCGGCGTCGTGCTGAAGAAGCTCGAGGACATGGGCCAGCTCGACAACACCATCGTCGTGTTCACGACGGACAACGGTGCCGAGACGATCACGTTCCCCGACGGTGGCATCACGCCGTTCAAAGGCCAGAAGGGCGAGGCGTGGGAGGGCGGTTACCGCGCGCCGATGGTCGTGCGCTGGCCGGGACACATCAAGCCCGGCACGGTGCACACCGAGATGTTCGCGGCGCTCGACTGGATGCCGACGCTCGTGGAGATCGCGGGTGGCCCGAAGGGCAACGAGCTCAAGGAGAAGATCCAGACCGGCTATCCCGGGTTCGTGAAGACCACGCTCGACGGCGTGAATCAGGTCGCGTACCTGACGGGACAGTCGAAGAAGTCCGCGCGCGACGTCTTCTACTACTTCTCGGGAGCGACGCCGTCGGCGGTTCGCTTCAAGAACTGGAAAATGTACTACAACATGTCGCAGCCGGGCGCCGAGGGTTGGATCCTGCCGCTCGTCCCGTTCCATTTCACGCTGGTGCAGAACATCAAGCGTGATCCGTTCGAGCAGGCGGTCGGCGAGGACGTGAAGAGTGCGATGGCGCTGGGCGGCGCCCTGGGCGGCCCGACGACTGCATTCATCTACGACTGGAACATGCTCCCGATCGGCCAGCAGCTCTGGATGGAGTGGTTCGAGACGCTGAAGGAGTTCCCGCCACTCCAGAAGCCCGCGAGCTACAACCTCTCGCAGGTCATGGCGCAGCTCCAAGAGGGCGGTAGTAAGTCCGGGAGCGAATAGCCGCACATGCGCAGCCATCGCGGCTGGTCTGTGCTCTTCGGCGGCGCCGTGCTCGGCGCCGTCGTCGGCGTTTGTGTGCTCGTCGCCGCGCTGTGGTCGCCCGCATCGCCGAGCGAGCCTGCACCGGCGCGCGCCGCCACCTCACCGTCGAACAACGCACCCGCGGCGTTCGTCGGTGAAGCGGTGTGCGCGTCCTGCCATGCGCGCGAGGCCGCGGCGTGGCGGGGCTCCGACCACCAGCGCGCGATGCAACCCGCGACGAGCACCACGGTGCTCGGTGACTTCGACAACGCGACGTTCACGCACGGCGGCGTGACCTCGCAGCTGTTTCGTCGCAACGGCAAGCCGATGGTCCGCACCGACGGTCCCGACGGCGCGCTGCACGACTACGAGGTCACGCACACGTTCGGCGTGACGCCACTGCAGCAGTATCTGGTCCCGTTCCCGCGCGGGAGGCTTCAGGCCCTCGAGATCGCGTGGGACAGCCGCCCGAAGGACCAAGGCGGGCAGCGCTGGTTTCACCTCTATCCCGACGAGAAGATCGATCACGCCGATCCGCTGCACTGGACAGGCGTGGCCGAGAACTGGAATTACATGTGCGCCGACTGTCACTCGACCAACGTCCGCAAGGGATGGTCGGCGCAGACTGCGTCGTACGCGACGACGTTCACGGAGATGTCGGTCGCGTGCGAGGCCTGTCACGGCCCGGGCTCGCAACACGTCGCGTGGGCCAACGCGCCGTCCGATCGGCGGGGCACAGCCCACGGGCTCGTGAACGCGCTCGACGAGCGCGCGAACGTGGTGTGGACGCGCGACGCGCGCAACAAGCCGGTGCGCAGTCAGCCGCGCGCGACGGAGCGGGAGGTCGACACGTGCGCGCGCTGTCATGCGCGGCGTGGTCTCATCCACGAGGACGTCGCGCATGGTCAGCCGATCGGTGATGACTACGCGGTCGCGTTGCTCGACGACGATCTTTACTACCCGGACGGCCAGATCAAGGACGAGGTCTACGAGTACGGCTCGTTCGTGCAGAGCCGGATGTTCGCGCACGGCGTGACGTGTAGCGATTGCCATGATCCGCACAGTCAAAAGCTGCGCGCGCCGGGCGATCAGGTCTGCCTCACGTGTCACGCCACGGAGACCTACGTTTCCGCGAAGCACCACTTCCACGCCGAGGGATCCGCGGGCGCGCGCTGCGTGAGCTGTCACATGCCCGCCTCGACGTACATGGTGGTCGACCCGCGTCGCGATCACAGCTTGCGCGTGCCGCGTCCGGATCAAACGGTGGCGCTCGGCGTACCGAACGCGTGCAACGGCTGTCACGCCGATCGCTCGCCGGCGTGGGCGGCGCAGCAGGTAGCGACCTGGTACGGGCATGCCCCGTCCGGCTTCCAGCAGTTCGGCGAGGCGCTCGCGGCCGGGACGCGGGGCTCGCCCGAGGCGCTTCGGCTCCTCGCCGCCGTGATCGGAGACGCGAAGCAACCCGCGATCGCACGAGCGAGCGCGATCGCGCGGCTGGAGCGTTGGCGGACACCGGAGACGTTGGCCCTCGTCACGGCGGCGCTCCGCGATCCGAGTCCACTCGTGCGCCGCGCGGCGGTCCAGGCGCTCGAGACCGCGGATCCGCGAATGCGCGCTGCCGTGGTCGCGCCGCTCCTCGACGACCCCGTGCGCGCGGTGCGCATCGAGGCGGCGTCGGTCCTCGCCGACGTGACGCCCGAGCGCCTGCCCTCGACGTGGCGCGCCTCGCAGGCACGTGCCGTCGCGGAGTTGGTGGCCGTGCAGGAGCTCAACGGTGATCGACCGGAGGCGCACCTGACCCTGGCGGCACTGCACGTCAAACAGCAAGCGTTCGAGCGCGCCGAGGCCGAGCTCCAGCACGCGCTCGCGATCGATCCGGGCTTCGTTCCCGCCGCGGTGAACCTCGCGGATCTGTACCGCACGCTCGGCCGCGACGCGGATGCCGAGCCGACGTTGCGCAAGGCCCTCGCGCGCGCGCCGCAACAGCCGGCGCTGCTCCATGCCCTCGGGCTCGTGCTCGTACGCCAGAATCGCACCAAGGAGGCGATCGCGAGCCTCGGCGCGGCAGCACGGCTGGGCACGGACAATCCACGCAATGGCTACGTGTACGCGGTGGCGCTTCACAGCGCAGGCCGACGCGCCGAGGCGACCCGCGAGCTGAACGGCGTGTTGCGCCTCCATCCGTACGACCGCGACGTGCTCGCGGCCCTCATCGCGTTTCATCGCGAGGCCAAGCAGTCGCGCGAGGCACTGGGATTCGCGGAGCGCCTCGCCGCGCTCGATCCGCAGGACGCGGCGATGACCGCCCTCGTACGCGAGCTGCGCGCGCAGGTCACACCGTAGCACCGCGGAGGCGAGGGGGGCGTTAGGTCCGGTCGGCCGAGTGAGGCCTCGGTGCCATGCCTTTCGCTGGAGGTATGCGCATGCGCAACGTTCTGCTGATGGCGGTCATGCTCGCTTCTTCGGGGGCCACCGCGTTCGCGCAGCCGGATCCGCTTCCGTCGTGGAACGCAGGTCCGACGAAGCAAGCGATCCTCGACTTCGTCAAACAGACCACCGATCGCCAAAGCCCCAACTTCGTCGCGCCGGAGGCACGCATCGCGACCTTCGATCAAGACGGCACGACGTGGGTCTCGCACCCGCTCTACGCGCAGCTCATGTTCTGTTTCGATCGTGTCCCCGCGGTCGTGGCGAAGCAGCCCGCGCTCCGCAACCAGGAGCCGTTCAAGACGGTGCTGTCGGGCAATCAGGCCGCGATCGCCAAGCTCTCCATGGCGGACATCGAGAAGATCGCGATGGCGACGCTGTCCGGCATGACCGTCGAGCAGTTTACCGCGGAGGCGAAGAAGTGGGTCGCCACCGCGAAACATCCGCGGTGGAAGAAGCTGTACACCGAGCTCACCTATCAGCCGATGCTCGAGGTGATGCGGTACCTGCGCGCGAACGGGTACAAGACGTACATCGTGACGGGCGGCGGGCAGGACTTCGTGCGCGCGTACGCGATGGACGTCTATGGCATTCCGCCGGAGCAAGTCATCGGCACCGCCGGCGCGGTCACCTACGGCTACGCGCCCGACGGCAAGCCCATCCTCACCAAGGAGCCGAAGCTGCTCTTGAACGACAACAACGCGGGCAAGCCCGAGGGGATTCACCTCGTGATCGGCCAGCGGCCGCGCATCGCGTTCGGCAATTCCACCGGCGATCGCCAGATGCTCGAGTACACGACGTCAGGCGAGGGCGCGCGGCAGGGCTTCCTCGTGCTGCACGACGACGCGCAGCGCGAGTATGCCTACGGCCCCGCGCAGGGCTTGCCCGACACCAAGGTCGGGACGTTCCCGCAGGCGCTCTACGACGAGGCGCAGAAGAAGGGATGGCACGTCATCAGCATGAAGAACGAGTGGAATCGGATCTTCAAGTTCGACGAGGCGAAGCCTGGTTCGAAGGTCGGGCAACGCGCGCCACGTCAGCCCGCGACGCCACCGACCCCATGACCCTCACCGCTTCGCTCCGCATCTACGCCCGCGCCGCGGCGGTGCGGATCCCCGCGAGCAAGGCTGTCTTCGCCTGCGCGGGCAGGAACGACGCGCGCGCCGCGTTCTCCGCGACGGTGACGAGCTCGGCAGCGGAGAGGTCGAGGGCCTGCGCGGTGGCGCGGTAGTTCTCGCCGATGTAGCCGCCGAAGTAGGCGGGGTCGTCGGAGTTGATGGTCACGGCGACGCCCTTGCGAAGGAGCTTGGCGAAGTTGTGGTCCTTGAGGTCCTTCACGACGCACAGCTTCAGGTTCGAGAGCGGGCACACGGTGAGCGGGATGCGCTCGCGCGCCAGTCGCTCGACGAGGGCCGGATCCTCGTCGCAGCGGACGCCGTGATCGATGCGCTCGACGCGGAGGAGATCGAGGGCTTCCAGGATATAGGCGGCGGGGCCTTCCTCGCCGGCGTGAGCGACGGGGCGGAGGCCGAGGTCGCGGGCCTTGGCGAACACGCGGGCGAACTTGCTCGGCGGGTTGCCACGCTCGCCGGAGTCGAGCCCGACGCCGACGAGCTCCTTGCGGAAGGGGAGGGCGGCGTCGAGGGTGGCGAACGCGGCTTCCTCGGAGAGGTGGCGCAGGAAGCAGAGGATGAGCTCGGAGGTCATGCCGTAGCGGCGGTGCGCGTCGTCCATGGCATCGCGCAGGCCGGCGATGATGACCTCCATCGGGATGCCGCGCTCCGTGTGGGTCTGCGGGTCGAAGAACAGCTCGGCGTGGACGACGTTGTCGGCGTGGGCGCGCGTGAAGTACGCCATCGCGAGGGCGTAGAAGTCGCGGCGGTCGCGCAGGACGGCGCAGCCCGCGTAATAGAGGTCGAGGAAGGACTGGAGGTCGTGGAAGTTGTAGGCCTGGCGCACGGCCTCGGCCGAGGCGTAGGGGAGCTTGATCCCGTGCTTGCCCGCGAGGCTGAACATCATCTCCGGCTCGAGCGTGCCCTCGATGTGGAGGTGGAGCTCGACCTTGGGGAGGCGCTGGATCAGGCGGGCACGGTCGGGGGCAAGGGGGGCAGCGGACATGGCGATGGCGTGACATTACACGGCCGTAGGGCCCGTTGGCGCTTGCCCGCCTGCGGCCCCGCGGCTACGGTCGCCGGCTCCATGACCGACGAGACCACTCCCGCAACGCCCATCGAATTGGACGTCGTGCCGGCCCTGGCCGCTGCTCTCGAGCTGCCCCCCGGTGCGATCGCCGCAGTGGTCGCGATGCTCGACGAGGGCAACACCGTTCCGTTCATCGCGCGTTACCGCAAGGAGCGCACGGGTGGCCTCGACGAGGTGCAGATCCGCGCCATCGAGGAGAAGCGCGAGTACATCGTCGAGCTGGAGACGCGGCGCGCCGCGATCCTCGCGTCGGTGGCCGAGCAGGGCAAGCTCGCGCCGGAGCTCGAGGCCAAGCTGAAGGCCGCGACGACGAAGGCCGAGCTCGAGGACCTCTACGCGCCCTACCGCCCGCGCCGCAAGACCCGCGCGTCGGTCGCCCGCGAGAAGGGCCTCGCGCCGCTCGCCGAGCTCATCCTCGCGCAGGGCTCCGAAGGTGACCCGCTCGCCGAGGCGCAGAAGTTCGTGGTCGAGGGCTCCGTGCCCAACGCCGAGGACGCCCTGGCGGGTGCGCGCGACATCGTCGCCGAGCAGATCGCCGATACCGCCGAGGTCCGCGCGTTCGTGCGCCGCGAGTACGGCGACCATGGCGAGCTCGTGTCGTCCGTCGTGCCGGGCAAGGCCGACGAGCCGACGAAGTTCGAGCAGTACTACCAGTTCTCCGAGGCGGTGAAGGCCATCCCGTCGCACCGCTTCCTCGCGATCCGCCGCGGCGAGGCCGAGGGCGTGCTGCGCGCGCAGGTGATCGTCGACGCGCAGAAGGTGGGCGAGGGCATCGAGCGTCTCGTGCACTTCGCGCCCGCGTCGCCGTGGGCGCCGCAGCTGCAGCTCGCGATCGCCGACGCGCTCAAGCGCCTCCTCGCGCCGTCCGTCGAGAACGACGTGCGCGCCGAGCTCAAGCTCCGCTCCGATGGCGCCGCCGTCGAGATCTTCGCGGGCAACCTCCGGAATCTGATGCTCGCGGCGCCGCTCGGCACGCAGGCCGTCATCGGCGTCGACCCCGGCCTGCGCACCGGCTGCAAGTGCGCGGCGATCGACGCGACGGGCAAGTTCCTCGGCACCGTCACCGTCTTCATCACCCAGGGGGACGCCCAGCTCGCCAAGGCGAAGGAAGACTTTCTCGCCTTCGTCAGGAAGTTCTCCCCGCGCGCGATCGCCGTCGGCAACGGCACCGGCGGCCGCGAGGCCGAGGTCTTCATCAAGCGCACGCTCGCCGAGGCGGGCCTCCGCGAAGGCCCCGACGCGCCGTTCGTCGTGCAGGTCAACGAGGCGGGCGCGAGCGTCTACTCGGCGTCGGACCTCGCGCGCGAGGAGTTCCCCGAGCTCGACCTGACGATCCGTGGCGCCATCTCCATCGCGCGCCGCCTGCAGGACCCGCTCGCCGAGCTCGTGAAGATCGAGCCCAAGGCGATCGGCGTCGGGCAGTACCAGCACGACGTCCACCAGCCGCTCCTCGCGAAGAAGCTCGGTGACGTCGTCGAGGACTGCGTCAACAAGGTCGGCGTCGAGCTCAACACCGCGAGCGCGCAGCTCCTCGGCTACGTCGCCGGCATCGGCAAGGCGCTCGCCAAGAAGATCGTCCTCCACCGCGACACCAACGGCTCGTTCGCGAGCCGCGCGCAGCTCACCGACGTCTCGGGCCTCGGCCCCAAGGCGTTCGAGCAGGCCGCGGGCTTCCTCCGCATCGCCGGCGCGGCGCACCCGCTCGATCACTCCGCGGTCCACCCCGAGCGCTATCCGCTCGTCGAGAAGATCGCGGCCGACCTCGGCGTCGAGCTCCCCGCGCTCATCGGCAACCAGGACCTCGTCGACAAGATCGACCTCTCCAAGTACGTCGCCGACGACGTCGGCCTGCCGACCCTCCAGGACATCGCCGCCGAGCTCGCCAAGCCGGGCCGCGACCCGCGCGCCGAGTTCGCGCCGCCCAACTTCCGCGACGACGTCACGTCGATGGAAGACCTCAAGCAGGGCATGGTCCTCGAGGGCGTCGTCACCAACGTCACCGCGTTCGGTGCGTTCGTCGACATCGGCGTCCACAACGACGGCCTCGTTCACGTCTCGCAGCTCAGTGAGCAGTTCGTCAAAGATCCGGCCGAGGTCGTGAAGGTCGGGCAAAAGCTCACCGTGCGCGTCCTCGAGGTCGACCACACGCGCAAGCGCATCGCCCTCTCCGCCAAGCGTGGCGGCCAGCCCGCGCCGAAGCAGCCGCAGCAGCCGCGCGGTGAAGGCCAGCAAGGACAGGGCCGTCGGGGCGGTCGTGGTCGCGGCGGTGGCGGTCAACAGCCGCAGCAGCACGCGCAAGGCGGCCAGGGTCCGCAGGGGCAGCAGCAGCGCCCGCCGCGCCGTCAGCCGCAGCAGCAGGGTGGCGACCAACCGGGTGGTGGCGAGCGTCGCCAGTGGCGCGAGCGTGGCCCGCAGGGCGAGCACGCTGCGCAGGGCGATCAAGCCCCGCAGGGCGAGCCGCACGCTGAGCAGGCGGCGCAGGGCGACCAGCAGCACGCCGAGCAGCAGCGTGGTCCGCGTCAGGGTGGTCCGCGCCAGGGCCAGGGCCAGGGCGGTCCGCGCCAGGGCGATCAGCGACAAGGTGGCCGTGGTCCGCAGGGCGGTGGTGGCTGGGGCGGCCCGGGTGGTGGTGGTCAGGGCGGTGGTGGTCAGGGCGGTGGGGGCCAGGGCGGCCCGTGGCGCGGTCAGGGTGGTGGTGGCCAGGGTGGTGGTCCGCGCCGTGATGACCGTGGCCCGCGCCGCGACGATCGCGGGCCTCGCCCCGACGATCGTGGCCCGCGCCGTGATGATCGGGGGCCGCGCCCCGAAGGCCCGCCTCCGTCCAACTGGGGCGTCTCCGGCTTCACGAATAATCCGTTCGCGAAGCTCGGCGGCGGCGACAAGAAGTAGAGCCGCTGCCTGCGCCGCACAGCATCGCGCTGGGTCGCGGGTGTCGACGGCTGCAAGGATCAGTGGGTCGTCGTGCTGCGGCACCTCGACACGCGCGCCCTCGTCGGTCGCGTCGTGCCGACATTCGGTGACGTGCTCGCGGTACCGGAGCGCCCGCGCGCGCTTGCGGTCGACATTCCGATCGGGTTGCCCGACGTCGCGGTCGCCGGCGGGCGCGAATGCGATCGCCTCGCGCGGACGCTCCTCGGCGCGCGTGCATCGAGCGTGTTCTCGCCGCCATCGCGTCGCGCCCTGAAGGCATTCGCCAACCGCCGCGGCTACCGGGCCGTGTCGACGGCGAACGCGGTGGGCCCGAACGGACCGCGCCTCTCGCTGCAGAGCTACAACATCCTGCCGAAGATCGCCGAGGTCGATGCGCTGATGACGCCGGCCCTACAGCGCAGCGTGCGCGAGGCACATCCAGAGCTGTGCTTCGCGCAGGCCAATGCAGGCCGTCCGATGAAGGCAGCCAAGAAGCAGCCCTCCGGCCGCTCCGAGCGCCTCGCCGTCCTGCGCGACCTCGGCTTCGCAGATCCGTTCGCGCTGTTTGGCACTCCGCGCCCGCGTGGCGTCGCACCCGACGACATCCTCGACGCATGCATCACGTGCTGGACCGCCGAGCGCATCGCACGCTCGCTCGCCGTCGCCGTTCCCTCCAGCGTACCCGTCGATGCGCGAGGGCTGCGCATGGAGATCGTGTGGTGAGCGAGGCGCGCGATCAACGGTCACGATGTTGCGGTGCGATTCCATCGGCGCTATCGGGGCGAGCGCCATCGCGGATGCCCCGGGTGCCGAGCCATTCGTCTCGTTGGAGACCCAGACCCAGACCAGATCGCCTTCACGGGCGCCGACGAGCACGCGTGGCGTCGCTGTGGATTCTGATGACCGCCGCGCCGAGGCGCTGCGGGTGCTCGAGGTCGCGGCGCTCACAGACTCCACAGCTCGCGCGCCGTCGCGGAGGCCCCGGT
>JANRKM010000103.1:0-58839 GCA_033763475.1 Kofleriaceae bacterium
GTCACTTCACCGACAGCTTCGCCACCATGCGGCTCGCGATTGCGCGCGCCATCGCGCGCTGGCTCCCACGTTGCCCAGCTTGCCACGCGCCACGTCACCTGCGGAGCCGCGGCCCGCTAACATGACGCAGTAGTGTTAGCGATCCGGGGGGGGCACGTGTCACGTGTCACGTGCTCGTCCACGTCCACGATCAGCGGCACATCTTGCTCAGCATGCCGACCTTTCGAGAGATACCGTACTCGCGGCACAGCGCAGCGACGGTCTCGCCGCGCATCACTCGGTTCATGAATTCGATCCGAAGGTCCAGAGGTGTGCTCGATTTCCAAGGCACGGCCCCATCCAGCCACGCCTTCGCTGGCTCCACCTATGTGCCCGGTTTGGAATTCCACCTATGTGCCCGGTTTGCACCAGCGGCCAGCGGCCCAGCGTGGTTGCGGCCCAGATCGTGGACGTGGACGAGCACGTGACACGTGACACGAGCACGACGAAAGTCCTTAACTGACCAGCCTTGGCGCTACGGGGGCTGCCAGTGGCGTGAACACGTCCATCACGAGCCGAGCGCGCGTGCGTCGTCGTCCCCGCTACGGCCCCAGCGGTCGGGCTTTCAGATCGCGCTGGCGCAAGCCGTTCTTCCACGCTTGGTAGCGCCACCCGAGGTCCCCGAGCGTGCGATACGCGACGTCCGGCAACGGCGTCCTCATCATCAGCTCGCGGGCATCGTCGGGCACGTCCTCGCCCCGTGCGAGCGCGGGTAGGGCGGCATCGAGGGCCCGGTGGACGTGCTCTACCGGGCCATGTTGCTCGTCGAGCGGTGTGTCGGGGTGGATGACCCCGCCCCCACCGAGCGGCAGACCGCCGGCCCATCGGTACCCGGCGCGGTCGCAGAAGTGACGCGCGATCCGCAGTGCGGTGCGAGTCTGCTCGGGCTCGGGGAACCCGCAGTTGATGATCATCGTCAACCGTCCGGTGGTCGAGCCTGGCCGCGCGCGCGCGATCGCATCGAACGCGTGGACGACGAGCGCAGGCAGCGCGTCGACATACAGCGGTGTCGCCACGATGAACAGGTCCGCCCGCGCGATCGCAGCCGCGGTGGCGGCGCCCGTGCGTTCGTGGACGAAGTCGGTCGCGAAGTGCAGCTCGGCCACGACGCCCAGAGGGGCGAGGCGGGCCGCGCAGACCCTCGCGATCGCCTCCGAAACGCTGGTGCCCTTGATCTTGGCGCTGCCGACGAGGATCGCGGCTGTCCGCACCGGCGTCGCGGGCACCTGTGTCCCGTCAGGACGCGCCGCCTCGATCAGAGCGTCGCGCAGCGGACCGCGCCCGGCGATGTTGTCGCCCGGATGCGCGAGCGACGCGAGCATTGCGGTCACCTCGGCGGGCCAGGCCTCGCGGTGCTCGTCGTCGACGACGGCGACCCCGACGCGCGGCGACAGCAGGTTGATGGCGTTGGCATCGGCGAGCTCGCCCCACGTCCGGGCCTGTGCCCGATCGGGTGCGGGTAGCCAGCCCAACGCGAACAGGTTCGCCGCCTTGTCATAGCGCGCGGCGTGGTGGGTGAGGGCGGCGCGCTTCTCGAAGAATGGCGACAGCAGGCAGATCATGCGGTCCTCCGCGCGCTTCACGACGTAACTGTGGCCACCGTCGGTGATGGCGTCGAGGAAGATCAGGTTGTCGGCGTCGTGGATCGCGCGGACGATGTCTTGCTCGGCGTCGTGTGCGCGGCACTGCCCGGGCGTCTTCATCCAACAGTCGAACTCGCCCTGGCAGTACGCGAGCTTCGTGGTCGCGAGCGCGAAGGTCGAGATATCGGACTCGCCCTTACGGCTCAGCTCCGCGCGGACCATCGCTTCCAGCTGCTGCAGCGACGGGAGCGCGGGGGATGCGGCCGACAGGATCACGGAGCTCATGTCCCGAGAAGCAGCAAGCGGCGTGCCTCGGTCCCATCGGGCTTCGGCCCCCCCGCATCGACTGCGGGGACGCGAGTGGTCCGCGGGAAACGCATGATGGCGGGGGGCAGCGCGCGCAAGCGGTGCGCCGGCCGACCTTTGCTACGACGAAGTTGCGCACGCGCGCCGGGCCGATCTCGCTGTGAGCCGAAGTCCGCCACTCGGACAAGCCGCCAGGTGGGGCGGGACGAGCGCCTACTGGGCCACGGTGCCCGCGGAGCTCAGATCGGCCACCCGCGCGCTCACTCCTTCGCAGCGACGTCGCGCTTGTACGTCGTGTAGACCACGACCTGGATGGGCAGATCACCGAGGTGGCGCTCGATCAGTGGCTTGACGTCGGCCCACTCGAGGCCGCCGGGCCCCGTCGCGAGCCGCGGCAATGCGATGCTCGGGATGTTCTCCTTCAGGATCTCCTCGCGCAGCTCGCGCAGCGCGCGATTGACGTACTCGAGTTGCGCGCGCCCGGGGCGGGCCTTCTCGTGCGGCGCCGGCGCGTGCGTCAACAGGTTGACGATCCGGCGGCCATCCGGCGTGGTCCAGGTCCAGAGCCCGCCGGACTCCGCGTGGTGTGTGTGCATCCAGTGCCGGAAGTCCTTCGCCATCGCGGGCCACTGCTCGCGGAGCTGGATCGCGAGCCCGGTGTCGAAGTGGTCGTTCGGCGCGACACCGTGGGCAATCGCGCGGCACGTGGTCTTCAACAGATCTCCCTCGACTTCTTTGATCATGCGGCTCGGGATGAGCAAGCCGTGCGCCAGCGCGGGGCGCGGGAACCGTCGACCAGACGCGCAAGCTTTGCGTGCGGAGCGTGAGCACCTGCTCGAGCTGCGTGCTCCCCGCCACGCGGTCGGTAGGATCGGGTCGTGTGCGGAAATCCGCATGCACGGCTTGAAGGAGGGCTCGCTGTCACCCGTCGAACGACGAGGAAAGGTTAGATCTAACCAATGAGGCTTGCGCTCTCGATACTCGCCACGCTGTTGTGGGGCGCCATTCCCGCGAGGGCCGACACCGGGCCGGATCGCGACTACCAGTTCGTGCCCACCCGCATCCAGGTCCGCGTCTGGGGCGGGCTCACGACCAACCCGGATGGGAGCTTGCGCGATCAGCGCGAAGGCCCGCGGGCAGGTGAGCCGGTCGTCTATCGCGAGATCAGCTGCCGCAGTGGCGTGCGCACCACCTCGTGCGACGCAGCACCGGCGCCGCCGACGCTGCCACTGCACACCGAGTTCCTCGAGCGCCTGAACGCGTGCTTTCGCGTCACGCGCGATCGCTCGCCGCCACCCAACCAGCGCGCCATCGCAACGTTGATCTCTTCGCATGGGCTGCGGAAGCCGCTGGCGCTCGGCAAGCTCCCGGCGCCGCGCGCGAAGGCCGGTCACGCTTTTCTAGGCGTCGCGCTGCACCTCGAACGCGAGGTCGACGAGAGCAAGACGGTGGGTTGCGAGAATCCACCGCCTGGCGTCGGCTGCGATCCGGTGGCGATGCCGACCGGTCGGCGCATCACCGTCACCGACGAGGCGTTCGGAGCGCGCGGTCCCGGGACCTATGACCTCGGCGGTGCCTGGCCCTCGGCGCCGGTATTTCCTTCGGCGGACCTCGAGGCGTCGTGGCTGGTCATCTTCCGCGCCGACAAGTCCAAGATCGATGACCTGTTGCTGACAGGGAAGGGCGACGTTGCAGCGCAGCTGCAGCAGTTTCGCGCTCGCGTCGAGCCGTGGCTCGAGCGCAAGCCCGGTCCCACGCTGCGCGCCGCGCTGCTGGTGAACCTCACGATCGCGGCGTTCGCGACGGGGGACCGTGCGGGCGGTCGAGCGCTGCTGGCCAAGCTCGAGGCCCACGCGGCCAACCGGGGGATCGACCGCAAAGCGTTGCGGCTCGACGACAGCCTTCCCCACCTCCGTCGCCTGGCCGCGGGCGAATGGTCGGCCACCGATCCGTGCGCGTCGGCCCCTGCCGCGACACGTTGAAGCACGTCAGCGTGGCCGCCGAAGGCGGATCGGCCCACGCGCGGTGGATGGGTCGACCACGCGACCCCGCTGTACGATCTCGAGCGCGCCGCGCGCAACCATCCGCCGCGCAGCCGCGCGCACGGGTTCCATCAAGTGGCGCCAGTCACCATCGCCGGCGCAGAGTCGCGCTGCCTCGGACGGACAGATTGTCGCGCCGCGCGCACGCTGGGCGAGCAGCTGCTCGATCGCGTGCTCGAGCGCAACATCGACGTCACGCACGCGTTGCGACCGACACGCGTCGCTGCAGTACCGCACCTGGTCCCACGAGCGCGCCCACTTCGCGCGCCATTCGATGCGCCGACCGCAGCGCGCGCACGTCTTCGCGGCAGGCGGCGTTTGGCCGGGCACATCACTCCGACGCTCGCCGGTGGCCGTTGGTTTCAGAATAGGCGAAGCTGGTCACCGCGACGTAGGCAGGTTTGCGATCCAGGCCTGCAGCTCGTCGAGCGACATGCCGCCGAACGTCGCGAGGCCGAAGCCGATGGTCACGACCGGGCCGTCCTGCGCCACCTGAAATCGCTGAAACGCTTCGACGAGCGCGGGCGGTGGTGCCGCGGCGGTGTGCGTCTCGCCCTGCTTGATCCGGCGCGCGGCGATCGCAGCGTCGGCGGGCGTCTTGTACGTCGCGATGATCCGGGCGTCGAACGAGGGCTTCGCGAGCTTGTCGATGACGAAGACGTACGACGACGTCTCGACGCCGAAGAGCAGGGAGAGGAGCGCGTCCTGGCGCCACGCCGCGATCGGCACGCCGGCCGGAAGTGCTGCGAGCCGCGGGCGCCAACGTGTCGTCTCCTTCGGCCCGGCGAGCGCGGCCATCACCTGGTCGCGCGATCCTGCGACGACGGCATGCGCGCGCCAACCGGCGTACGTCGTGCCGAGTTGCCCCGCATCGAACACCGCGAGCTCGCCCTCGGTGCGCACCGTCGTCGGAACCGCGCGCGCCATCGCCTCGACCACGCAGCGCTCGACCTCGGGGCGAGGGAGGTCACCCTCGAACACGAAGTACGAGGTACGCGCGGGCAGCTCGATCTGGTACGCAGCCTGGATCTTCCCGACCAGCGAGGTCCAGCACGCTGGTGCGCTGCCCTGCTGGAGCGAGGTCAAGAAGCTGACGATCGGCGCGTCCGCGCCCGTCGCGCGCATGACCCCGACCGCGTCATCGCTGATCAAGGACGCGATCTCGACCCGGGCCGCGGGCGGCGCACTCGGCGGCTCGACTTGAGCTGGCTTGTCCGGACTCGAGGAGCACGCCGCGAGGGCGAAGGCGACGACGAGCGAGCGCATCGCGGCATTGTAGGCGACGCTCGAGATGTCGGTTCAGACCGCGACGCGAAATCTGATGAAGGGGTGGTGCTGGTCCCTCGAGCGGAGGTCTACGCGCTCACTCGCCGCAGCCCGCGCCGATCTCGAAAGCGCCGATGTCAGGCATCGCATCGCGCAGCGCGCCGCGGACGTCGAGCGGTGGCGCCGGAGCGATGGCGCTATCCCGGATCGGGCTCTGCATTCCCGCGGGGCGCACGAGCATGCCGTCGATCTCGGCGAGTGGCTCGAGCCCGGGATCGACGACCAGCGCGGCACCGAGCGGCTGACTGCCGCCGGTGGGTGCAGGCCACATGACGTTGCCGCCGCCGTCGATGGGCGGGTAGCCGAACTGGACCTCCCAGGCGTTGGCGCCTCGGTTATGGGCGATGATCGAGTTGCGCATCGTCACGTTGGCGGTCGCCGAGTTGAGCCAGAACGCGCCGCACCCGTTCCCACCCGCGTTGTCGACGAACGTCGCGTGATCGACGGTGACACGGGTGCTCGCGGGCTGATTGAAGGTGATACCGCCTCCGCGATCGCCCTCGGCGGTATTGCCGGAGAACACCGCATTCTCGATCTCGATCCGGCCGTTGCCGTCGAGCCAGAGGGCTCCGCCCTGGTTCTCCGAGATGTTGTCGATGAACGACACCCGGGCCGCGCGAAAGCGCTTGTCCTCGCCAGCGGCGGACTCGATGTGCACCTTGAGTGCGCCGCCTTGCGCGCCGTGCGTGCCGCGCATCACGTGGTTGTCGATGAACAAGCTGTCTTCGACCGTGATGTCGTCCATCGGGTAGCCCCAGAGGAGCGCTGCGCCGCCGTTCGCACTGTGCCCGACGTTGCGTGCGAACCGGTTGCGCCGGAGCTCGATGCGCCCATCCACATCGGTCGGATTGTTCGAATCACCGGGGCCGCCACCGTCGGCGAAGAAGCCGCCGGCACCATCGCTGGAGCTGTTGTCGACGAACACCGAGTCGGTGACGAGCGGTTGGGCGTGGATCGTGTACACCGCGCCTGCGGGGACCCCGACGTTGCGCTCGAAGCGACAGCGCTCGACGGTGAGGTTGGTGGCGGTCGCACTGATCGCACCACCGCTGAATCCCGTGCTGCCCACCTCGCCGAAGTTGCCGACGAAGGTGCTGTCATGGATGTGCGTGGTCGAGACCAGGCGATAGCCCACGCGGATCGCTCCACCTTCGGTCCCCGTGTTGCCCTCGAAGTGACAGCCGCCGACTTCGACATGCAGGTCGGCGCCGTTGAACGCCATCGCGCCGCCCGGCCCCGTGGTGCGGCCGCGAACGAAGCGCAGCGCGAACAGCCGGTAGGTCCGCGGTGCCTCGTGGTAGCCGCGCAGGATGCGGACCTGATCGTTGCCGTCGAGCGTGATCCCCGGTGCTGCGCTGCCATCGATCGTCACGCTGCGATCGAGCTCGAGCGTCGAGGCGAGCACGATCGTCTGTCCGGCGAGATCGGGCGAGAACCCGATCACCGCATCGGCGGGGGCATCCCGCAGCGCGGCACGCAGGCTACCCGGGCCGTCATCTGCGACGGTGGAGACGACGAGCGAGGGCACGAGCGCGGGCGGGGCATACCCGGCGAGCGGATCGAAGCTCTCCGCGGGTACGCCCGAACACGACACCGGGGTCTTGGCGTCGCCCCCGCCATCACCCGTGTGGTCGGCGTCGAGTGCGTTTTCCGCGCCCTGACAATCGCACCCTGCAGGCAGCACGCACGCGAGCCAGGCGATCACGAGGTGGATCGAATACGGACGCATCCCTGGGTACCCCGTCATGCGAGAAGGGTACCCCGGTCGCGGGCGCGTCCGAGTCCGCGCGGCACGTCCTCTCGAGGCATCAGCCCTCGCGATCCAGTGCCGGCATGCCCACCGGATCGGTGCGGAGCCGCGTGAGCCGACGCGGCGCCCCCGGCGCCGTGCGCGTCACCAGCGTGACCTCGACGGTCCCCTGCACGCCCTTGATCGACGACGAGATTCGCTCCACCTCGTTCCCGCCGGTCGCGAGCAGCGCACGTCGCGGATCGGCACTGGCGGTGAGGAGCGCGAGCTGCTGGCCGCCGCCGATCCCCGAGAGGCGCGCGGCGAGGTTGACCGTCGTGCCAAACAGATCGAGCCGATCGTTCGCGCGGATGATGAAGCACGGTCCCTCGTGGCAGCCCGCGCGAATCGCGAACGCGAGCTGATGCGTCGCGGACATCCGCTCGGCGGCGGCCATGACCCCGAGCGCCGCCTGGATCGCGTCGTCGAGGTCGACGAACGCGGCGAACACACCATCGCCAAGCGTCTTGACGATCGAGCCGTTGTACTTGGCGACCACGTCGGCGACATCGCGCCAGTGTTCCTGGACGAGCGCGTACGCGCGCGCGTCACCGACGGAGTTGTAGAGCTCGACCGAGCCGACGAGGTCGGTGAACAAGACGGCGAGCCGGCTGACCTCGATCGGATGTCCAGCGGCCGGGGCGTCGGTACCGAACAGATCGACAAAGCCGGGGATGGTCATGATCAACGAGCCGCGGGCGCGGGGCGAGGACCAGCCGGCGCGCTCGACCTGCAGCCGTACGGCGTTGCTGCTGCGATTGGCCACGCGCAGCGTCCCCGCCGGCACAGGATCGTCGAGGAGGCGGAACCCGTCAGCATCAGCCTCGAGCGCCACGCCTGTGGTCGTGCGTGGCACGGTGATCGAGCGCGTTCCGCCGCGCGCGCGGACGAGGATGTCTCCGTCGGGAAGGCGCGCCACGTCGCGGGTCACCCCGGGCTCGATGCGCACGTACCCGTGGACGTGCGGGCGGAAGTACGGCGAGGTCGCGCAATACACGGCGCGCGACACCGGGCGCACGGCAGGGTTGATGGTGAACGTCGCATGCACGTGCGCCTCGAAGTCGACGTCGAACGAGATGGCGCACTCGTCGCAATGAATGCGCCCGCGCAGACCATCGAGCCGGCTCGGGGCGGAGACGCCGACGCGGCACGTCGGGCAATCTACCTGCCACTCGAGATCGAACAGGCCTGCGCGCGTCGCCCACAGGAACGCGTGGATCGTTTCCCGGCCGTCGGTCCCCCAACGGTTCGCGAGCTCGAGTGGGTGGATGCCGGTGACCTGTTCATCGGGGGCATCGCGCGCGAGTGCGAGCACGCGTTCGCGGAGCACCGCGGCGACGGGTGCGGGCTCGAACTGCCGAGCGCGTTCCGCAAAACCCGCGCGCGTGGCCGTGCGGCGCCCGCTCGCGCGCGTCTCGCCGGTGAATGCGCCCAGGAGGTAGCGCGCATGCACGGCGGGCGGCGCGTCGGCGGGGGCCCGCGGGGTCGTCACGGTTGCCGCCACGATGGCCGCGACCTCGCGTAGGTAGCGGCGCACGATCAGCCCGTGGAGCACGAGCAGATATGGAACGAGCAACCACCCGATCCAGGTCGGCTCGACCCCGACCCGGATCTCGACGTCGGTGGCGTCGGGCCCGCGCGACGTACACCGAACGTCGAGGAAGCCGCGCCGGCACCACCGTGCGAACCCACCGCGGAACTGGCGCTCGCCGTGCAGGAAGTCGCCCGCCCAGAACTCCCCCTCCTCGGCGAAATGCAACGGAATCGGGCCCGAACGGGCGTGGCCGATCCGGGTGCGCGAGGTGGGATCACGAGGGTCGAGCAGCTCGAACGTGTAGCGGCTCGGGCTGACGCCACTGAGCCGATCGAAGCGGTTCGTGTCGCTGAGGATCCCGAACAGCGCGGGCACCGGTGCCGCGAACGTTCGCGTCACTCGGATCGCTGGCTCTCGCCCCATATCCAATCATGCCACGGCGCTGGTGGCCACGGGCCGATCGTACCTCTCGCCGGGTGTCCGCACGAGCCCCCACGGGCCGGTGGTGGCGTGACAGCTGCGCACGCGAAACTACAGAACGCGACTGGAGTGTAGGTTGCATCTGCATCATGTGCGATGCGTATCCGGCCTCGCGTACGTCGAGCGGTTGCCTCCCTCCTCGTGACGAGCGGCCTGGTCGCGCTGTTGCTCGGCGTCTTTCTCACCTATGTGGCACACGTCGTCATCGATCAGCGCTCGTTTGCAGAGCGCGCCGCGCGCTCGGTGCGTGATCCCGCGGTCAACTATCTGCTCGCGGATCGATTGAGTCAGATCGCGATCGACGCGAATCGCGACCTCACCGCGTATCGCCCGCTGGTCTTCGCGGCTGCGCGGCAGGTCGTGCGCACGGACGCGTTCGCGTGGCTGCTGCGTGCGGGGGCACAGTCGCTGCACTTCGTGGCGCTATCCCGGGGCGGGAAGGATCTGCTGCTGACCCTCGCGGACGGTGGCATCCTCCTCGAGAGCGCGCTGCCCAATCTGCCCCCGCGCTACGCCGCACGGATCCCCGACGATCTCGTTGTTCCGCTCGCCAGCGCAGAGACGCTCGCGCGTGCGCTGCCTGGACTGCGCGCGGCGGCCGTGTGCGCGTCCGCTGCGGGCTGGCTCGTTGTGGGCGGCGTGGTGCTCTTACTGATGGCATCGATGCTCTCGCCAGCGCCATGGCGAGTCGGGCGAGAGACCGGCTGGCTCCTGATCTTCACGGGCATCCTGTTCTTGCTCGTGCGGTACGCGGGGGCGGCCCTGATCCGCGCGACCGTGGACGAGGACCGCATCGCCGAAGCCGCAGCCGGCGTGTGGCTCGCTTTTTTCGCGGACGCGGTGGTGTGGTGCCTGATCCTCGTCGGCGTCGGAGGCATCCTGGTCTCATCCTCGGCCGCGCTCGGTGCACGTGTGCGCGCGCTCTGGCAATGGCTGAAGACAGAGCCTGCGCACCCGAGCGGACGTCTCGCGCGGGCGGTGGCGTTCGTCGTCGTGGGCGGAGCTGCCATCCGCTGGCCAGGTACGCTCGCGGAGGTCGTGGTCGTGGTGGCAGGGAGCGCGGTGCTGGCGCTCGGAGTCAGCGCGCTCGGGCACCTTGTGTTTCGGAGCGAGCGTGTCGAGCGAACTGCACGCGCGCTCTTCCGGCCCGCCGTGATCGTGATCTGCTTCGCGGCGAGCCTTTTCGGGATCGGACTCTGGTTCCACGCCCGGGCGCGTCCCGCGTCCACCCAGGCTGTGGTCGTCGACGCCTGCAACGGGCATGGGGCGCTCTGTTCGCGCCCGCTCGATCGCGTCGTGTTCGCGGCGACCCACAATTCGATGGCATCCGGGGACCAGCCGACCTGGTTCTTTCCCGCGCAGGAGTCGGATATCCGAACGCAGCTCCGTGATGGGATCCGCGGCTTCCAGATCGACGTGCACTATGGCTATCAGGTCGGCAATCGGGTGCTGACGGTGATCGATGACGATGGCAAGGCGCGCCAGACGTACGAAGCTGTCCTCGGCAAGGAAGGGATCGAGGCTGCCTTCCGCATCCGCAGCCGGCTCCTCGGCCAACCAAGGGGGGCACGACGGCTCTATCTGTGCCACGGCTTCTGCGAGCTGGGCGCGATCGAGCTGGGCGTCGTGTTCCGGTGGATGCGCGATTTCCTGCGCACGCACCCGAACGAGGTCCTGCTGATCGTCGTGCAGGATGAGGATGTGAACCCCGATGACATCGCGCGTGTCGCCGAGGAGACCGGGCTCGCCGAGCTCGTGTATCGCGGGCCCGTGACCGGGCCGTGGCCGACGCTCGGCGAGATGATCGCTCAGAAGCAGCAGGTCGTGATCGTCGCGGAGAACAACCCGGGCGACGTGCCTTGGTACCATCCGGCTTTCGAGGTGTTTCAAGAGACGCCGTTCGACGTCCGGGAAGCGGCCGACTTTTCGTGTGAGCCGTGGCGCGGGGGCACCCGCGGAACGCTGTTCCAGCTGAATCACTGGATCACGCGCGTGCCCGCACCTCGACCGAGCGACGCCGCCCGCGTGAACGCCTACGACTTCCTGATGCCGCGCGTCCAGGCGTGCATGCGTCGCCGTCACATGGTCCCGAACCTGTTGGCGGTCGATCACTACCGCACGGGTGATCTGTTCGAGGTCGTCGACGAGCTCAATCGCGCGGACGAGCAACGCCGAGCAGTGCCACAGTAGAGAGACGTTCCGCTACCAGCGTTCGTTTCACCGCTTCGAGAAAACAGAATCGAACGCGCCAAACTCGGAAAGTGAATCTGCGGGGACTGGTCGCTACAACGATCTGCAGCAGGCACTCTCACGGAGGAACCATGCCCCAGCCTTGCCGCGCCGATCTCGACCCGCCCGCGCCCGCCAGCTTGCTGGACTGTCGCTGTCCTTGGTGTGGCTACCCCGGAATCGACCTGATCTCACTTCGCGCGTCCGGGTTCGCGACGTGTCAGGCGTGTCGGCGCTTGTCGCCACTGCCGGCGGAGCTCGCGGTTGGCGAGGAGGACGAAGAGTTCCTGGAGGACACCTCCGAGTACGACATCGTGCCTAGCCCGGGCGGCGGATTCGAAGTCGTTCGGCGCTGACCGTGATCGCCACAATCACCACGGCGACGATGGTGAATGCAGCCGCGACGACGATCGCGGGGGCGTGGCCCCGAAGCCGCGCGGCGACAATGATCGCGATCAGCGCCCACACCACGGTCGCCAGAAACGCGAGCTCACCGCGGGTCCACCAAAGCACGAGCGCCGAGATCGCGCCCGCGGCGGCGATCGAGACGACTCCGTACGCGACGGTCGACATGCCGAACCGATCCCATCCGAGCCCGGGCGCGACCTCGGCGATGTTGACGAAGGTGGCGCAGGCGGTCCATCCCGCGTAGACGCCGAAGGGGACGATGACGGCCCAGCGGCGCCAGCAGGCGGCGTCGGGCGCATCGCCGCTGCGGGTGGCCAGCCCAGCGCCGCAATCGCGCAGGCCGCCATCACCGCGAGGATCGGCATCGTCGCCCACAACGGGCCGTAGGTGGCCGCAACGAGCCAGGCACTCGAGCCCACATAGAGAATGAGTGCGGGCAGCGCGATCCGAGCCGTCACCGGATCGGCGCGTCCTGCGGGGACCAGTTGCCAGATCGAATACCCGAGTGCGGCCAGGTAGATGACGGCCCAGATCGAGAACGCGTAGCCCGCAGGCTCGATCTGCGACGGCTCGCGCGCCTGGATCTGCGCGTGCCCGTCGGAGAAGGGATTCACCACGAACGGTACGACGGCCTGCACGATTGCGGCGATCAGTACGAACCAGCGGAGAGCGAGCACGTTACGTCCTTCTAGCGAAGTGTTACCGATCGTCCGTGGTTGGCGAGCAGCGCCGCTGGTCCCGACGTCGGACAGGGCGCCGACTCGGAGCGATTTTCTCGAACGCTCGCTGCGAGTTTTCTGCGCTTGTGTCTCCGGGCATCAGTCTCAGCTTGCGAGCTGAACCCAGGAGGTCTTATGAACACCGTCCGTTCACACGTCACGCTTGCGACGCTGCTGCTCGCCACGCTGTCGACTGGATGCCTGGCGATGATCCAGCAAGACGAGGTCGGCGTGAAGAATCGCTTCGGGAAGTACGATTCCCAGCCCGTCGGTCCGGGGCTCGAGCTCTACAATCCATTCAGCACCAGCATCGAGCGCGTGAAGACGCGGACGGTGAACGTGGAGCTCGCAGCCCAGCTGCCCTCGAAGGAGGGACTCACGATCGATACCGACGTCTCGATCCTCTACAACGTGGTCCCGGAGGCCGCGCCGAAGGTGCTCGGCACCATCGGGCAAGACTACGAGAACACCATGATCCGATCGGTGTTCCGCTCGGCGGCCGCCGACGTCTCGGCGCGGTTCTTCGCCAAAGATATGCACTCGGGGATGCGCTCCGAGATCGAACGCGCGATCCGCGAACAGATGATGACGGTCATCGGCCCGCGCGGGTTCGTCGTCGAGCGCGTGCTACTGAAGTCGATCTCGCTGCCGACCGGCCTCGCGCGCTCGATCGAGCTCAAGCTCCAGGCCGAGCAGGATGCACAGCGCATGGTGTTCGAGCTCGAACGCGAACGGCAGCAGGCCGAGCAGCGCAAGGTCAACGCCGAGGGCATCCGCGCCGCCCAGGAGATCATCGCCGGCGGCTTGTCGGAACAGGTGCTGCGCTTCGAAGCGATCAAGGCGTTCCGCGACCTCGCCTTGTCGCCGAACGCGAAGGTCGTGCTGACGGACGGCAAGACCCCACTCATGCTCCAGCCGAGCGTCCCCTCGACGCCCGAGCCGGCGCGCGCTCTCACCAGCGTGGCGAAGGAGCGTCAGATGATCGGCGCGAAGGCAGGGACCGCGACGCTCGAGCTTGCCGACTGACCGCAGCCCGAAGTGCCTCATGGCGCGCCGCGTGGTGAGGTACGCTCGGGACGATGACTCGAAGCCTCGTGGTGTCGTGCGCACTCGTCATGGGGTGTGGATCCGATGACGTGCCAGCCATCGGCAGCGAGATCGCCGGGTGTGACGGGGCCGCGCTGATGGCCAGCGATCCGATGCTGTCGATGCGAGGCGTCTGGCCGGTCGGGGCGCGCACGGTCTCGATCGGGTCGCTGACGGCCGAGGTCTGGTACCCGGCGGAGCCCGGCTCCGAAGCAGGGCTGCCCACGGTCCGCTACGATATTCGCACCGCGCTGCCCCCGGCGGAGGCGGCGAAGATCCCGACGCCGGACAACCCGTGGCAGGACTGCGCGTGCACCCGCGATCTGCCGCTCGACACGGCGCACGGGCCGTACCCCGTGATCGTGTTCGTGCACGGCACCGCCGCGTTCCGACATCAGTCGCTGGCGCTCGTCACCCACTGGGCGAGTCGCGGGTTCGTCGTCCTGGCCGCCGACCATCCAGGACTGACGTTGCGCGATCTGATCGGGTCGGTGTGTGGTGGGCCCTCGGTAACGCAGGACCTGCAGGCCGACCTCGATCGCGAGCTCGCGGCCATCGCGGATCCGCGCGACCAGCTCGGCTTCCTCGCCGGGCACGTCGATGCCTCCCAGGTCGCGATCGCCGGGCATTCGGCAGGTGGCAACGCGGCCGCGCTCGCGACGGGCAAGCCGGGCGTCCGGGTCGCGATCGCGATGGCCGCGAATCGACCGGCGGCGCCGTCCACGACGCTCGCGTCGACCTTGTTCCTCGCTGGGAGCGCCGACACCGTGGTCTCGCCGAACCAGGCCGAGATCGGGTGGTCCAACTCGCCAGTGCCGCGCCGGTTCGTCCGCCTCGCGGACGCGGGGCACCTCGCGTTCTCGGACCTGTGCGCCACGGTCAACGCGGAAGGCCAGGACCTGCTGGACATCGCGGTGGAGCACGGCGTGTGCGGCGCACAGCTCGCCGGCGCCCTGTTCGACTGCGACCCCGCGTACCTCGACGCGCAGACGGGCTGGAACATCATCAACCATGCCGCCACGGGCGTCCTGGAGCCCACGCTGCAGTGCCAGCCGCAGTCCGATCTGACGACGTTGACTGCGACCTATCCCGCGGTCGATCGGTACCTCGAACAGCTGCGCTGACGCGGGCCGCACGCTCGACAGCGGACTCGCGGTACGTCGCGGGCGCGCAGCCGACCGGATGCGACCCGAGCGAGGCCCGCGACCTGCACGCCACGTCGCTCTGTGACGGCCTACGTGATCTTTGGCGCGACAGGTGGAATCGGCAACGCCCTGTGCACGAAGCTCGCGAGCGGTGGCGCGCGGCTCGCGGTCGTCGCGCGCAACGCCGCCCCCCTCGAAGCGCTCGCCCGCGCGACCGATGCCGTACCGATCGTCGCTGACGCGACCGCTGCGGATCAGGTCGACGCGGCGGTCACTCGCGCGGCGCAGACGCTGGGTGAGCTCGACGGCGTGGCGAGCTGCATAGGCTCCGTGCTCCTCAAGCCCGCGCATCGCACGAGCGACGCCGAATGGCTCGCGACGCTGACCCAGAACCTCACCACGAGCTTCTGGATCGTCCGTGCCGGCGCGCGCGCGCTGATGGCACGCGGTGGCGCGATCACGCTCGTGTCGTCGTGTGCGGCGCTCGTCGGGCTGGCGAACCACGAGGCGATCGCCGCGGCGAAGGCAGGCGTGATCGGGCTCGTGCGTGCCGCGGCGGCCACCTACGCGCCCCACGCGATCCGCGTCAACTGCGTCGCGCCCGGGCTGGTGCGCACCCCCGCCACCACGGCGCTCACGCAAGGTCCGAGCCTCGACGCGTCACTCCGCTTGCATCCGCTCGGCCGGATCGGTGAGCCCGAGGATGTCGCGGCAGCGCTCGCGTTCCTGCTGGCTCGCGAGCAAACCTGGATCACGGGGCAAGTGCTCGGCATCGATGGCGGGCTCGCCACGCTGCGTTCGCGATGACGGCGCGCATGCTCGAGGTCTCGCGCGACATCGGTGCGCCCGTCGAGGCCGCGTGGCGGCTACTCGTCGACACTGCCACCTGGCCGCAGTGGGGCATCACGGTGCGAGGCCTCGAGAGCACCGACCGGTGCATGCGGCTCGGAAGTCGGGGCCGCGTGCGAACGGTGGGCGGCCTGTGGGTCCCGTTCGAGGTGACGAGCTTCGAGGACGGGCGCGCGTGGACGTGGTACGTCGGGGGCATCGCGTCGATCGGCCATCGCGTCGTTCCGACGTCAACCGGGCGCTGCCGCGTGACCTTCGAGCTGCCGTGGCTCGCGTGGCCGTACGCGGTGGTTTGCCGGCTCGCCCTCCGGCGTATCGCGCGGATGCTCGAGGTCCGCACATAGGCAGGCACTCGACCGCGGCAGACGGTGCAGATCCACAGCGCCAGGACGGAGGCTCTCGCGGGTCACGCGAAGAGCGCATCGCGCGCGGCGTCGCGGATCGCGATCACCGCGGGATGGACGAGGCGTCGCTGCGCCGAGATCGCGTAGTAGTGCTCTCGGATGGCCGTCACTTCGTGCACGTGCACGAGGTCGTACCGGTGGCACACGATCTTCGCGATCGCCGTGGGGACGAACATGGCGCCCATCCCCTCGGCGGCGAATGCCTTGAGCAAGGCGCTGTCTTCTGCCTCCGCGACGACCTCTGCCGTGATGCCCGCGCGGTCGAGCCACGCGTCGATGTTCCGGCGCAGGTTGCTGCCGTGGGTTGGAAGTAGCAAGGGCGCGCCTTGGAGGCTGTCTGGAAACCCGCGGCGGAGCGCCGCGCCCAAAGCGCCGGGGGCGACCAGCGTCACGGTGGAGTCACCGAGCAGGTGGTTGAAGGCCTTCACCTCGGATTCCGTTGGGATCGGCGCATCCGCGATCACGACGTCGACGGTGTGCGCTGCAAGATCGACGAGGAGGCGGTCGAACCGGTCCTCGTGGCAGGTGAGGAGGAGGCGTTCATCGAGCCGGAATGCCGGCTGCAGGAGCGTACGGACCAGCAACTTGGGCACCACGTCCGAGATGCCGACGGTGAGGCGCGGTGTGCGGTCCGAGGGTCGCGCGCGGATCGTGTTCATGAGCTCGCGCCCGAGGCCGAAGATCTCGTCGGCATACTTGAAGGCGATCCGACCGGTCTCGGTGAGCTCGAGTCGACGGCCGCGACGTTCGAACAGAGGATGCCCGAGCACCTCCTCGAGCCGCTTGATCTGCCCACTCAGGGCGGACTGCGAGAGTCGCAACGCCTTGCCCGCCGGCGCGAGTCCGCCTTCGCGCGCGACCATCCAGAAGTAGAGGAGGTGGTGATAGTTGAGCCATTCCATGCGCAGCTCCCTCGGCTAGTGCACGGACGTGCATCCGGCATTACCGAAAGCACGAACCGTAGCTTCCAAACTCGGACATTGAGGCCGTCCTCCGCACACCGCAGATCATGAGCATGAAGCTCAACATCCGAACCCATGGCATCGCGTTGTCTCGGACCCAGCGGCACATGATCGAGCGCCGCGTGCGCTTCGCGCTCACCAAGTTTGGCGCCACGATCAGCGAGGTCGACTGCCTGCTCGGGGACCTCAATGGTCCACGTGGAGGCATCGACAAGTTGTGCGTCCTCCGGTTGTGTCCATCGGGCGCACGGCGCGTGGTGATCGAGCAGACGAGCGAACACGTGCAGGAGGCTCTCGACGTAGCGGTCGAGCGTGCGGCGCGCGCTGTCGCCCGTGGGCTGAAGCGCGGGCGGCCGCGTCGCGCCCTCGGGTGAGCGCCGCGCCGGGGCCCGCACGCGCGGCTCACCACGGACCCTCGCGGGTCACTGTCTGCATCGCGTCGAGCAACCACCCGCCGTCGTACGGGTGCGTTTCGGGAGCGCGCGGGGCAGGGGCCTTCCGGCTGTGTGGGACCTCGCGCGGGCCCGCCCCTGGCGTCGTCTCGCCGCACGGTCGCGGCGTCGAGGCGCAGCTCGACGCGATCAAGGCGCAGGCGAGGGCGTGGACAAGCCGCACGTCGTCCTCCGAGGAGAAGCAAGCCTCGCGAAGCGCATGCGCGCGAGGCGCACGGCACGCGCGCCGCCGGCGAGCAGCGCGGCGATGGCGATGGCGGTCGCGACCGCGAGGATGATCGCGACCACCCCAACGACGAGCACCGCCCAAGGCCACGTCGTGCCGCCGACGATGCCCGGTGCCATAGCCGCCGTGATCGCGACCAGGGGGAGCCATGGTCCCGGACCCATGGGGCACGACATCACGCGGGTTGATGGTCGGGTAGGTGGGATGGGCGTACCCGGCATAGTCCGAAGATGGGTTCGCGCCGACGACGCGACAATCGCGAAGTTCGGGCCGAACGTTTCGAGTTTTAGGAAGTGTCGCCCGACACGGCGCCGAGGTGCACAGGTGCGGGCGTGCGCGTGAGCCGTGTGCATAGCGTGGCCCCACGCTCGGGCGCGGGTTCGTTGTCGTCGCCGCGACGGGGCGCGGCGCGGCAACCGCGTCAGGTGCCGCGCGTCAGGCCCCCCGCGACAGCGCGAGGTGCGGGGCCGCGGTGCACCCGCGGTGCACGCGAGACGGCGCAGGTTACCAGTCTGCGGCACGTGCGGAGATCATGTCATCGGGGCGCAGGAGCACGCGCCCCAGGGGGTCGAGCAGGTGAAGCCTGACCGATCGTTTGTCGCCTCGGTACCAGGCGGTGGTGATGAAGTCGACGGCGGCGTAGGCGCTGTCGAACTCGCGCAGCGGCTGCTGATTCTCCGTGCCGGTGGCTGGATCCGAGTGCATCTCGACGACGCGATAACGCATAGAGGTCCTCCCAGGTTTCGTGGATAGCCCACCAACGCCGTCGCCCCCGACAGCATTTATAGGGATGCTTTCAGCACGAGAAACCATCCGAATCTCACAGCGATCGTTCGACGATTCGAAAGTATCCAGGTGAGGCACGGAATGTGGGTTGGAGGATCCGAACGGGCCGGCGGTTACGTCGACGAAAGCGAATGATTGTTCCCAAATGACGAGGGTTGCGCGGGCGCGGCGCGGTCACACACTACGATCTCGAGGAGGACCCCATGCGGACACTCGCTACGCTGGTGCTGATCGCGAGCTCGGGCTGCGCCGTAAACGAGGCCGCCGGCAACGCGGCGCCGGTGCCGCCCCCCGCGGCGCGCACCTGGATCGCGCCCGGCACGCGGCTCGTCGAACGCGCGGGCATGCCGATGTACGTTGTCGACGACCGTTACTGGATATGGCGCGACGGCCGCTGGCTGGTGTGGCGCGACGTGGGCTGGCGCTCGGCGACACCGCCCTCGACGCTGCGAGAGCTCGACTCCGCGCCGCGCGAGGGCTGGCAGCTCGGGGCCCCAGCGTTCACGACCTCGACCTCCGCAGTCCCCTCTGGCCCGACGCGGCGCTGATCTCCACCTCGGAGATCCGCGGTCATCGCGGCCCTTCGGGGCGAGCGGTCAGGGGCAACGCGTCAGCTCGGGAGACGCGTGCACTGGGAGGAACACGGTCGGTGTCGATGCCAGCGCCTCGATCAGCGCGGCAGCCGTTCGCGTGTAGGCGTCGCACGGTACGTGGCAAGCCGAGTTCTCGAGATCCTCGACGCAGTCGTTCTCGGTGCTCGCATCGCCACAACGCGCATGGCGCAAGAGATGATTATTGCCGACGACGACCCCGAGCGATGGCACGAAGGCCAAGAGCGCCCCGGGCGTGTGACTAGGCGCGACCGCCACGCGCACGCCATGTCCGACGTCGACGAGCGTGGGGGTCGCGGGCGTCGGCACCGTGTGCAACCTGTAGTCCGCTCCGACGTACAACGGGATCAGATCCACGAGCGCGTCAGGTGGGTTTGCTCCGGCCGCCGTGCAGTCGAGCACAGCGCCGCGATCGGTGACGAATGCACGATCAGCCTCGCCCACCCACACGTCGAGCGGCTCGACCCGCGCCTCTCCCACCCATCGCCCTTGCATCACATGATCGACGTGGGCATGGTCGATCACGAACGCCTCGACGTCAGCAAGGCCGGATCCCGCGCGCAAAAGGCCGATGGCCGCGTCGAGCTCGGCGCGCAGATCGAGGTTCTCTTCGATCACGGGGCGGTCGTTCACGAACCCGGTCACGTGGTGGGTCCAGCCGCCATCGATCATGACGATCGCGCCATCGTCGCCGCGGACGAGGTAGGTCTCACTTCCGAACCGCGCGTCGATGCGCGCGCGAAGCTCGGGCGTCGCGCCGACGAACGAGGTCACCCGCACGATGCGCGTGCAGCTGGTGGAGGGGGCGCCGGTCCCGGGATCGATGAACGTCGTCGTCGACGGCACGACCACCATGCGCCCATCACAGCTCGTAAGCACGCCCGTCGCTGTCTCCGGGGCAGGCGAGGAAGTGGGCCCTCCGCACGCCACGATCAGCATCACCACGGCACCTAGCGCGCGCATCCGACGATGGTAAGCAAGTTCGACAACGGCAGCGCTCGATTCCCGCGCGTCGATCCCTGCGCGCTCGGGGAGATCATGATCGCTGGGGTAGCGGTCCGGTACGCCTCGGTGACCTGGCGCGGCGAAGCACAGGAAAATCGGATGCTTGCGCGCCGCGGTAGGCTCCGGTCTCCGACCGCCCTACCGCCACGCACGTTGAGCATCGACGCGTGGATCGACACGATGGACATATGAAGCTCACGATCGTTTCGGCGTGCCTCGCGATGGTGGCGTGTGGCGGGCCGACCGTCGGTAATAATGGCGGCGCCGATGGCGGCGGTTCGGGCGATGACGGTGCTGGTGGCCCGATCCCCGGCGCGGTCTGCGCGGCACCCATGCCTCCGACCGAGTGCGGCGCCGCATGCGACGGCGCGACGCCGTGTCCGGCGGGGTTCTACTGCGCGAGCGGCGTTTGCACGGCTGACTGCACCGCGGACGGCGGCCAGTGCCCTGCGGGGCAGGAGTGCGGTCCCGACGGACGCTGCGTCGCCGATTGCCCGAGCGTCCAGTTCACGCCGACGCGCGTCACGCCGCACGTCGAGTTTCTGATCGATCAGAGTGGGTCGATGAACGCCGACTTCATGGGCAAGACACGCTGGGCCGCGGTGCGTGACGCGCTCGTCGGGACCGGTGGGGTGGTCGAGACCCTGGAGGACTCGGTCGTGTTCGGCGCTACGCTGTACACCAGCCGTGACGGCAACGCCCCATGCCCTCGGCTGACGTCGACGGCGCGTGCGATCGGCAACCTCGATGGCATCCGAACGATGATCGACGCGAACACGTGGGACGACGAGACCCCGACCGGCGAGTCGCTCGCAGCCGTCGCACAGGCCTTCCCCGCGCCCTCCGACGGCGCGCCGCGGATCATCGTCGTCGCGACGGATGGCGAGCCCGATACATGCGCGCAGCCCAACCCAAACCCCACCGCGGCGGCACAACAAGCGACGATCGACGCCGCGTCGGCCGCCTTCGCGGCGGGCATCTCCGTGTACATCCTCAGCGTCGGGGCCGACGTCTCGAACGCCCACCTCCAGGATGTGGCGAACGCAGGGGTGGGCCAGCCGATCTCGACCGGCACCGCGCCGTACTACCGCGGGAACAATCAGGCGGAGCTGACCGCGGCGTTTCAGGCGATCATCAACGGCGCGATCAGCTGCGACCTCGAGCTCGACGGCCGGATCACGCCCGACGCTGGCCCAACCGGTGACGTGCGCCTGGACGGCACGCCGCTGACCTACGGCACGGAGTGGACCATCGTCGATGAGGATACGATCCGGATCCTCGGTGCGGCCTGCGATCAGCTGAAGACGCAAGCGCCGCAGCTGTCGGCGACGTTTCCCTGTGGCAGCGTGATCCTGTAAGCCCCCGATCCGGACTCAGTTCACGGCGCCCTCGAGCTTGAAGGGGAGCGGAGCCGAGGCGCCCTCGCAATCCGCCTCGACGATCTGGGTCATGATCGCGGCGCGCCCGGGCATGAACACGTCCGTGAGCGCCTGCGAGATCGCGCCGTCCTCGTCGACGTGGACGAAGCCGAGGACCTCGTTGCCGAGGTCCTTGTCGCTCGAGTGATCGTGGCAGCCCATGCACGTCTGGGTCGTGAGCCGATCCAGCGCGTTCTGCTTCGAGAGCCCGGGTCCCGCGAGCACGCGTCGCTAGGAACGTGACCGTGGATGTCTCAAGGAAGTGCCGTACAACGTGTGGCCATCGCCGCTGTCAACCTGCGTCGCCGCTATCTCCCTGGGGCTGGCGGGCGCGTCGAGCAGCGCTACGGCACCTCGACCAGGATCAGCCGATCGATCGAGAACGCGCTCGTTCGCAGCGAGCCCGCCACGTAGCCGGGCCCTTCAAGCTTCAGCGATGCGTATACGTCGTACGATCGCTGCGTCGCCAGGCCGCCGTGGTACGCGGCGGACAGTGCGCGGCTGAGCCACCAGCTGTGGTGCGCCCAGAACCACAATGTTTGAGTGGCGCGCGTGCGGCCGACCAGGTGGAAGTGAAACTTCTCGTCGGTCGGGATCTCGGCCGCGGCCAACGTGCGGGTCTGCACGTCGCCGGTGGTCGGCTCGTAGAAGCCGAGCGTCGGCGGCAGCGAGTGATCGCCGGCCGCACCGTTCATGGTGGCGTCGAGCCGCCATGCCTTGCCGGCGGCGGCTTCCGGATCGTCGACCAGCACGGCAGGACCACCGGTCGCGAGCGCGAGCCCCGGTCCCACCAGATCGATGATCCGGCTGCCCTGGAACTGCGTCGGCACCGGCGGCTTGTCGCGCAGGAACGCGAGGCGACGCTCGTCGTCCGCCCGCATCGCCGCCCCCCATCCGCCGTACTTGGCGTACGCGGCGCTGTAGCTCTGGGACAGCCGGTCGACGATCGCGGCGCGGTCGAACGTCCACGCGGTCCCGGCCTCGGCGGCGAGCTCGTCCCACAGGTAGAGCATGGTCTCGTCGATCGCGAGCCGCTCTTGCCGGATGTCGCGCTGGAGCGCTTCGTCGCCCGACGCGAGCAGCTCGGCCTCGGTCAGCAGCCGGTCGGTCTCCAGGAAGAAGCTCGCGTCGAAGTAGGCGCGGTCGGCAGGCTGCACGGTGGCCAGGATCCCGGGCTCCTCGGCCTGGCGTTGCTCGAGGTAATCGAGCAGCCCCCGCATCGGCGGCGCCGCCGGTCCGTAATAGGTCGCCATGAACTCGTCGATGATCGGGTCGGGGGCCTGGCCAGGATCCTGGAGCAGGCGTGACGCCAGGTACAGCTGCAGATCGACGAACGTGTGCAACCGGCTCCCGAACAGCTCGTCCTCGACGAAGAAGTTGCGGACCTTCGCCTGGTGATACAGCGCCAACGTTTCGGCCAGCGCGTGGATGTTGGCTTGCGGCCACTGGTACTGCTGGTTCCACACCTTCCAGTAGTCGTGCACGCCCAGCGCGGGGCTGAGCGCGGACCACGCGTCGATCATCTGGCGCGGTCCTTCGTTGATCGGGTCCGCCATGCTGCGCACGGTGTCACGGGCGGGCGTGGTGATGAACTCTGCTCCGAGCTGCGCGAGCTTGACGCTGACGTTCGCGCGTGGCGCGATCCCGCGCGGCGCGTCCGCATAGAACGTGTACGCCGACGTCTGCACCCGCACGTCGGGATAGTCAGCCTCGATGCGCGCCGCGATGTCATTGGTGAAGTCGAGCACCACCCCGGCGTAGGAGCCGTACTTTGCCGCGAGCGCCATGCAGGTTTCGCACGTGCACTTGTTCTCGTTGTCGTTGGGCGTGAGATCGTAGACCGTCGGCGCGGGCACACCGTGAGCGGTGGCGTCGGCGCGATCCTGTTGGATGTACGCGCGCAGCTGGGCGGTAAATAGGTCGCGCACCTGTGGGTTGGTCATGTCGACCTGGCCACCGGGTCCAGGGCCCGTGCGGCTCCCTCCCGGGCGGAGCGCGAAGTACTCGGGCGGGAAGTTCGTGGAGTAGTGGTGGTGCGTGTGCGTTAAGTACGGGCGCCCGTACATCAGCGTGTCGCCGTACGTCGGCTCGAGCGGATATTCGGTCGCGTTGGTGGTGAGCTTGCGACGCACGCGGAACAGATCGTGCGGCGCCGAGCCGTTGCCCCCGGCGAGCATGAACACCTGGCGCTGCGCGAACGCGGGCGTGGTGCGCTCTGCCAGGTCAACGTCGACGTGCACGTCCGTGGCGGGCGGCACGTAGGTCCGGTGCGCGGCCAGGAAGCGAACCCCGGCGTACTGCTCGAGCAGCTCGTAGGCACCGTACAGCGCGCCCCGTGGCCGGCCGCCGGCCAGCACGAGCTCGTTGCCCACGGTCTGCATGACCCACTCGTCTGGGCCGAGCTCGTCGAGCGGCACGCCGTTCATCGCGGCAAACCGGGTGTGACCGAGGTACAGCCCGTGCCCACCAGCGAACGCCGACTCGGCGACCACCGGTAACGTGGCGCCAGTGGCCTGGGCGAGAAATGCGGCGAGCTCGCTGGCCGCGTGCGCCTCGGCGGGCGTCGGCGTGTCGGGCGTGACGATGGCGTAGTCGCTGTGACCGCCCTGGATGATGTAGAGCTGCGGCTTGGGCGCATCGGGCGGCGTTACAGACTCACTCGTGCACGCCCAGAGCAGGGCCAACAGTGCGAGTGCGGCGACCGCGCCGACGCGCCCACGCCGCGATCGATGATGCAAGCGGATGGGTTCCAGCGGGCGTCGCCGGGGCGTGTCGAAGCGGTCGGTCGACAGCTGGGGCGTCGGGTCATACCCATGCTTCGCGCGGGCGCGTAAGCGCGCGCGGTTTGTGCGGCCCGTCACCACCAGCGTGCCTTCAGCGTGCCGCCGATCCACGCCCGTTGCTGGACCGACGCGGCCAGGTCGCGGAGTGGCTGTGCGAGCTGGACGGTCATGTCGACCATGGCGCTCGGGTTCTGGAACCGCACCTGCTTGACCCCGGTCAGAGGCAGCTCCCGGCCCGGAAACGGGTCACAAGGGTTTAGCTCGACGATGTCGATCTCCCGCAGGTAGTACCCGCACACTTCGATCGAGAGCTTGGCCGGCTGGTCCAGCTCCATCTCATCGAGCAAGACCTCGTACGCCTGGACCCGCAGCGTCTCGGTCTCGGGGTGCGCGAGGAAGTACGCGCGGAACGTGTCCCGGAGCCCGTCCACGGGCCCCTCCACCTTCACCCAGACGTCGCACGAGAACCACTCCTTGCACATGAACGTGTAGCGCTCGTAGGGCTGGTCGGTGGACACGTGGAAGGTGGCAGCGGCATAACCGTCCGCCTTTCCGTCGGCGGGGGCAGTGAGCTCGGTGACCTCGACATCATCGGTGACACACGCGGTCGTGGCCGTCGCGAGGAGGACGGCGAGCAGGGGGGTACGCATCGTGCCCCGTGCTCAAGCAGCGTACGTGCCACCGGGGAGCGCGCTCGGCTGGCGCGCAAATGCTCGAAACGCCGCACATCTCGCGCTGGGCGGATCAACGCGGCTGGCCGGCTAGCAGCGGTTCCGCGGACAGAATCGGACGTGACCCACCCGGACCGCACCCACCCGGACCACACCCACCCGGACCGGGACGAACTGGAATGTGACCTTCAGGATAGCGGTGGGACAGCACCGCGGCTGCCGCGCCCACGCTGCCTACGGACGCTGTTAGGCAACATCAGCACCACGCCGCGACGGCGCGTGCGGCGACCGCACACGCTGTCGCGGCGTCTCGCCGCGAGAACCGAACATGTCACTTGGTTGGCAATGGCACCGGTGCCGGCGACCCGCCTGGCGGCGGCGCAACCGTCACATTGGCGAACTTGCGCAGCCAGTACGTGCCGAAGGGGAACACCGCCGGCAGGCCGGCGAGCCAAGACTGACGCGCACTACGGTAGGCTCGGAGCCAGGTCTCATCGCACTGTAGCTTCGCGATGCGCAGCCACTTGCTGCGCGCGGCTACGCGCGGGCGGAGCCCGCGCCGCGGTTCCTGACTTGACGGCGAGTCACGCCAGGACTGACGCAGAATGCGGCGCCGTCCGACGATGCGACCTCCGGTGGTGCGCCTTGCCTGTGCACATGCTTCCTCGACGGCGTTCACGCGCCGCGCGAGCTCGGCCAAGAAGGCAGGGTGGTCGGGAATATAGTCGGGCAAACGCAGGTGCAGCTCGACGGTGGCGGGCATCGTGCCGGCCTCGCGAAAGAAGTGCTTGGGACGATGCGCCCGCAGCGGCGTGCCGGTGAGTAACGCGCGCAGGAACTTGGGACCCGGCCAGTGATGCACCCGCTCGACGAGTCCATCCTTGACGGGATTGGTCGCGATGTAGACCAGTTTCTCCATCAGGTCTTCTGGCGTCATCAGCTCGACGACGCAGGGCTCCTCGCTCGCCCACAGATTCTCCCAACGCCCACGCAATGCATTTTGACACTTCGCGAGATGCCCATGGAAACGCTGCCGGAACTCGACGTCGTTCCCGTCGGGATCGTGGTGTGCAGTGTGCTGATGGTTGGACATCATCTGCGTGAGGATGATGGTCACGTTGCAGCGCTGGGCGGCCTCGGCCAAGCAGTAGACGAAGGCGTTGTTGGTCTCGTCGTCCGGACGCAGAAGGAACTGGCGCTGCGTGCAGCGCCGTGTATTGAAGCAAGTGGTGCCCGGAACGATGCGCCTCGGCTTCATGGGCGGGGCTAGAGCACACCGCTCGCCAGTGTAAACGCCGGAAGTTGCGGCGGTGCATGTCCGGAGTGTCCGAGAAGCGGACGACTTCGTCCGAACACCGGACGTCCGTGCGTCCAATTGATTGGTCGCTCCTGCCGGACATGCATCGGACGGGTTTTAGACCGGCACGCGCAGCCCAAAAATCAGTCACGGTCGGGGCGGGCCGACGATGGAGGGGGACGGGAGTCGTTCGCTGACTCCGTTTTCAACGGCCTGCTAGGACTAGCCCTGGGGGGCGCAGCAGAGCGTCTGCTGGCCGGTGGGCGTGATCGTGCCGACCGGCGTGGCGGCAGCGGTGCAGCCCGCGGCGGGGGTCGGCGTACCGACGAGGCGGGCGTTGGGCGAGTAGGGCGCCTGCTGCCAGCACAGCGTGGCGTTGTCGTTCACGAGCTTGCCGAAGCCCTGGCCCTGCTCGTCGCACGAGTAATCGCTTCCGATTTCGACGCGCACCTGGCTGCAGTCGCCGCCGACGGCGGTGCAGAAGCAGGAGCCGCACGAGCGCGTGTCCACGACGCCCTTATACCAGTCGGACTCGCCGGTAGCGAAGCCGTTGCACGCCGCGTCGCCATCGACGAGCACGCACTGTGCGCCCACGGTGGTAGCCTTCGGGACGCACGCATGGGCGGCGGCGCATCCAGTGCCGAGCGGCGACGCGCGGCAGAACTTCACCGTCTCCTGCCACGCGGGAGCGCTCCGCGTGCCGGCGCCGCTCGCGGTGCACGTGCCCTGGCCCGTGATGTCGGCGCGTACGCCGCCAGGAGCCTGGTAGTAGATGGGGTTGGCGGTGCAGGTCGGCGTGATGTCGACGCCAACCAGCGTGCCGCTCGACAAGCCGGTGTCGCCGTAGCACTCGTTCTGATCAGCGTAGAGCCAGATCTTGCCGACGCAGGTGGTGTCGCCGACCTGACACGCGCAGCCCTCGCATGTGCCGGGCTGGAGGCCGCGGTGGAGGAGCTCCTCGCCCCCCTGGAAGCCCTCGGGGCAGTCCTCATCCTCCTCGATGACGAGGCCGGCCTGCTCGGGGGTGTCGGTGGGGACGCAGGTCGTCAACGCCCCGCACTTGGGGTCCTCGCAATCGATGAGCCCATCAATCGCGTCCTCGTTGTCCAGTCCGTCGAGACAAAGCTCGAGCGAGACCGGTTGGACGATCACGTCACCGCATCCAGCGGCCGCGAGCAAGGCAAGGGAGAGGCAGCGCATTGCGCGATCGTACCTCATGGTCCGTGACACCGCTGACAGCCCGCGACCGCGCCCCGCGCGCGCAGCGCGGTAGGCTGCGTATGTCCACGCTCCGCGCCCTCCGCGGGCCTGCTCGATGGCAGCGTCCCGCTCACCACCGCAGGACCGATGCGGCCGCGGTTCGTCGCCGAGGAGGTCGCGCCGCGTAGCTACGAACTCGTCCTGACCGGGGGGCTGCTGTCGACGTCCGCGGCCTGCCACACGCTCGTGCGCGCCGCGCCGGTGCCTGGGCCCTGACGCGCGCGCGGGAGGCAGGAGCTCCGGGCTGGGTCGGGGAGGTGCCGGCGTGCGGGACGGAGGGCAGCTGGGCGACCCAGCGCATCCTGTCCCCGAGCGGCTGCACCCTCACCGGCTTCGTGACCCGCCAGCAGAGCTGCCGCTGACGTCGCGTCGGGGACGCGCTCGTGCTGTCTCCTGCGAAGGTCACCGGCACGCTGCATAAGGGCGGCGCCGCCACAGCATCGCCGACGCGCAAGAGGACCTGACGTCGGACGCCGGTGAGACGAACCCGCTCGATTCCGGGACGTACATCGCCGACGCCATCGTGTCGCCGACGGCTATGCGCTCGTTACAATCACCACGCGAACGCGCTACTCGCTCGCGAGGTCTGCGATCTCGCTGGGCGTCAGCACGCGATCATAGAATCGGATGTCTGCGAGATCAGCCGTGATTAGCTCGTCAAGGACCCCGCTGTCGAGGTCGCAGCCAACCGAGACCGGATGATCGTCAAAGTCGACGCTGAGCGTGCGGGTATGTTCGTCGACGAACGCCCCGTTGGTGAAAATCGCCGTGGTGCCGCGATCAAACGTACCAACGACGTGTAACCAGGTGCCGGGCATATAGACGGCAGAGCTGAGGCCGTTATTGCTGGCTCCGTCCGAGGTGTTCAGGTGGAGGTGCTCCGCTGCGGACCAGCGGATCTCCCACGAGTTCAAGATGCTGTCGCCGACGGCCTTCGCGAACGCTGTTCCGACATTGCCAGGACGGATCCAGGCCGCGATCGAAAACGTCTGCGAATGCAGCTCTGGGCGATCCGAGAGAAACAGACATTCGGTTCCCGTGAACGAGGCAGCGTCGCGCCCCGGACCGCCGGTCGCCACCGGGCAGCTGCTACAGGACGCATTGACGCCGGTCACCGAATCGCGCAGGAGGTCTCCCGGTGCGAAGCGAAGCCACAGCCGCAGACCAGGATCGAGACCAACGTCGGACGGTGTGGCATCCATGATCTCCAAGTGATCGAGCCGTGGGTCACGTTGGGCACCGAGTTGTGGGGCGCCGACATCCGGGTGGCCAGACTCGGAGTCGAACTCCAAGCGACCGCAGGCCGAGAGTAGGGCCACCAGCCCCAGCCACAGCATTAGTCCAGCTTACCTTGGCAGGTCGCGCTCGTCCCACACAGAATGACCACACATTTGCACTGACGGTCAGAGGTCGGGAGCCCTACGCTCACGATGACCTCGAGCCCGAACCCGAGGAACAGGCACCCAGCGAAATGCCGGCGTGATCGATGGTCCACGCTACCAATAACGGCAGCCGATGGGCGACGCCGTCATGCTGTTGCTAGCAGCGTCAGCGCATGGCCACCGATCCAGCCTAGGCCGCCCGCCATGATGGCGGTTGCAGCTGATGTAAGGGCGATCAAGCAAAGGCGACGCATTCCCGATGAGATTGCACGTGCTGTTCCACGCGACGGAGGCCGCGTGAGGTGGCGCCACATCGCGGATCTCCTCGCGATCACGAGTCCGCACCGACATCGGTGCTGGGGGTGTCCACCCCGGTCGCAGGCCCCTCGCGACGGCGAACGACACCGGGGGGGAACGAAGCGAAACCGGAGGCGCTCGGGATTCGCAGCGCTCGTCGCGAGCACTGCGGTAGCATCGGCGGCGCGATGCAGCAGCCACGAGCAGCCGGGGTGATCGTCCTCGACGGCGGGCGCATCCTCGCCTTCGCGCGTGCGGACAAGCCGGGCCTCGCTTTGCCGTGTGGCCACGTCGACGATGGCGAGACTGCGGCCGAGGCTGCCGTGCGCGAAGCGGAGGAGGAGACGGGGTTGCGCGTAGAGCTCGTCGAGGCGGCGCCGTACATCGGCCTCGATCCAGTGGGTGGCAAGGTCGTGCATACGTTCCTCGCGAGGGTGATCGGGGGCGAGCTCCGCCCTGCCGTCGACGGAGAAGGTCATGCCCGATGGGCGACACTCGTCGAGGTCGCCGCGGGGCCGTACGGCGACTACAACCGCCGGGCATTTCACCACTTCAAGCTCGAGCTCTGATCCCGCTTGTCGGCATGCCGATCCCGCGTTGCGCCCCGCGCTCGAGAGGGCGGCCTTGGCGAGCAGGTGGCGACGAGATGTCGGTGACGACGGCGTCGGCGTCATCGATATCGCGCGCGGTGCCTGTTCGATCGGCAACGTCGGCGTGCCGACCCCACCGACGGGCCCGGTGCCGGGCGACCACCAGGCTTGGTACTGGCGCCCTACCATGAGCTCGGCGTGGCAACATGAATACCTCCGACGCATGCCCGTCGTTATCGCCGGGTGTTGGGGCGCTAGGTTCGCGTCACTCGAGCAGGTCCACGACGCAGCCTAAATACAGCAGGTAACAGGGAGCGATGATGTCAATGAGAGTACGTCTATCCATCTGGTCGATACTCGTGGTCGGAGTTTCGGCGGCGCCGGGCCTCGCGTCGGCGCAGAGTCCAAACCAGAGCTGTCCGGTCGCCTCGAACAAGCGATTTGGCGGCTTCCTCGAGTGCGGCACGGGGCAGTGGGCCGTGGCGCTGTGCGGCAGCGGAATGAACGCCGACTGCAAGGACGGCTCGACCACCCAGCTTCAGTGCTGTCCAGGATCGGCCGCCCTGACCTCGGCATCGGATAAGACGACGACCGTGTGGGGAGCGGATCTGGAGTGCGGGCCCAACGAGGTCATGAGGGGCATCTGCGGGTCCGGCCAAAACCCGGACTGCGGCGACGGCCGGATCACGAACGGGCTCAAGTGCGCCCGACTTCCTGACAACCGCGAGCTGTACGACGCGGTTTGGAAAACGTCCGGGTTCGGGCAGATGGCGCAGTGTGACAGTGGCTACGTTGCTGCGGGCCTCTGTGGCAGCGGTCGGAACGCCGACTGCAAGCACAATGGCGCTAACGTCGTAAACAAGATCAAGTGTGCAAAGGTCAGAGATCTGACCAGCGACTGCTCGACGATGAAGGCGGAGATCGAACGATTGAGGCCCGTCCCCGGTTTCGACGGCGACAGCTGCATTGGTCGCCTCGCGACCTGTTCACGCGCAGCACTGCAGGAGTGTGGCACCAAGAAGACCGACCTCGAGCGTCGGCGGCTGGCGGCTTCCATGCAGTCCGAAAACGCCACGTTCGCTGCCGATCCCGAGAATCGACTCGTCAGCCTTACGGGCGAAGCTCATGGACAGACGTTCACGACTAGTTGCCCGAGCGGAAAGGTCCTCGAGCTCCGCGAGGCCACGTACGGAGCGGGGGTGCCAGGCGTCGTCGCGAACAACGTGCGTCACGAAGTGAGCAACCAGTGCGCCTACAAGTCGTCGTGCTCGTACGCGATCGACGTCGGGACGCTCGGCGACGTGGCCCCGGGGAGCGCCAAACCCTTCGTCGGGAAGTTCCGTTGCGTAGCCAACGCGGCCGCGGCGACGCCGTGTATGCGGTACTGGAACGACGAACGGGTCAAGCTGCTCCGTGAGAGGGTGACGAACCTCGCGGCGCAGTTCCAGACGAAAAGCTGCCCAACGGACAGGACCCTCGCCCTGAAGTGCACGACCTACCGTCAGGAGGTCGAGAGCTACCTCAACCGCGAGCTCAGCGGAACCGGCGTCGACTCACGCTACGGTGTCATCGAAGCGGCCAACCAGAGGATGCGGGCGTTGACGCAAGGCGGCTCCGTTCAGGTGGCCGACTGCCATCCGCCGGGGCAGCTCATCGAGCTCGAGCGTGCCTTCATGGAGAGGTTAACGTGGGCGAACGCCAACCTGCGTTGAACGCGCGTGGTAGCGGTAGCGCGTCTGTGGGGCGAGCGGTCGAGCTCACCGAATAGCGGGTACATCGGCTTCCGCGTGCGGCCGGCAGGTGAGACCGAGGATGGGTGCCGGGGCGCTGCATTTCGCGTTGACTGGCGGTAGTGCGCTCCTCGCTGTGCTCCCCCTCCGTCTTCTCCTCCCCGCATCGCTCCTGGCGGCCTGTCTTCCGCAGGGGTTGGACGGCTCGAACACTGCGCTCAAGCAGAAGAACGCCGAGCGGTTCGCCACCAACAGCGAAAGCGAGATCCGTAGCCTCTGCCTCTTTCCCGAGGTGTCGAAGAAGCCCTACTACCTCGACTGGACCGACAAGAAGATCACGAAGAAGTCCTGTGCGTGGCTCAAGGCGGAACACGACAAGGGGATGGCGAAGACCGAGTCCGAGGCTCGTCAGCTCGGCGGGGTCGGCTGCTTGGAGCGCGTCGATGCCCAGTTCGCTCGAACAAAGCACGAGCCCAAGTGGGAGATGCCCTTCGAGACTGCCGCGGCGCGACGCGAGGTCCTCTCCAAGATCGCCGAGCCCTGCGTTGCCGAGCTCGAGACCAGCGCGAAAGCAGGCAAGCACCAAGAACTCTATCTCGCGCTGATGGGGCACGAGCGCGTCTTCTCCGCGGAGTGCTTGACGGAGGCCCAGCGCACCCGGCTGAAGCCGTTGATCACCACGGTTCCCGCCGGGGCCTCCAAGGCCTTCGAGGCACGCGCGGCTGTCGTGAGCGCAGACTACCCGCTCGCTGCGGCGCTCTACCTGGCGAGCGCTGCCCTTGCGGCACACGCCGCTTCCGATGCTGCTTCGCGCGAGCGCCTGGTGAAGCGGGCGAGGGACCTCGTCACCCAGGCGGGGCCGTTGCACAAGCTGTCCGTGTCGCTAGTGGGCGAGCTCGCTCCGCGGGTCAAGAAGAGGGCCGGCTCGGACTTCAGCTTCGTCGACAACGGGGAGGTGCGACTCGCTGTGAAGCTCTTGCCCCCCACCACGGACTTCGGCGAGCGCGAGGTGGTGCGAAGCGCCACGCATCGCATCCAGCGCGGAACCAAGGCCAACCCGGCCGTCGTCGCGAAGAAGGGTCAGTGCAATAGCCTCGAGCGCGATGCCTCCAGCAAGGAGAAGTCGTGCGCGAAGGATCGGGACAATGGCCACCCGGATGGATGGGCCGGCTCCTGCATGTGGGCAAGCAAATACCGGGAGCGAGCCGACAAGTGCAGCAGGGAGCTGAGTCGCATGCCGCAGGAGGTGGAGGCCTTCGCGGAAGAAGAGATCAAGTACGACGCCACCGAGTTCTTCGGGACCGCGAAGGGCGCGCTCGAGCTCACGTCGGCAGGGACCGAGACCCGGATGGTTCCGATCTCTGTAACCGTCACGAACCTCAGGCACGGCACGATCCCGGTGGTGAACCTTCCCGCGTCGCGGGGGGGCAAGGTCGCGCAGGACGAGGTCATTGCGAAGTACGAGTCGACCGCCGTCGCCGAGATCATTTCGTTCCTGCGCGCAGACTCGGACCGCCTGGCGCAGTCGCTGCTGGCGGCGGCGAACGAGGCCCAGGACGAGCACGAGGGGGCCGCCGCGCTGGTTCGATACACCCTGATGTCCTCGACGACGCCCGGCAGGAAGATCCTCGACGTAAGCAACGCGAAGCTCAAGTTGCCCCTCAACCGCGCACTCGACGTGCTACTGGCGGCAAAGGCGGGGAACAACGTAGCGTGGTAAGCGCCTGTTCCGCTTCGCCCACCACTGTTCGACGAGGCGCTTTGGGCATAGCGATCCGTGCGGCTCTCGTCGACGACCGATGGCAGAACGTATCTTTGAATTGCCGCGCCGAGGTAGGGACATGCAGCGGCGCGATCCAAGCCGCGTTCGAGAGAGCTGGGCACGACAGCGTGTCCGTGATAACGCTGACATGTGAGCATCGTCGCGTCGTTCACACCCGCGAGCAGCTACGCCGGTTGGGATAAGGAGGTCGCGGCGGAGATCGCGAAGCTGCCTGCGAAGCAGGTCAAGCAATCCCGGAAGGTCACCGTCGGCGACATGGACCTCGCCCTCGCCTCGCTGGTTGACGAGTTGCCGATGTGGTCGGTCGAGCGCGGAGATCACGACGTGTGGCAGGTCACGTTGACGCGCACCGATACGATCCGCGGTAAGCGCAGCGTGACCCAGGAGTTGGGGATGTGGGCGGAAGGCGATGGCGTCGATATCGGCGGCTTCGACCAGGACGTGATCGCGCACCTCGGCCAGGTGCTCGCCGATCGCGCCGGCCCGCAGGTGTTCGAGGACGATGCCGGAAGCGACGCGATCCTCTTCACACCGCGCGCGGGCGCGAAGCTGCAACCTGCGCCCACGCCGGCGCCGGTGAAGAAGGTGCGACGGAAACCGAAGGTCAGAGTCCTACGGATCGTTCCGCTCGATGTCCTCGTGGAGGACCTGGATCCACTCGCGCGCATGATCTGGCGCGAGACCGATGACCTGCCGCCATCGCGGCTCGTCACCGTCAAGGAGGTCGCGAGCGCCCTGCAAGCCGAAGCGAAGGCGCACAAGGGCTGGAAAGTTGCGAGCACGGGCACCGGTGCCCGTTGGCGCGCGACGCTCGAGCGGGCGAAGGGCCGGGCGCTCGCGTTCGCGGTGGATGCCGCGACGAAGCACGTCACGATCGAAGCGGATCTCGAGGACCCGACGGTCGATGCGCTTGGTAATCGCCTGGCCGAGCTCGCAGGACCGCAGGGCCTGGTCGCCGGGGAGGAGTCCGTCGCCGTTTTCGTTCCCGAGCGTCCGCCGCTGCGCGGCTGACTCGACGGTCTACCTTGGGGACAGCCCCTACTGCTCGTAGACGCCGACATCCCAGCCCGGTCCCAACGGGCGGGAGCCCCCCAGCGCGTAGTAGATCGCGGCGGGAGGCGTGAGTCCAACCTCCATCGGGGCAACGCCGCCGTCGATACACACACTCGCGGTCTGGAGGTGGTAGTCGCCCGCTGCTGCGCTGACGAAGCCCGGATCCGCGACGCGCGTGCCCGACGCGCTGACGCAGCCCGTCCATTGGCACGCATCGAACGCGGAGGCGCTGGAGACGGAGGCACCCTGCACGAGCGTCGTGACGGTGGGCAGGAACGTGTTGCCGTGCGCGTCGAGGGTGTTCGCTGCGCCGATCACGAGACCCGTTGTCCCGCCGAGGACATTGTTGACGAGCTGCGCCGGTCCCGCGCTGGTGCCATAGCGAACCGCCTCGGACGTCGTGCCCGTGGCGAGCACCACGTTGTGCGCGACGAACGACGTTCCCTTGTGAATCGCCACACCTCCACAGCTCCCCGAGGTGCTCGTCGCATCGATCACGTTGCCAACGGCGATGGTGCTCGAGGCGTAGCTCGGATCCCCCATGATGCTCACGCAGCCCGTCCCGCCCGTACCGGTGAGCCGGTTCCCGACGATCACCATCGCGCCGCCATTGCGGATCGTCGTTTTGCCGCCGGTCCCGCCGGATAGCTCGAAGGTGTTGTTCGCGACGAGGGACACGCTGTTCTGCGTGTAAAGGCCGGTGTCGTTGACACCGGCGCCGACGACGATGTGGTTGCCGATGACGCGGGCGGGCGAGTGCTGCAGGTCAGCTATCATCGCGAACGAGCTCCCACCCGCGGCCTGGATCTCGTTCTCGAACAGCTGGACGCCCGTATTGCTAACCGCATAGACCGCGCTGCGGTCGAAGCCCGAGATCGAATTGTCGACGAGGGTAGAGAGCTCGCTCACGATGACGCCGATCGTTCGCGTCATCGATGGACTGGCGACGATCGTCGACCGACTCACCCACGCCGAGCTGTCGAGACGCAGCGCCTCGTTGGTGAAGGTAGGGTTGTTCGCCGACACCAGGCGGAAGCCATCGAGCACCACCCGAATCGAGTTGCTGTGGACGACGAACGAGATGAAGTTTGTCGTCACCGAGGACTGCACCGTCGTCGTGTTATTGGCCAGATCGCGGCTCCACGTGCCCGCGACGTTGGCGTAGCCGCCGAATAACGCGACCTCGATAGCCTGGTTGATGTTCACGAAGCCGTAGGTGCCCTCGGCGACGAAGATCGTCCCCTTGTTGCCGGGTGTGGCATCGATCGCGACCAGCGCGGCGTCGATCGTACAGAACGGCGAGGCGGCCGTGCCCGTCGGAGATTGAGCGCATCCCGTCGCATCCACGTAATATTTGACCCCTGCGACCTGGCCATGCGTGACGTCGCCACCCACGCAGTCGTTATCGACCCCATCGTCGGGAATCTCGGGCACCGCGGGCCCCACGAGCGCCGTCGCGTCGCCGCAGTCGGGTGACGCGCTGGGGGTCGCCTCGTAGCCCGGCGGGACGACGCCCTGCCCGCAGAGTACGACCGACGTGGGGTGCGTCGCGAGATCGAAGTCTTGATCGGGATACGCAGTGATCGCGGTGAAGCGGACCGGGCTCGTGTCGTCGCAGTCGTCACCGTTCGGAGCGGCGAGATAGCCCGTCGGCAGCGCGCTACCCGAGCACACCGCCCCGAGCCCACCGGTAGTGTACCCGTCGAGGTCGCCATCGACGTAGCCGTCGAGGAGCCGGTAGCGCGTCCCGTCACTCGGTGCGCAGTCGCTGCCATTCGCCGCGGCGAGGTAGCCGGTTGGCAGCGCGCTGCCAGCGCACTGTTGCGTCAGCCCACCCGCGGTGTGTCCGTCGAGGTCGCTGTCGGCATAGCCGTCGAGAAGCTGGTAGCGCGCGTTGTCGTCGGGAGCGCAGTCATCGCCATTGGCTACCGCGAGGTACCCAGCCGGCAGCGTCGCGCCTGCACACACCTGTAGGAGAGCTCCTGTGGAGTGCTCGTCGAGATCGCTGTCAGCATAGCCGCCGAGCAGCTGGTAGAGCGCATCGTCATCGTCCGCACAGTCCACGCCGTTCGCTGCCGCGAGGTACCCGGCCGGTAGCGTCGCGCCCGAGCAAACCTGCAGCGCGTCGCCGATGCTGACACCGTCGAGGTCGGCGTCGACGAACCCTTGGAGGAGCTGGTAGCGCGCAGCGTCGGCGTCGTCGCAGTCGGGCCCGCTGGCACAGTTCGCGCCGCGTTGGTCGCCGTCCCCATCAATGCACATCGGTGCATCGAGCGTGGGCGGCGCATCGACGCTGGCATCGAGGCCCGCATCGACGCTTCCCCCATCAGGATCGGGCCCGGACGCCTGATCACCGCATGCCACAACGAACAAGACGAAGCTTACCCACCACCGCATCGTCTCCACGGTAACACCGGAAAGGTCGGTGCCGCGCTGCTCAGCTACTGCCGCTGTGGTCATCGCGGGGACGGGGTATCCACGTGCGCGAAGTAGAATCGGTGGAGCTTGTCCCGGTGTGGTCTCACGTCGGCATCGGAAGGGCGCGCCATCGCACGCGAAGAGTCGTGTTAGAAATTCAGTCATGCGTCGGCTCCTGATTGTTCTCGGACTGGGCCTCGGCTCGGTGGCGCCGGCAGCGGCCGGCGAGTTCTGCGGCAAGCCATTCGACACGACGACCAAGAAGCTCGAGTGCGACGACGAGCGGCTAAGCGATCTGTCTCCACTTGCCGAAGCAACCGCGCTGGAAGAGCTCGATGTGATCGGCACGGCCGTGAGTGACCTGACTCCGCTCGGCAAGCTGCCCAAGCTCCGCAAGCTCGCCATCCGCATGACCAAGGTCGCCGACCTTCGTCCGCTCGCTGGTATCGCCAGCCTACGGAAGCTCAACGCGATGTTCACGCCTGTCCGCGACCTCAAGCCACTGGCCAAGCTTCAGCTCGAGGAGCTGCTGGTCGACTTCAGCAAGGTCGTCGACGTCGCGCCGCTCGCGAACATGACGACGTTGCGCGAGCTCGGACTCGAAGAGTGCAAGGTGCGCAAGGTGCGTATGCTCGGCAAGCTGACGGAGCTGGACCAGGTCAACCTACGCCACACCCTCGTGTCGAAGGCGGATGCTCGATGGCTCGGCACGTTCGCTCGCCACGTGTACTGGGGGCCCGACGGGGCGAGCCATTTCGGCAAGAACCTGTCGAATCGTTAACGCGGCCAAAAATCTCCGAACACCACATCGAGCGCCGCGCGTCGCCGGCATCAATGCGAGATCGAGAGGCGTCGAGTCAGCAGCTTGTTCGAGCACCGATGCCGTCCGTGAACTACCCTATCGGCATGCGCGCGCTCGCATGCGTCATGCTCGTCGCCGCCGTTGCCCACGCCGATGTTCCCGTCGCGACGGAGCGCGACGCGATCGCGACGACGATCGCGACGCTCGCGAAGCCGGATGCGCAGGCGGCCCCCGGCGCCGCGACGAAGATCGCCTGGATCGAGAGGATCGCCGATGCGAAGGCGACGGCGAAGAATTGGCGCGCCGCGATTGCCGCTGCGAAGCTGAAGATCATCTGGGAGGAGGTCGGGGAGGGCTCGGTGAGCTTCGTCGTCGAGAGCTCGACCAAGGCGCGTGCGACGATCGCCGCAGAGATCTGGAGCTCGAGCGGCAGCATCTGGGTGACTGCCAAGCCGATCCTCGGGGCGAAGATGCCGGGCACGTGCGTCCCCGTTCCGCAGGTGACGCATCAGATCCGCGTGCGCTCGCAGGGCGTCGATCATCGCGGCGAGCACAGCAGACGCACGTCCGACCAGGTGATGGCGACGGCGTCGATCGTCGATCTCGACGGCGATGCGATTCCGGACCGCTTTGTCCCCGCGCCGGCGTCGAAGAACGACTGTCGCGAGGAGACGCCGTACCGCGCGTTCATCATGCGAGGCACCTGCGGTCACGAGGTCGGCGTCGTCGGGCCCGGCTGGTGGGCGCCGGACGTCCTCGCGACCCCACCCGATGCATCGGGCCTGCGACCCCTGACGTTCGTCGCCGAGCACGGCCAGTTCGCGTCGAAAACGGCCGCGCCGTTCAAGGACCCGCCGATGCTTGTCCGCACGACACGAACGTTCGCGGCCACCAAGGGCAGCTACGTCAAGACGAGCGAGAACACGACCAGCGGCGTCTGCCACCACTGCGCCGTGTGGACGTGTAGCGCTCCGTGACTTGGTCGCTCTGGGAGCTGATGGCGCCCGAGGATCGGATCATCATCAACATGAGCGAGGCCACCGTCGGGAAGGCATTCTAGGCACACGAGCGCCAAGCTCATCAGCCGCAACAGCCCGCTCGACCGGTACATCGCGGGCGACACACGTTCTCGAACCAGGACTTCCACAACACCCGCGTGATGCAGGATGGGGAACGCGTCCTTGCCCTCCTCGACGAGCGCTGCGCTGCTCTCAGGTCTTGGGCACGTGGTTGCCGATCACGAAGACCACGAAGAAAACGACGAACATGAGCCAGGTCGCGCGAACGGTCCAGCGCACCTGTGCCTCGGTGGGTTCGTCGCTGATCAGCCGTGCGCGGGGTAGCTTGGGAGGGCGGCGCATGGCGTCAAGCGTAGCGGGAGTCCCCCGCCTGGGCGAGTGCGGTGCTTGTGCGCAGAGGCCTTCGACGTATCCGCCTGGGGCGGCAAGACCTAGGGTCGGACCCTAATCGCCCAACCACAGTCGCAGTTACGCGCCGTGCACGCGGCATGCGTCACAGTCGTACGGGCTACGTGACGCTCAAGTTGAGCGATTAGGGTCCGACCCCACTCAGGCGAGTAGGCCCTCAACCGCCGCGATCGCGTCGGGGGCACACACGACGAACAATTCGTCGCGAGGACGCAAGATCGTGTCACCCGAGGCAATGAACGCAGCGCCGTCGCGCACCACCGCCGCGACCAGGGCGTGCTTGGGAAAGCCGAGGTGCTTGAGCGGCGTCGTCGTGAGCTCGATGCGGGGCGCATCTGCGATGCGGAAGTCGATCAGCTCCGCATCGTGCTCGTCCCCGAGGAGCAGCGTCGACTCGATGCGGCCGCGACTGACGTAGCGCAACGCCGCATTGGCGACCGCTCGCTTCTTGCTGATGATGGCGTCGACGCCGAGCTTGCCGGCGAGGTGGCCATACTCGGGTTTGTCACATCGCACGACCACCTTCTTCGCGCCGAGCGACTTCGCGAAGATGCCGAGCAAGAGCGACCGCTCGGGGTCCTTCATCAGCACGACGACCGCGTCGATGTGCTGGTCTTCGATCACGCGGCGTAGCAGATCGGGATCGGAGGCATCGGCGTGCAGCACGGTCGACTTGGGGAGCCGCGCGGCCACGCGTTCGGCACGCTCGGCATCGAGCTCGAGGCAGGTCGGCGCGAAGCCCTTGCCCTCGAGCTCGTGCGCGAGCGTGAGCCCCGTGTTGCCGATGCCGATCAGCAGTACGCGGTTGACGCGGTACCAGGGCTGACCCGACAAGATCGTGAGCTCGGTCAGGTGCGTCGGCGTGGTCAAGATGTACGCGCGCTCCTCGTGGTGCAGGCAATCGGTGCCGTTCGGAATCCGCACCCCGTCAGCGCCATGAACGGCGACGACGACGCAGTCCTTGGGCAGATCCTGGCGGACCTCGACGAGCGGGCGGCCGACGAGCGGTGAGTCGCGTCCGAGCAACATGCCGACGAGCGTAAGGCGCCCACCGGCGATCTCGCGGAGCTCGCCCGTGCCGGAATAGCGCAGCATGTCGACGGCGATCGAGGCGATCGCGCGCTCGGGCTGGACCAACGCATCGACGGCGTCGAGATCGTCGGCGTCGAAGGCGGCCTCGCGGCCGACATAGTGCGACTGCTTGACCTTGGCCACGGTCTTGAGGGTCGGCGGCCCGTACTTCTTGGCGATCATGCACGCCACGAGGTTGATCTCGTCGACGGGCGCGACGGCGAGGAAGATGTCCGCGCGGTCGATCCCCGCGCGCTGCAGGGTCCGCGGGCTCACGCCACTACCTTCGACGACCACGACATCGAGCCCCTGGAGGAGGGCGGCGGCGTCGGGGTCGGACTCGACGATCACGACCTCGTGCGCTTCGTCGATCAGCACCTCGGCGATGAACCGGCCGACGCCGCCACCACCGATGATCACCACGTACATTCGCTAGATTCTCCCGGTGTGGCTGCGATGCCAGACGAACAGGGCGCGCAAGAAGATGATCACGGGGAAGATCTCGAGCCGGCCGATCCACATCTGCAGAATGAATGTGATCTCGATGACCGCCGGCATGCTTGGATCGGTGATTCCCGTCGACAAGCCGGTCGTGCTCTGCACCGACACGGTCTCGAACAGCACGTCGGCGAGGGTGAATTGCGGCCCGACGAAGCTCGCGGTGATCAGCATCGCGACCGCGAGCACGACGAGAAACAGGAACGTGAACACCGCCGCATCGGCGATCTCGCGCTGGATCTCGCGGGACGGCACGACGCGCTCGCCGATCGTGAACGGCACGACGGCTTCAGGTGGCAAGAACGCGCGCTTGATCCGCCACGACGTCGCGCGGAACAAGATGTACGTGCGGATCAACTTGATGCCGCCGACGGTCGCGCCGGCGCAGCCACCCGTGAACATGGCGCCCCAGACCAGGATCAGAATCCCCGGATCGCGCCATCCGCCGATGTTCGAGGTCTGCCATCCGGTGGTCGATACCGCGCTGACGAACTGAAAGATCCCTTCACGCACGGGATCGTTCACCGCCGGATCGGAACGGAGAGCGAGGATCAACAGCGATGCGCCGACGAACAACACCACGCAAAGCGTGCGGACCTGGACGTCTTTGCGCAGCACCCCGAGATCGCGCTCGCGCACCGTCAGGTAGAGCAGGGGCAGCGAGAGGGTGCCGACGAGCATCGGCACGCAGTGGGCCAACTCCATCGCGTGCGAGTGAAAATCGGCGATGCCGTTGTCGAGCGTGCTCACACCGCCGGTTGCCATGCCCGCCATCGCGTGATTGATCGCGTCGAAGATCGCTCTTGCGATCCCATGTGACGGCACGAAGATGAACGTGGCGATCGCGAGGAACACCGCAAGTACCGCGGTCGCGCCTGCGTAGATCTTCCAGATCGCGCGCGCGGTGCCGAGGATGCTCGGCGTCGCCTTGCCGCCGGATTGCTCCGCACCATACAGCTGAAGTCCGCCGGCCGAGCCGGGCCGCGGAATGATCGCGAGCGAGAGCACGATCATGCCCGCGCCGCCGAGCCACGTCGCAGCGGAGCGATAGAACAGCAGCCCGTTCCCGATCGATGGCTCGTGCACCGCCATCGTCAGGCTGGTCGTCGTGTAGCAGCTCATGCTCTCGAACACCGCGTGCAGCGGGTTCTCGAACACCTCGAGGCTCGAGCGATAGGTCTCTCCCGCGGGCACGAACGCCTGCGCGACATCATCGGGCGTGATGTACGCGACCGCGATGAACGGCAGCGCGCCGAACAACGCACCGATGAGCCAGCCGACGCCCGCGATCGCCATCGCGTGATATGCGCGCGGCGGGCCGGCATCGCGGCACTGCCAGTACACGAGGCCGCCGAGGCCGGCGCTGACGGACGCCGCGATCGCTAGCCCGAGCGCGGTGAACCACTCGCCGTAGAGCAGGGCCACGAGCAGGGAGGCGAGCATGCTCACACTCAGCACCACCTGCAGCGCGGCGACGTCGCGTGCGACGATCCGAATGCCCCGCTGCAGTACCACTGCCTCGACTATGCATGCGGAAACATGCGTCGGTAAAGGCCCGCGCCGCGCTAGCCGTCTTCGAGCAGCACGAGCTCGGCCCGCATCGCGTCCATGCGCGTGACCGTGACCTTGAGCAGGCAGCGCTCGAGCCCCTCGAGTACGCGCGGCTGCTCGGCGCGCAGCTTCGCGACCGCGGTTTGGGGCAGCACGAACACCGCCGTCGGCTCCTCGGCGCGAAGGACGCTGGGCCAGGTCGCTCCGTCGAAGACCGCGCGCGCGCCATAGATGTCGCCGCTGCCGAACACGGCGACGCGCGTCTCGTCAACCCCGTTCTGCGTCACGAGCGATAGCCGACCACTACGGACGAACGCGATCGCGTCGGCTGGCTCTCCCTGCGCGAACAATACCTCGCCGGCGGTGAGCTCGCGCGGGATGACCAGCCCTGCCACCTGCGCACGGTGCGCCGGCGCGAGCTCGGCAAGGTGGTCGAAGCCATCGAGCTCGAGCGGTGCGGCCCGAGCGAACGCGCCGTGCTCCGCGAGCAGCTGATCCTCGAACGCCTCGAGTGCGCGATCCAGGGTGACGTGAACGTTCTCCTGGCCGAGACGTTCGTACACGCCGAGCTCGACGAGCATCTTGTGCAGGCCGGGGCGCGACGCTTGGAGGACGGTGAGCCCGCTGATCGCGACCGGGATGCCGCGCTCGCGGAACCGCCCGACGACTTGCAGGAGCAACTGCACGCCGGTGAGGTCGATGTCGCGCACGCGCGCGAGGTGGAAGATCACGCGCTTGGCGTTCACGGAGTCGTTCTCGATCTCGTTCTGCACGGCATCGACGGTGCCGAAGAACAGTGCGCCACGGATCTGGTAGACGATGGTGCCGGCGCCATCCTTCGCGAGGATCCGCATGTGTGAGGGCGGGCGCGTGCGGCGGGAGAACAGCACGTCGCCGCGCAGGCGCCTGACGGCGACGCCGATCTTCGCTTGTTGCAAGATAAAGAACATCGCTGCAGCGGCGATGCCGACCGCAACCGCGATCATCAGATCGATCACGACCGTCACACCGGCGACGACGAGCATGAGCACGAACTCGTTGCGCACGAGCCGGCGTCGAAACAGGCCTAGCGAGTAGCGATCGATGATGCCGTAGGCAGTGACAAACAAGATGCCGGCGAGCGTTGCCTGAGGGATCCAGCCGGCGGGCCAACCCAACGCGAGCACGACGATGAAGATGACACCTGCGTGAATCATGCCCGAATGGCGCGTGCGGCCTCCCGCATTGATGTTGACCAGCGTGCGCACCGTCGCCCCGGCGCCGGCGATGCCGCCCAGCAGCCCTGACACCGCGTTCCCGATGCCCTGGCCGATGAGCTCCTTGCGCGAGTCGTGGCGCGTATTCGTCATCGCGTCCGCGATCACCGACGTGAGCAGCGAGTCGATCGAGCCGAGCACACCGATCGTGATGGCGGTCGAAAACACGCGTTTGAGATCGAGCGGCGAGATGTCGCCGAGCGAGCCGAGTTGGAACAGCGGTACGTGGTCGATCGACGTGAACGGATTCGGCACCGGACCGATGAGCAGCGGATTGTCGTCGGCGCGTAGTGGCGCGTAGCCGAGCAGCGCGATGACGATGTACGTCGCGATCCCCACGAACAAGCCAACGAGCGAGCCCGGAATGGACTTCGACACGCGCTTGGTGAGCACGATCGCGAGGATCGTGACGGTACCGAGCGCGATCGGTACCCAGCCCGTCGCGATGTCGAACTCGGAGAACGCGCCGGTGATCCCCAGGAACGGCTTCAGTTGGCCGAGGAAGATGATCACGGCGATGCCGTTCATGAAGCCCGCGATGACCGGATAGGGGATGTACTTCACGAGCCTGCCGCCGCCGATCCAGCCGATCCCGATCTGCAGGGCACCGCCGAGCGCGACGGCAAGGCCGGTCAGCGTCATTACGAGCGGCACGTCGGCGCTCGTGCGGCCGACCATCGACGACGCGACGAACAACGTGACGACGGCGGTCATCGGTCCCGTCGGTCCGGTGACCTGTGACGGCGTGCCACCGAAATACGCGGCGAAGAATCCAGTGAAGATCGCGCCGAGCAACCCGACGAGTGCTCCAGTGGACGCGTGCTCCGGTCCGAGGGATGCCATCGAGGCGACGCCAAAGGCGATCGCGAGCGGCAGCGCGATCACGGCGGCGGTAAGCCCACCGTACAAGTCACCGCGCTGGACGCGCCCACCAAACAGCATTCCGGTGAGTATTTCACGTCCCGTGCTGGCCTGGTCACCAGTAGCGCGTGGCGCACGACCCGCGCGAGCAGCGCGCCGGCGCTGCGCTGCGCTATTCCGAGCAGCCGGGAAGACGAGCGCGAGGACGAGCGCGACATGAGCCCCCCTACGCACGCGCGACCAGCACGTGTAGGCAGGGAGCGGCCGCCCGAACGTCTCGCCGTGGCGCGCCGGCCTCGCCCGGTCGCGACCGTCTTCCTGCCTCCGCTGTTCGCGCGGTTCGCGAAGAAAGCGTAGCGCAGGCCGGGGTGTGTCCCGATTGTGGCTTCGCGCCCGCGATGTGCCGCGACCTTCGCTGCACCACCGGAAGAGACGTCTTCCGCTGAAGACGGCCCCCGGGAACGGATGCTCGTCACCCGCCCCGCAACGACCGCCAACCCGAGGTCCAACGCGCGGCGTCCGCGAGGTCGACAAACGGGACCTGATAGTCGCGATGGGTGAGCACGGCGCGCAGCGTGAGCTGGGTGTCCACGCCGCGCCCCGCGACGGCGATCACGGTGAAGTGGCGCTCGCCTTCGCTCGATGCGAGCGGGACCTCGGCGGTCCACCGCGAGTGGAGGATGAATCTCCGCTGGGGCTGCGCCATCGCTAACCCTCCCCGCGCCGCAGCACCGGCGCGAGCCGGGCAGCCATGCCGACCGCGTCGGGCTCCCGCCACCGCTCGACGCGGCGCGCCTGCAGCACCGCGACCACGTCGTCGAGCCGAGCGCCGCGCTTGTGATCGTGGCGCTTGCCCTTCTCGCGATTGCACCGCCCGCACGCGACCGCGAGGTTCATGACCTCGTCGGTGCCACCGCGCGCCTGCGGGATGATGTGCTCGAGCGTCGCTTCACCCAGCGAGCGACCATCGTCGGCGACGACGAGCTTGCTGTTGCAGTGGATGCACTTACCGACCCACACGACGCGGTCGTCGAGGCGCGTGCGCTCGAACGTCTTGTCGGTCACGGCAGCCGCCAGCAGGTGAAGGTGACGCGCCATCTCTCGATAGGGTAGCGACGCTGCGCCCGACGCGCTCGCGCTGGCGCACGCCCAGCCGCCGGACGCACAGCTTGCAGCGTAAATTATCCGTCAGAACGGATGCTGATGGTGTCGCCTCGCTAGCTTCTGCCACGCAGTGGGCGGGCATATCGATCGTGGGTCGATCCGCGGGCGCGCCCTGAACCGACGAACCTGGAGGTGCGTGCTAGCCTCGCCGTCCTGATGTCCCTCGCGATAGAGACCGTCGGATTGGCCAAGCAGTTTGGCGACACACGTGCACTCGCTGGCGTCGACCTTCAGATCCGCGCGGGTGCGGTCTACGGCCTGCTCGGGCCCAACGGCGCCGGCAAGACCACCACGATCCGCGTGCTCGCCACGCTGCTGCGGCCGACCGGAGGGACAGCGCGCGTGCTCGGTCACGACGTGGTCGCCGAACCGCACGCGGTCCGCCACAAGATCAGCCTCACCGGCCAGTACGCGTCGATCGACGAGGAGCTGACAGGGCACGAGAACCTTGTCCTGATCGGTCGGTTGCTCGGGCTGCCGTGGCCCGACGCCCGCCGGCGCGCCACGACGTTGTTCGAGGCCTTCGGGCTCGTGGAGGCCGCGCGCCGGCAGGTGCGCACGTTCTCGGGCGGAATGCGGCGGCGGCTCGACATCGCCGCGAGCATCGTCACGCGCGCCGAGGTGCTGTTCCTCGACGAACCCACGACGGGCCTCGATCCGCGCAGCCGCAACGAGGTCTGGGAGCTGGTGCGCGCGATCGCCGCCACCGGTACGACCGTATTGCTCACCACCCAGGACCTCGAAGAGGCCGACCGGTTGGCGGAGCGGCTTGCGGTGATCGATCACGGCCGCGTGATCGCCGAGGGGACGAGCCGCGAGCTCAAGGCCTCGGTCGGTGGCAGCACCCTGCACGTCCATGTCGCGCCCGAGCAACGCCTCCGCGCTGCGGAGCTCGCGACGGCGGTGACCGGTAGTCCACCCCTGCCGGCGACGGCGCCCTCGGCGCTCGCGGCCAAGGTCTCCGATGCGGCGCAGGCGACGGCGCTGCTGGTCGCGCTCCGCGACGCGGCGATCACGGTCACCGACTTCTCGCTCGGCGCGGCGAGCCTCGACGACGTGTTCTTCGCTCTGACCGGCCGGCCGGCGGAAGAACCCGCGAAGGACAACGCGGTCGCGGCCTCCGCGGATGCGCGAGGTGCGGCGTGAGCGAGGACCTGTTCTCGGGCGCCCGCGCGGCGGTCGCCTCGATGGCCCGCCCCGCACCGGTCTCGGCAGTGGGAGCCGCGGGCGCGATGGCGTGGCGGGCGATGCTCAAGATCAAGCACGTCCCCTTCCAGCTGTTCGACGTGACCATCACGCCGATCATGTTCACGCTCCTGTTCACGTACATGTTCGGTGGCGCGCTGGCCGGGTCGCCCGACGTCTACATCCAGTTCCTGCTGCCTGGCATCCTCGTGCAGACGATCGTGTTCATGACCGTCTATACGGGCGTCGGGGTCAACACCGATATCCAGAAGGGCCTGTTCGACCGGTTTCGCTCGCTGCCGATGTGGCAGCCCGCGCCGATCGTGGGCGCGCTCGCGGGCGACCTGGTGCGCTACTCGATCGCCTCGGTGATCATCATCGTGCTCGGCCTCGTGCTCGGGTTCCGTCCCGGTGGCGGTGCGCTCGGCATCCTGCTCGCGTTCGGCCTCGTGCTGGTGTTCGCGTTCGCCGTGTCGTGGCTGTGGATCATCTTCGCGATGAAGGTGAAGACCCCGGAGTCGGTGATGACCACCAGCTTCCTGTTCCTCATGCCGCTCACGTTCGCCAGCAACATCTTCGTCGGGCTCGAGACCATGCCGTCGTGGCTGCGCGCCGTCGTCTCGCACAACCCGGTGACCCACCTCGCCAACGCGGCGCGCGGGCTCGTGCACGGACTCGCGGTGGGCGAGGAGGTGTTGTGGGTGCTCGGCGAATCGATGGTGATCGTCGCGGTCGCCGCGCCGATCGCGATGCGGATGTACCGGCGCGAACGCTGACAACGTCACGGCTGGTCTCGGGGCGTCGCCGTGCCGGAGATGATCAACTACGACAACTACGTGAAGGTGTTCCCGCCATCGGCCCGTGGCCGCACGCAAACTTCATCGTTTACTTAGTGTCATCGGAACACTATAATGGGAGACATGAAGCTCCTCGTGTCCCCATACCTCGCCCAGGCCGCCCAATGGCCGGCCCGTGGGCGGCACATCCTCGCGCAGTTCGATGCCGAGACCGTCGTCGTCTACCAGGCATACCGGCCCTCGATCGGCCAGTTCGCCGCCGCAAACAACTACTTCGGCGGCGCAGACTTCTCGTTCGCGCGCATGAGCTGGATCAAGCCGAACTTCCTCTGGATGATGTATCGCTGCGGCTGGGCCGCCAAGGAAGGGCAGGAGGTCGTCCTCGCGATCACTCTCGCGCGCACCGCGTTCGATCAGATCCTCGCGGCCGCCGTTCCGTCCTCGTACGACGAGCGTCGCTACGCCGATCGAGCTGCGTGGGCCGAGGCCGTCAAGACCTCCGATGTCCGCCTCCAGTGGGACCCCGACCACGATCCACACGGCCGGCCCGTCGAGCGTCGCGCGATCCAGCTCGGGCTCCGCGGGTCCGTCCTCGAGAATTATGCGCGCCCGTGGATCCGGGGCATCGAGGACATCACGCCGTTCGTGCGCGATCAGCACGCGCGTCTTCAGCGCGGAGGACCGTCCGAGCTCGTCACCCCGAGCGAACACGTCTATCCCTGCGAGGCCGCGACCGCCGCAGCCCTCGGGCTCGACGCGGCCTAAGCTCGACGAGCCGCTGCGCAGCATCGTCTGGCTCGAGCTCGCCAACTGAAGAAGGACAAGGTCCCAGCCGCCGACATTGCAGCGAAGGTTTGGAGGTTAGTGGCAGATCGCTCCGCCTGCTTGCGCCACGCACTCTGTGTAGCCCCAGTCGCTGCACGCGGTGTACTGGATCTGTCCGTACGCACATGTGAGCAAGTGCGTCGCTGACGCGCACTCCGTCATGTATTCCGCTGGCGTGCAGGTGCCGCCCGAGGTCGCGGGCGCGCACGTCCCGGTGGTCGCATTGCAGACCCCGCCCTGGAGGCCGCAGTCGGTGTACGTCAGCAGCTTCGACGCATCGTCGCAGTTCCGGACCGTATCGCCCTCACACGCCGGGTACGGCGCATACGGTTCGCACGCGAGCGTCCCCGTCAGAGCGCAGCCCCAACCCGGCGAGCAGACGGTGCCACCGCCGCACGCGACCTCGAACGCTTGGGCGCCGTCCGGGCACCACACGTAGCCACCGTTGCCGGTGCACGAGAAGCAGTTGCCGGCGACGTATGGAACCGAGGTCGAGCACGGACCAATGCCGCCTCCACCGCACGTGCCGCCGGACTCGGTGCACTCGAGCGTGCATCCCGACGCGGCGATCGCGTTCAACGATGCGCAGCTCGTGGCAGCGGCGAGGAAGCGCGTGCGCCCCGCAGCGACGCCGGGCCGCGTGGCCGATTCGGTGGTCCACCGCTTGAGGCACTGCGAGTAGATGATCGTGGTGTCGTGGCCGATACAGTTCGCGTGGAGCGCGCAGGCCTTCTCGAGCTCGTTCATGGGCTGCGCACCGGCGGGGAGCTCGATGGGCCGGTCTGGTGGAGGAGCGCCGCCGACGACGGGCGCGAAGGTCGGGACCTCGTGCGTCATGTACAGCGCTTGCTTGCCTTCGCTGTCGATCATCATCGTGTAGAACGCGAGGTAGTCGCCCTGGTCCGTCGGCAGGAGCCACTGCAGCTGGCCGTAGCCATACGTCGGCGGACCGAAGAAGCTGTCGCCGTAACCGCATCCGTTGTCGGCGACGCAGGGCGTGAACGGGAACACCACCCACTCGGCTCCGTTATCGGTGAGGCGCGCGAGGTTGCCGAAGTAGTCTGGGCTGTCGACCAGCTCGAACTCCGCGAAGCGCGGGCGGACGAAGTTACCGGTACGGTGTTTCGTATCGATGACGCCGGGACCGAGCTGCAGCGTCTCGCTCACGGATGTCGCGCCGGAGACGAGCGCGGTCGCGTACGCCTGGCCCTCCGTCGACCACGCCGAGTATGGCGTGGTTCCGCGGAACATGATGACGGGGACCGAGAGGCCTTCGACACTCGGCCAGCTCGGACGGTGCACGCAGAGCTGGCTCGCGGTGTCAGTCGCGACGTCGTAGTGGAGGCGGCAGACGTCGTGCGTCCCGTCGGCCTGGCTGTAGCCGTCCCAGGTCGCGCCGCCGTCGAGAGAGCGGAACGTGGGTACCGTGCACGCCATCCCCGTGCATGGAACTTCCTTCCACGTCTGCGCCCCTGTCGCGGGATCTAGCGTGACGAAGCTGTGAAACCCGTGGCCCTTCATGTACCAGAGCTTCCCGTCGGGCTGCCGCTCCGTGAACCAGCCGGTGTGCACTGGCGGGTAGAACACGACCTCCGTCGTCTCGCCGGTCGTGGTGTCGACATCGAAGATCGCGAACGCGGGCCAGCTACTGCCGATATCGCGCGACAGCATCAGGTAGACCTTGCCGTGCTCGAGATGTACGCCGATCTGAAAGGAGTCGCCGCCGAGCTCGCTCACCGCTTTCCGAACCTGGAGGCTGCGCCAGGTCCTCCCGAGATCGTCGCTGAGATCCAGGTATACGTAGAGAAGACCTCCGCTGCTGAGTCGCACCAGGGCGATGCGATCGCCGTCGCGGTCTGCGTCGACGACGGCGAGGTTTCCCTCGACGGTGTTCGCGGCGCCGTAGACCTCGACGGTGTTCGGTCGCAGCGTCCACAGCGCGTCGTTGCCGTCGCCACCACATGCGGCGAGTAGCGAGAGGAAGTTGACCAACCACGTCTGGACGCGGCACGAGGCAGACATCCCTTCGAGCGTATCTCAACTCGGTGTTCGCCGAGGTAGATGCTTCACCGAACAGCTCGCGGAGGGTGTTGCTCGCGCTACGCCCTCGCCTCGGCACCACAGCATCTGGATGCCAGGTGGCGCCGCGATCTCCTCGGGGCCGGGAGGCCCTACGTCGCGTCGACCCAAGGGCGGTCGGCCTGGGGCGTGGCTCGCGCCGGTGCGAAGGTGACGGGTTCAGTGGCGAGGCCGCCGGCGAGCAGGCGCGCGTCGGTGCCGATGGCGACGAGGCTGCGACGCCCGCCGCAGCGGCATTGCAGCACGTCGTCTGCGAACACGCGTTGCCGGAGGTCCGCTCACGGCAGGCGGCGCGCGCGTGACGCGGTAGTCGCTGGAGGCGGCTCTGCGCCTGCTGCGTGGGCACGAGCGCGCGCAGCTGCGTGCGCAGCTTGCGCGCAGGTCCGAACACGCCACGATACGCGATCTCGCGCAGTTACGATTTCGTGTCGGATCGCGCGCTCGGTTTGCGGATGGAAGTGCATGAAGCTCCTCGCGCTCCTGATCTGTGGACTGCTTGCGCTCGGCTGCGACGGCGCGGTCACCGCCGACACCCCCGACGCTGCGCCCGACGCTGCGACCGACGCTGCGCCCGACGCCGCGGCCGACGCCGCGCCCGACGCGCCGATCGTGCCCGGGCCGCGCGACGTCGACGGTGACGGCTATACGATGCTGGTCGACTGCGACGACGACAGCGCGGCCGTGCACCCGGACGCGCCCGAGACGATGAACGGCGACGACGAGGACTGCGACGATGTGATCGACGAGGGCACCTCGGCGTTCGACGATGATGGCGACGGGCACGCCGAGGAGGCGGGTGACTGCGACGACACGCGGAACGACACGCATCCGGGCGCGGGCGAGTACAGCAACGCGCACGACGAGGACTGCGACGGGATCATCGACGAGGGCACCGCGTACGACGACGACGACGGCGATGGCTCTGGCCTCCACGACTGCGACGACACTCGGCCGGACGTCCACCCGCAGGCCGACGAGAGCTGCAACGGCCGCGACGACGACTGTGACGGCTTGATCGACGAGGTCGACGCGGTCGGCTGCACCACCCACTACATCGATCTCGATGGCGACAGCTTCGGCTCGCTCGCGAGTTGCGTGTGCGAGCCGACCTGGCCCTTCCTCGCGACGAGCGGCGGCGATTGCGACGAGGGCTCCACGAACGCCCGCCCGGGCCAGACCAGCTACTTCGTCACGCCGCGCACCGCCGGCAGCTACGACTACGACTGCGATGGTACCGAGACCAAGCAACTGCTCCTGAAGGCGGTGTGCGCCCCCTCGATCTTCATCCCGGGCTGGGTCGGGGAGGTGCCGGCGTGCGGGACGGAGGGCAGCTGGGCGACCCAGCGCATCCTGTCCCCGAGCGGCTGCACCCTCACCGCCTTCGTCACCCGCGAGCAGAACTGCCGCTGACGTCGCGCCGGGGGATGCCCGCGCGATGCGCGGTTAGCTGTGCGAGCACCCCCGACCCCGACCATCGGTTCCCCGCTATCGCCCGGGGCCGGTCGCCGCGACGCCGAACCGGCTGCAAGGTACGAAGTCCAGCACGGTCGCACATACGACCACGCGACCGTCGGCAGATGACCGCGGCGCCCACCGAGGCCACGCACGGCCACGGGTGGGGTCACGCCATCCAGGCAGGGCTCGCGTGGCGCAGGTAGGCCGTCTGGTCGTAGGGTGCGCGCATGCGCATCGCCCTCCTCTCGCTCGTGCTCGCCGCCTGTGCCTCGACCGCGGCCCCCAAGCCCGCCACGAACGGTGGCTACGACGCGGCGCGCGCGAAGCGCCTGGGCGCCGACGAGTACGGGATGAAGACGTACGTGATCGCGTTCCTCTACCGCGGGCCGAACCGCCCCGCAGATCCCGAGGAGTCGAAGAGGCTCATGCGCGCGCACCTCGACAACATCGGCCGCCTCGCCGCCGCGGGGACGCTGATGGTCGCGGGCCCGATGCAGGACGACACCGACCTGCGGGGCATCTACGTCTTCGACGTCGCGACCATCGCCGAGGCCGAGGCGCTCACGAAGACGGACCCCGCGATCGCGTACGGCAGCCTGCGCATGGAGCTGCACCCCTGGTACGGCAGCGCGGCGCTCGGGGAAGTCCCGGCGATTCACGAAGCGATCGCCAGGACGAAGATCTGATCGGAACCGCGCGCGCGGCGTCAGGCGCTCGGGATCCGCGACGCGCGGTCCAGCGCGGGCGTCGGCGTCGCTGCGCGAGCATGCAGAGCACGAGGCCGAGCGAGGCCAGCCCCGTCGGCGTCGAGGACGTGCACCCGCCGTCGGCCGGTGGCTCCGTCACGAGGACGTCGATGGTCGCGGGTGCGCTCTCGTTTCCGGCGAGGTCGATGGCGCGCGCTTCCACCGTAGTAGCGAGATCGCTCCAGTCGCGCGCGCGAGCTTCATCACGCCGTCGCCCCGGCCCACCAGATGTGGTCATCGTCGACGACCATCCGGGACATGCCGTGCGGATGCGTCGCGAGGGTGCGCGAGGGCCCGCCGGCGAGGGGAATCGCGGCGATCGTCGTGTGCAGGTCATCGGGCATCGCGACGAACACCGTGTCGCCGTGGATCGCGAGCTGCCACGCGAGCTCCGGCAGGCGGGCGAGCTCCACGGGGACGCCGCCTTCGACGCGCCACAGGATGTGCTCGGGCTCGGTCGCGAACACGACCGTGGCTCCTCCGGCGATCTGGCAGCGCCCGAGAGGCCACTCGCGCTCACGCCTACCGTGGATGGACGTCGATGGCGACAAAGCGCCAGGTGTTGTAGCCGTGATTGTGGAGGTGAAGGCCGAGGCGAGCGTCTGGGGTCAGGGGCGCTTCGATGGCAATGCGGGCCTCGAGCGAGCTCGAGGGCGATGGGATCGCTACCTCCGCTTCCCACACCACGACGTCATCGAGCGTCACGGCGACGTGACCGGTCGCCGGTTCGGCAGCGTCGAGAATGTCGTGCCACACCACGATGTCCAGCTCGTCGCCCGCGTGGAGGTCCATAGGCACGGGCTGAGCAAACGCGGCGTAGTTGCAATAGCCGGTTTGAACCTCGAACGCGCCATCCTCGGGTCCCCAGGTCGGCACCGGGCATCTGATCGTATCCGGCCGGTGGTCGACGAGCGGGTCGGAGTCGACATCCACTGGCGTCAGGCCAAAGGGGTCCAGCAAGGCCACCGGCTCCGCATCGAGCGGCTTCTCCGTCTCGATGCAGGCGGTGGCGAGTGCGGGCAGCAGGAGGATCGACCAGCGCATCCTACTCTCGGGTCACGAAGAAGCCGCCCAGGCACATCTCGTCGGACGTGCCCTCGCCCCACACCACCACGGCGGGCTCGCGCGGTTCGCCATCGACGATGGGTTGGTTTGCAGCCGAGTTGTCCCAGGCGCAGCCCATGTGCAGCTGGTCGCCCGCGCGCAAGGTGATCGGATTCTCGAGCTTGTAGGCGCCCTGCCAGTGGAAGTCCCAGTCCGGGATGTCGAGCACGCACGTGGTGGTGCCGTCGGCGTGGCGGACCTCGGTGCGCTGCCGCCTGCCGAGCTCGTGCATGTGATGGTTGGCCGTGTGAAGAACCAGCGGTGCGTCGGCGGCCAGGCCGAGCGTGTCGCGGGCTCGAGTCACGAGCGGCGCGTCGAAGGCAAGGCTGGTCGAGTGCTCGACGTTTTCCTCACCGGCGGGAATGGTCATCGGCTCACCGATCAATCCTTGCGTGACCCAACCCAGGTCGACCACACCCAGGAGCGTCGCCTCTCGTTCGACCGCGGTCGCAGTCGCGATCTCGATGGTCGACTGGTCGGCGACCGGCGCCGACGACTGAGTATTGTAGTGCATCTGCACGACGAGCATCGAGCCGGGTTCGATACGAATACCCACGCCCGCCGGCATCGGCTGGCTGGCCACTCCGGGCACCCACGAGCCGAGTGCCGAGGACAGGGCAGGCTTGATGCCAAGCTCGTCCATGAGCGTGAAGAGCTGCGCTTCGGTGATGTTGCCGGTCTGCAAGTCGATGATCGAGATGCCCAGCCTGTCGAGTGCCGCGAGCAACTCCTGCCGGTCGACGTTGGCGAACGGGCCCTCACCCGTGTTGGCGGCAGGGCCGCCGTAGCAGGTGTAGCCCGGGCCCGCTTCCGCCGCGTCGTACGCCATGTACTGCGCGACCTGGTCGGGGCCGACCGCGAACACGATGGTGTGGTGGACGATCGAGCGCTGATCCGGGGTGACGCGCAGGCCGGTGACGAAGCGGGTCTCCTGTCCCGGCCAGGGGATTAGCTGGCACCGGTAGTCATCGGGTTCGCGGACCGGCGTGTAGGGCTCCGGGAGCACGAGCGCGATGTCGGCTTCGAACTCGGGCGTAGGCGTCGGTGCTGCAGGTGCGTCGGCTGGGTCGCCCGCGGGCGCGTCGGCGTCGAGCCAAGCCAACAGCGTGGTCCGCTGCTCGGTGGTCAGGTCGAAGTTACCCTCGTAGCTATTGCAGTCGTCCGAGGGCTGCCACGGTGGCATGGTGCCGTTCTTGATCGCCGACTTCATGGCCCCGACGAACTCCTCGACCTCGGCGTAGCTAGTCAGCGGAAATGGGCCAATGCCCCCAGGCTCGTGGCACGTCGCGCACTTCGCATCGATGATGGCCTTGGCGTCGGCGTAGTAGGTGGGGGGCGGCCCGGACGAGTCGGGCTCGGACGGGTCGTTGCCGCACGCGGTGAGCGACGCGAGCAGGATGAGAACGTTGCGCATGATGCGAGTGAAGCGAAGTCCCCCCCACGCCTCAACGAGCGTTGCGTAGCGCTTTGTAGCGATTCGTAGAGTCGTTATCGACCCTTGACGCTTTCGACGAGTGCGCCGTCTTCGAGCTCGACGATCCGGTCGGCGAACTCGAGGATCGGATCCATCGGAACAAATCCGCCGGGTCGGTCGCGCGCAGACGGCGAATGGCCAGCATGCCCGACACGGTGCAGGCGATCAGGGTGCCGATGAACCCCAGCACGGCGCGCTCGGGCGTGATGAAGACCGGACGTTCGCGTTGCGGACGAGCCCGTCGTAGAACAGCTGTGCGACGACTCTTCCATCATCTCCTCGGGGATTGATCAGCGTGGGCCGCGACACCAGGATGTCGGCTTCGCGATCGGGTTGGAGTCACTCGGTCGTCTGCCACCGGTTGCGTGTCGCTCGGCACGTTGGGGAAGTACAGGGCCAGCCGGGCACCACCGAGCGGGGAGTCGTCGATGACCAGCTTGCCACCGTGGGCGCGCATGATGCGCGTGACGATCGCGAGCCCGAGGCCGGCGCCTCCCGTGCGGCGGTCTCGATCGGGCCCGACGCGGATGAACGGCTCGACCACGCGCTGCCGCTCGGATTCGGGGATTCCCGGGCCGTCGTCTTCGACAGACACCACCACGGAGGAGTCCTCGAGCCTCAGCCGCAACAACACACGCGTCGAGGCGTAACGGACCGCGTTGCGCAGGAGGTTGTCCACCGCGCGCTGATAGCTGCGCGGGTCGGCCCGAAGCATGACCGACGTCGGTGCATCGAGCTCGACCGCGATGCTCTTGGTCTCGGGCGCGTCGAGCTGGGCAAGCTCGGCGAGGTTGGCCAGCGGACCGGCGGCGTCGAACTCCTCGCAGCGAACGGCGTCTTGATCGGATTGTACCCAGCGCAACAAGTCCTCGACCAACTGGTCGAGCTCATCGACCTGATGGGCCATGGCTTCGAGGCGCGCGGCATCGGCGCTGGACTGTCCTTCCCCCCTGCTGTCGGCGAGGAGCTCCAGTTGAAACCGTAGCCGCGCCAATGGCGACCCGAGCTCGTGGGACACCGCCTGGATGAGCTCGTCTCGCTCTCGAATCAGGCGTTCGATGCGCTCCGCCATATCGTTGAAGCTGGCAGCCAGCTCCGAGGAAGGGCCGGTGGGGTTTTTCACGCGGGCACCCAGGTTCCCTGCTCCGAGCGCTCTGCTGGCCTCGTCGATCTTCTTGAGCTGCCTCGAGATCCGCCACCCGATGAGGGTGGCGATCAGCGGCACCAGTGCAAGCCCGAAGACGAGGCCGACCGGCCGTACACCCACCGGAATCACCGGATCGACCGGCCCGATGATGAGCCCGGCCTGACCATCGCGAAACACGACAAACGCCCAAACCTCACGCCACCCATCGCGGCGAAATGCAGGCACCCCGGGCGAAGGTGTGTGCCCGAGCGCGCTCGCGATCTCGTCGTACCTCGCCAGCCGGACCGGATGCGTGAGCGCGTTCCCGAGCTCGCTCAGGCGGCGCGCGCGTTGGTTCGCAGGTGTTGCGTCGAGCGCCTCGTAGACCCACGAGATCCCCGCGCGGCGCAGATCGTCTGCGGTCCAGTTCGCGCGGCGCACGACATAGAAGCCAACCCCGACAACGCCGAGCACGGCGGCGAGCAGCACCGAGACAACGATCAACTTGACGAGCGAGCGACTCATCGGAAGGCCAGCAAGTACCCCGTTCCGCGAACCGACTTGAGGCGTCGAGGGTCGCAGCCCAGGCCTACCAGCTTCTTGCGGATCCGCGAGACGTGCACATCCATGCCGCGGTCGAGTCCGTCGTACTTGACCCCCGCTGCCTTCTCGTAGAGCTCTTCTCGGGTAACCACCCTCCCTGACTCGCGCGCCAACATCGACAGCACGTCGAACTCCATGGTGGTCAGCTCCACCGGTTGACCATCAAACGTCACCTCGCGCAGGGCAGGGTCGATGCGCAAAGGCCCAATTGCGATGACGTGCTGGTCGTTGCTGTTCGACGTTGCGCTGCTCGTGCGCCGCAACAGCGTGCGAATGCGAGCGAGGAGGATGCGCGGATCGATAGGTTTGGTGACGAAGTCGTCCGCGCCGATCTCGAGCCCGGCGACATGATCGGCGTCGCTCTTGCTGGCGGTCAGGATCAAGACCGGGCCGGCGAACCTCGGGCGGATGGTGCGACAGACGGCGAGCCCGTCCATGCCCGGCATGAACAGGTCGAGAATCACCAGATCGGGCGGCGAAGCCAGGATCCGTTCCACCCCGACATCGCCGGATCGCGCGCGCTCGACTCGAAACTGGTGCTGGCCGAGGTACTCGCACAGGAGATCGGCGAGGGCGTCGTCGTCTTCGACCAGAACGATGCTCGATGGCTGCACGGGCGGCTCTTCAAGAGCAAGCTAGCACGCTGCCCGAGTCCGGCTACGCGGTGAGCTGGTAGCGGTTTGTAGCGAAGTGTTGAGTCCTCGCTCCTCCACGCGCGGACTTGGCTGCGGCACCTGGCCAGTCGCCGCGTCTGCGGTCACAACCATTCTCTACACGTTGCAACACAACCCCGACAGCGATCGAGGTTGTTCGTCAATAGGGTGTAGACATGCAAGCTCTTCCCGCTCACGTCCGTTCGAGATCGGGCGCCATCGCGCTCGCAATGATCGTGCTGCTCGCGACGCATGGCATCGCGAGTGCACAGCCGGCCCCGATCGAGGGCCGCTGGCACACCCCCAACAATGCGGCGACGATCGAGATCTACTTGGCCAAGGACGGCGCCCACTACGGAAAGCTGGTCGCGGCCGACAACCCGAAGGCCAAGCCCGGCACGCTGATCTTGCGGAGTCTCAAGACGGCCGGCGACGCGTGGAGAGGCACGATTTACGCGCCCGAGCGCGACAGGACCTTGGATGTCACGGTGCGCCGGGATGGACCGCAGCTGAAGCTCCGGGTGTCAGCTGGGTTTCGCGACAAGACGATCTACTGGACGCGGGCTCAGTAGGGAGGCCGAACCATGAACACCAACCCGGTTCCCACCGCACTCATCGTCATCGTCCTCGCCAGCGTGGTCGCAGAAGCGCTGTGGTCCAGGTGGCGGCGGCGCGGGGTCTACAGCGGAAAAGAGACCGCCAGCAACGCTTTCATGATGCTGGTCAGTCAGGTCCTCAAGCCGCTGTCCTTGGCCTGGACCTTGTTCGTCCTGTCGCTCCTCGAGCCGGTGCAAACGTTCTCCCTCCCCGACACCGGGTGGGCCTTCCTGCTCACGTTCGTGGTCACCGACTTTGTCTACTACTGGTACCACCGGCTGTCCCACGAGATGCCAGTCCTGTGGAGCATGCATCACACGCATCACTCGAGCCCGTGGATGAACCTGACCACTGCGGTGCGTCTCAACTGGGTGGCCAAATTTCTTATCCCGCTGGTCTTCTTGCCGCTGGTTCTACTCGGCATGTCGCCGGCGCACGTGAGTCTCTCGCTGGCACTAGGCCTACTATTCCAGTTCTTTCTCCACACCGAGGCGGTGGGCAAACTCGGTTGGTTCGAGGGCAAACTGTTCAACACGCCCTCGGCCCATCGGGTCCACCACGGTTCGAATCGTGAGTACATCGACAAGAACTACGCCGGAGTGTTCATTGTCTGGGATCGGCTGTTCGGCACGTACCAGGCAGAACAGGCTCCCGTCCGCTATGGCGTGACCAGTGGCTTCATGGGGCACAACCCGATCAAGGCTCAGCTCTACCCACTACTGCGTTATCTTCGCGGCAGGCAGCGCACGGAGCTACGATAGCCCGGTCGAAATCAAGGTTGTTGTCGCATGAAAGTTGTCGACGTCAGTTCGTGCGTGCCTCCGGGTTGAGGGTGACGGTGTCGGGGCGTTCCCACGAGCGAGTAGGACCGGCCCATCGTTCTGGATGGCGTTCGCGCGCCT
>JANRKM010000104.1:0-8634 GCA_033763475.1 Kofleriaceae bacterium
GTCACTTCACCGACAGCTTCGCCACCATGCGGCTCGCGATTGCGCGCGCCATCGCGCGCTGGCTCCCACGTTGCCCAGCTTGCCACGCGCCACGTCACCTGCGGAGCCGCGGCCCGCTAACATGACGCAGTAGTGCTAAGCTTCGCGCCCCGTTTACGCCGAACGCCTCGCGCTCTGCGGGGCGTTGTTGGTTTCGGCGTCAGGCGTCCGAGCACGCCGAGGTGCTGACGTAGTTCGTCGGAGCTGTTGTGCGCCGAAGCGTCGCGCTTGGTGATCGCGATGCGAGGGGTACCCTTCGTCATGACCACTCTCGAAGTTGGCAAGAAGCTCGTCGAGCTGTGCAACAACGGCAAGAACGCCGAGGCGATGTCGACGCTGTACGATCCGAACATCGTCAGCGTGGAACCGGTCGGCTCGTCGGCAGGGCAAGAGCCGGGGACCTCGCAGCAGGTACAAGGGATCGACGCGGTTCGCGAGAAGTCGCGGTGGTGGATCGAGCACCATACGGTGCACTCGGAGAAGGCGGAGGGGCCGTTTCCGCACGGTGATCGGTTCGCGGTGAAGTTCACCTTCGACGTGACCGACAAGGACTCGAACCAGCGGATGACGATCGAGGAGACCGCGCTCTACACGGTGAAGAACGACAAGATCGTGCGCGAGGAGTTCTTCTACGCGACGTAGTTTGCGCCGACCGGCCGCGCCGAGCTCGGCTGGGACCCGACGCTGACGCCGACCAGCGGACGATCAGGTTCCATGACGCGCGGGCGCTCCACAACGCGACCCGATGACATCGGCGCACGACGGAGCTGCTGGCACCGTTCGCGCATCGCTCCGGTTGTCATGGGCGCGCGCAAGCAGCGTGAGCCTGCGCTCGAGCGCTCGCGCTCGATCGCGGCAGTCGTCGCGTTGCTGTTCTTGGCGGGCGGCGCGGCGTGGCTGTTGATCACGGACTTGCTGATCTACGCGCTGGTGGCTGATCCGGTGCGGATCGGGCACCTCGAGATGGCGAAAGGCTGGGCCTTCGTGTTCGTGGCGACGGCCGTGCTGTACGTGGTGACCGACCGCGCGGTGCGCTCGCTCGCGCGTTCGGAGGCGACGACCCGCGCGGTGGTAGAGAGCATCGACGACGGAGTTCTTTTGATCGGGCCGGAATGGAAGATCTTGTCCGCGAATCCCGCGGCCGTGCGCATGTTGGGCGTGGGCGACGCGGCGACGTTGATGGGAATGGGCGCCGAGGAGTTCACGCGGCGGTTCCGGATCCGGCGGATGAACGGGCAGCTGGTGCAGCCGGGGGAGACGGTCACGCAGCGAGCGCTGGAGGGCGATCGTCCGCCGCCGTACAAGGCGCTGTTCGCGCGTGATGACCATACGGACCTCGTCGCGATCTGCACGAGCGCGCCGGTGCGGTCGACACCCGAGGGCGCGCCGGCGCTCGCGGTCAGCGTGTTACATGATGTGACGCTGCTCGACCGGCTCGATCGGTTGCGCGATCAGTTCGTCGCCGCCGCAGCGCACATCTTGAAGACGCCGGTCGCGGTGATCCGCATGCACTCGCACCTGGTCGAGACGTCGACGGATCGGATGACGCAGCGGACGTCGATCGCGGCGATCGAGCGCCAATGTGGGCGCATCGCGCGGCTCACGGACAACTTGCTGGTGATCGCCGCGTTGCGCTCGAACACGTTGGAGTTACACCCGGAGGTCGTGGACTGGGCCGAGCTCGTCGAGGATGCGGTGCGCGAGATGTTGCCCGAGATGGCGACCCGGGTGCTCGTGGGCGAGGTGGCGGCCCACCCGTTGATCTATGGAGACCGCGAGCGATTGTTGCTGGTGGTGCGCAACTTGATCGAGATGGCGTTCCAGCGCTCGCGCCCGGATTCGAGGGTGGTGTTGCGCGTCGACGAGCGCCCCGAGGTGGCGCGGGTGGACGTCGCGTACGACCCGCTGCCGCCGGAGGAGCTCGTGTTCGAGGAGGAAGAGACCGCCTACACCGGGGTGCGGCTCGAACAGCACGTGGTCTCGTACGTGGTCGAGGCCACGCGCGGTACGCAAGGCTCCGAGGAGGACGAGCGCGGCCGCCGGCACGACTGGGTCGAGGTGCCGATCGTGTGATCGGATCACGTGATCGAGCTGTGTTAGCCTGAGATTGATGGGCGCGTCGCGACCGGTGATCGCCTGGCTGGCAAGCCTCGGCCTCGGCAGTCTCGGCTGCGGAGAGGTCGTGGACCGGCAAGCGGTGCTGCCGTACCGTGATCCCCGGTTGCCGATCGAGACGCGCGTCGAGGACCTCCTCGCGCGGATGACGCTCGATGAGAAGATCGGCCAGATGACGCTGCCGTCGATGAAGGTCATCGAGCGCGATCACGTACGTGCGCATCTGCTCGGCGCGGTGCTCAGCGGTGGTGGAGAGGCGCCCGAGGATAACCGGCCCGTGGCATGGGCGAACCTGGTCGACGGGCTCCAGGAGGCCGCGTTGTCGACGCGGCTCGGGATTCCGCTGCTATATGGCGTCGACGCGGTGCACGGCCACGGCAACGTGTATGGCGCGACGATCTTCCCGCACAACATCGGCCTCGGCGCGATCGGGGACGAGGCGCTCGTGCAGCTAGTGACCGCCGCGACGGCCGTCGAGGTCGCGGCTACGGGTATTCGATGGAACTACGCGCCGTGCCTGGCCGTGCCGCAGGATCTGCGCTGGGGACGGACGTACGAGGGCTTCAGCGAAGACACCGCGCTGGTTGCCAGCCTCGGCGCCGCGGCCGTGCGCGGCCTGCAGGGCGAGGCGCTCGCCATGGGGGTGCTGGCGACCGGCAAGCACTTCATCGCCGACGGCGGAACCACCTGGGGCACGTCGACGCGCGAGGGCTACTTCATCGATCAGGGCGACGCCCGCCTCGACGAGGCGACGCTGCGCACCGTGCACCTACCACCGTACCGAGCGGCGATCGCCGCGGGGGCGCGGAGCATCATGGCGTCGTTCAGCAGCGTCAACGGCGTCCGCATGCATGCCAACAGCGCGCTAATCACGGGGCTCCTCAAGGAAGAGCTAGGATTCACCGGTTTCGTGGTGTCCGACTGGGATGCCCTCACGCAGCTGGAGGGTTCGTCGCGTGATCAGGTGACGACCGCGATCAATGCCGGCATCGACTTGGTGATGGTGCCGCGTGCCTATGTCGAGCTCATGGACGATCTGCGCGCCGTGGTCGAGGGGGGGCGCGTCACGCAGGATCGGATCGATGACGCCGTGCGCCGCATCCTGCGCGTGAAGCTCGAGCTCGGGCTGTTCGAGCAGCCATATGCGGATCGGTCGCTGCTGCCACGGGTGGGCGCGCAGGATCATCGCGATCTCGCGCGTGAGGCGGTGCAGCGCTCCCAGGTGCTGCTCGTCAATCGCAACGCGACGCTGCCGCTCGCACGCACCGGTGGCGCGGTGCTCGTCGCGGGGGCCGCGGCGGATGACGTCGGCACCCAATCCGGCGGCTGGACGATCGAGTGGGCAGGCAAGCCGGGACCGATCACGCCAGGCTCCACGATCCTCGACGGGCTGCGCGAACAGCTCGCGGATCGCACCGTGATGTTCGATCCCGAAGGCCTGTTCGCGGTCGACGGCAGCAACGTCATCGCCGACGTCGCGGTGGTCGTGCTCGGCGAGGCGCCGTACGCAGAGGGGGTTGGGGACCGAGCATCGCTCGCCCTGAGCGCGGACCAACTCGCGGTGCTCGAGCGAGCCAAGGCACGTGCGAGCCGCGTGGTGCTGGTCGTGATCTCCGGGCGCCCACTGGTCCTCGGGCCCGCGTACGCCAACGCCGACGCGATCGTGGCGGCATGGCTACCGGGCAGCGAAGGCGCGGGCGTGGCCGACGTGCTCGTCGGGGCGGCCCCGTTCGAGGGGCGGCTGCCGTTCACCTGGCCCGTGGACATGACCCAGGTGCCGTACGCGGCCAGCGCGGGCCCACCCCTGTTTCCGCGCGGCCACGGGCTGCGCTATCCATGATAGGAGGTCACGCATGAACACGCTGCGCGAGCTGGCGAAGTCTGCAGGGCTCGATGTCGCCTACCACAACTGGCGCGGAGCGCTGACCTTCGCCAGTGACGAGACGGTCCTCGCGACGCTGCGCGCTCTCGCCCCCGACCTCGGGATCCGCATCGACAGCCCCGAGGATGCCGCCCACGCGATCACGGTGCTCGAGCGCGAGCGGTGGAGGCAGATCGTGCCGCCGGTCGTGCTCGGCTGGGACGGGTCGATCGTGATCCCCTTCGCGGTGCCGGCCGACGACGATCAGCCGTGGGAGGTCGAGGTTACGACGGAGAGCGGCCACGTGGTGCGCGCGCACGGCCGCCTGTTCGAGTTGCCGGCCGACTCGCACGCGTGGCCGGGAGGCGTGTGCCACTGCATCCGCCGCGCGACCGTGTTCCTCGACGGCGAGAACGGCTACCACAGCGCACGCTGGCGGACGGCAGGCGGGCAGGGCGAGGCATTCGCGATCGCGGCGCCGCTGCGCGCGTGGGGCGGCCCCGGCGCGGGCCCCAAGCGGTGGGGCGTGTTCTCGCCGGTGTACGGGCTCGCGTCGCAGGAGGCGGGCGAAGCGGGCGACCTCGGCTCGCTGCGCCAGCTGTTCCACGCCATCAACAAGCGCGGTGGGCGCTACGTCGGCATCCTTCCGATCCTGGCGGCATTCCTCGATCCGACGGGCGGCCAGGGCGAGCCGTTCATGTTCAGTCCGTACTCGCCCGCGAGCCGGCTGTACTGGAACGAGCTCTACCTCGAGCTCGCGCCGCTTGCTGCCGAGGTCGGGCTGCCCGCGCCGGTCGCGCCGCCGATCGTCGCGGGTACGCGCATCGATTACCGCGCGCACTACCAGCGGCGGCGCCCGCTGATCGACGCGATCGCCGAGCGCCTGCTCGCAGGCCCGCGGGCCGCCGAGATCGACGCGTGGGCCCAGCAGACGGGCACCTACGACTACGCCGCCTTTCGCGCGTTCGGCGAGCAGCAGCACGCCCCGTGGTGTGACTGGCCGTCGCCGTGGCGCGACAACCTCCCGCTCGTCGAGACGCAGCGGCAAGCCGTCTCGCTCGGCGCCGACGCGGGCCGCCTCGGCACTCACGTCGTCGCGCAGTGGGCGATGCAGCGCCAGCTCGAGGCGCTCACGGGGGGGCCGGTGCAGCTCTACATCGATCTTCCCGTCGGCGTGAACCTCGACGCGTACGAGGTGTGGCGCCATCGGCATCTGTTCCTCACCACGCTCGCCACCGGCGCGCCGCCGGATGCGTTGTTCCTCGGCGGTCAGAACTGGGGCCTGCCGCCCCTGTCGCCGACGGCGCTGCGCCGCGATCGCTACCGGTACTTCATTCGCTCGGTGCAGCACCACATGCGCGTCGCCGGCATGTTGCGCATCGATCACGTGATGGGGCTGTTCCGCCTCTACTGCGTGCCCGAGGGCCGGCCGGCCACCGACGGCGTCTACCTGCGCTACAACGCCGAGGAGCTGATGGCGATCCTGACGCTCGAGTCGAGCCGCATGCGCTGCGCGGTCGCCGGCGAGGATCTCGGCACCGTTCCCGACCACGTGCGCCCGGCGATGACGCGCCACGGAATGTTCCGCCTGCACGTCGGGCAGTGGTCGCTGCCCGCGCGCGTGGGCGATCCTCCACGGGCGGCGCCCGCCGAAGCCATCGCGAGCCTCAATACGCACGACACCGCCACGTTCGCCGGCTGGTGGCGCGGAGCCGACATCGACGACCGTCGCGACCTCGGGCTCATCACCGCGCAGCAGGAGGCGACGGAGCGCGTGGAGCGCGACACATCTCGCCGTGCGGTGCTCGCACACGTGCAGGCCGCCATCGGCGGTGCGGGCGACACGCTGACCGAGGTCGAGCGCGCGATGGTCGGCGCGACCACGGATCTCGCCGTCGGCCCCGCGGAGATCGTGCTGGTTGCCCTCGATGATCTCGTGCTCGAGCCGGTCCCGCACAACGTGCCGGGCACCGTCACCGAGCGCCCGAACTGGCAGCGCCGCGTCGATCGCTGGAGCGACTCGCTCGACGAGCAGCGCGGTACGCCCGCTGCGACCGCGGCGATCAACGCGGTCGTCGCGGCGCGCTCGCGCTCATGACGGAACGTGGTGGTGTCGCCGAGTGGAAGCTCCGCGCCGGCGCGGTGCCGGTGGCCGTCGGGCTCGCGCTGGCCTTTCATGGCTGCGAAACCGGACATCTCGCGCAGCGGTCCGCGCTCTCGATGCCGCTGCACGAGCTCGGGCACGCGCTGACCGCATGGTGGTGCGGCTTCTCGGCGATCCCGACACTGTGGAAGACGCTGATCCCGGAGAGCCGGGGCATCGTGCTGCCGGCGGCGGTGGCTGCGCTGAATGGCTTCCTCCTCTGGCGCGGGTGGGTCAGCGGCAAGAACGCCGTGTTCGCGTTCGGGGCCGTGCTCGGCGTGCTGCAGTTCTTCGCCTACACGAGCACCACGGAGACGGCGCACATGGCGATCACGTTCGGTGGCGATGCCGGCGGGATGATCCTCGGCACCGGGCTCATGCTGCTGTTCTTCGTGCCCGAGAGCAGCAAGCTGCGCGAGCACCATCTGCGCTATGGCTTCCTTGGCATCGGCGCGGCGGGACTCGTCGACTGCTTCGCGACCTGGTGGTCCGCGCGCTCGAATCTGGCGGCGATTCCGTTCGGCGAGATCGAAGGTGTCGGGCTCTCGGATCCATCGAAGCTCGTCGAGGATCACGGCTGGACCGAGGCACAGATCGTCGATCGCTATGTCAAGGTGGGCACCGCGTGCACGCTCGTGCTCGTGGTCGTGTGGCTCTGGGCCACATGGAGCGCGCGCAAGCGCGCGGAGCTGACGTGACCTGACAGCCCTCGGTGCGGGGCTAGACTGCGCGCATGGGCACCACCTCGACCTTGCGCGGCAACGCGGTGCGGACGACCGAGGAGCTCGTACGCGTCATCGGCTCGCTGATCGGGACGCTCTTGATCCTCGCCGTGATCTTGTTCGTGACCGCGGGGAGCGTGATGTGGACGCGGGGATGGTGGTTCCTGGCGTTGTTTACGGCCGGGACGGGCCTTGCGTCGGCGTACATCTGGCGCACGAACCCCGAGCTCTTCGCGGTGCGCCGCAGCCTCGGTGTGGGCAGCAAGCGCTGGGACCTCGTCCTGATGCCGATGGTGATGGTCGCATTCTCGGCGGTCATCTTCATCGGCGCGCTCGACGACGGCCGGTTCCACTGGGCTCCCCAGCCGACGTCGGTGGTGGCGATCGGCACGCTGCTGTTCGCGCTCGCGTTCGCGCTCGAGACGTGGGCCCAGGCGGTCAATCGACACTTCGAGCCGACGGTGCGCATCCAGACCGACCGCGACCATCGCGTGATCGACACTGGCCCGTACGCGTATGTCCGCCATCCGGGCTACATCGCCGCGGTCGTGCTCGGCGTGGGCATGGCGCTCTCGCTGGGATCCGCATGGGCGCTGGTGCCCGCGGGCGTCCTCGCCGCAGTGCTGGTCGTTCGTACGATGCTCGAGGATGCGATGCTGCAGCGCGAGCTCGCGGGCTATGCCGATTATGCGCGGCGCGTGCGGTTTCGCTGGATCCCCCACGTGTGGTGAAGGCGCTAGCCTTGACCATGCTTCGGATCGGTCTCGTCCTGCTGGTTGTGGCCGCTGGCGCAGGCGTCGCGACCGCGGACGGACCGATCCCCATTACCTTGCGCGTCGGACAGACGTTGTCGCTCGACGTCGGCTTCGCGATGGGCAGCTTCTGCGACGACCCGACGGTCGTGCGCGCGGCGATGCGCGACAGCTCGTTCGAATCGAACGCGTTCGTGGTTACGGGACTCAAGGAAGGCACCACGCTGTGCCGTGCGGGCCGCATCGACGAGTCGGCGCGGCCGAGCTTCTTGTTCGTGGTGACCGTGGTCCGTTAGCCGCCTACGCGACGATCAAGTACTTCTCGCCCGTCGCCATCTGCGCGAACGCGCGGACGGTCTCGACCTCGGTGAGCTGGTCGAGCGTGATGCGCTTGCTGTAGTGGCTCGCGAACGTGGTGGTCAGCTCGCGCATGACCCGCGTCGTCATCCGCGTGGCGACCTCGGGGCCGAGCTTCTTGAGCGCGTTCATGACCAGGTAGCCGCCCACGTTCCACGTGAGCCCGAACGAGCGCGCGATCTGCGTCGGCGAGCGGTCGAGGCCGCCATAGATGTAGAGCTGCTTGAGCGTCGAGCTGCCGTAGTGGCTGTAGAACTTCATCGAGCGCGCGGCTACGCGCTCCATCGCGTCGAGGATGGTGGCGCCGAGCGTGCCACCGCCGATCGCATCGAAGGCGATGGTCTCGCCGGTCGCGCCGACGGCTTCGACGAGGTCCTTGGTGAAGGTCGATGCGGTGCTGTCGAGGACGTACGTCGCGCCGAGATCCTTGAGCAGCGCGCTCTGGCCCTCGCGGCGCACGATGTTGACGAGCGGGACGCCATCCGCCTTGCAGATCTTTACCAGCATCTGGCCGAGGTTCGACGCGGCCGCCGTGTGCACGAGCGCCGTGTGGCCTTCGCGCCGCATCACCTCGGGCATCGACAGCGCGGTCATCGGATTGATCGTCGCGGCTGCGCCGTCGGCCGCCGACGCTCCGTCGGGCAG
>JANRKM010000105.1:0-3967 GCA_033763475.1 Kofleriaceae bacterium
GTCGACGAGCTCGCCGAGCTTGTTGACGCCGGTGCCATACAAGATCTCGAAGTCCGCCTCGCGGAACGGCGGGGCGAGCTTGTTCTTGACGACCTTGACCTTGCACTGGCTGCCGATGACGTCGTCGCCGCGCTTGATCGACTGCTTGCGGCGGATGTCGAGGCGCACCGAGCAGTAGAACTTCAGGGCATTGCCGCCGGTGGTGGTCTCGGGGTTGCCGTAGACGACGCCGATCTTCTGGCGCAGCTGGTTACAGGACACATCACGAAGCGATCCTGCGATTACGCTTGGTTGCGTGACTCAACGAGGCGCATCCTCGGCAGCTCCGTGCATGCCAGGCCATCGAGGTGCCTTCGCCACCGGGTATAGTCGGACTGTGTCTCGGGCACCCGTGACCATCGACCCCGCATCGATTCGCGCTTATATGGGGCGTGACTGGTCGCGCGTGAGGCGTCACAAAGACGCGTTCTGGCGAGCGCGGATCGCGCGTGGGGGCCTGCGCTCGGTGTTGCAGGTCTCCGATGAGTTGCGCAGGTGGATGATTGCGCGCCTCCCGAAATGGCCCACGCAGGGGGAACGTGAAGAAGACCTCCAAACGCACCGCCGCGTCTCGCAAGCGCTCGCCGCCACGGCGACGAAGGCCAAGCCCCCCAGCTCACGAGCTCGCCCTCGTCGCGTTCGCTGACCTCGCCAAGCGACGTCACCTTCGCTGGTACGTGTTCGGCGCTCAGGCGGTCAACGTCTACGGTTCTCCGCGAGCGACTGCGGATCTCGACCTCACGATCGATCTTCCGGGCGGCCCCACGCCTGCCTTCATGCGTGCACTTGATGCAGCTGGATTCACTGCGAGGTTCGCAGACGCCGATTTCGTCACGAGTACGAGGGTTCTTCCGGTTTTGCATCGCGCATCAGTGCTCCCAATCGATCTCGTCCTTGCTGGTCCAGGGCTCGAGCAGCGCTTTCTCGAAGAGCTCCATTTCGAGCACATCGGTCGACGAAGCATTCCGTTCTTGTCGGTCGAGAACCTGATCGTGACAAAGGTGCTCGCGGGACGACCAAAAGATCTCGAGGACATTCGCGAGTTGCTCGCAATTCGCGGCGGAACGCTCGACCATCGTCACATCGAAGAGCTGTTGTCACAGCTAGAAGCGGCGCTCGATCAGAATGATCTCATTCCGCTGTACCGCAGGCTCCGTTCGCAACGTCGCTAGAATTCGGTCGGCAAGCGGGCTCCCGTACGGCTTCCGAGAGGCTCGCCGTGATCGTCATCGTGGCCCTCATGCTCGGTAGAGCGCGAGCTGGACCCATCGCGGACACGCTAGGCTTCGGCTATGGGCATACGTCACGTGATCTATGCGATCCGCGAAGCGGATCTCTTGCGCATCACGGCGGAGCCAACCCGCGTGCATCAACTTTTCGATTGCGAGCCAGGCTCGCGCGCGGCGCGCGACTTGCCAGAGCGTTGGCGCGACGGCCACGATATCGTGGACGCGCCTCAGTACTGCTGCAGGCTCGTCAGCGCGGCACAGGTCGGGCACTGGAACACGTAGAGCTGGCTGTTGCTCTGTATGCGCTCGGAGAAGTGCTCGTCGAGCTGCATGACGAAGCGCATCTCCGTCGCGCATGCGCGACATTCGACGCGCTCATCATCCTGCCCCCAGGCCGGCCAACCTCCGATCTTGTCGTGGTGCGTGAGCTCTCCTTCGAGGGTAGACCACGCATCGGTCGCATCGCCGAGCTCGACCGCCAGCAGCCTCGCGATCGTTTGCGGGCCGGGAGCATCATCCACGAGCATCCAGTCCACGATGCGGGCAGGTGCGAGCACGAAGTCGTCTTCGGAAGACCTCGGAAGCCTCGCGATGTCATCGCGCAGCGGGACGATCCTCACGAGCTGGGCCCGATGGAACGGCGCCGTCGCATCACCCTCGAACTGACAATCCTCGCACAGGTAGATCTGCAGGAGCCCCGTCGTCTCGACGATGATCGGCAGAGGCAGCTCGGTGATCGAGAACTCGAGCAAGAACTTCATCGGCTGTTTGCAGTGCCCGCATCTCGGCCAGCTGCCCGCGGCCGTTGGCAGTCCGCCGAACCGGGACCGTCGAATCGCTGGCTCCGGACGGGTGACGGGTACCGCGCATCGCCGCAGGTGCTGCGCGCGCACGGTTTGTGCGATCGCATTCTCGATCGAGACGCGCAGCGATGGCCCCTGCACCTCGACGAATCCCGCTGCCACGAGTTGCATCGCGGCACGCTCGACAGCGTCCATGACCTCGGCCTCGGTGCGGTAGATCTCTTCGTGAACCTCACCCGGCGAACCGGCGAGGCCTCGGCAGATCTCAAGCGCGCGCCTGGTCCAGGTGAGCTCGGCAAACAGCTCGCGGTTGTCTTGCATTCGATGGAACCGACGTACGCTCATGTCCATGACTTCGGGGCGTGCTGCTCGACAACGAGTTCTGCTGCTAGCACATGCTCCGCGGCTCGTAATCTAGCGCGGCGGCGAGCTAAGGATCAGCGCGCGGGGGACGAAGACGCATGCGTCCATGGCATCGATGGCGAGCAGCGACCGCTTCACCGGCCTCGTATAGCTGACGCCGAGACGGCCGTCGACGTCGGCCTCCGGTCGTCCGGCAGCGTATCGTCGTCGTCCGTGCGCGACGAACACGTGAACGCCGCCGGCGTAGCGGTGACCAGGTCCAAGCGCGTGTCGCTGGTCAGATCGCGATCCCGAGACCGTGGCCCTCGACCTACATCGAGCGCGGACCGATTAGTGACGCGGATCGACGAGCCGGGCGCGCGGCAGCGGGGTGGCGTCACCGCGGCGGCGGGTGCACGCGGCGCGGCCTCGCACGCCCTCGAGCGCGACCTGCGGCGTCATGCGCGCGACGGCGAACGCGAGCGCGAGCAGTAACGCGGCGAGCAAGGCGACGTGCGAATCGTCGCTGGGGTCCGGCGGCGTCCCATGGAAGTCCGAGGCGCGAACGACGTCCCGACACACGTCGTTGAGTGCACTCTCTTCGAGCGAGAGCACCTGCGGCGGTCCCGGTGATCGAGCCCACGACGCCAGATGGTCACGTCCGGGCGAAGACCATAAGCTCCGCGCCGTGCTCCCCGGCGTAGTCGATCCACGCCATGTTCGGCGACAGTGTGGTGATCCGGGCAGACCCCGTCCCCCACCACAGGACCCGTGGCGGCCACTCGCCGCGGGCGGTCTCTCGGTACGCGAGCACCGAGCCACGCAGGGGGACTGGTGGTCTGAGACGGTCGATGCAATCCGCCGATGCCGGCGCTGGGGCCACCGCAGCAGCGACGACCACGGTGATCACCACCCACACGCCGTTACGCGCCGCCATGTCAGCAGCGTAACGCGCTGCGGAATCGCGGGCAACGACCAACAGACGAGCTTCGGCTCCGGACGCCGGAACCAGAACGAGTAGTCACGAACGCTAGCGATCGTCCCGCCCGAACAGCTCCACGAGATCGAGGTCGTTGTCCTCGGGCCGTCGAAGCTCGAAGTCGTCGTCCTCGTCATCATCGAGCGTGTCGAAGTCCTCGAGGGCATCGGCGAACAGCCTGCGCTCCGCGGTGATCGGCAGCGGCACGCCGCGGGTGATCAGGTCGATCTGGACGCCGAGGAGGTCCGCGATGTGGACGCTCATGGCGCCTCCGCGTGGGTGCCGTTGGCGTTAGCGTTGATCGCACCCGAGGTGAGCGCGCGCGCCTGTTTGATGAGCGCGGTGCGCAGCTGGAGCTGGAGGGCCGGATGTTCGTCGAGGTGGCTCATGGCCTTGTCGCGACCCTGGCCGAGCTTCTCGCCGCCATACGAGTACCAGGTGCCCGACTTCTCGACGAGCCCGAGCTTCTCCGCGGTGTCGACGAGCTCGCCGAGCTTGTTGACGCCGGTGCCATACAAGATCTCGAAGTCGGCCTCGCGGAACGGCGGGGCGAGCTTGTTCTTGACGACCTTGAC